>NZ_MBEJ01000111.1 GCF_001953975.1 Mycobacterium sp. NS-7484
GGCAACACCAGGCACTGCTGAGCGCCGACGACGACCCTTCTCCTAGTCGGCCGGGCCATCGGCCGGGCCGCTGCTTGGTGAGGATCTGATGGGCGGCTCGACGGACCTGGTGCTGTCCTTGTTGTCGATCCTCGCGATCGTGGTGTTGACCCTGGGCACCGCGGTGTTCGTGGCGGCCGAGTTCTCCCTGACCGCACTGGAGCGCAGCACGGTCGAGGCCAACGCCCGCACCGGCGACCGTCGCGACCAGCTGGTCCGTCGGGCGCACCGCACACTGTCGTTCCAGCTGTCGGGCGCCCAGGTGGGTATCTCGATCACCACGCTGGCCACCGGTTATCTGGCCGAACCCGTCGTCGGAGAGTTGATCCGGCCCGGTCTGGACGCCATCGGCGTGCCATCCAGGTTCGCCGGCGGCCTGTCGCTGTTCCTGGCGGTCCTTATCGCGACGTCGCTGTCGATGGTGTTCGGCGAGCTCGTGCCCAAGAACCTGGCCGTGGCCCGGCCGGTCCCGACGGCCCGGGCGGCAGCACCGTTGCAGGTGCTCTTCTCGATGCTGTTCACCCCGGTGATCCGGATGACCAACGGCACCGCCAACTGGATTCTGCGCCGACTCGGCATCGAGCCCGCCGAGGAACTGCGCTCGGCGCGCTCGGCTCAGGAGCTGGCCTCGCTGGTGCGCAACTCCGCCCGTAGCGGATCCCTCGACCCCTCCACGGCGTTGCTGGTGCACCGCTCGCTGCAGTTCGGCGAGCGCACCGCCGAGGAGCTGATGACGCCGCGATCCAAGATCGAGGTCCTCGACGCCGGTGATTCGGTCGCCGATCTGATGGAGGCCGCGATCCGGACCGGCTATTCGCGCTTTCCGATCGTCGAGGGCGACCTCGACGAGACCATCGGCGTGGTGCACGTCAAGCAGGTGTTCGCGATCCCGCGCGACGAACGCAGCCGCACGCGGCTGGCCGGACTGGCCCTGCCGGTGGCCACCGTGCCCTCCACCCTCGACGGTGACGCCGTGATGACCCAGATCCGGGCCAACGGCCTGCAGACCGCACTCGTGGTCGACGAATACGGCGGCACGGCGGGCATGGTGACGGTCGAGGACCTGATCGAGGAGATCGTCGGCGATGTGCGCGACGAGCACGACGACGCCACCCCCGACGTGGTCCCCGCCGGCGCCGGCTGGCAGGTGTCCGGCTTGCTGCGCATCGACGAGGTCGCGGCCGGCACCGGATTCCGTGCGCCCGAGGGCGAATACGAGACGATCGGCGGGTTGGTCCTCCAGGAGCTGGGCCACATACCGGAGAACGGCGAGGCCGTGGAGCTCACCGCGTTCGATCCCGATGGCGATCCCGACCGGCCGGTGCGATGGCTGGCCACCGTGGTGCGCATGGACGGTCGTCGCATCGACTTGCTCGAGCTCACGCGCCTCGACGGCCGGGAGGACAGCCATGGGTGACATTCTGGGCGTGCTGTTGACCGTGCTGCTCCTGGCGGCGAACGCGTTCTTCGTGGCGGCGGAGTTCGCGCTGATCTCGGCTCGCCGGGACCGGTTGCAGGCCCTGGCCGAACAGGGGAAGCGCAGCGCCGTCACCGTGATCCGGGCCGGCGAGCACCTGTCGCTGATGCTGGCCGGTTCCCAACTTGGCATCACGATCTGCTCGATCCTGCTGGGCCGGGTCGGCGAACCGGCTGTCGCCCACCTGCTGGAGATGCCGTTCGGGTTGCTCGGGGTCCCCGACGCCGTCCTGCACACCGTCTCGTTCATCGTGGCGCTGGCCGTCGTGGTGATCCTGCATGTGCTGCTCGGCGAGATGGTGCCGAAGAACATCGCGATCGCCGGGCCCGAGACCGCCGCGATGCTGCTGGTCCCGCCGTACCTGGTGTACATCCGCGCCGCCCGGCCATTCATCGCGTTCTACAACTGGTGCGCCAACGCCACCCTGCGGGCCTTCCGCGTCGAACCGAAGGACGAACTGGAATCGGCCGTGTCGACGGTCGAACTCTCGGAGATGATCGCCGAGTCGGTGTCCGAAGGGCTGCTCGACACCGAGGAGCACGGCCGGTTGACCCGGGCCCTGCAGATTCGCAGCCGCACGGTCAGTGACGTGGCGATGCCGTTGGACGACATCCACGCCATCCCGGTCGCGGCCGAGGGCAGCGGTCCGACGGTCGGCGCGGTCGAGCAGGCCCTGACCGAGACCGGTTACTCCCGCTTCCCGGTGACCGACACGTCCGGGACCGCCATCGGTTATCTGCACATCAAGGACGTGTTGCCGCAGCTCAACGATCCCGATGCGGTGGTGGACGTGGCGATGGTGCGTCCGCTGCCGCGGGTGCCCGCCTCGTTGCCGCTGCCCGACGCGCTGTCCCGGATGAGACGCAGCAACAGTCACCTGGCCCTGGTGATCGCCGACGGCACCGCCGCCGACAACCCCGACGGTGCCGATCCGGTCGGCGGCACCGTCACCGCCATGGTGGCGCTGGAGGATCTGGTCGAAGACCTGGTCGGCACGGTGCGTGACGGTACGCACCGTGTCTGAGCTGACGCTCTCGGCGATCGAACGGGTTCTCGACGAACCTGACTGGACCGCTGCCGAGGAGCGTCACCGCGACCGCGTCGAGCGCTTCGTGGCGCCGCACCGGCGCCGGCAGGAGCGCGGCGAGGCGCACCCGGTGTGGGACTTCCTATTCACCTACTACAGCCTGCGGCCGCGCCAGTTGCGACGCTGGCATCCCGGCTTCGGCGCAGTGTTGGGCGGACCGGCCGCGCGGCGCTATCTCAGCGTCGGCGGTTACACCGAACACGCCCGCGGGGTCACCGTCGGGCATGACTATTTGGTCACACGCGCGGCGACCGTGCGGTTCGTGGCACGCCTGATGCGCGCCACCGCTTCGCGGACACCGCGGATGAACTGTTTCGGCCTCCACGAATGGGCCATGGTGTACCGCTCGCCCGAGATCCGCCACGGCCAGGTGCCGTTGCGCCTCGGTGCGACCGGAACCGATGCGGTGGTCGAGTCGATGCCGTTGCGGTGCAGCCATTTCGACGCGTACCGCTTCTTCACCGAAGCCGCCGCCGGCCGCAACGACCGAGCGCTGAGCCGGGAGCAGCAGATCGACACCGAGCAGCCGGGCTGCATCCATGCCGCCATGGACTGCTACAAGTGGGCCTACAAATTGGGCCCGCTGGTGTCCTCGGACCTGGTGATGGACGCGCTCGAACTGGCCGCCGACGCGCGGGCGTTGGATATGTGTGCCAGCCCATACGACTTGAGGCGCTATGGTTTCGAGCCGATCGCCATCGAAACACCGGCCGGGCGTGCCGAATACGTCAGGGCGCAACAACGCATCACCGAACGTGCGGCTCCCTTGCGGATCACGCTGGCTAACCAGTGTGAGCTGTTGCTCACCGGGCTGGACGGCTGAAAGGCCGACGTTACCAATGGGTAAGCTGGATAAACGGCAGGCGCCGCACGGCGCCTGGAGCCGAGGGAGGAAACGCGCATGACCAATCGCGTGACTGTCGGAAACCTGCGCGTGGCACAGGTGCTGCACGACTTCATCACCAACGAGGCACTGCCGGGCACCGGCGTCGACCCGGACAGTTTCTGGTCCGGCGTGGACAAGGTCGTCGCTGACCTCACCCCCAAGAACCAGGACCTGCTGGCCCGTCGCGACGAGCTGCAGGCCCAGATCGACAAGTGGCACCGCTCGCACGTGCTCGAGCCGGTGGACCCCGAGGCCTACAAGCAGTTCCTCACCGACATCGGTTACCTGCTGCCCGAGCCGGCCGACTTCACCGTCACCACCTCCGGCGTGGACGACGAGATCACCTCGACCGCGGGCCCGCAGCTGGTGGTGCCGATCCTCAACGCCCGCTTCGCGCTGAACGCCGCCAACGCCCGGTGGGGCTCGCTGTACGACGCGCTGTACGGCACCGACGTCATCAGCGAAGAGGACGGTGCCGAGAAGGGCACGGGTTACAACAAGACCCGCGGCGACAAGGTGATCGCGTACGCCCGCAAGTTCCTCGACGAGGCCGTGCCGCTGGCCGAGGGTTCGTGGGCCGACATCACCGAGGTCAAGATCGAAGACGGCGTGTTGTCCCCGGCCCTGGCCAACCCCGAACAGTTCGTCGGCTACACCGGCACGCTCGGTGAGCCGCAGTGGTCGGTGCTCCTGGTGAACCACGGTCTGCACATCGAGGTCCTCATCGACCCCGACTCCCCCATCGGCTCCACTGATGCCGCGGGCATCAAGGACGTGGTGCTGGAATCCGCGATCACCACGATCATGGACTTCGAGGACTCCGTGGCCGCCGTCGACGCCGACGACAAGGTGCTGGGCTACCGCAACTGGCTGGGCCTGAACCGCGGGGATCTCGCCGAAGAGGTCAGCAAGGGCGGTAAGACCTTCACCCGCGTGCTCAACCCGGACCGCACCTTCACTCGGCCGGACGGCGAGGGCGAGCTCACCCTGCCCGGCCGCAGCCTGCTGTTCGTCCGCAACGTGGGCCACCTGATGACCAACGACGCGATCGTGGACGCCGAAGGTAACGAGATCCCGGAGGGCATCCAGGACGCGCTGTTCACCGGCCTGATCGCCATGCACGGCCTCAAGACCGGTGACGACAACGGGCCCCTGCAGAACAGCCGGACCGGCTCGGTCTACATCGTCAAGCCCAAGATGCACGGGCCCGAAGAGGTCGCGTTCACCTGCGAGCTGTTCAGCCGCGTCGAGGATGTCCTGGGCCTGCCGCAGGCGACGCTCAAGGTCGGCATCATGGACGAGGAGCGCCGCACCACGGTCAACCTCAAGGCCGCCATCCTGGCCGCGTCCGACCGCGTGGTGTTCATCAACACCGGCTTCCTGGACCGCACCGGCGACGAGATCCACACGTCGATGGAGGCCGGCCCGATGATCCGCAAGGGCGCCATGAAGGCTCAGCCGTGGATCAAGGCCTACGAGGACAACAACGTCGACGTCGGCCTGGCCACCGGTCTGGCCGGCAAGGCGCAGATCGGCAAGGGCATGTGGGCCATGACCGATCTGATGGCCGACATGGTCGAGCAGAAGATCGGCCAGCCGAAGGCCGGTGCCACCACCGCGTGGGTGCCGTCGCCGACCGCAGCCACTCTGCACGCGATGCACTACCACCAGGTGGACGTCGAGGCCGTGCAGAAGGAACTGGCCGGCAAGACCCGCAGCACGATCGAGGAATTGCTGACGATCCCGCTCGCCGACTCGTCGCTGACCTGGTCGCCTGAGGAGATCCACGAAGAGGTCGACAACAACTGCCAGTCGATCCTGGGCTACGTGGTCCGCTGGATCGACGCCGGTGTCGGTTGTTCGAAGGTGCCCGACATCCACGACGTCGCGCTGATGGAAGACCGTGCCACGCTTCGGATCTCCAGCCAGCTGCTGGCGAACTGGCTGCGCCACGGCGTCATCACCGAAGAAGACGTCAAGGCCAGCCTGCGCCGGATGGCCGCGGTCGTCGACGAGCAGAACGCCGGCGACCCCGCGTACCTGCCGATGGCTCCGGATCCGGAGGCCAGTATCGCCTTCGGTGCGGCGCAGGAGTTGATCCTGTCGGGCGCTGCGCAGCCCAACGGCTACACCGAGCCGATCCTGCACCGGCGTCGCCGCGAGTTCAAAGCGAGCACCGCCGGGAAGTGATTAGACTTCGGCGGGTCCGGATGACTAGACGGCGCGAGACGTACAGGGGTTAGGAATGGGCAGGCACAGCATTCCCGACCCCGAGGATGCGGCCGAAGAGCCCGGCCACGGGCGCATCGGCGACTTCCGGTACTCCGGCGACTACGAACAATCGGGCCGCGAGCCGTCTCGACACGCCGATCACGGTTACCGAGACGAGCCCGAGTACCGTCCACCCCGTTACGCAGACGGTGACGACGACTACGAATCCGATTACCACGACTCGGAGTACGCCGACTACGACGAAGCGGACTACGCCGAAGACGACGAGTACGCCGCCGGTTATCGCGGCGAGTATGCGTCCGGCTATCACGACGAGTACGCCGAAGATCTTGACGCGGACTACGCCGACGACGAGCCGACCACGCAGTTCGGTGCGGTCTCCGATGCCCCGCCCCCGCCCGCTCCGCCGCCGTCCGGTCGGCAGCACGGCGGGGACTGGGACGGCGGCGAATGGACCGGCAGCCACCGCGCGGTGCAGACCGGCCGGCGCGGGGTCAGTGTCGGTGTGATCGTCGCACTGGTCACCGTGGTGGCCGTCGTCGGCGCGATGATCCTGTGGAAGTTCTTCGGGGATGTCCTGGCCGACCGCAGTGACGCCGCGGCCGCCCGCTGTGTCGACGGCGAGCTCGGGGTCGCGGTGATCGCCGACCCCACCATCTCGACGTACGTCGAAAGTCTGGCCAACAGCTACAACGAATCGGTCAGCCCGGTGGGCGACCGATGCGTCAAGGTCCGCGTGCAGTCCGCCGAATCCGACCGGGTGGTCAGCGGTTTCGCCAACGCCTGGCCGAGCGAACTCGGTGACCGGCCGGCCCTGTGGATCCCGGCCAGCAGTATCGCCGAGGCGCGGCTGGAGGCCACCGCGGGCGCCAAGACCGTCAGCGACAGCCGGTCCCTGGTCACCTCCCCGGTGCTTCTCGCGGTCCGACCGCAGCTCAAGGATGCGTTGGCACAACAGAGTTGGGCCACCCTGCCGCAGCTGCAGAGCTCCCCGGCCGCGATGAACGCGCTCAAACTGCCCGGCTGGGGCACCCTCAAACTCGCACTGCCGACACGCAGCAACGGCGATGCCGCCTATCTGGCCGCCGAGGCCGTGGCCGCGGCCACCGCACCGTCAGGCGCGCCCCCCACCTCGGGCATGAGCGGTGTCAACAGCTTGTTGGGCGGACAACCCAAGCTCGACAACACCGAGTTGGGCACGGCGCTGGATGCGTTGATCGATGCGTCCGACCCGGCCACCGCACCGGTACACGCGGTCGCCACCACCGAACAGCAACTGTTCCAGCGGGGTAGCACGCTCGACGACGCCCAGTCCACGTTGGCCGGCTGGGTGCCGCCCGGCCCCACCGCCACCGCCGACTATCCCGCGGTGCTGCTGGCCGGTGACTGGCTGGAGAACGAGCAGGTGACCGCGGCCAGCGAGTTCGCCCGTTTCCTGCGCAAGCCGGAACAGCTCGCCGAGCTGGCCAAGGCCGGGTTCCGGGCCGAGGGGACGACGCCGCCGTCCAGCGACGTCACCGACTTCTCGGAACTGGCCGCGCCGCTGTCGGTCGGTGACAACACCATGCGGGTGACGCTGGCCAACGCCACGGCCACGCCGTCGGAGAGCCGCGCGGTCACCATCATGCTCGACCAGTCGATGCCGACCGAAGAGGGCGGCAAGTCCCGGTTGGCCAACGTCGTGGCCGCGCTCGACAGCCGACTCAAGGCCCTGCCGGACACCTCGGCAGTGGGATTGTGGACCTTCGACGGCACCGAGGGCCGGTCCGAAGTCTCGATGGGGCCGCTGGCCGAGCCGGTGAGTGGGCAACGTCGTTCCGATGCACTGATTTCCACGCTGGATGAGCAGTCGGCGTCCGGTGGCGGGGCGGTGTCGTTCACCACGCTGCGGCTGGTCTACAACGAGGCACTGGCCAAATACCGTGAGGGCCAGGCCAACTCCATCCTGGTGATCACCACCGGCCCACACACCGACCAGAGCCTTGACGGCGCGGGCCTGCAGGAGTTCATCCGCGGCGCGTTCGACCCGGCAAAGCCGGTGGCGGTCAACGTGATCGACTTCGGCGGGGGTTCCGACCGAGCCACCTGGGAAGCTGTGGCACAGGCCAGCAGCGGCACCTATCAACACGTAGCCAGCTCGGCCTCACCCGAATTGGCCACCGCCGTCAACACCCTGCTGGGCTGAACCGGTCGCTTGGGCTGAGCCGGTCGCTTGGGCTGAACCGGTCGCTTGGGCTGAGCCGGTCGCTTGGGCTGAGCCCGCCGCGCCGTTTTCTACCTCAGGGTCGTTCCGAACGACTTAGCACGACCCTGAGGTAGAAATCGACGAGCGTACGCGCTACGCGAACGCTCCAGCTGTTGGGCGCGCTACGCGAACGCCTCCACCGGCGGGCACGAGCACACCAGGTTCCGATCACCGTAAGCCCCGTCGATACGGCGCACCGGCGGCCAGACCTTGGGCCGGAAGCCCTTACCCAACGGGTAGGCCGCCTGCTCACGGGTGTACGGGTGATCCCAGTCGGCGACCAACAGACACTCGGCGGTGTGCGGGGCACCGCGCAGCGGATTGTCATCCACAGACCACAGTCCGGCCGCGACTTTTTCGATCTCGGCACGGATCGCGATCATCGCGTCACAGAAGGCGTCGACCTCGGCCAGACTCTCGCTCTCGGTGGGCTCGACCATCAACGTGCCGGCCACCGGGAAACTCATGGTGGGTGCGTGGAAGCCATAGTCCGCCAAGCGTTTTGCCACGTCGTCGACGGTGACGCCGGTGCTCTTGGTGATCGCGCGCAGGTCCAGGATGCACTCGTGGGCCACCATGCCGTTCTCGCCGGTGTAGAGCACCGGGTAGTACTCATCGAGCCGGCGGGCCACATAGTTCGCCGAGGCAATCGCGGTCAGAGTGGCTGCACGCAGCCCCTTGGCCCCCATCATGCGGATGTAGGCCCAGGTGATCGGCAGGATCGACGCGGACCCATACGGTGCGGCCGAGACGGTGTGCTCGTCGGGCAGCTCGTCGGCGAGCGGATGGCCCGGCAGGAACGGGGCCAGGTGTGCGCGCACCGCGACCGGCCCGACGCCGGGACCACCGCCACCGTGGGGGATGCAGAACGTCTTGTGCAGGTTGAGATGGCTGACATCGCCACCGAACCGGCCGGGCCGGGCCAGACCGACCAGCGCGTTGAGGTTCGCCCCGTCGACGTAAACCTGGCCACCGACGTCGTGCACGGCCGCGCAGATGTCGGCGACGTCGTGCTCGTACACCCCGTGCGTCGACGGGTAGGTGATCATCAGCGCCGCAACCCGATCGGCATGTTCGGCGATCTTGGCGCGCAGGTCGTCGAGGTCGACGTCGCCGTTCTCGCGGCAGGCGACCACCACGACGCGCATCCCGGCCAGCGCGGCCGAGGCCGCATTGGTGCCGTGTGCACTCGACGGGATCAGGCACAGGTCGCGGTCGGTGTCGCCGCGGGACTCGTGGTAGGCCTTGATCGCCAGCAACCCGGCGTACTCGCCCTGAGATCCGGCGTTGGGCTGCAACGAGATCTGGTCATACCCGGTGATGCCGGTGAGCCAGTCCTGGAGGTCGGCGATGAGCTTGCGTAGTCCCGGATTGTCCGCGGCCGGCGCGAACGGATGCTGACGGCCGAACTCCGGCCAGGTGATCGGCTCCATCTCGGCGGCCGCGTTGAGCTTCATCGTGCACGAGCCCAGCGGAATCATGCTGCGGTCCAAGGCAATGTCCTTGTCCGCCAACGACCGCAGGTAGCGCATCATCGCGGTCTCGGTACGGTAAGAGTTGAACGCCGGATGGGTCAGGAATTCCGATGTGCGCGTGGCGATTCCGGTGTTCACCGGATCAGCCGCGGGTGCGACTCCGAACGCCTCCAGCACGGCGGCCACATGCTCGCCGGTGGTGACCTCATCGCACGACACGGACACGTGATCGGCGTCGACCCGCCACAGGTTGATGCCCTTGGTCTTGGCGGCCGCGATCACCTCATCGGCCCGGCCGGGGACTCGGGCCAACACGGTGTCGAAGAAGGTGTCGTGTACCAGGGCGTCGCCCAGACCCGCCGCGATCGCCGCGGCATGATCGTGCACCCGGCGGGCGATCGCAGTCAGCCCGTCGGCGCCGTGGTAACTGGCGTACGTCGCAGCCATCACCGCCAACAGCACCTGCGCGGTACAGATGTTGCTGGTCGCCTTGTCCCGGCGGATGTGCTGCTCGCGGGTCTGCAGAGCCAGGCGGTAGGCCGGCGCACCGTCGGCGTCCACCGAAACGCCCACCAATCGGCCCGGCAACTGCCGCGCATGTTTGGCGTGCACTGCCAGATAACCGGCGTGCGGCCCGCCGAATCCCATTGGCACACCGAACCGTTGGGTGGTGCCGAACGCGACATCGGCGCCGATCTCCCCGGGCGGGGTGATCAAGGTCATCGCCAGCAGGTCGGCCCCGACGGCCACCAGGGCGCCCCGATCGTGGGCATCATCGACCAGGCTCGTCCAATCCACGACACGTCCGCTCGCACCCGGCAGCTGCACGATGACCCCGAAGAAGTCGCCCTCGGGAAGCCCCTCGCGAAGGTCGACGGTGACGATCTCGATCCCGAGCGGACGGGCCCGGGTGGCCAGCACTGCGGCGGTCTGCGCGTACACATCGGTGTCGACCACCAGACGGTTGGACTTGGACTTCGTCGCCCGGTGCATCAGCGTCATCGCCTCGGCCGCCGCGGTGCCCTCGTCGAGCATCGAGGCATTCGACACTTCAAGGCCGGTGAGGTCGGACACCATGGTCTGGAAGTTCAGCAGCACCTCGAGGCGGCCCTGGCTGATCTCGGGCTGGTACGGGGTGTAGGCGGTGTACCAGGCCGGGTTCTCCAGAATGTTGCGACGCAACACGGCCGGGGTGAAGGTGTCGAAGTAGCCCTGACCGATCATCGAGATCGCGGTGGTGTTCGAGTCGGCCCGCGCACGCAACTCGGCAAGCGCCTGCTCCTCGGTGGCCGGATCGGGCAGGACCTCCAGCCCCGGGGCCACGCCATCGGAGGCCAGTGCGTCGAGAATGCCGGCCGGCAGCGCCTTGGCGGCGAGCTCGTCGAGAGACGACACACCGATCACGTCGAGCATGGTGGTGACGGCTGCGGCGTCCGGGCCGATGTGACGATCGGCGAACCGCGGTTGATGCTGGTCGGACACTAGACTCCCTGAGGCGCAGACGTGCGCAGACGCGCAGACGTCGTAGGCGTCCCTCCCCCTCTGTCGTCGACCCGGTCCGGGCGCCTGAGAGATTCAGCCCCTGCGGGCCTTTCCCCATGGGCGGGTGCTCGACGGCACCACTTTCCAGAGGCATCGGGGCCTGGCGCGGTCCTGGGTGCCTGAGAGGTTGACGGAGAGGTATTGCTCCTTCGGCGTCCGTGACTGGCTGTCACGAAGCTCTCCCGCACGAGGGCGATGCGTCGCCTATCTTACCGGGCGGCTAGCCGATCTTGCGGTCGCGACTCTTGCGCCGCGAGGCCAGCTCGTCTTCGGGCGCGGCGATGGACTCGCCACCGTCGGCGCGCTCGCCCGGGAAGTCGGCGATCGCACCGGTCAGCTCGCGCATCGCACCCGACACCGCGATGCCGAACACGCCCTGGCCGCCCTGCAACAGGTCCACGACCTCCTCGGCCGACGTGCATTCGTAGACCGTGGTGCCGTCGGAGAACAGCGTGATGTTGGCCAGGTCCTGCACGCCGCGCTGACGCAGGTGATCGACCGCGACCCGGATGTTGTGCAACGAGATGCCCGTGTCCAGGAGCCGTTTGACGATCTTGAGAACCAGGATGTCCTTGAACGAGTACAGCCGCTGACTGCCCGATCCGGCGGCACCGCGGATGGACGGGACCACCAGCGAGGTGCGGGCCCAGTAGTCCAGCTGCCGATAGGTGATCCCGGCGATCTGGCAGGCGCTCGGACCGCGGTAGCCGACCAGTTCGTCAGGTACCGAGTCATCGGGGAACAACCCACCCTGGACGGCTTCGCCGGACGGCCTGACAGGCGGCTCCGCGCCGCTTCCGGTGGTCAGATCCAGCTCTTCCTGCCGTGGCGTGTCACCCACTGTGAATCCTCTCGCCGTTCGAACTCGCCCGCGCCATACTCAATGTCCTGCACCACAGCAACCTCTGCCACGGCGGTTTTCGGCAAGCTCGAATGTGTCGAGCATACGCTTCCCGCCGGGCCCGGAATGCCCGCTGCCAAGAAAGTATGGCGCCCGAATCCGCGCCCCGATGACTGCCGCGCCGCGTGTTGACACCGATATGCCCAGTTGAGACGTATCCGTGACCTCGCGGGCGCCGGTCATGTCGCCTTGAAGTCGTCCGGGGAGACGCTGTCCAGGAACTCCTTGAACTTCTCCACCTCGTCTTCGCGGACGGTGCCGGTGGCCTCTTCGTCGTTCTCGTCGGGAATCAGCAACCCGGCCTCGGCCAGCACCGCCTCCTCGACGTAGATCGGCACGCCGACACGCAGGGCGATCGCCACCGAATCCGACGGGCGGGCCGACACCTTGACGTCACGGTCGAAGATCAGGTCGGCATAGAAGGTGCCTTCCTGGAGGTCGACGATGCGCACCTCTTTGAGCGAATGCCCCAGGGCCGTGATGACATCGCGGATCAGATCATGGGTGAGCGGCCGGGCGGGCTCGACACCCTGCTGCTCCAGCGCGATCGCCGCGGCTTCGGACTGACCGATCCAGATCGGCAGATAGCGATCACCGTTGGATTCCCGCAAGAGCAACACGGGCTGGTTCTGCGGCTGCTCAACCCGAATGCCGACCACACGAACCTCAGCCATCTGTGCCTGCCCTCCGCACCGCCGTGCCGTTTCGTCGATTTTTCGTCCGTCGTGCCATTCGCCTGCGCATCCGCTCAAGGACCCGGCGTTGACGAATTAGCCGTCGAAATGAGTCTAGTCCTCAGCGATCCAGAACGTCGCGTACGGCGGACTTGATCAGGGACGTGTGGAGAGTGATCGCCAGGGCGGCCACTTCACGGGCCAGGTCGTCGGCCCGGTCCCGGGCTCCGGCCTTGCCCGCCTTGCCCACCGGGCCGGCGATCTGGGCGATCAGGTCGGACTGCCGGTCGGCCGCGGAGCGGAACGCCCGCAGATGCCGTGGCTCGACACCGTAGTCGCCCAGGGCGCGGGCACATTGGGCGATGACGACGGAGTGTTCGTCGAAAAGCCCGGCCGGCCCGGCGGTGATGATGCCGTTTCGCAGCAGCGCCCCGAGCGTGTCCTCGTCGACGCCCGAACGGGCCAACAGATCTTCCCGGGACAGCCGCACCTGGGTGGGCGCCACCCCGGCAACACCGGGACGGGCCCCGTCGCCCCCGTCGTCCTCGCCCTCGGCGACCGGCACCAGACGGGGAACCCCGTAGGCCGAACCGGTCTGCGGAATCTCCCCGTCCGGCTGGGCGTCCAGCTGCGCCTTGATCACCTTCAACGGGAGGTACTGGTCGCGCTGGGCGGTCAGGATGAACCGCAACCGCGCACAGTCGTACGCGGTGAAGCGCCGGTACCCCGACGCCGTGCGCTGCGGCGTGACCAGTCCCTCGGCCTCCAGGAACCGAATCTTGGAGATCGTGACATCGGGAAAGTCGCCCCGCAGCAGGTCCAGCACGGCGCCGATCGACATCCCGGCCAGTGCAGGTCTGTCGGGGGCAGTCATCGGCTAGCTGCTGGAGCTGCTGTCGTCGTCAGAGCGGGGGCCGGTGAGAAACACCAGGCGGAACTTCCCGATCTGTACCTCGTCGCCGTTGGCCAGCACGGCCGAATCGACCGGCTCCCGGTTGACGTACGTTCCGTTCAGGCTGCCGACATCGACAACCTGGAACTCGCCGCTCTCCAACCGGAACTCGGCGTGACGACGGCTCACCGTGACGTCATCGAGGAAGATGTCGCTGTCCGGGTGACGTCCTGCCGAGGTGGTCGGCTGATCGAGCAGGAACCGGGACCCCGCGTTGGGTCCACGCTTGACGACGAGCAATGCCGAACCCGCGGGCAGGCCCTCGACGCCGGAAACGGCGCCTTCGGTACCGGCCGTTGCGGGCGCATCCAGCTCGTTCAGGAAGTCTGCACGGAAAACCGATGTGGTTTCCACCGTCACGTCTTCCGACGACTGGTCGGCCCCCAAATTGCTGTCTTTGTCCGTCACCCGCTGCTCCTCACTGGCTGCTGTGGCGTTGCCCGGCGTGGCCCCAGCCCATCGTCGGTCTCACCGTCGACCGTACCGCGCCTCAGGCACCATTGTGTCCACCAACGCCGGATCCGATGGGGAAGATCTCTGCGCGCCGGGCACGGTCGAACCGGTCTCGGCGACCGGCCCTCGAAACCCTAACAATCCCTCACTCGGTCACCGCGGCGCGGTAGCCGTCCGCGTCGAGCAAACCGGACAGCGCCTCCTCGAGGGTGCCCTCCTCGAGCCGCAGATCGACCAGCCAGCCTTCGCCGTAGGGGTCGGAATTGACCAGCTGCGGGCTGTCTTCCAGATCCCCGTTGACGGCAACGACTTTCGCGGCGACGGGGGCATACAGATCCGACACCGACTTGGTGGATTCGACCTCACCGAACGCATCGCCCGAGCCCAGTTGGGCCCCGACGTCGGGCAGTTGGACGAATACCACGTCACCGAGCGCGGACTGGGCGTAGTCGGTGATGCCGACGCGCACCGTGTCGTCACCGGTGCGCAACACCCACTCGTGCTCCGAGGTGTAGTACAGGTCGGCTGGGATCTCGCTCACGGCGCTCCTTAGTTCGTGGAGTTGATTGCTCTGGTCAGGTGAAGCTCACTTGACCGGCTGAGCGTATTGGCGAGGTTTCGGTTGCCGCAAGGCGGTGACGTCGACCCGCTCGGCCTGTTGTACCACCATCGTGCCGCCGACCCGCTTGACACTGTCCATTGCCCCGCCGGGAATGTTCATCGCCGCCGCCAGCGTCGGTGGATCCCCAATGGCCAGAACCGAATACGGCGGTCGCAGGGTGACGTCGTCGACCGCCAGCGCCCCGGGCGCGCCGACGATCCAGGTGTCGATGCCCACCCGCACCGCCGACGGCTGCTCCCCACCGCGGATCTCGATGGCCTCGGCTCCGGCCGCGCGCAATTCGTTGATCACGTCGAGCATGGTCTCGGCCGGCACCCCGGGCGCGTTGTCCTCTATGGTCAACGTCACTCCCGGCCCGGTGGCGGCCACCGTGCCGATCTGGATGGACAGCGCCTCCAACCGGGCCTGGGCATTTTCGATCGCCGCCTGGTCGCTGCTGCCGGAAGCCTGGAGCTGCTGCAGGGTCCGCTGCAGATCCGACACCTCGGTGTTGAGTGAGGCCTCACGTTGCTGCAGAGAATCCAGCAGGATGAGCAGATCCGCCGGACGTGCGGTCTCCAGCGAATCTCCGGACTCGTTCTGGCGCACCTGCGTGACGATCGCCATACCCAGCAACAGGCACAGCAGCACCCCGAGACCGCCGAACACGAGCCGCGAGCGACCGCCACGCACGATCCGAAGATTGCGGAACCGGCGTGGCGAGACATCCGGGGGCATCTCATGACGGCCGTGGTGCTCGGCCGAATGCGCGGCCGGTTCGGCCTTGTCCGGTTCCTTCGTGTCCGGTTCGGTGTTGTCCGGTTCCGTCGTGTCCGGGTCGGTGTCCTTGCCGGTGTCCTTCGAGGACTCGGGGTCGCTCATGTCACGCGCCGAACAACCGTCGCCGCAGCGCGGCGGCATTGCCGAAGATCCGGATGCCCAGGACCACGATGATCGCCGTGGACAACTGGGTGCCGACACCGAGTTGATCGCCGACGTAGACGATCAACGCCGCCACCAAGACGTTGAACACGAACGACACCACGAACACCTTGGCGTCGAAAATCCGCTCCAGATAGGCCCGCAGGCCCCCGAACACGGCATCCAGCGCTGCCACCACCGCGATCGGCAGGTACGGCTCGACGAACTCCGGAACGCTGGGGTGGAACACCAATCCCAGCACGATCCCGATGACGAGCGCGACGATCCCGATCATCTAACGGTCAATCCTGTGCACGTCAGGTCTATCCAATCCGTTTGGCGAAGTTGACATCTCGTACCGACACCGGGGGAACGGTCAGACCGTCACCCACGCTCACGTTCACCCCGGCTCCATAGGAAATCTCCAACAGCCGCAGCCGGTGCAGGCCCGGAGAGCGTTCGAAGGCATCGGCCATTCCCTTCGGTGGTCCGATGGCCACAATGACATATGGGCTCGTGATCGGCTGATTGTCGACCAGAATTCCGCCGCCGGCCTGCCGGATCGTGACACCGGCGCCGACCCGCACGCCGCCCACCGAAACCGCCTCTGCGCCACTGGCCCACAGCGAATTGACCACGAGTTGCAGATCGCGGTCGAGGATGACCTGCTGGCCGCCGGCAACCCGCTGTTTCGACACATCGCTGAGATCCTTGGACATGCCCGGATCGGTGACCGTGACGGTCAGCCCCGGACCGATCATCCCGACGGCCGCCGCCTCGATGTTCGCGGTGTCGAGGTCACCGAGCAACTGCTGGCCGTTCTCGTCCATACCGAGGCGGGTGCGACGTTCGGAGTCCACCTGATCGACCAAGGCGTCGCGCGCGGCGGCGGCCTGGTCGGCACTGAGCGCAGCCGCCCGCACCCGCCCGGCCATGGTGTGCTGGGCCTCGCGGGCGGCCGGGGCCGCGGTCTGCGCCTGCCCGGCCGCCACGGCGAACACCGTGGCGATGGCTGCTGCGCCCACCACCAGCCACCCGAGGTCGACCAGCCGACGACGGGGCCGGTCATCGGCTTCGCGAGCCGCGGCGGCCGCGGCATAGCCGGGATCGAGGTGCTCGGACAGCAGCGACCGCAACAGTGAGGGCACCGGAATCCGTTTGGGCGCGTCGGCTTCATGATGATTGAGCCCGGCACCGGACTCGTAGCCGCCCAGCGTGCTCATGACCGGACCGTGGGAAGTTGTCGCACCACCATCGTCACCTGGATCAGGTAGACCACGGCCGACCACAGATACAACGCCAGCCCCCAGAGCAGGAACGCCCAACCGCAGGCCAGCACCACCCGGCTCCACAGTGCTGGATCTTGGGCGTCCGCCGTCCCGAGCAGCACCAGCGGGAAACCGGACATCAACGCGAACGTGGCGGCCTTGCCCAGGTAGGTCACCGGCAGTGCGGTCAGCCCGCGACGGCGCAGCACCGGCAGCGTCGCGGCCAGCACTGCATCCCGACCGAGCAGGGTCAGCACCAACCACCACGGCACCGTGCCGTACAGGGCCAGCGCCAGCGGGACGATGACCATGTAGATGCGGTCGACGAGCGGATCGAGCAGCTCGCCCAGCCGCGACGACTGGTTGGCCACCAGCCGGGCGATCTTGCCGTCGGCCCAGTCGGAGAAGCCGCTGAACATCAGGATGGCCACGGCCCACACGTTGGCGTGCGCGCCGAACAACAGCCACAGGAACACCGGCACCAGCACCAGGCGCAGCACACTGAGCACATTCGGCACCGTCAGCACCCGGTCGCGCGCGGCAATCGGCGCGTGTTCCATGCCTAGAACTTAGCGGAACACCCCTGGCAGGCTCAGCGCCGACATGGTGTCGTCGTTGAGTGGGTTGTCGTGCACCATGTAGGTCCACGTCGAGGTCGGGCGCGCGAGTTTGGACAGATCGATGCCCGGCTCGTCCTCGATGGAGTCGGCCGTCTCGAACGTCTGTTGGGCGGCCTCGATGGCGTCGGCGGCCAGCGAGGCGAACGCGTCCACGGCCATCCGGTGGAATTCGTCGAGCGGGTTCTGCCGGCCCAGCGCCCGCAGGTGGATGCTCTCGCGGATGTCGGCCAGGAACGCCAGGTGGTCACACCAGCCACGGTCGAGGTGGTACAGCATGATCAGCCGGCAGATCTTCGTCAGCTTCTCCTCGGCGTCGTCCCCCAGCTCCTCAGCGAGCTTGGCATACCGCTCCGGCGAGCGCTCCTCGAGTTCGCGGCGGGCGGTGTCGGTGCGCAGCAACGTCTCGCGGCGGTCGACGATGATCGCGCGCTGTTGGGCGATCAGCTGGTTGTAGCGCCAGGTGTTGGCGTGCACGTCGAGCAGCCGGCCCTCGGCGACGCGCTGGGCGTGGTCGAGCAGACCCGCGGCCTTGGGCGCGACGATGCGGCCGTCCTCGTCGGTCTCGGTGGGCAGCTTGGCGTCGTCGAGATGGGCGGCGACCACCTCGTCCTCCCAGCTGGAGAAGAACACCGAGGAACCCGGATCGCCCTGGCGTCCGGCACGGCCCCGCAACTGGTTGTCCAGACGTTCGGTCTGATGCCGGCCCGTGCCCACCACGTGCAGGCCGCCGAGCTCGGCGACCTTGTCCTTGTCCTCCGAGTCGTCACCCACATCGGAGCCACCCAGCCGGATGTCGGTGCCGCGACCGGCCATCTGGGTGGACACCGTGACCGAACCCAGCTTGCCCGCCTCGGCGATCACGGCGGCCTCTTCGGCGTCGTTCTTGGCGTTGAGCACCACCGCCGGCACGCCGGCCTTGACCAGCCTGCGGTGCAGGTCCTCGGACTCGGCCACGTCGTGGGTGCCGACGAGCACCGGCTGGCCGGTGGCGTGCACCTCGGCGATGTGCTCGACGATGGCGTGGTTCTTGGCCGCCTCGGTGAGGTACACCCGGTCGGTCTCGTCCTCACGGATGTTGGGCTTGTTCGGCGGGATCGGCGACACCCCGAGTTTGTAGAACTGGCGCAGCTGCTCACCGGCGGCCAGGGCGGTGCCGGTCATGCCGCACACCGTCGGGTAGCGGTTGACCAACGCCTGCACCGTGATGGTGTCGAGCACCTCACCGGTTTCGGTCGTCTCGATGCCCTCCTTGGCCTCGACCGCGGCCTGCAGACCGTCAGGCCAGCGCTGCAGCGAGGCGATGCGCCCGCGCGACGAGTTGATCAGGTGCACGGCACCGTCCCGGACGATGTAGTGCACGTCGCGTTGCAGCAGCACGTGCGCGTGCAGGGCGACGTTGATCTCGGTGAGCGTGGTGGCGACATGCTCTTCGGAGTACAGGTCGATGTTCCCCAGCCGGGCTTCCAGCTTGCGCGCCCCCGCCTCGGTGAGGTGCACGTTGCGGTTGTCGTCGTCGGTGTCATAGTCCGCCCCCGCGGTCAGCTCACCGACCATCCGGATCACCTCGACCCGTGGCTGTTCGCGGTGGCTGGTGCCGGCCAGCACCAGCGGCACAAGCGCCTCGTCCACGAGCACCGAATCGGCCTCGTCGATGAGTGCCACGTCGGGGTTGGGCGACACCAGATCGGCGACATCGGTGACCAGCTGATCGCGCAGCACATCGAAGCCGATCTCGTTGACCGAGGCGTAGGTGACATCACACTCGTAGGCCTCGCGACGTTCGTCGGCCGTGGAATCGGCGGTGATCCACCCGACCGTCAGCCCCAGCGCCTCCAGCAGCGGGCTCATCCATTCGGCGTCGCGGCGGGCCAGATAGTCGTTGATGGTGATCACGTGCACATGCCGGCCGCCGATCGCGTAGCCGGCCGCGGCGATCGCCCCGGCCAGGGTCTTGCCCTCACCGGTGGCCATCTCCACGACGTCACCGGCCAGCATGCGCAGCGCCGCGAGCAGCTGTACATCAAAGGGCCGCAGAGACGTCGTTCTTTCGGCGGCCTCACGCGCCAGCGCCAGGAACTGCGGCATGTCCGCCGAAGCCGCCAGATCCTGCAGTTCGAGCAGCTTGGCAGCCTTGGTGAGCTGCTCGTCATCGAGCTTGGCAGCCTTGTCTTCGAATGCGGCTGCACCCTTGACCTCGGAGAGGGACCGAGCCTGATTGCGCTCGGTGCTGGCCCCCAGCATCTTCCAGAACTTGCTGCTCAAGCGGCCCGGTTTGGCGGTGGACGTCTTCGGCACATGTTCACGGTACGCGGACGCGCCGACTGGCCCCGAGCGTGACCCCGAACCGGATCGGCGCAGCGCGCCGGGGAGGACGTCCCACCCCGCTGCGGCCGGTTGTGGAGGGTACTTTTCCCGCATGGAGATGTTCAGCCCGACACTCGACTGGAGCACCGAGCTGCAGACGTCGCTGGTCTGGATCGCCAAAGGGTGGTTGATCGCGGCGGTGTCCACCATGGTGATCCTGTTCCTGCTCGCCCGGTTCACCACGTGGGGCAGCCAATTCTGGCGCGTCACGGGCGGATACTTCACCGGAGCCGGGAGCATCAAGGTGTGGCTGTGGCTGGCGGCGTTGCTGCTGTCGGTGATCACCAGCGTCCGCCTGTCCGTGCTGTTCAGTTTCTACGGCAACGATCTGATGACCAGCTTTCAGGTCATCGCGGCCGGCCTGGGCAACGGTAACGAGGCCGTGCGGCAATCGGGCAAGGACGGCTTCTGGTTGGCGATGACGGTGTTCGTCGTCCTGGCGATCCTCAATGTTGCGCAGATCATGATCGACCTGTTCATGACTCAGCGGTTCATGCTGGCCTGGAGGAAGTGGCTGACCGACGATCTCACCGGGGACTGGCTCGACGGCAAGGCCTACTACCGGTCCAGGTTCATCGACGACACGATCGACAACCCAGACCAACGTATCCAGGCGGACATCGACATCTTCACCGCCGGTGTCGGCCCGTTGCCCAACACGCCGAACAACACCTCCACCGCCACGTTGCTGTTCGGCGCCATCAGCGCCATCGCCTCGATGATTTCGTTCACCGCGATTCTGTGGAATCTCTCCGGCGAGATCACCCTGCCCCTGGTGGGAATCGACCTGCCCCGGGCGATCTTCTGGATCGGAATCGTCTACGTTCTGTTCGCCAGCGTCATCGCGTTCTGGATCGGCCGGCCGATCATCACGCTGTCGTTCAACAACGAGAAGTACAACGCGGCGTTCCGCTACGCACTGGTGCGGCTGCGTGACGCATCCGAGGCGGTCGCCTTCTACCGGGGCGAGATCGCCGAACGTACCGGGCTACGCCGATTGTTCACACCGGTCGTGGAGAACTACAAGAAATACGTCAATCGGATGACGGGCTTCCTGGGATGGAACCTGTCGGTGAGCCAGGCCCAGGAGCCTCTCCCCTACCTTGTGCAGTTTCCGCGGTTCTTCAGCGGAGAGATCACGCTGGGCGCGCTCACCCAAACGGCGACCGCCTTCCGCGAGATTCTGACCGGCTTGTCGTTCTTCCGAAACGCCTACGACAACTTCGCCGGGTATCGGGCCGCGATCATGCGTCTCCACGGCTTGGTCGTCGCCAACGAAGAGGGCCGGGCGCTGCCCGAGGTCACCACCACACCGTGTGAGGACGGCACGGTACAGCTCACCGACGTCGAGGTCCGCACCCCTGACGGCAGGCAGCTCATCAACCCGCTCGACCTGCACCTGCAGGTCGGCGACACCCTGGTGATCACCGGCCCGTCCGGCAGCGGCAAGACCACCCTGCTGCGCAGCCTCGCCGAACTGTGGCCGTTCACGTCGGGAACACTCACCCGCCCGTGCGGCGCCAACGAAACGATGTTCTTGTCGCAGTTGCCCTATGTCCCGCTCGGTGACCTGCGCGCCGTGGTGACCTACCCCAGCGAAGAGGGCTCGGTCGACGACGAGACGCTCAAGCGGACTCTCGACGAGGTCGCCCTGGCGCACCTGGTCGGCCGGCTCGACGAAGTCCAGGACTGGGCCAAGGTGCTCTCTCCCGGTGAGCAGCAACGGATTGCGTTCGCCCGGATCCTGCTCGTCAAACCCAAGGTGGTGTTCCTCGACGAGTCCACATCGGCGCTCGACGAGGGTCTCGAGTTCATGCTCTATCAGCGGGTGCGCACGGATCTGCCCGACACCATCCTGGTCAGTGTCAGCCACCGCACGACCGTCGAGCAGCACCACACCCACGAACTCGAGTTGCTCGGTGACGGCGAATGGCGGCTGGGTCGTGTCGAAGACGAAGACGATCTGATCAAGCAACCGTGAGCGCCCGTTCCCGGTAACTTCGGCGGCTATGGAGATGTTCACCCAGTCACTGGACTGGGGCAACGAGATCCTGGCCTCGCTGTTCTGGGTCGCCAAGGCCTGGGTGATCGGGGCGTTCATCCTGGTCGCGACGCTCGCCGTGCTGGCTCTGGCCACCACGTGGGGCCGCCAGTTCTGGCGGGTCTCCGGAGGATATTTCGTTGGGCGCCAGAGCATTCCGGTGTGGGGACTGCTCGCGGTGTTGCTGTTGTCGGTGATGGTCTCGGTGCGCATGGACGTGCTGTTCAGCTATTACCTCAACGACCAGACCACGGCGCTGCAGGTGGCGTTCTCGGGTGCCGGCTCGGGCAATGAGGCGGTGCGCCGCTCCGGAATCGACGGCTTCTGGCGCTCGATCCTGATCTTCGGGCTGTTGATAACGGCGGATATCACCCGCACCCTGCTCGACCTGTATCTCATGCAGTACTTCATCGTTCGGTGGCGGGTGTGGCTCACCCACCGGCTCACCGGCGACTGGTTGGACGAACGGGCCTATTACCGCGGACGGTTCATCGGCGGCTTCGGCGGCACCCCGATCGACAACCCGGATCAGCGCATCCAACAGGACATCGACGTGTTCACCACCGGCACCGGGCCCGAGACCAATACGCCCACCGTCGCAACGGCGCAGACGCTGCTGTTCGGGTCGGTGTACGCGATCGTGTCGGTGGTCGCCTTCACGCCGATCCTGTGGAATCTGGCCGGCCCGTTGACGATCCTGGGCGTGACGGTGCCCAAGGCGTTGTTCTGGATCGCGCTGCTGTGGGTGGCGGTCACGACGGTGGTGGCGTTCTGGATCGGCCGGCCGATCATCGGTTTGACGTTCCGGAACTCGTTGACCAACGCGGCTTTCCGGTATGCGCTCGTGCGCGTTCGTGACGGTGCCGAGGCGGTCGGTTTCTATCACGGCGAACGTAGTGAACGGGGCACCCTGGCCACCCGGTTCGCCGCGGTGATCGCGAACTACCGCAGGCTGGTGTTGCGGGGCGTCGCGTTCCTGGGCTGGAACAGGTCCATCAACCAGATCATCGACCCGCTGCCGCTGATCATCCAGGCGCCCCGGCTGTTCGCCGGTCAGCTCACCTACGGCGACGTGCTGCAGTCGGCGAGCGCCTTCAACCGGGTGCAGAGTTCCCTGAGTTTCTTTCGTGCGGTGTACGACGCGTTCGCCGGCTACCGGGCGGCCGTCATCCGGCTCGACGGTCTGGTCACCGCCAACGAACAGGCAAGGGCGCTACCGTGTTTGGACACCGGGACGAGCGACAACGGCGGGGTGGAGCTCCAGGGCGTCGAGGTGCGATCACCGTCGGGCGAGCTGCTTCTCGACGGACTCGACATGCAACTGGCCCCCGGGGAGTCGTTGGTGATCACCGGCCCGTCCGGTACCGGGAAGACAACGCTGCTGCGCAGCCTGGCCAGACTGTGGCCATACGGCTCAGGTACGGTGCGCTATCCGGAACAGGGCGAGGTGATGTTCCTGTCCCAGCTCCCCTACGCCCCGCTCGGCGACTTGCGAACGGTGGTCTGCTATCCCGCACCGGCAGGCACCTACAGCGACGACGAGATCCGCGCGGCACTGGAGGCGGTGGCCCTCGGGAACCTGACCTGCCGGCTGGACGAGGACGCCGACTGGGCCAAAGTGCTCTCTCCCGGCGAGCAACAGCGCATCGCGTTCGCCCGCGTCCTGCTGGCCGCGCCGGCCGCGGTGTTCCTCGACGAGGCCACCTCGGCGCTCGACGCCGGCCAGCAGTACGCCCTCTACACCACGCTGCGGACTCGGCTACCGGACTGCATCGTGGTCAGTATCAGTCACCGCGACAGCGTGAACCGGCTGCACGACCGTCGCCTCGAGCTCCTCGGCGACGGCCGCTGGCAGCTCACCCAACCGGTTTAGCGCGCCGCAGCGTGGGTGCCGGCGCGACGGCCGAAGAACGAGCCCTCGCCCAGCTGCACGCCGCTGGCGTATCCCTGGCCGTCCTGGGCGATGTTCGATGCGCAGGCACCCGCCGCATACAAGCCGGGAACCACGCTGCCGTCCTCACGCAGCACCTCGCCGTCGATCGACACGGTCAACCCGCCCATGGTGAAACCGGAGTACATCGCGATGCCGAGAGACAGGTCGAACGCCGCCCACGGCCCCTTGTCCTGCACCGCAACGTAATCGGACTGCTTGTGGAAGTCCGGGTCGACGCCGTCGGCGGCATTCTTGTTGTAGCGGTCCAGGGTTGCGGCCAGGTTTCCGGCCGGAATTCCCAGTGCCTCTTCGGCTTCGGCGATCGTCTCGTAACCGTCGATGAACTTGATCAGCGGCATGGCCGGCATCTCCATGTGTTCCTCGTCGACGATGAGGTACGCCTGCTGGTCGGGCTGCTGCAGGACGAACGCCGAGGTGCGCGAGTGGTAGGAATCCTCGGCCACGAAGCGTTGACCCTGATTGTTGACGATGACCCCGGTCAACAGGATCTCCGGCGGATACGCCGCGGCGGTGATGAACAGCTGGTCCATGCCGTTGGCCGCGCCACCGGCCGAGACACCCATTCGGATGCCCAACCCGTCGTCGTTCGGGTTGCCCAGGATGTAGGGCTCGACCTCGCCATGGTGCTTGGTGCGACGCTTCTTGCCCAGCGCCGGCGTGTATTCGGCGACCATCTCGGGGTTCATCGCGAAGCCGCCGGCCGTGATGATGACGGATTTTGCCCTGACACAACCGGTTTCACCGAAGTGCTTCCACTTCACCCCGACCACGGCTTTGTCCGGGCCATCGTCGACGATCAGGTTGGTGGCACCCATCTCGTAGCGGATCTCCACGCCCAGCGTCTCGGCCCGCTTCAGCAGGAGATCGATCACCATGGCCGCCCCGCCCAGCTCGCCGGGCACCGGCACCGAGTGTCCGCGGGGAGCCGGCTTGGCCTGCTCGATGAACGGCCACACCTTCTCATTGCCCGTGTAGGACAGCCCCTCGGTGCCCGGCGGGACGACAACCTTGCCCGGGTAGTAGCTGCGTTCGAACTGAAAGCCTAGTGCCTCAAGCCAATTGAAATGCTCGACACTTCCGTCGCAGTAAGCCCGGATCTTGTCCAGGTCGGGTTCGCGCGATACCGCGACCAGGTACTTGTACATCTCCTCAGCGGTGTCAGGGTGGCCGGTGGCCTCCTGCACCGCGGTTCCCCCGCCGAGATAGAAGTGCCCGCCGGCCATCGCGGTGGTGCCGCCGGCCGCCGCAGCCTTCTCCAACACCAGAACCCTGGCCCCGGCCGCAGCGGCGCTCACTGCCGCGCAGCCTCCGGCGATGCCGAAGCCGATCACCACGACGTCGAACTCGTCGGACCACGATGCGACATCCGCAGCCGCTAAGACCTCGGGGACCTCGGGGATTTCCTTCACTGCTGCTCCTGTTTCACATAGTCGAAGAACGCCCGGATCTCGGGCGGGATGTAAGCGATTTCCAGATACGGCACCCCGGCCGCGGCCGCCGACACGTAGGCGAAGGTCATCCCGCCGGGCATCTCCCCTCGGCACACCACCGGTGACCCGTCGGTTTCGGCGTCGCGCAGTTTCGCCTCGAAGGCGCCGGGATCCTCGGCCTCGATGCAGATGTGGTGCAGCCCCGGTCCGTGCTGCTCGAGGAACTCGGTATAGACGCCTTGTCCGCGTACCGGCGAGATGAGTTCCAATTGGGTGTCACCGGCGTAGCTCAGCGAGATGTCGGCGACGAAGTCGGCGGGGCGGCCACGGTAACTACAGGTTTCGGGGGCAAAGTGCACCTCGGGCATCCGCACCCACCGCCGGGCCCCCAGCAGGGTGCTCAACGCACGTTCGGTGGCGTCGAGGTCCGCGGTCACCCAGGCAATCTGGACAGGTGTCTGGTCAGGCATCGCGATCAGAATATCGCCCGCCGACCGCAATGGCTAGAACGTGTTCTAGTTCGGTGTTTCGCCCGGTCAGGGCGGCCCGCCGAACAGGTTGGAGACCTGACCGGCAGCGGGGGCACCGGCGCCGCGGGCCTGCCCGCTGGCGTTCTGCCACGACACTGCCGCCGGATAGTTGCCCCACGTGCTGTTGAACATCCCGACGATGGCGGCGCGCCCGTCGGGCGTGATGACGTAGACCGGGCCGCCGGAGTCGCCCTTCTGGCTGACGATGCCGTTCGCCATGGTGAACCACCCGTTGTTGACCGCCTGAATGGTGCCGCAGGTCTCGCCGGTGACCACCCCGAAGTGACACACCGGAGCGCCCGGCGACGGCTGGAAGGCCGGGTCTTCGACGAGCATGCGTCCGCCCGGCAGGACGTTGTTGACCGCGACGTCACCGGCCAACTGGATGGTCTCCCAATCGGAGATCATGTGGTTCGTGTCGACGGTGGCGCCATCGGGCGTGTTGTCCTGATAGGCGCCCATGTGGCCGATGAAGTTTCCGTCCCGGTCACCGACCGGACCATCGGCCCGGCAGTGCCCGGCGGTGAACCCGACGCGGCTCAACGGATCCACGAAGCCGAGCGTGCAAACGTTGGTGCCCTGGCGGATTTCCATCCCGGGGTACACCAGCGATCCCGCGGCGGCCGCCGGGGTCGGCACCGTCAAAACTGCGGCGATCGGGGCCGCAGCCAGCGCCCGCATCGCATTACCAATCCTCCAGTACACGGCCGGCCCTCCCGATCGGCGGATGTGGGTGAAGTCACCCTACCGATATCAATATCGGCGGGCGGGCAACTTCGTTACCGGGAGTACCCAGTTCCGCAAGCCGAAACGACGCGCAAACCGAAACGACGATGGCCCGGACCAAAGGGGCCGGGCCATCGAGGTACAACAGGTCAGGGAATCGTCAAGACCTGGCCAGGGTGAATCAGGTCAGGGTTGGCGATGCCGCTGGCATCGGCGATCTGCTGGTACTTGCTGCCGTCACCGTAGAACCGCTCGGCGATCGCCCACAGGGTGTCGCCGGAAACCACCGTGTAGGTACGGGGCTCGGGCGCCGGCGGGGGTGGCGGCGGCGCGGCCGGCTCGGGTGCGGCGGCCGGTGCGGGCTCTTCGACAGCGGCCGGGGCCACCTCGGGCTCGGGCGCGGCGGCCTCGGGGGCCGGTGGCGGCGGCTCGGTGGTGTCGGTCTTGGACGACCAGGCCGGCCCGTCCGCGGCGTACAGCACCAGATTCCGGTCGTCCTGGAGAACCAGTTTGACGTCCTTCTTGCCCTTGGTGTCGGTGTGCCACACCGGCTTCTCGGGGGTGTACAGCACGAAGTTGCCGTCGGTCTGCACCTCGGCGCGCACCACGTCCTGGCCGTTGGTGGAAGTTGACCAGACCGCTTTGTCACGTGCGTACAACACGAGGTTGCCGTCATCCTGCAACGTCAACGTGTACGCGCCGTTGTTCGAGGTGATCGATCCCCCCTTCTCCAGCTTCTGCCCTTCGGTCAGTGTGTCTCCCACGCAATAACCCCTTTCGTGACCAAGTTCCGGATTGTGCACCCGGTTCGGTCGAGCTTACTGATGTGCGGTTTGCTTTGGTGCCATTCGGCTCGGCTCGAATTCAAACGTCTGGCCAACATCACCCGAACCACGCGGCGGCGGTCACGAATCGAAGCCGCGCCCCGGGCGATTCCCATGGCGGCCAACGGCTCTGGCGGAAACGGCAGGGACCGCTCGCGCGCTCTCTGCAGGGTGCACCGATCGAAGCGGTGTCGCGACGGGGGGACGCGCTATCGAACCGGCTGAGCGTCGGCGACCTGTGCGGGCTGCCAACCTGGTGGACCGAAGACGTAGCCCAGCCGGTCGCGCAGCCGACGCGCCCGCCGCACGTCCCGGGCGATCGCCACATATTCGTGAGTCTGCAGCGTCCAAAGGTTGAACGTGTCCACCGGCTTCGTCAGCCCATAGCGCGGTCGGAACACCTCGGGCTGGAACGTGCCGAACATCCGGTCCCAGATGATCAGGATCCCGCCGTAGTTGCGGTCCAGGTACAACTCGTCACAGCCATGGTGCACACGGTGATGCGACGGGGTGTTGAAGATGAACTCGATTGGCCGCCAGAGCTTTCCGACCCGCTCGGTATGCACCCAGAACTGATAGACCAGGCTCACCGAGAAGCTGAAGAACACCAGCCAGGGCGGGACGCCCAACAGCGGCAAGGGAATCCAGGCCAGGATCTCGCCGCTGTTGTTCCACTTCTGGCGTAGCGCGGTGGCGAAGTTGTAGTACTCGCTGGAGTGGTGGGCCTGGTGCGTGGCCCAGATCAACCGCACCCGGTGGGCAATCCGGTGGTAGGAGTAGTACAGCAGATCCACCCCGACGAGGGCGATCAACCAGGTGTACCAGCGGTCAGCGGGCAGATGCCATGGCGCCACATACGCGTAGATGGCGGCATAGCCCAACAACCCCAGCAGTTTCCAGGCCGACATGGTCGCCATCGACACCAAGCCCATCGAAATGCTGGTCCATGCGTCGCGCGCGTGGAACGACCCAGCGGGGGCTCGTTGCGCCTCGACGTGTTCGAGTCGACGCGCCGCGGTCCATTCCACCGCCAGCAGCAGGAGGAAGAACGGGATGGCGAAGACCACCGGATCCCGCATCGGTTCGGGCAGAAAGTCCAGGATGGACCGGATCATTTCCATGGCAGTTTCTTTTGTCTCGGCGGATCAGCGGATTCGTGCTATCGGAAGTTGAGGATGCGGCTTCCCCAGGCCGTGTGTAGATGACGGTCCAGGTCGGCGACGGTTTTGTCCTGTTTGTCTATCACCAGCGTGGCGCGGTCCTCGCGGCGGTACGGCCGCCACACCGGTTCCCCGGCGGCGCCGACGGGCTCGCCCGTGCCGGCGAAGTTGACCCACCGCCGACGCACCCGGCGGGACACGCCTCGCCCATGCTTGAGCCCGCCCAGTTTGAACGTCGGGTCCTTGGGCCCGGCGACCAGATTGCCCCACACGTACGGCAGCTCGGTGGCGTGGGCAGCGCCGAGCCGCAGCAGCCGCAGCATCGGGGTCGTGAAATCGAAGCGGTACAGGTAAACCGGTGCCACCGCGCTGTGCCCATCGGCGAACCACAGGGTCGGCATCCGAAAACCGATGTCGCGCGCCACGCCCAGGCCGATCGCCTTGGGCCGCAGGCCGGCGTACGCCGCGGCGACCTGTGCTTCGGTCGGCAACTGCAGCCCCGGCTGCTCGTCGGCGATCGCGGCGAACATGGTTCGCAGCGACTCGGGCGTGATCGGCATCAGGGGTGACTTCATCCAACGGAACACGGTGGCCTCGTGCTCGTTGGTGCCGATGATCAGCGGCACCGGGTGGCTGCGACCGTCCCGGGCGGCTGCCACCGGATAGTCCGGGACCAGATCGCCGTCGACGATGGGCGCGAAGGCCAGCAGGCCCGGCGACTGGTTGGGAACCGCGTCGTACACCTCTTTGGCCACGGCCAGCAGCCTGGGCACCGGCACTTCCGAGAGCTGCGCGACCTCGTCGCGCCCGATGCCCAGCCGATCCAGGACCTGGGCGGTGACCGCCCTGGCGCGCTCGGTGTCGTAGACCGATGTCGCCGGGGAACTCTGCGCGATGGCGGCGCTGAACAGCCCCTCGGCGGCCGGGCTGGTGAGCAGCGTGGTGATGATGCCGCCGCCGGCCGACTCGCCGAACAGGGTCACCCGGTTCGGGTCACCGCCGAACGCCGCGATGTTGTCACGTACCCACTGCAGCGCAAACAGCACGTCGCGCAATCCCGGGTTGGTGTCGAACCGCAGCCCCTTGGCACCCGGGTGCCCGTTGAACTCCGAGAGGTCGAGGAAACCGAAGGGACCCAGCCGATAGTTGACGGTGACCACCACGATGTCGCCCTCGCCCGCCAGCACCGCACCGTCGTAGAGCGGCTGGCTTCCCGAGCCGAGTACGTAGGCGCCACCGTGGATCCAGACCATCACCGGCTTGGCGTCGCCGGCCTCGGTCCCACTGGGTGCCCAGACGTTCAGGACGAGGCTGTCCTCGCCCTGCCGGCCGCCCAGGTCGATTGGCAGACGCGGGTCGGTGATCTGCGGGCAGACCGGCCCGGCGCCGGTCGCGTCGACGACCTCCTGCCGACGTGGCGGCGGTTGCGGTGCGCGCCACCGCAACTCGGCGACCGGGGCCGCGGCGTAGCGAATGCCCATCCACCGCTTGGTCGTTCCGTCGTCGGTCCCGCGAACCGGGCCGTACCCGGTCTCGATGACCGGCGCACCGGCGTTGGTCGGATCGGGCATCGGGACTCCTGGGCAAAGCTGGACGGGCTCCCCCACCGTACCCACCGGCGTGACGGGAGATAAGTTTGTCCGGTGCGGACATGGGCGTTGTTGATCACGGCCGTCGTCACCGAAGTCACCGCCACCCTGTCGCTGCGCGCATCCCAGGACCATGCGGCCTGGCTGGTTCTGGTGGTGTCCGGTTACGCGGCGGCGTTCGTGTTGCTGACGCTGGTCCTGCGGGCGGGCATGCCCGTCGGCGTCGCGTACGGAATCTGGGGCGCGCTGGGCACCGCGGCAACCGCGGCGCTGGCCGCGGTGTTGTTCGGCGATCCGTTCACCTGGCCGATCATCGCCGGGATCGGGTTGATCGTCGCCGGCGTCCTGCTCGTCGAGCTGGGATCACACCCGCGTGGAGCCGAATCGTGATGTGGCTGGCCCTGTCTGGGGCGATCGTGGTGGAGGTGCTCGCAACGCTCGCGCTGCGCGCCTCGGACGGGTTCCGCCGTAAGGCCTGGATCGCACCGGTGGTGACCGGTTACGTCACGTCGTTCTATCTGCTGTGGCTGTCGCTGTCGCTGGGTGTGCCGGTGGGCATCGCCTACGGCATCTGGACCGCGTGCGGCGTCGCGCTGGTCGCCGTCATCGCCCGCTTCCTGTTCGCCGAACCGTTGACCCCACTGATGATGCTCGGCATCGCATTAATCGTGTCGGGCGTCTTCACGATCGAGTTGGCCGGCGTCGGGACGTAGACCAGGTGCCGAGACCCGTCGGCCCGGTAACACCCCGGCCAGCAGGATGGCCACGATCCCGGCCAGCGGCACGACCAGCAGGCCGGCCCGCAATCCGGCGGCGTCGGCGACGAATCCGACGAGCAGTGGCGCACCGAAGAAACCGACCCGCATCAGCCAGGTGACCACGGTCAAGCCGGTGCCCGGCCGCAGACCGGGCAGCTGGTCGGCCGCATGCATGGCGGCCGGGACCAGGGTGGCCACCCCGAGACCGGCCAGCGCGAAGCCGGCGATCGTGAGGCCGATGCTCGGGAACGCGAGCGCGGTTCCCATCCCGACCGCGGTGATCACGCCGCCCGCCCGCACCACGGCGGCTTCGCCGAAGCGGTCGACCAGCCGGTCCCCGGTGAGCCGGCCCACGAACATGAACCCGACGAGCGCGATGTACCCGAAAACCGCCAGTGCCGGCGGTGCGTGCAGAAAGTCGCGCAAATACAAGGTGGCCCAGCTACTTCCGGAATCCTCGACCGTGGCACCGGCGATCGCGATCGACACCAGGGCCAGCAGCACCAGGTACACCCGCGGGCCGGCGCTGGTTCCGAGCGGCGCGTGCGCCGCCGGGTGGTCATCATGGTCGGGGCCGGGCAGCAGATAGCGGTAGGCGACCAGGGCCACCGCACTCAGCAGGGCGGCGATCACCGCAAGATGGAGGCTGCGCGGCACGCCGAGGGCGATGGCGCCGGCACCGGTGAGTCCGCCCAGGATCGCCCCGGCGGCCCACACCGCGTGCAGCGAATTGATGATCGAGCGGCCGTGTTCACGCTGCAGGCGCAGGCCGTGGGCATTCTGCGCCACATCGACCACCGAGTCGCAGGCCCCGGCCAGAAACAGGGCCGCGGCCAGCATCAGCGGTGTGCTCGACAATCCTGCTGCCACGATGAAGGACCCGAGGGCCACCGTGCCGATGACGGCGACCCGGGCACTGCGGAACCGCCGGATCAATGCTGCCGCAGTCAGTCCGGCAACCAGCGCCCCGCCGGAGAACGAGGCGACGGCGGCTCCGTACACCGCATTGCTGAGGTGCAGGTCGGTCTTGATCTCCGGATAGCGCGGCAGCAGGTTGGCGAAGATCGCCCCGTTGGTGAGAAACAGCGCGCCGACGGCGATCCGCGCCCGGCGCAGGTCGACAGCGCCACGCTGATGCGGAGCCGAACTTCGTGCCATCGAGTCGACCCTACCGACGCCGTCGCCTGACACGATCGGCCCTTGGGCCGCAAGATTGAGACCATGACCGCACTCTCCCCAGCCCTGCTGGAGTTGGCCGGCCGCTACGGCGTGGCCGCGGAGTTCGAAGACTGGACCGGCCGGCGCACCGCTGTCAGCGAGTCGACACTGGTGGCCGTGCTCGACGCGCTGGGCGTGCCGGCCGGCACCGAACAGCAGCGTGCCGATGCGCTGGCCGCCCATGACCGGCAGTACTGGCAGCGCGCCCTGCCGCCGATCGTGCTCGGCCGGTCCGGGGTGGCGTCGAGGTTTTGGGTCCACGTCACCCACGGAGATCCGGCCGACGTCGCACTGTTGCTCGAGGACGGCACCGAACGAACCGGGCTGCGGCAACTGGAGAACAACCGTTCCCCGTACGACACCGGGGACCGGCTGATCGGTGAGGCCACCTTCGAACTGCCCGCAGACCTACCGCTGGGCTATCACCGGCTCCGGTTGGGTCCGCCCGGCTCCCGCACCGAGACCCCGGTGGTGATCTCGCCGGGCACCCTGGCCCTGCCCGCCCGGCTGGGCCGACGGCGCGCGTGGGGGCTGGCCGTGCAGCTGTACAGCGTGCGCTCACGAAATTCCTGGGGCACAGGCGATCTCACCGACCTGACCGATCTCGCCGTGTGGTCTGCCAGCCGGCACGGCGCAAGCTTTCTCCTGGTCAACCCGCTGCACGCGGCCGCGCCGGCCGCGCCGATGGAGCCCTCCCCGTACCTGCCCACCTCACGACGCTTCGGCAATCCGCTGTACCTGCGGGTGGAGGCCATCGCAGAGTTCGCCGCGGTTCGCCATCGCCGGCGTCTCCGAGGGTTGCGGACCGCGCTCAACACACACGCCGACGGACATCCGACCATCGACCGGGACGCCGCCTGGCGGGCCAAGCGCGCAGCGCTGGAGCAGGTGTACCAGGTGCAGCGCTCGGCGGGCCGGGAGTTGGCCTACGCCGCGTTTCGCCACCGGCAGGGGCCGAGTCTGGACGATTTCGCGATCTGGTGTGCGCTGGCCGAGGAGTACGGCAACGACTGGCATGCCTGGCCCCACGCACTGCAACATCCGGGCAGCCCGGAGGTGGCCGAGTTCGCCGCGGCCAACCCGCAGGCCGTGGATTTCCATCGCTGGCTGCAGTGGGTCCTCGACGACCAGCTCACGGCGGCTCAGGCGACCGCACTGCAGGCCGGGATGGAGTTGGGCGTCATGAGTGATCTCGCGGTCGGCATCGACCCCGACGGCGCCGACGCCTGGGCACTCCAGGACGTGCTGGCCCTCGGCGTCACGGCGGGCGCGCCGCCGGACGAGTTCAACCAGCTCGGCCAGGATTGGTCGCAGCCGCCGTGGCGGCCGGACCGCCTCGCCGAGCAGGCCTACGAACCGTTTCGGGCGGTGGTCAACATGGCGTTGCGGCACTCCGGCGGCGTGCGTATCGACCACATCATCGGGATGTTCCGGTTGTGGTGGATTCCCAAAGGCGCCGCGCCCACCGAGGGCACCTATGTGCGCTATGACCACGAGGCGATGATCGGCATCATCGCGCTGGAGGCGCATCGGGCCGGCGCTGTCGTGGTCGGCGAGGATCTGGGCACGGTGGAACCGTGGGTGCGCGATTACCTGCACGACCGGGGCCTGTTCGGAACCTCGATCCTGTGGTTCGAGTCCGACACGTCGGGCGGGCCGCTACCCGCCGAACGGTGGCGGGAGTACTGCCTGTCCTCGGTGACCACCCACGACCTGCCGCCGACGCCGGGTTACCTGGCCGGCGCGCACGTGCGGTTGCGGGATGAACTCGGATTGCTGACCCGCCCGGCCGACGAGGAGCTGGCCGCCGACCGCGCCGCGCAGGGCGCCTGGTTCCAGGAGTTGCGCCGGGTGGGTCTGCTCGGGCCCGAAGCCGACACCGATCAGACCGTCACCGCGCTGTACCGGTACCTGGGCCGCACGCCGTCGAGACTGCTGGCACTGTCGCTCCCCGACGCGGTGGGCGACGTGCGGACCCAGAACCAGCCCGGGACCACCGACGAGTACCCCAACTGGCGGATCCCGCTGACCGGCCCGGACGGGCAGCGTCTCCTGCTCGAGGACGTATTCGTCGATCCGCGGGCCGCGGCGTTGAGCGACGTCATGGCCGAGATCACCGCCCACGCCCGAGAGGCCGGCATGTAACGCGGGCGGCGTCTGCTCCGGTTTCACATTCATCAGTGCTGCGATATGTTCGCAACCGCACCCGACTGACGGAGTACACGTGAACAAGCTTGTTGCGCTCGGCGGCGGTCTGCTTGCCGCCGGTTCGATCGCCCTGGTGGCTGCCGGAACCGCCACCTCACAGCCGACCTCGACCTCGGTCAACGTCGTGGGCGAGCCGTACATGAAGGCGCTGGCGATCCTCAAGAGCCAGGGCGTCAAGGCCACCTTCGGCGGCTCGTTCGGCAGCGCTCTTCCGCAGGCCGAGTGCCTCGTCGATTCCCAGAAGGTCAACTCCAGCGGCAAGATGATCTTGATGCTGGATTGCAGTGAGGCCGCGGCCGAGCAGTCGGCCGATTCCGCAGTCCCGGGCGGTCCGCGCGTGGGCAGCAACGGCGTGACCACCGTGACGCCGACCCCGGTGGTTCCGATCGCGGGCGCACCGGGGGCGGGCACACCACCGCCGGCCTGATCCTGCGGCGGGAATGACCGATCGAGTAACCCGGTACCGTCGTTCCCACCTAAATACGTACACTGCTGAGAGACCACTCATTTCAGGGAGGCTCTCGATGCTGCGTCCGTTGCGGTTCGACCACGAGATCGATCCGGGTCCGGTACAGATCCAGGCCCGCAAGGTGCACTTCGATCTCGATGACATCCCGTTGCACTGGATTCCGGGGCATCCGGTGGCCTCGACCATGGTGAATTTGTTCAACGTGGTGCTGCCGATGGCCGAGCACTGGTTCGTGGCGACGTTCAACGAAGCGCTGCCGTATGTGCGCGATCCCCAACTCGCCGACGACATGCGGGGTTTCATCGGGCAGGAAGCCACCCACGCCGAAACCCACGACAAGGTGCTCGACGAGTTCCTCACCGCGCACGGTGTCGATTACCAGCCGATCCTGTCGGTGGTCGAGCACATGTTCACCAAGATGCTGGCCCCGACCACCTCGACCGATCCGCGTCGCAAGCTGTCGAACCTCTGCGACCGGCTGTGGCTCATCGCGGCCATCGAGCACTACACGGCCGTGCTGGGCGACTTCGTGCTGAACTGCACGTGGCAGGACTACGACGCCGATCCGACGATGACCGATCTGTTCCGCTGGCACGGCAGCGAGGAGGTCGAGCACCGCAGCGTCGCTCACGACGTCGCGGTGTACTTCCAGGACAGCTATTACAGCCGGGTGCGGGCGATGTCGGTCGCGGCGACGGCGGTCTATCTGTTCTTCCAGCGCGGCTGTTGGGCAATGGTCAAGCGCGACCCGTCGCTCGACATCGGCTGGTGGCAGATGAACCGGATGCGCATCCGCGATTCCAAACTCGGCCTGCTGCCCAAGTTCTCCCGGATGTTTGGCACCCACACCCTGACCTACTGCCGGCCGGGGTTCTCTCCGGAGGAGATGGGCTCGACCGCGCAGGCGGTCGCGTATCTGGCCAGCTCCCCCGCGGCGCGGGCCGCGCATCTGTGACGGGCCGCGGTATGCCGCTGTTGTCGCGCTATCGTCAACTGCCGCCGAGTATGTCGGGGCGGTTCCGGCACGATCCGATGCTCGGTCTGGCCGAGGTGACGATCTCCACCATGTGGGCAGTCAGCCGCTATCTGCGCCGGCCCACCCCACCTGCAGAACTCGACCGCACGATCACGTTGACCGTGACCGAGCGGCAGGTGGTCGCCCACGACCAGGACGTCATCGCCCTGACACTCGCCGCTGCCGACGGTCGCCCGCTGCCGCAGTGGCACCCCGGTGCGCACATCGATTTGCACCTGGCCAGCGGGCGGATCCGCCAGTATTCGCTGTGCGGCGATCCCGCGGTGACCGACAGCTATCGAATTGCGGTGCGGCGCATACCTACTGGCGGCGGCGGTTCCGTCGAGGTGCACGACACCCTTACGGTCGGCACCCGGGTCAGCACACACGGCCCGCGTAATGCGTTCGCCCTCACGGTGCCCGGTTACGGCTCCCCCGCGCAACGGTTCCGCTTCATCGCCGGTGGGATCGGCATCACCCCGATCTTGCCGATGCTGAGCCTGGCCACCCGGCTGGGGGTTGACTGGTCGATGGTCTACGCCGGGCGCAGCCGCGACAGCCTGCCGTTCCTCGACGAGTTGGCCCGATTCGGTGACCGGATCGAGGTACGCACCGACGATGTCCACGGCCTGCCCAGTCCCGCAGACCTGCTGGGCGCTTGCCCGGACGGCACCACGGTGTACGCCTGTGGCCCGGCACCGATGTTGACCGGCGTCCGCAGTGCCCTGGTCGGCCGGGACGACGTCGAGCTGCATTTCGAAAGGTTCGCTGCGCCACCGGTTGTCGACGGCGCCGAGTTCTCGGTCACGATCGCCTCAACCGGTGCGAACGTGACGGTCGCGGCCGACGAAACACTGTTGGCCGCATTGGGACGGTCTGGGGTGAATGCCCCGTACTCCTGTCGCCAGGGGTTCTGCGGCACGTGCCGGATCCGGGCCACCGACGGGACGGTACAACACCGCGACACGTTGTTGACCGACCCGGAGCGCGACGCCGGTTATCTGTTGACGTGTGTGTCGCGGGCCGAGGCCGGGCAACGGTTGACCCTCGATCTGTGAGTCGTCAACAGGTGGGCGGGTCTCCCTCGCTATACCCGGCCAGCTGCGGCGCGGCCATCAACTGATCGAGCAGCGGGCGCTGCCCGGCAAGCAGCTTTTCCCGGGCGACTGCCACCGAAACCCAAGCGACACGGTCGATTTCAGGAAACTCGCCGAAGCGTCCAGACCCTTTCGGCAACTCCACGGTGAAGGTGTTGCTGACCGCCGCGGCCGGCTCGAAGTCCCCCTGGACCGCGAACGCCGTGACCACCTTGCCGCCGGCCTGCTTCACCGGAACCAGATCGATGCGCGGACCGGCAGGCGGCGGCGAGCCGAGTTCCTCGGCGAACTCTCGTTGCGCAGCCAGCCACGGATCCTCGCCCTCGGTGTACTCCCCCTTGGGCACCGACCAGGCCCCGGCGTCTTTGCGGGCCCAGAATGGTCCACCCGGATGGGCGATCAAGACCTCCACCCCGGTTCCGACGAAGCGGTACAGCAACACCCCGGCGCTCAGCTTGGCCACCGGATGCACGCTACGCGATGAGCCGATCACCGCGATTCGCCTCGGCCCGCCGGTGACGTACGCCACGTTGCTACAGCGCGGTGGCTCGTCTCACTTCAGACGCGGTGCCCACGTGTGACGCAGCCCTCGTCAAGGGTTTTCGGCCAGCCGGAATTTTAATTATGAACTGCCGGTTAACCAGTAGGTAACACCTAAAAAGACCGGCGACGGCGCGTGGGCGGGGTGTCGTCGACGACCTTGACGCGACACAACAGAAGAGTGAAAGAAGGCACGAAAGATGATGAGGATCGGGTTTGCCGCGGCGTTCGCAGGCGCCGCTGCCGCGGCGGTGATCGGCTTGGCCGCACCCGCTCAGGCAGCACCGAGCGGTCCGGGCAACGCCGAGCAGACGATCAGCCAACTGCAGTCGCAGGGCTACAAGGTGATCGTCAACCACGTCGGTTCCACCCCGCTGAACAAGGCAACCGTCGTGGCTGTGCGCCCGGGTCAGACCTACAGCCGGACGGATTCGGGAAGCCCTGGCGGCGACTTGCAGACCACCGTATTGAACAAGACAGTTTACGTAGATGTGAAGTAAGCCCAAACATCGCGAAACGCCAAGGAGGGGCGCCCATTTCGGGCGCCCCTCCTTTGCGTCCGGGGGAAGTGGCCGAGACGGTGCGCGCTAAAGTCGCCGACGTGCGACGTTTTTCCCGCTATGTCGCCCTGGGCGACAGCCAAACCGAAGGACTCTGGGACGGCGACGACACCGTCGGCCTGACCGGTTTCGCCGACCGGCTCGCGGCCCGCCTCGACGCGCTCTATCCGGGGCTGGGTTATGCCAATCTGGCCATCCGGGGTCACCGGATCGGCGATCTGCTGCACACCCAATTGCCGACCGCACTGTCGATGTGTCCCGACCTGGTCACCGTCTGCATCGGCATGAACGACGTGACCCGGCCGGGGCGCTCGTTCCAGCGCGCGTTGGATGACCTGGACTACCTCTACCGCACGCTGGCGGATTCCGGTGCCACGGTGGTCACCACGACGTTCCCGGACATCACCCAGATCCTGCCGGTGGGCCGACTGCTCGGGAAGCGGGTGGTCCAGATCAACGCCGTCATCAACGATGCCGCCGATCGATACGGGTTCCGCCTCGTGGATCTCTACGCGGCTCCCTCGATGCGTGAGCCGCAGACGTGGAGCGCCGACCGGGTGCACGGTTCGGCCCGGGGGCACGCATTGTTCGCCGCGGCGGCGGCCGAAGCGCTCGAATTGCCCGGCAGCGACCATGATTGGGCACTGGCCAACGAGCCGGCCCAGTTCCAGACCTTCCGGTCCCGCGCCTACTCGCAGGTGTTGTGGACGCAGAACATGCTGATGCCGTGGCTATGGCGCCATCTTCGCGGCCGGTCGGGCGGTGCGGGCCGCTCGCCGCGTCGGCCTGAGCTGATGTTCCTCGGCGGTTGAGCGGACTCGAGGTCAGATGCCGGTCCAGGCGGAGTCGAGTTCCTTGGCCACGTCGATCACCTTGGCCTGCTCGGATTCCGGGCTGTCGATCTCGCCGGCCACGTGCGCGGCGATGAACCGTTTGATCTCGGCGTCCACCCCGGCCAGGATGCGCAGCACCTCCGCGCGCAGCGACGTAGAGGTGACATGGATCGAGATGTCGGACGGGCGCGGCTTCTTGACATCGAGGATCAGCAGCAACGGCTCGGCCGCCAAAGCCGAGGCGCGCAACGCTATTTCGCCGAACACCATGAACTTGGGCCGGTCGATGCGTAAGTCGATCGTCATGTCGATCTCCAGCGGTATCCGGATGGAGAACGTGATGGTGTCACCGACGATGCGGCTGACCCGGGGCTTTTGGATCTTGACCCGCGCGGTGACCTTGGCGATCTTTCCGGGCCCCTGGGCGATGGGCCCCATTTCGAACTCGTCACCGGCGATCGCCCCGATGGCGTCGCCGACCCGGTCCTCGGAGACGGCCACCTCGAAGAACCGACGGCCGAATTCCTCGTAGGTGATGTATGCGTGGTCAGCCATGATCCTTCTACGGTCTCATGACGGCGCCGCGGCGGGGTGCAGCCGGGCCGGAAGTTCCGCTCACATCGCCTCCGCGTAGTACCGCACCCGCGAGATCGCACGTGGCTTGCCGCCGAGTTCGGCGATCAGCACCGCGCGCCCTCCGCCGTTGTCCAGCCCGGCCACCACGCTGGATCCCGAGGCGATCAGCTTGCGCCAGACGCCGCCCGCGATGCGGTCCACCAAGCCCGACGTGGTCGTCGGTACGTCGTCGCCGAAGCAGATGGTGGTGCCGGTCCCGAGCCGTCGCTGCACGGCGACCGCGTCGCCCGCGCACAGGTCATCGAGCACTCCGGCGATCAGGCGCTTACCCGCCCGGCCCGGGCCGCCGACGCCCTTCGCGAAGCCCAGCGCTCCCGCCGGCCCCTGGTTGCGCAGCAGCGCCCCGGCCAGCTTCAGGCCGACCGGCAGCGCCCCGACGCCGGCGCGAGCGAACTGTTCGATCATCGACGGCAGCTCCCAGTACGCCTGCAACTCCGCGATGGCCGGTCCATCCGGGCCGGGTGTGACGGCGTAACGCAGGTAGGCCGGAATCCGCATGGTGACCGATGCACTCATGGCGACCTCGAGTTCCAGGTCACGGATCACCGTCGAGCCGGCGACGATGTCGGCATCGCGGTGGAACGTGATGTCGCGCGGGGCGATGAAGGTGTCGTAGAAACGTCCGATCTCGACGCGTCCGCGGTGCGGCTGCGAACCCACCGGATCTTCGACCCGTCCGCCCGCAGCGAACAATCCCACCCACCGAAGGCGGTCGTGTGCGCCCGCTGCCTGCGGCGACAGCTCGACGGTGGCTAACAGGTCGTCCCGTGTGAAGGCCATCTGTTTCGTTTACCATCCCGCCCGTCGGCCAGTGCGCGCACACTGGTGTTTGACACGTGGCAAGCCCACCACATCGAGGAGAGCGCAATGAGTGGCAGTGGACCGTTCGGGTTCGATCCCGAGGATTTCGACCGCGTCGCCCGCGAGGCCGGTGAGGGGTTACGCGAGGCTCTCGACGGGTTGGGCCGGTTTCTCAACAACCCCGGTCAAGGCGTCGGGTGGGCAGGCCTGCTCGATGAGGTGACCAGGTTTTCCCGGCCGAGGACCGAGCCGGAGACCACCGGCGAGGCGGGCGACGGTGTGTGGGCGATCTACACCGTCGACGAGGCCGGCGGCGCCCACATCGAGCAGGTCTATCCCAGTGAGCTCGAAGCGCTGCGCGCCAATGCCGGCAACACCGATCCCGGCCGTCGGGTGCGGTTCCTGCCGTATGGCATCGCGGTCAGCGTGCTCGACACCGATACCGGTGAGTAACAACGGCTCCGAATGCCGACTGCTCGGCTCGGTGACCGGCTAGGCTCTTGCCCCATGATTCGCGAGTTCTTCGGTGCCACGGCAGTCGCGGCGGCGGCACTGGCAACAGCGCTGTCGGTGGCGCCGGGTGCGGCCGCTGACGACAACAGCAACATGTACCCGGACAACCCGGGCCGCTACCCCACCGATGTGCCGGGGATGAGCTACGAGGCGTCCAACGGTGCGCCGTGCTACAGCTGGGAACGCAACGTGTTCGGGCGCGGCCCGGGCGGAACAGCGATGCAGTGCCGCTGGATCCCCAACCAGTGGCCGCCGGTCTACACCGGATTCTGGACTTATGCCTATCCGTTGCACGGTGTGCAGGAGATCGGCTCACCGTGCCCGGGGCCGCAGGCCGCGGCGCAGTCCCCCGACGGACGGCCGATGCTGTGCCTCGGGGCGCAGGGCTGGCAGCCCGGCGTGTTCACCGGTGACGGGTTCTTCCCGGGCTGAGGCCCGCGTCACAGGCCACCGGCCATACACGTGGGCGATCAGTGTATGGTCGGGTGGCCCGAATCCGTGCACACCAGGAGTGCCATGAGCGCTGACGTGAAATTCGATCTGTCCACAGTGTTCTCGACGGTGGCGCGAGCCATCGGCGATCAGACCTTCCTGGTGTGGCGGGACCGGCGGTTGACCTACCGCGAGTTCAACGCCCGCGTCGACGGTTTTGCCCACTACCTGGTTTCTGCCGGCCTCGGTGCGCACACCGAACGCGACGCGCTGGCCGGGCACGAGTCCGGTCAGGATCACCTCGGCATCTACCTGCGCAACGGCAACGAGTACCTGGAATCGATGATCGGCAGCTATCGCGCGCGGGTTGCCCCGTTCAACGTCAGCTACCGCTACGTCGAAGAGGAACTGCTCTACCTGCTGACCGACTCCAACGCCCGGGCGGTGATCTACAACGCCGAGTTCGCCCCGAGGGTGGCCGCAATCCGCGACCGGTTGCCGAATCTGCAGGTGCTGATCCAGGTGGCCGACGAATCCGGCAACGACCTGCTGCCCGGCGCGGTCGATTACGAGACCATCCTGAAAACCCCGGCGCCGCAAGTCGGTATGCCCACACCCTCGGGTGACGACCTGTACATCCTCTACACCGGCGGCACCACCGGCATGCCCAAGGGCGTGCTGTGGCGCCAGCACGACATCTTCCTGTCCTCGATGGGCGGACGCCCGTTCGGCAGCGATACGTGCCTCAGCTCGTACGAGGAACTCGCCGAACGGGCCGCCAACGCCGGTGGCGGATTGTCCCTGTTGATGATCCCGCCGTTCATGCACGGCGCCGCCCAGTGGGCCGCCTACAACGCGGTCACCATGGGCGGCAAGCTGGTGATCCCCGACGATGTGGTGCGGATGCAGCCGGACAACGTGCTTCAGTTGGCCGAACGCGAACGGGTGCTGAGCATCCCGGTGGTGGGCGACGCGATCGCCCGGCCGCTGGTCGACGAGATCGAGAAGGGCGGCTACGACCTGTCCGGCCTGTTCACCATCACCAACGGCGGTGCGCCGCTGTCCCCGACCGTGCGCAAACGCATCCTGACCGCGCTGCCGCACCTGACCCTGCTCGACGCCGTCGGCGCATCGGAATCCGGCGCACAGATGAGCACCTTCTCGACCGCCGGTGGTGAGAGCGAGGCCGCGACGTTCACCCCGCAGTCCGACACCGGCGTGGTGGCCGAGGATCTGTCCCGGGTGCTCGGGCCCGGTGAGGGTGGCGGCTGGCTGGCGCGCCGGGACCTGATCCCCCTGGGCTACCTCGGCGACGAGGCCAAGACCGCGCGCACGTTCCCGACCATCGACGGGGTGCGCTGGTCGGTTCCGGGCGACCGGGCAAATGTCTTGGAAGACGGGCGTATTCAGCTGCTGGGCCGCGACTCGGTCACCATCAACTCAGGTGGGGAGAAGATCTTCGTCGAGGAGGTCGAGCGGGCCGTCTCCGCGCATCCGGCGGTGTACGACGTGGTGGTGGTCGGCCGGCCGTCGGAACGTTGGGGCAGCGAGGTCGTGGCGGTGGTGCAGTTCGCCGAGGGCGCGTCGGCCACCGACGAGGAGCTCATCGAGGTGTGTCAGCAGTCGATTGCCCGCTACAAGATCCCCAAGGCGTTCATCCGCTCGGCGCAGATCGTACGTTCGCCCGCAGGCAAGGCCGATTACCGCTGGGCCAAATCGGTGGCGACCGAGCCCGCGGAGGCGGTCTAGTTCCCCGCGCGAGCCGACACTAAAACCCCTGAAATCAACGGGTTTTAGGGGTTCTCACGTCTGCTCGCGGGAGAAGTGGGTGCCGATCGCGGCGAGCATCGTGGAGTGCGCGGCAACCGCCTGCGCCACGGTGACCGGCAGCAACGGCCGGGGCGCGGCGATCGTCAGCTCCTCGGTGATCCTGGTTCCGGTTTCGGTGGCGGCGAAATCCACTCGGCTGTCCAACGTCACCCGCGGGAACTGGCGAGCCTGTGCGGTGACAACGCCGGAGGTCGGCACGACGAGGCGGGTCCGGTACGTGATCGGCATCGTGAAGGGCCCCAAGGGAATCCGGTCGCGGACCCGGTAATCCTGCCGATACCCGTCGGCCAGGTCCAATCGGGCCCCGCGACGCACCCACTGCACCAGCGGATGGACCTGGGCGATGTTGTCCAAGTCGACGTAAAACGCCCGGACCCGCGCCGGCGGTGCGGGCACCTGCGCGCTGACACTGCGGCGGGCCTGCCCGATCCAGACGTTCACCTGAGTCAGTTCACCACGATGCGTAGCTGCTCCCAGCCGCGCACGGTCGAGGTTGGCGCCAGTTGCGCACTGTCATAGTCGATCTCCCATTCGGGGAACCGATTGAGCAGTTCGTCGAGGGCCACCCGGCCTTCGAGGCGGGCCAGGTTGGCACCCAGGCAGTAGTGCAGACCCTTGCCGAAGGTCAGGTGGCTGATGTTGTCGCGGTGGATGTCGAACGTGTCGGGGTTGCGGTACCGGCGTGGGTCCCGGTTGGCCGCCCCGAACAACAGCAGCATGGCGCTGCCGGCCGGAACCGTGATGCCGTCATATGCGAAATCCGTTGCCAACCAACGGGCAACGTGCGGTCCGGTGGGTTCGAAGCGCAACGTCTCGTCGACCGCGCGGGTCAGCAGCGAACGATCCTGCGCCACCTCCCGACGCTGGTCGGGATGTTCGGCCAGCACCTTGGCCAGCCAGCCGATGAGCCGGCCGGTGGTCTCGTTGCCCGCCCCGGCCACCACCTGGGTGTAATGCAACACCTCTTTACGGTTGAGCTTGCGGTTGACCCCGAATTCATCGGTGAACTCGACATTGAGCAGCGCGGTCATCAGGTCGTCGGACGGGTTCTTCGACCGCCATTCGACGTAGTCGGCGTAGATCCGGCCATCGGCGATCCGATCGGCCTGCGCCACCTTCATCGGGGCACCCGGTTTGGTGCGCAGGTTGGCGTCGTTGGCGTCGCGAACCCCGATCTGCTCGGATTCCGGTATGCCCAGCAGCATTCCGATGACCCGCATGGGCATCATCGAGGCCAGTTCGGCGATGATGTCGAAGCCGCCGGACCCGACCAGCGGATCGAGGCACCGCACGCAGAACTGCCGGATCTGGTCCTCGATCTCGGCCATCCGCCGCGGCGTGAACACCCGTGACATCAAGCCGCGTAGCAACGTGTGCATCGGCGGATCCTCGAACATCATCACGCCCGGCGGCATGTCGAAGTCCGACTTCACCAGTTCGAGGATGTCACTTCGGCTGTTGGAGAACGTTTCCCAGTCCGACAGCGCCCTTTCCACGTCGGCGTGCCGGGACAGTGCCCAGAAGTCGTAACGCTCGTTGTAGTAGAGCGGGGCCTCATCGCGCAAGCGGGCGTAGACCGGGTACGGGTCGGCGACGATGCCGATGTCGTAGGGGTCGTAGTACACGGTCATTTCAGGCAACTGCCGGCGTCGACGGGCAGGGTGACCCCGGTGATGTACCGAGCCTCGTCCGAGGCCAGGAACAGCACCGCATTGCTGATGTCCTCGGGAGACACCCACGGGATCGGCAGCACGTGAAACGTCTGGCAGATCGGCGCCAGATCGTCGGGCCCCGGGTTCTCCAGGTCCGGCCGAAACATGCGGTACGTCTTGTCGTTCATCAGCATGGGACTGTCGACGTGGGTGGGATGCACCGAGTTCACCCGGATCGAATGCTGTCCCAACTCGACGGCGAAGCTGCGCATCAGCCCCACCACACCGTGTTTGGCCGCCACATAGTGACCGGTGAAGGGATAGGCCTTGGAACCGGCCACCGAACTGGTCAGGATGATCGAACCGCCTCGGCCGCCGGCAAGCATGTGCGGCACACCGGCTTTCACCGTTTTCCACACCCCACTGAGGTTGACGTCGATCATCTCCTGCCAGAGGTCCTCGTCCATCCGGTCCAGCCTCACGCCGGTGGTACCGATACCCGCGTTGGCCGCGATGATGTCCAGCCGGCCGAGTTGTTCGACGCCGCCGCCGACCGCGCCCGCCAGGGCGTCGAAATCGCGCACATCGACCTCGGCGGTGACGATCCTCCTCCCGAGGTTCTTGACCAGATCAGCGGTTTCGGCCAGATCCGCGGCAGTGGACCCGAGCGCCGGTGACCGCTCGAAAGTGGCGCAGATGTCGACGGCGATGATGTCGGCACCTTCTTGGGCCAGCCGCACCGCATGGCTGCGTCCCTGTCCGCGGGCCGCCCCGGTGATCAATGCGACCTTGCCGTCCACCCGACCTGTCATCCCCCACCCTCCGCCAACTTTGGGCGATCGCCCAATAACTACACTCAGGCCATGTCTAGCAGTCGCCGCCGCGCGTGGTCAAGGGTGCGATGAGCACCCCGAAAACAACCGCCGGACGCGACTCCACCACCCGGCGGGCACTGATTCGGGCCACCGCGGCAGTCATGCTCGAGGAGGGCTACGCCGCGGCCACATCGCGACGGGTGGCCGCACACGCCGGCGTCAAACCCGCACTCGTGCACTACTACTTCCCCAGCATGGACGACTTGTTCATCGCCGTCCTGCAGGCCGGTGCCGAGTCCAACCTGAGCACCCAGCAGCAGGCATTCGCCGAAGATCGCCCACTGCAAGCACTGTGGGAGCTCAACAACACCCAGGGTGCCGCGCTGTGGATGGAGTTCATGGCATTGGCCAACCACCGCAAGGCAATCCGTAGTGAGATCGCCGGCTACGCCGACCGTTTCCGCGAGCTCGAAGAGGCGGCGATGGCCTCGGCGCTGGAGTCCCACGGCGTCGACACCGACGAGTTCCCGCCGGTGGTGATGTCGATGATCGTGGCCAGCCTGGCCCGCATCCTCGTGCTCGAGGACGGGCTGGGCATCAACCGCGGCCATGCCCAGGCACAGCAATTCGTACGACGCTATCTGGACCGGTTCGAGCTCAACCCGGGTGAGCGAGCATGAGCCTTCTGCACGAGTTGATCTCGACTGCGGCACTCACCGCACCACGGCGCGCGGCCGTCATCGCCGACGACGGAACCACCGCGACGTTCGCCGAGTTCGATCGTCAGATCCGCGGTGTCGCAGGCTGGGTCGCCGATCGGACCGCCCCGGGCGACCGGGTGGCCGTGATCGCCGACAACAGCGCGGCCTACGCCCAGCTGTATTACGCGGTGCCCCACAGCGGGCGCGTGCTGACCTTGATCAACCAGCGGCTCAGCCCCGCCGAGCAAGCGGTTCAGCTGGCCACTGCGGCGCCGCGGATCTGACGATCGAACTCGGCGAACGTCGCGGTGGTTCCGTCGTCGGCGATGACGGCCGCGCGCCGTGGTGC
>NZ_MBEJ01000112.1 GCF_001953975.1 Mycobacterium sp. NS-7484
GAGGCGATCAGCCGGGCGAACGGCCGCAGCAACACACCACCGGCCGCACCGGTCACCGTGCCGTGGGCGTTGGACACCGCCACCCCACCGGCGGGACCCTTGACGTCCACCGAGAACGTCGCGACTTCCTGGATACCGGGACCGTTGCCCAGATCCGCACTGATCGACACACCCGGGAACAGGTTCGGGGTGATCACCGACTCCAGACCGAACGGCGGGCCGGTGATGTCACCATCGTCGATCAGGATGTTGGGGGTGGTGTAGGAGAAGTTGATCCCCACACCCAGCGACCAGGGGAAACCGATCTGATAACCCAGCTCCAAGGTGCCCTCGAACTCCTCGGCGCCCGGGCCCTCGACGTGATACTTGGCCCGACCGGAATGGAACCACTCACGCGTCAGCCGGTTGCGGTCCAGCGGGAACACACCGTTGAGGAAGGTATCCCACTGCTGCACGGTCAGGGTCCGATCCTGACCGTCGACCAGGCTCAGCTCATTGTCCAAACCCGCATGAGAAGTGCCGGCACCGATGAAGAGGCCCGCAAAGACCCCCGCAATGGCGGTCACCATCGCGACCAGCACCCGACTGAATGCCTTCATGTTCTCCCTAGCT
>NZ_MBEJ01000114.1 GCF_001953975.1 Mycobacterium sp. NS-7484
AGCAGGTGGTGGGTCCGGCATTTCGGACCGAGGTTGCCCGGATGGGTGGGCCCCTGCGGCCAGGCCACACAGTGGTCAAGGTCGCAGTTCTGTGCGGACACACCGCAGCCGGGAAACATGCACCGCATGTCACGCAACCGCACGAACGCCGCCAGCTTCGCCGAAGGCCGGTAATGATCCTCCGCATCCAACACCGCAGCATCGGCCAGCGGTGCGACCTTGGCGCCGGTGGCGATCAACTCCGCCAGCAACGGCGCCGGCACAATCCCACCACCGAGGATCACCGCGGGGCTACCGGCAACCGCCGGAGTGTCATCGGCAACGAAGTTCGTCGAGTCGCCATGCAATCGGGCATCCCGCGGCGTCTGCGCCACCACCTTCTCGACCGGCTTCTGCACCGGCTCGGCGGTGTCGTGGACGGGCTCAGCGGGCACGGCGGCCTCGGCATCGGCCTCGCCTGGAGTATCGCCAACGTCACCGGCCTGGCCGTCGTTGTCCTGCGGTGCGGGAACGTGTTGGGGCAGCTGATCGGTGAGCAGGTGCACCACCACACTGCTCGAGCGTGGATCGGCCCCGGCAGCCGGACACTGCGGGCTGCCGCACTGGCAGGTCAGCTGCTGTTCCCCGACCGCCAACGCCCCCAACGCATCAGCGCGACGCTGCGCCATGGTCCGCGGATCGGCCTCACACACACCCCGG
>NZ_MBEJ01000115.1 GCF_001953975.1 Mycobacterium sp. NS-7484
CGCCACCGGTCGAGCCGACCGAGAAGTCGATCAGCCCCACCGGCGGCAACCTGTTCACCCCCGGCGTCAAGGCACCGGGCGCACCCACCGCCATTCCCGGCAACAGGGAGAACCTCGGATAGCGCCGACGCTTCCCGCCACAGTGGTGTGACACCTGCAGGAATGCTCCTGCAGGTGTCTCACCACTGAGCTAAAGTGCGTGCACCAGATCCGCCACGGATGATGTGGATGGGCTGAACCACGATCTGCGTTGCAAGGAGTGGGAATCCACCGTGATTCACCAAGGCCAACTCTGCAACACCTGCGGGACAGTGAGGAAACGCACATGAAATCAGGGCAGTTGACTCGTCGGCTCACCGTCATCGCAGGCGGTGCAGCAGTCATCGGGATGATTTCGTTCACCGCCGCATGCGGTACCGAGGAAGAAAAAGGTCCCGAAACCACCACGCCCACCACCACGACGACAACGACAACGACAACGACGCCGCCGGCCACCCCGGCCCCGCCGCCACCGGTCGAGCCGACCGAGAAGTCGATCAGCCCCACCGGCGGCAACCTGTTCACCCCCGGCGTCAAGGCACCG
>NZ_MBEJ01000116.1 GCF_001953975.1 Mycobacterium sp. NS-7484
CGGCCTTCGAGGGATTCCGCGCCCACGAGATCGCCAAGGTCAAAGGCGAGGACTTCGACCTCATCGCCCGGACTGTCACCGTCACCGGCAAGGGCGGCCTGACCGCCACGCTGCCGTTGCACCATCGCGTCCTCGAAATCGCCTACCAGATGCCACGCCGCGGCTACTGGTTCCCGGGCGTCGACCACGGCCACCAACGCCGCGAATCGATCTGCGGCACCATCAAGGAAGCCATGGTGAGAGCCGGGGTGCCGGGTTCGGCGCACTGGCTGCGGCACTGGTTCGGCACCGCACTGCTGGAGGCCGGCGTCGACATTCGCGTGGTTCAAACGCTGCTGCGGCATCAAAACCTCGCAACCACCGAGATCTACACGAAGGTTTCGGATTCCCGCCGCGCCGAGGGGATCGACATGCTCGATCCGTTCCGCCTCGAACCGCTTGCCGAGGTCACACCGGCCATGCAGCGCATCATCGACGAATACTGCCGAGATGACGAGCACGAGCCCCAGGGCGCAGCGGCGGCCTAGCCGCGCAGCCGGCGCTCATTCCACACGTCGATGGTGCTCGGCAGCCATCCCTTCACCCGCTCACCGATCAGCGCGTCGGGCTGCGGCAACTTCCCCGGCGTCTGGCTGTAGGCCTTGATCGTGTTCAGCGACAGTCCGGTCCGCTTGGCGACGTCGGAAACGCTCAGGTACCTGACCACTCGCCTGACCGTAAGCACACTTTCGGGCATGTACTTCG
>NZ_MBEJ01000117.1 GCF_001953975.1 Mycobacterium sp. NS-7484
AAATGCATTTCGGGGAGAACCAGCTATCACGGAGTTTGATTGGCCTTTCACCCCTACCCACAGCTCATCCCCTCAGTCTTCAACCTAAGTGGGTTCGGGCCTCCACGCGGTCTTACCCGCGCTTCACCCTGGCCATGGGTAGATCACTCCGCTTCGGGTCCAGAACACACCACTACACCACACACTACTGTGTGGATACGCCCTATTCAGACTCGCTTTCGCTGCGGCTACCCCACCCGGGTTAACCTCGCGACATGTCCCTGACTCGCAGGCTCATTCTTCAAAAGGCACGCCATCACCCCACCACAAAGTGGAAGGCTCTGACGGATTGTAAGCGCACGGTTTCAGGTACTATTTCACTCCCCTCCCGGGGTACTTTTCACCATTCCCTCACGGTACTAATCCGCTATCGGTCACTGGGAAGTATTCAGGCTTACCGGGTGGTCCCGGCAGATTCACAGCAGATTTCACGGGCCCGCTGCTACTCGGGAACACCGTTCAAGGTAGATGTCAGGTTTTCACGTACCGGGCTCTCACCGTCTACGGCAGGTCATCCCAAACCACTTCCGCTAACCACAACATTTTCTCACTACCCTCCAGCCGAGTAGAACTGGAAAAACAGGTCCCACAACCCCGCACACACAACCCCTACCCGGTATCACATGCATACGGTTTAGCCATCCTCCGCTTTCGCTCGCCACTACTCACGGAATCACAATTTTGTTTTCTCTTCCTACGGGTACTGAGATGTTTCACTTCCCCGCGTTCCCCCCTGACACCTATGTATTCAGTGCCAGGTGACACGACATCACTCGTGCCGGGTTTCCCCATTCGGACATCCTCGGATCAACGCTCGGTTGGCAGCTCCCCGAGGCATATCGCAGCCTCCAACGTCCTTCATCGGCTCCCAGTGCCAAGGCATCCACCATGCGCCCTTAAACACTTACAACACAAAAACCAAAAATGAGTTTCAAAAGAAATTGCACATCAACACACAAAAACAACACCCACCCGAAGGCAGATGCCACATTCTGCGTGCTAGATGCTCGCAACCACTATCCACAAATCAAACACCACACCCCACCACCAAAGATGGAGCAACAACACACCCCCTGCCCCCAACGGGACAGGACCGCGGGCCTGTTGTCTCAAAGCCCAATAGTGTGTCTGGCAGTTCCCTCACCGCAAAATCCCTTGCGGCTCAACGTTTGTTGTGCACCAAACCGTGCCCACTACAGGCAACCGGTTCCTCACGGCTACACCATCCCCAATGGACGATGTTTATCGTGGTGCTCCTTAGAAAGGAGGTGATCCAGCCGCACCTTCCGGTACGGCTACCTTGTTACGACTTCGTCCCAATCGCCGAT
>NZ_MBEJ01000118.1 GCF_001953975.1 Mycobacterium sp. NS-7484
CCCCCCCCCCCGGCCCCCCCCCCTTTTTTTTTGCCACCACACCACGCCATACGCCATCGGCGCCGGTCGCGTGGGCGCGGAGATGTGTATAACAGACAGGGGTTGGAGATACGGGTCGGGGCGGCCCCAGCGCCGACCCCGGACCATTTACAAGAGAAGAGCACGCAGCACAATGACGAACCACCCGAGGTACCCCCAGCAGCCGGATCAACATCCTGGCAGCGTCGCCCCCGGATACGCCGGTGCGCGTCCAGATCCGTACCAGTCGCAGCAGTACGACTGGCGTTATGCGCGGCAGCAGCCGCAACAGCAGCAGCCGCAACAGCAGCCGCAGCAGGCCTACCGCGCCCCATATGACCCATACCGGATCCCGGCCAGCCCGCAGCCGATCCCGGCCAAGAAACGCTCCCGGGCCGGTCTGGTCGCCGGCGCCCTCGCAGTCGCCGTCGTGTCGGCCGGTGTCGGCGGTGGCGTCGCCACCCTGGTGCACGACGACCATCCGCGGCTGGGCACCCAGGGCCTCGGCGCCGCGCCCACAGTTCCCGCCGCCGCCTTGCCGCCCGGGTCGGTCGAGCAGGTGGCAGCCAAGGTGGTGCCGAGCGTGGTCAAGCTCGAGACCGATCTGGGCCGCGCCTCGGAGGAAGGCTCGGGCATCATCCTGACCGCCGACGGGCTCATCCTGACCAACAACCACGTCGTGCAGGCCGCTGCCAAACCCGGCACGCCGGCCCTTCCGCCGGGGGGCGCCCCGTCCTCCGCCCAGACCAAGGTGACGTTCTCCGACGGCACCACCAAGCCGTTCACGGTGGTGGGCACCGATCCCAGCAGCGACATCGCCGTGGTGCGCGCGCAGGACGTCTCGAACCTGACCCCGATCACGCTCGGCTCGTCGGCCAACCTGCGGGTGGGCCAGGACGTCGTGGCGATCGGCTCGCCGCTCGGCCTGGAAGGCACCGTCACCACCGGCATCATCAGCGCGCTGAACCGCCCCGGCGCCGCCGGCGGCGACCCCCGCCCCCCGGCCCCGGGGCGGCCGCGGCGGCGGCGCCCCGCGGCGCGGCACCCCGGCGCC
>NZ_MBEJ01000119.1 GCF_001953975.1 Mycobacterium sp. NS-7484
TACGAGACAGGGGCGGTGCTTACCCACCCCCGCCTCCACCGCAGGGCGGTGGATTCCCGCCCCCGGGTTACCCGGCGCCCGGCGGATATCCCGCTCCCGGCTACCCGCCGGCCGGCGCGCCCAGCTTCGGCGGTGCGCCCTACAGCGTGGGTGACGCGTTCTCCTGGGCCTGGAACAAGTTCAGCAAGCATCCCGCCGAGGTGCTTGTGCCGACCCTGGTCTTCGGGCTGATCTACGTTGTGTTGCAGGTCGTCTTCCGGATGATCGAGGCGCCGTTCACCGAGGTGGAAGGTGAAGACGGCTCCTACAGCTTCTCGATGGGCGGCGCCGGAATCCTGGTCTCGCTGATCGTCATGCTCGTGGGCGTGGTGATCGGCGCGGTGATCCAGTCGGCCTACATCGGCGGAATGCTCGACATCGCCAACGGCACGCCGGTGACCATCGGATCCTTCTTCCGGCCACGCAACGTCGGCAACGTCGTCGTCGCCTCGGTGGTGTCCTCGGTCATCATCGGCATCGGCGTCGTCTTGTGCGTCATCCCCGGCATCATCGCCTCGATCATGTTGATGTTCACCACGGTGGCGGTGCTGGATCGCAATCTCTCCGGTATCGAGGCCGTCAAGGCGAGCTTCGAGCTGTCCAAGGCCAACTTCGGGCCGGTCGCCCTGACGTGGCTCGTGGTCCTCGTCGTGGGCTTGGTCGGCACCCTGCTGTGTGGCATCGGCCTGCTGGTGGCGTACCCGTTGCTGTCGCTGATCACTGTGTATGCCTGGCGCCGGCTCAACGGCGCTCAGCTGGCCCCGCTGACCCCGTAGTTCGACCGCTTCGACGCCCACGGCGCGTACGGCAGAAATGCCTGCGTCGTGGGCGTCGTGCCGCGTGACATCATTTGCACATGACTCAGCCGCCAGGCCCCGGATATGCCCCCGGTCCCAACACGTCGAACCCGTACCCCAACCCGTATCCCCATGCGGGCCAGGGCAATCCATATGGCCCCGGGCCCACCGGCCATCCGGCACCCCCGCAGATGCCGTACTCGCCGGCCGGCGCCACCGGCTACCCGCCGCCGGCTCCGGCGCCCTACCCGCCGGCGTACCCGTCACCGCAGTGGAACCCGAACCAGCCTGTGCCGAACCCGAACGCCTACACCTCATGGCTGGATCGGGCGCTGGCCTATGTGATCGACCAGGTTCCGGTCTTCGGGATCTTGTTCGTCGGGTACGGCATTCTCATGGGCATCGTGGCGGCCGCCACGTCCTCCGGCGAGCCCTCCGACGGAGTCGTCGCACTGATAGTCCTGGCGACGCTGGCGCTGTTCGCGGCGACGCTCGCGTTCCCGGTGTGGAACTACGGCTACCGCCAGGGCAAGACCGGTCAGAGCATCGGCAAGCAGGTGATGAAGTTCAAGGTGATCAGCGAGAAGACCGGCCAGCCGATCGGATTCGGCATGTCACTGCTCCGACAGGTGGCCCACTTCGTCGACAGCATCTTCTACATCGGCTATCTGATGCCGCTGTGGGACAACAAGCGCCAGACCATCGCCGACAAATTGGTGGCCACCGTGTGCGTCCCGGCCCCCGTCACCGCTCCCGCGCCTCCGGTATTTCCCGGGCCACAGGGCGCTCCCAACCCGTACGGGTATCCGCCCCGATAGGCTCGTCACGTTATGAGTGAACAGCGCAGGTGGCACGGTCTGGCCACAAAAGCCATCCACGCCGGTTACCGACCCGACCCGGGCACCGGAGCCGTCAACACCCCGATCTATGCCAGCTCGACCTTCGCGCAGGACGGCGTCGGTGGGCTCCGCGGCGGCTTCGAGTACGCCCGCACCGGAAACCCCACCCGCCAGGCGCTGGAGGCAGCACTGGCGGCGGTCGAGGAGGCCGCCTACGGGCGGGCCTTCGCCTCGGGCATGGCCGCCACGGACTGTGCGCTGCGGGCGGTGCTGCGGCCCGGTGACCACGTGGTGATCCCCGACGACGCCTACGGCGGCACCTTCCGGCTCATCGACAAGGTGTTCTCGCAGTGGCAGGTCACGCACACCCCGGTGCCGCTGAGTGACCTGGATGCGGTGCGCTCGGCGCTCACCCCGCGGACCCGGCTGATCTGGGTGGAGACCCCGACCAACCCGTTGCTGAACGTGGCCGATATCGCCGGGATCGTGCAGATCGCGTCGTCCTCGGGGGTGAAGGTGTTGGTGGACAACACCTTTGCCTCCCCGGCGCTGCAGCAGCCGCTGCTGCTCGGGGCGGACATCGTGTTGCACTCGACCACCAAGTACATCGGTGGGCACTCGGATGTGGTGGGCGGCGCGCTGCTGACCAACGACGAGGAACTCGACGCGGCATTCGCCTTCCTGCAGAACGGCGCCGGGGCCGTGCCGGGGCCGTTCGATGCGTATCTGACCATGCGCGGGCTCAAGACCCTGGTGCTGCGAATGCGTCAGCACAGCGAAAATGCCGCGCTGATCGCCGAATTCCTCGACGGGCATCCGGCCGTGGAAACGGTGCTCTATCCCGGCCTGGACAGCCACCCCAACCATGATGTGGCGGCGCGTCAGATGTCCGGTTTCGGCGGCATGGTCAGCCTGCGACTGCGCGGCGGGCCGGATGCGGCACGTGAATTGTGCTCGCGCACCGAGCTTTTCATTCTTGCCGAGTCGCTCGGTGGGGTGGAATCGTTGATCGAATACCCGGGTGCGATGACCCACGCCTCGACCGCCGGCTCACAGCTTGAAGTGCCCGACGACCTGGTGCGGCTGTCGGTGGGCATCGAGCATGCGGCCGACCTGCTGGCCGACCTGGAGCAGGCCCTCGGCCACTGACGCCGAGCAGACGTAAACCCGTACCTTTTCGCCAGAAAAGCTACGGGTTTACGTCTGCTCGCGGAAGAAAAGTCAGGACATCAGGGCCGGGCGTAACGCCGACGTCGTCACCGCCAGATTCATCTCCGGCAGCGCCGACGCGGTCTCGTCCACCCAGCTGCCGGTGGCGATCTCGGTGGACCGGGCGTGCACCCAGCGCCAGCCCCGGTCGTTGAGGCTCAACACCGCCCCTAAGCCGTCGACGGCGTGCAGCAGGCAGATGATCGCGGCGATGGCCGGTACCGGATTGTGGCCGTCGAACAAAGCGGCCAGCAACGCCGCCCGCGCCTGGCTGACCCGCTCGCGATTGGTCAGCGGCCAGCAGTACACCGGGCGGCCCGGAAAACCCTTGCCGGGCATGCGGACGCGCCGGATCTGCCCGACGCGTTCCAGCTGCTGTTCCAGAGTGCTCTGGGTGTACCGGCCCAGTTTGGCCAGCGCCGTCTCCGGCGCCAGCGGTCGACGTTGCAGTACGTGGAACGCCGCGTCGCCGACCGGGTCGGCGGGCCAATCACCGCTCAGGGCGATCAGCCGGCCCGCCTCGACGGGCTCGTCGGCCATGGCCGGGCGAATCCGGCAGGCGTAGGCCAGGTCGAGCAGGACGGCCGCGCTGAGCACTTTCTCCCTGCGACGACGGTCCAGCCCGGGTTGTGCGGCGGCGTTGTCCAGCAAAAGCAGGAACAGGTCTTCGGCGATTTGCGCCATTTCCCCGACTGTAGTGCTTACCCCCGGGGCGCCCGTCAGGCGTGGTAGGGCTCAGCGCTGATCAGGGTGACCTTGACGGTGCTGCCGTTGGGCACGGTGTAGGTGCGCGACTCGCCGACCTTGGCGTCGATCAAAGCGCTGCCCAGCGGTGAGTTGGGGGAGTAGACCTCCAGCTTGCCGTCGCTGATGCCTTCCTGGCGGGTGGCGATCAGGAACGTCTCGGTGTCCTTCTTGTCGTCGTCGTAATACACCTTGACGACCGAACCGGGCAGTGCGACGCCGGACTGCTTGGGAGCCTCGCCGACCTTGGCGTTGTTGAGCAGCTCCTGGAGCTGACGGATCCGAGCCTCCTGCTGGCCCTGCTCCTCGCGGGCGGCGTGGTAGCCACCGTTCTCACGCAGGTCGCCCTCTTCGCGGCGATCGTTGATCTCGGCGGCGATCACCGGCCGGTTGGCGATCAGCTGATCCAGCTCCGCCTTCAACCGGTCGAATGCCTCCTGAGTGAGCCAGGTGACCTGAGTGTCGGTCATGTTCTCGTGCTCCTGTCTGTGTTGGTCCTGCGGCGCTCGCGCGCCCCCCTGTGTCCGAAGTCGGTCGTTTCCGGGCCGGAGGCATGCGCGTGTATTGCCGCAGACGCAAGCGCCTAACTGAGCGCTAATGCAGCAATACACGGCCCCAGCGAGGAACCGTGTATCGCACAATCGTACCACCGAGCGGCAGGCGAATCTTCATGTAATCGCAGTTCGGCGTTTGTTGCGCGCCGCAGAATCAGGGCGCTACCAGGTAAGACGGCACATCGGTACCGCAGCCGTAGACATCGCCGATCACGGGTGGCCGGCTCGATTTCACCTCCGCGGTCGCCTGCACCACCCGCTGATCGGATGGGCCGACCAGAAACTCGCGCCGTCCGGTTTCGCTTCCGTCGATCGAGCGGGCCCGCACGATGCACACCACGGGGATCGACGGGTCCGGCCGGGTCACCCCGATCGTCACCGACACCGTCTGGTTGTCGATCAGTTCATAGGCGCTGAGCTCGCCCTTCACCTCGCCGCTGCCCAACCGCTGGTAGGCCACGAGCGCAAGGACCACACCGGCCGCCACCACCAGGGCGACCAGGGCGAACGTGATCCAGCGCCGGGTCCGGCGGCTCATTTGGCGGGATCCGTAGCGGGCGGCAGGGCGTTCGATCATCAGAACTGGAACTATAGGTCGAGACAAGTTGGTTCCCGAGCCCAGGCAACGTCTGGACGTCGAGGCTTGGGCAGCGGGCATAGGTAAGAGGACGCCGTAGTTAGATGAAAGCGACATGAGTGAACTGCGGTTGATGGCGGTACATGCGCACCCGGACGACGAGTCCAGCAAGGGTGCGGCGACCACCGCGCGCTATGCGGCCGAGGGAGCGCGCGTCATGGTCGTGACGCTGACCGGTGGCGAGCGCGGTGACATCCTGAACCCGGCGATGGATCTACCCGAGGTGCATGGCCGGATCCACGAGGTGCGCCGGGACGAGATGGCGAAAGCCGCCGAGATCCTCGGCGTCGAGCATCACTGGCTCGGGTTCGTCGACTCGGGCCTGCCCGAGGGTGACCCGTTGCCCGACCTGCCGGAAGGCTGTTTCGCGCTGGTTCCGCTGGACGAGCCGGTGCACCGGCTCGTGCGGGTGATCCGTGAATTCCGGCCGCACGTGCTGACCACCTACGACGAGAACGGCGGCTACCCGCACCCTGACCACATCCGCTGCCACCAGGTGTCGGTGGCGGCGTACGAGGCGGCCGCCGACTACCGGCTCTACCCCGATGCGGGGCAGCCGTGGAGCGTGTCGAAGCTGTACTACAACCACGGCTTCCTGCGTCAGCGCATGCAGCTGCTGCAGGACGAGTTCGCCAAGAACGGTCAGCAGGGTCCCTTCGCCAAATGGCTCGAGCATTGGGACCCCGATCACGACATATTCGCCAATCGGGTCACCACCCGTGTTGAATGCTCGGAGTACTTCAGTCAGCGTGACGACGCGCTGCGCGCACACGCGACCCAGATCGACCCGAAGGGCGACTTCTTCCATGCGCCGATCGAGTGGCAGCAGCGGTTGTGGCCGACTGAGGAGTTCGAGTTGGCGCGGTCGCGCGTGCCGGTGAAGTTGCCGGAAGACGACCTGTTCACCGGGATTGAGAGATGATCGACACCTTCACCGCAGTGATCACACTGCTCGCCGACGAGCCGCGTAACACCGGCCCGGAGTTCGGCAAGGCGACGCCGCTGGGTCTGCTGATCACGGTGGCGCTGCTGATCGGCACGTTCGCTCTGGTCTGGTCGATGAACCGGCACCTGCGCAAGCTTCCCGAGTCCTTCGACCCGCAGCACCCCGAGCCCGACCAGGCCGCCGACGAGGGCACCGCCGACGGCTCGGTGGACAGTTCCCTCGACCAAGCCCCCGATCACGCCCCGGATAGCCAGGGTCAGCCACGTGAGCCGGGTACCGGGTAACACGCTCGGCGGGTCCACCAGCCCGTACCTACGCCAGCACGCCGACAATCCGGTGCACTGGCGAGAGTGGACGCCCGAGGCGCTCGCAGAGGCCGCCGAACGGGACGTCCCGATCCTGCTGTCGATCGGATACGCGGCCTGCCACTGGTGCCATGTGATGGCCCATGAGTCGTTCGAGGATGACGACGTGGCAGCGGTGCTCAACGACGGATTCGTCTGCATCAAGGTCGACCGTGAGGAGCGTCCGGATCTGGACGCGGTGTACATGAACGCCACCGTCGCCCTGACCGGGCAGGGCGGCTGGCCGATGACCTGCTTCCTGACCCCCGACGGCCGGCCCTTCTTCTGTGGCACCTACTACCCCAAGCTCGGTTTCCTGCAACTGCTGGCCGCTGTCGCCGAGACCTGGCGCGACCGCCGCGACGAGGTCGAACGGGCCTCGGATCAGATCACCGCCGAGCTGCGGTCGATGTCGGCCGGGCTGCCCGGCGGGGAAGCGCCGGTGGCCCCCGAGCTGTGCAACCACGCGGTGGCCGCAGTGCTGAACGACGAGGATTCCGCAAACGGAGGATTCGGCGGAGCCCCCAAGTTTCCGCCCTCGGCCCTGCTGGAAGCGTTGCTGCGCCACCACGAACGCACCGGGTCGGTGGCCGCGTTGCAGGCCGTGCAGCGCACCTGCTCGGCGATGGCCCGCGGCGGTATCTATGACCAGCTGGCCGGTGGCTTCGCCCGCTACAGCGTCGACCCGCACTGGGTGGTGCCGCATTTCGAAAAGATGCTTTACGACAATGCGCTGTTGCTGCGGGCCTATGCGCACCTGGCGCGTCGCACGCAGGACCCATTGGCGCGCAAGATAACCCAGGAAACCGCCACGTTCGTGCTGTCGGACCTGGAGGCCGGTGGCATGTTCACCTCGGCATTGGACGCCGATGCCGGGGGACATGAGGGTTTGACCTATGTGTGGACCCCGGACGAACTGCGTTCTGTTCTGGGCGACGACGACGGCGCTTGGGCTGCTTCACTTTTCGGCGTGACGCCGGCCGGCACGTTCGAGCACGGGGCCTCGGTGCTGCAGCTGCGGCGCGATCCGGACGACGAAGCCCGCTTCGAGGCGGTACGCACGAAGTTGTCGGCCGCCCGCGCGCTGCGTCCCCAGCCGGCCCGCGACGACAAGGTGGTGACCGCCTGGAACGGCCTGGCCATCACAGCCCTGGCCGAGGCGTCGGTGGCGCTGAATCGGCCCGAATTCCTTTCTGCCGCAGAGCAATGCGCACGACGGATACTGGATCTGCACCTGGTGCACGGACGGCTGCGCCGGGCCAGCCTGGGTGGCCAGGTGGGCGACAGCGCGGCGATTCTGGAGGACCACGCGGCGCTGGCCACTGCGTTGCTGACGCTCTACCAGCTGACCGGGTTCGGGCTGGACGAGGCCACCGGCCTGCTGGACACCGCGCTGGACCATTTCGCCGATCCGGATCAGCCGGGTCGGTGGTTCGACACCGCCGACGATGCCGAGCAACTCATGGTTCGGCCGGCGGACCCGATCGACGGCGCGACGCCGTCAGGCGCGTCGCTGATCGCCGAGGCGCTACAGCTGGGCGGCCACCTGACCGGCTCACCGCGCTATCTCGATGCCGCACAAGCGACTTTGTCCTCCGCGACGCCGATCTTGGCGCGCGCGGCCCGCTCCGGCGGGCATTGGCTGGCGGTGGCCGAGGCCCAGGTGCGCGGGCCGATCCAGATCGCGGTGGCCGGTGAGGCGACCTCTGATCTCTTGGCCGCCGCACGCCGCATGGCACCCGGTGGGGCGATCGTGATCGGTGGCGCCCCCGGCTCTTCGGCGCTACTCAATGGACGCGATCGGGTGGACGGCGCCGACGCCGCATACGTCTGCCGCGGCACGGTGTGCGACCTGCCGGTGACGACGGTCGCCGAGCTCGCCATCTCACTGGGTGGTGAACTGCCGGACGGTTCAACCGGCGCCGTGTAGCCTCGCGGCCATGAGCCACGATGCCGCAGCCCTGGAATCCTTCGTCAAGCGTTACCTAGACACCGTTGCCGGTGGTTCCGCGGCCGAGGTCGCCGCGCTGTACGCCGACGACGCGACGCTGGAGGATCCGGTGGGCAGCGGTGAGGTGCACATCGGACGCCAGGCGATCGAGGGCTTCTACAAGAACCTCACCGCGGCAGGCGCCGCCATCACGACCGAGCTGCTGCAGTTCCGTCCGGGCGGCCATGAGGCGGCGTTCCTGTTTGCCATCAACGTCGGTGACGCGATGCGGATCGAGCCGATCGAGGTGATGACGTTCAACGCCGACGGCCAGATCACCGCGATGAAGGCATACTGGTCGGCCGCCGACGTCAAGCAGCTGTAGCTCAGAAGACGGCGAACCACATGGCGATGTAGTGGCAGATCGCCGCGACGGCCGTGCAGGCGTGGAAGAACTCGTGGTGACCGAACGTGGTCGGCCACGGGTTCGGCCACTTCAGCGCGTAGAGCACGCCGCCGATGCTGTAGAGCGCGCCGCCGACGATCAGCAACACCACCGCGGCCACGCCGGCGCCGTGCATGATCGGCCCGATGAACCAGGCCGCCACCCAGCCCAACAGGATGTACAGCGGGACCCCGAGCCAGCGCGGGGCTGACGGCCAGAACATCTTGAGCAACACGCCCGCGATCGCCCCGCCCCAGACGATCCAGAACAGCACCATGCCTTTGGACTCGGGCAGCGCCAACAGCGCGAACGGGGTGTAGCTGCCCGCGATGAAGATGAAGATCATCGAATGATCCAGGCGCTTCATCCATTTGCGGGCGTTCGCCGATTTCCAGTTCACCCGGTGGTACGTCCCGCTGACGGTGAACATCGCCACGATCGTGAAGGTGTAGAGCAGGGTGGCCAGCCCGGCGCGCAACGACTCCACCGACCAGGACACCGACACCAGGGCCGCGCCGGCGATGAATGCCACCACCGCCGAGTAGACGTGGATCCAGCCCCGTGCGCGTGGTTTGCCGAGGAACTGGGCGACACCTTCGGCGACGGCCTCGGGCAGGTCTTCGGCGGGCCGGCTCAACGCGGCGGCTGAGCGATACGGCTTGGTGCTACCGGTCGGCGCGGTCATGTCACCTCCATTGACAACACATGGTGTTCCCCGGTGCTCACAGTAGTCTGGGTTGTCGTGGACATCATTCCCCCGCGGCTCAAAGAACCGGCCTACCGGCTCTACGAGATGCGGTTGCGCCAGGAGCTGGCGCAGGCCAGATCCGAACTGCCCCGCCACATCGCCGTGTTGTGTGACGGCAATCGCCGCTGGGCACGTGACGCGGGTTACGACGATGTCAGCATCGGCTACCGGATGGGCGCCGCCAAGATCGCCGAGATGTTGCGCTGGTGCCAGGCCGCCGGCATCGAGATGACGACGGTGTATCTGCTCTCGACGGAGAACCTGCAGCGCGATCCCGAAGAGCTGGCCGCGCTGCTGGAGATCATCACCGACGTCGTCGAAGAGATCTGCGCCCCGACGAACACCTGGAGCGTGCGCACTGTCGGCGACCTCGAGCTGCTGGGCGAGGAGCCGGCCCGGCGACTGCGTGAGGCCGTCGAGAGCACCAACGGCCGGGACGGAAAGTTTCACGTCAACGTCGCCGTCGCCTACGGCGGGCGCCAGGAGATCGTCGACGCGGTGCGCTCGTTGTTGTCCAAGGAGCTGGCCAACGGCGCGTCCGCCGAGCAGCTCGTGGACGCCGTCACGGTCGACGGCATCTCGGAGAACCTGTACACCTCAGGCCAACCCGACCCCGATCTGGTCATTCGCACCTCCGGTGAGCAACGCCTGTCCGGATTCCTGTTGTGGCAGAGCGCATATTCGGAGATGTGGTTCACCGAGGCGTACTGGCCCGCCTTCCGCCGCGTCGACTTCCTGCGCGCCCTCCGCGATTACACCGCCCGGCATCGCCGGTTCGGCAAATAGTGCCACACTTGACCCATGGCTGCGCTGTCGGCGGTGGTCTTCACGCTCAGCTGGTGGCTGGGCCTCTACCTGCTGGCCCGAGACCCGCGTAAACCCGTCCTCGTCCTCGCCGCGATCGGGCTGACGAGTTTCGCCGTCGTCGTCGCGCTCGACGCGGTCCGGCTCGTCACCGGCTCGGAGATGCTCAGTCGCATCGAGATCTATCTGGTGGCGCTGCCGGGTATCGCCTGGTTCGCCGTGATGGTCGAACTCGCGCGCCCGGCGGACACCTTCCGCTCCCGTGTCGGGGAGATCGCGGCGATCTTCGCCGTCGCGGTCCTGGCGCTGGCCGGGGCGGCGATGGCGGGCAGCGTCGACGGCCCGCTGCGCACCGGGCACTGGGTGATGTTCGCGGTGATCTCGCTGTCGTCATTGGGCGCCATGGTCAAGGCCGTACTCGGTGGTGCCAAGCCCGGGTCGGTCGTCGGTTTCATCATCGTCGCCACGTTGTTCTTCGCGCTGGGCAACGCGATCCTGGTGATCCCGCTCGGGCTGGTGCCCAGCTGGCTGGCCCTGGCGTCGACGGGATTCGATGTCGCGCTGCTCGGGGTGGCCGTGGCGATCTGGGACGCCTTCGACGAGGGGCAGGCGGTGCGGGCGGACATGCGTCGCTCGATCATCGGCACCCTGGTGATCGCGGTGCCGTTCGCCGCGCAAGCCCTCATCGGGATGGTGGTGCTCGACGCGGGGACGGGCCACACCGTGCTGACCGTGCTGTTGTTCACCAGCCTGGCAGTCGCGGTGGCGGTGGAGGTGCTGGCCGATCCGCTGGCCGGGGTGCTCGACCGGCTGGCCTTCTCCCGGTCACCGGACCTGCGCGCCGACCGGGAGGCCCTGCGTCAGACCGAGGCGGCGCTGCCGCTGCGGGCCGGTCACCCGCTCGGTGACATCGACGACGACGCGTTCATCCGGCTCACCCGCCGCGCCCTCGGCCACTACGGTGATCTGTCCAAGCTCGTCGCCAGCCCGCTGACCGCGCTGCCCGCCATCGACGCCCGGCTGGCCCAGCGCGGGGCGCCGGATCAACCCCTGGAGCGGGCCAACGAGCTCAAGGCCCTGCTGGCCGATCGCATCGCCGCGCTCAAACCCCGCGACGGCGGCGACTTCGGCACCACCGAACAGTGGCGGCACTACAACTCGCTGTACTTCCCCTACGTCGTCGGGGTCCGCGCCTATGCGCAGAACGCCACCGCGGCCGGGCTCGACCCGGTGGCCCGCCAAGCCTGGCAGTGGTTCGTCACCGAGGTGCCGCAGCGCTCACTGCACAACTGGCAGAACGCCGCCGCGCGCGTGATCGCCGCGGATCTGCGCGGCGATCTGGCGGCCGTCGGCTCCGCCGCTCGGTAGGACCCCGAACCGCCGCTGACCTGCACTTGGCAGTGCTTGGCAGTGTTTGGCGTCGATCTGGCAGCGGCTGGTGAGCAAGGTCGGAGGTGTTCCACCGATCGACGTGAATGCACGACGAGTAATCACCACCAGAGAAGGAGATTCATGTCCGCCATCACCGCCACCCAGACCCAGACAGATTCGTTACTGCGCCTGGCCATGCGACTGGACGCCGTTCTCGTCGGGATCAGCGGCATCGCGCTGCTGGCCGCCGCCGGGTGGTTCGCTGATCTCACCGGCCTGCCCACGTCGGTCGAATACGGCGTCGGCATCTTCTCGGTCGTGTACGGCATCGCGGTGTTCGCCCTCGCCGGGATCGAACGGGTACGTCCCGCCGGCATCGGCACCGTGATCGCCAATGCCGCCTGCACCGTCATCGCTCTGGCCGCCGTCTTCACCATGACACTCACCACGGCCGGTGTGGTTGTCGTCATCGCCACCGGCCTCTACACGCTGGTGATGGCCGAACTGCAGTACGTGGGGGTCAAGCGGATTCCGGCCTGATTCTCGCCGACAGCAACACCCGGGGCCCGAGGCTCTGGGTGTTGCTCCCGTTGAAAGTCGGGTAGTGCACTACTCGTGGCGTGGCGATCTCTCGGACGCACACTGAACTCACGCGGCGATATCCGGGAGAATTGCGATGCCTTCAGAAGATTGCGATGTGTGCATTGTCGGTGCCGGCCTGTGCGGCTTGAACGCGCTGTTCGTGGCCAGCACCTACCTGAGACCTGATCAGAAGATCATCCTGATCGACCGTCGCCCTCGGGTCGGCGGCATGTGGGTGGATACGTATCCGTATGTGCGGCTGCATCAACCGCATCCCATGTTCACCGCAGGCAACATCAAGTGGACCCTGGGTCGCGAGCCCTCATATCTGGCCACCAAACCCGAGGTGCTCGACCATTTCAGCTACTGCCTGCAGCAGATCAAACAGCGGGTGCGCGTGGAGGAACGCTACGGCTGGGACTTCCAGTCCGCGGAGACGAGCGGCGGTGCCGTACAAGTCATCTGCCGTGACGGTGACGGGCAAACGCACACTCTCCGGACGGACAGATTGATCAAGGCCTACGGCGTGCGGGTGACGCCCAACGATGCTTTGGAGCTCTCCAGCGATCGGGTGCGGTCGGTGTCACCTGACTCATGTGACGTGCGCTCGGGGGAGATTCACGACAGCGACACCCCGGTGTGGGTGATCGGCAGCGGCAAGACCGCCATGGACACCGTGCACGCACTGATCACGTCGAGTCCGGGGCGCGAGGTGAACATGGTGGCGGGCTCGGGCACGTTCTTCGCCAGTCGGGATCGCTTTTTCCCGGCCGGTTCCCGGCGCTGGTCGGGCGGGACCTCGTTGACCAAGCTGTCCATCGAGATGACGCGGCTCTTCGACGGCACCAACGAGGACGAGGTTGCTCGGTGGTTCCGCTCGGCCTACGGCACCTGCCCGACACAGCAAGCCGATCATTATGTCGCCGGCGTCCTGTCGGAGGCCGAGAACACCGCCATCGTGGCGGGTCTGAACGACGTGGTGATGGACCACCTCGTCGACGTCGTCGACAGCAACGGTTCCGCCGATCTGGTGCTGCGCAGCGGGGCCAGAAAAGCCGTCACGCCGGGCAGTTGGATTGTGAACTGCACCGGGTACCTCGCCAACGGCGAGTATCCCTACGAGCCGTATGTCTGTGGCAACGGGTCGATTCTGTCGATCCAAATGCGTTCGGCCACCATGCATCTGACGTCATTTGCCGCCTACTTCGCGACACATCTGATGTTTCTGGGCAAGCTGAACACCGTCCCGCTCTATGAACTCGACCTGCAGGACCTTGCGCAGGAATCCAAGAAGGCGCTGGTGTATGCGATGTTCACGCTGGCTCAGTACAACCTGAGCCTCATCTCGGATGCCTTGCCGGTCAAGGTGTTCCGGGACTGCGGCCTGGACTTCAACCGGTGGTATCCGATGCCGCGACAGCTGATGGGCACTGCCCGGTTCATGGCGACCCATCACCGAGACCGCGAGCACTTGCGGCGCACTCTGGACACCGTGGCGGAGCGTTTCGATGTGCGGTGCGGTCCGCTGATCACAGCGCCGGCCGGAGTTGCCTAGAGCTTGCGCAGCCGCAACCGGTTGATCGAATGGTCGGCATCCTTGCGCAGCACCAGCGTGGCCCGCGGCCTGGTCGGCAGGATGTTCTCGATCAGGTTGGGCCGGTTGATGGAATGCCAGATGTCGCGGGCGGCGAAGACCGCCTGCTCATCGGTCAACGTCGAATAGTGGTGGAAGTGTGACGCCGGGTCGGCGAACGCCGTCGACCGCATGGTCAGGAACCGGGAGATGTACCACTTCTCGATGTCTTCGATGCGCGCATCGACATACACCGAGAAGTCGAACAGGTCCGAGATCATCAGGGCCGGACCGGTTTGCAGGACGTTGAGCCCCTCCAGGATGAGGATGTCCGGATGCCGGACCACCTGCTTCTCGGTGGGTACGATGTCGTAGAGCAGGTGTGAATAGACGGGGGCACAGGCTTCGTCGGCGCCGGCCTTGACCGCGGTGACGAACCGCATCAGCGCCCGCCGGTCATAGCTTTCCGGGAACCCTTTGCGATGCATCAGGTTCCGACGATGCAGTTCCTTGTTCGGGTAGAGGAAGCCGTCGGTGGTGACCAGGTCCACCCGGGGATGGTGGCCCCAGCGGGCCAGCAGGGCCTGCAGCACGCGGGCCGTGGTCGATTTGCCGACCGCCACACTGCCGGCGACGCCGATGACGAACGGCACCGGCCGGTCCGGATTCTGCTGCGGCTCACCGAGGAACTCCGCGGTGGCGGCGAACAACCGCTGCCGCGCGGCCACCTGCAGGTGGATCAACCGGGCCAGGGGAAGGTAGACCTCTTCGACCTCGAGGAGATCGAGCTTCTCGCCCATACCGCGCAGACGCAGCAGTTCATCCTCGTTGAGTTTCAGCGGTGTCGACATGCGCAAGGCACGCCATTGACTTCGGTCGAACTCCACATAGGGGCTCGGCTCGCTCGGCCGCGGCATTCGGTCAGTCTTACATCTACGGTTGTGGTCATGGCGAAGGGGATGGACTCCAGCACTCTGATCCGCGAATACCTACTGCTCGGTCTGCGCTTCGACCGGGTCGAGGAGGGCTATGTCGACTCGTTCACCGGAGACCCGCAGCTGCGCCGCGCGGTCGAGAACGAGCCCACGCCCGACCCTGCTGACCTGGCCCGTCAGGCCGACCGGTTGCTCGGCGAGATCCCCGACGACCTCGAGCGCGGCCGGGCCGAATACCTCGCGGCCCACCTGCGCGCGTTGAACTGTGCGGGCCGCAAGTTCGCCGGGGAAGACGTCGGTTTCGTCGACGAGGTGCAGGCCTACTTCGACGTCCGGATCGCCAAGGGAGACCCGGAAAAGTATCGGCAGGCCCACGCCAAACTCGACGAGGCGCTCGGCGGCACCGGCTCACTGGCCGAACGAATCCAGGCCCACCGCAGCGGCGACGAGATTCCGCCGGCCCGGCTCGAGGAGTGCATTCACGCCTTCTCCTCGGCCCTGCGGGACAAGGTGCGCGCCGCCTACCCGCTGCCCGAGACCGAGACCATCACCTACGAGGTGGTCACCGACAAACCCTGGTCGGGCTTCAACTATTACCTGGGTGACTACAAGTCCACCGTGGCCGTCAACGCCGATCTCAAACAACAGATGGCCAACCTGCCCCGGCTGGTGGCCCACGAGTCCTATCCCGGGCACCACACCGAGCACTGCCGCAAGGAGGCCGGGCTGGTGGCCCGGGACGGTCAGGCCGAACAGACGATCTTCCTCGTCAACACCCCGCAATGCCTGATGGCCGAGGGCCTGGCGGACCTGGCGTTGCATGCGATCGTCGGGGACGGGGCGAGCGAAGCGACGGGAAGCGGGCCAGGCTGGGGAGCCTGGGCCGCCGACATCTACGCCGACCTTGGGCTGCGGTTCGACGGTGAGCGCGCGGAAGCGATCTCCGAGGCGATGGCCGGGCTGGCCGACGTCCGCCAGGACGCCGCACTGATGCTGCACGACGAGCATCGCGACGTCGACGAGGTGGTGGAATTCCTCAAGCGGTGGCTGTTGATCAACGACGAGCGGGCCCGCCAGACGTTGCGCTTTTTGTCCTCGCCGTTGTGGCGGGCGTACACCACCACCTACATCGAGGGTTACCGCCTGCTGCGCGGCTGGCTGGATGCCCGGCCCGAGGGCGTGACGCTGACCGAGCGTTTCGGTCGGCTGCTCGACGAGCCACTGATCCCGTCGACGTTGCGCTGAAACCCACGGACAGCCCCCGGGAACCGGGTAGCAAACTGATTTATCCGACGTCCGGCGGGCCCGGCGCCAAGTCGTCTGGATTGAGTGGTCTGTGCTCAATTTTGCCCAGAAATTGCTCTGTGACCTCGATCCCAAGTGATTGATATTTTCGGTTACTCGTCGGTAACATTTTGCCGTAGGGTCTGGCGGTCGAGCCGGGCCTGGCAAAGGAAAGATCATGTCAACCACGCGAGAAAGACTCGACAAGCTCACGCGCATGGCCGGTGCGGCCGTGGTGACGGGGGCGCTCGGCCTCACCGCAATCCTGGGCTCGGCGGCCGTGGCCAATGCCGCGCCCGTCACGAAGGTCGGTAGCGATCCGGTGGCGCCGGTCAATCCCGGGGGCAAGAAAGCGCCGTTCACCAAGGTCGGTAGCGATCCGGTGACGTCGGTGATCTCGGGCATTGCCGACGCCGCCACCTCTGGCGGCACCGGTGTCGAGATTCCGCCCCTTGTCAGCCCGTGGCCCGGCGGTGCGTGGGCCGGCCATGACTGGAGCAAGGGATATCCCGGTGGCGGTTTGGCCAACGGCAAGGGCGGCGGCGCTGCCATTCACGGCAAGGCCGGCGGCGCCTGGAACCACCGCAACTGATCCGAGAACCTGCAACCCGGGCGGGGCAAATGGAGCCCCGCCTGGGTTTTTGCGAGGGTGCCCGTCGTCGGCCCCACCGAAGGCCCGACTAGGCTAAAAGTCATGGCAGCAGACTCGTCATCCACCTTGCCCGCGGCTTCCGGCGCTGATTACGCCGACACTTCCAGTGCCGCGTACCAGGCCGCCTTGCAGGTCATCGAATCCGTGGAGCCACGGGTCGCCGCAGCCACCCGCAAAGAGCTTGCCGATCAACGTGATTCGCTCAAACTGATCGCCAGCGAGAATTACGCCTCCCCGGCCGTGCTGCTCACCATGGGCACGTGGTTCTCCGACAAGTACGCCGAGGGCACCGTCGGGCACCGCTTCTACGCGGGCTGCCAGAACGTCGACACCGTCGAGGCGCTGGCCGCCGAGCACGCCCGCGAACTCTTCGGCGCCCCCTACGCCTACGTCCAGCCGCACTCGGGGATCGACGCCAATCTCGTTGCCTTCTGGGCCATCCTGGCCACCAAGGTGGAGGCGCCCGAGCTGGCGAACTTCGGCGCCAAGCACGTCAACGACCTGTCCGAGGCGGACTGGGAGACCCTGCGCAACAAGCTCGGCAACCAGCGCCTGCTCGGCATGTCCCTGGACGCCGGCGGTCACCTGACCCACGGCTTCCGGCCCAACATCTCCGGCAAGATGTTCCACCAGCGCAGCTACGGCACCAATCCCGAGACGGGTTTCCTGGACTACGACGCCGTCGCCGCCGCGGCCCGTGAGTTCAAGCCGCTGATCCTGGTCGCCGGCTACTCCGCCTACCCGCGCCGGGTGAACTTCGCCAAGATGCGCGAGATCGCCGACGAGGTTGGCGCGACCCTGATGGTCGACATGGCCCACTTCGCCGGTCTGGTGGCCGGCAAGGTGTTCACCGGTGACGAAGACCCGGTGCCGCACGCCCACGTCACCACCACGACCACGCACAAGTCGCTGCGCGGCCCGCGCGGCGGCATGGTGCTGGCCACCGAGGAATTCGCCCCGGCCGTGGACAAGGGCTGCCCGATGGTGCTCGGTGGGCCGCTGAGCCATGTGATGGCGGCCAAGGCCGTCGCGCTGGCCGAGGCGCGCCAGCCCGCGTTCCAGACCTACGCCCAGCAGGTCGCCGACAACGCCCAGGCCCTGGCCGACGGCTTCGTCAAGCGCGACGCGGGCCTGGTCACCGGCGGCACCGACAACCACATCGTGCTGCTCGACGTGCGCTCGTTCGGCCTGACCGGCCGCCAGGCCGAGTCGGCCCTGCTCGACGCCGGCGTCGTGACCAACCGCAACGCGATCCCGGCCGACCCCAACGGCGCCTGGTACACCAGCGGCATCCGGCTGGGCACCCCGGCGCTGACCAGCCGTGGGTTCGGTGCCGACGACTTCGACCGGGTCGCCGAGCTGATCGTCGACGTGCTGTCCAACACCCAGCCCGAGGGGACGTCCAAAGCCAAGTACAAGCTGGCCGACGGCACCGCCGAGCGCGTGCGCGCGGCCTCGGCGGAGCTGCTCGACGCCAACCCGCTGTACCCCGGGCTCACGCTCTGAGCCGGGTGTCGCGACACACGGCGCCCCAACTTTTAGAAACATGTAAACCCGGGTTACAGTTACCTCATGGCACAGAAACCTGTCGCTAATGCGCTGACCCTTGAACTCGAGCCGGTGGTCGAGGCCGAGCTGCGTCGTCACCTCGACACCGAGGTTCTCTGGTACGCGCACGATTACGTGCCCTTCGACCAGGGCGAGAACTTCGCCTTCCTCGGTGGCAATGACTGGAATCCGTCGCAGGTGACGTTGCCCAAGAACGTCACCGACGCCTTGGAGATCCTGTTGATCACCAAGGACAACCTGTCGGGCTACCACCGCGAACTCGTCGAGCACTTCATCCTCGAGGACAAGTGGGGGCGCTTCCTGGGTCGTTGGACCGCCGAGGAGCACCTGCACGCCGTGGCGCTGCGCAACTACCTCGTCGTCACCCGCGAGATCGATCCGACGGCCAACGAGGACGTCCGCGTCGAGCACGTGATGAAGGGCTACCGCGCCGACAGCTACAGCCAGATCGAGACGCTGGTGTTCATGGCGTACTTCGAGCGTGCCCACGCAGTCTTCACCCGCAACCTGCGGGGACAGATCACCGAGCCGGTGCTGGGGTCGCTGATCGACCGCATCGTGGTGGACGAGGAGCGTCACGAGCTGTTCTTCGCCAACCTGGTCTCGCACCTGCTCGGTACGCACCGGGACGAGACCATCGCGGCCATCGCCGCCCGGGCGCGCGAACTCGACGTGATCGGCGCGGACATCGACGCCTACCAGGACAAGGTGGCGGTCGTGGCCGAGGCGGGCATCTTCGACAAGGCCGCGTTGGCGCAGGTCATCTCCGACCGGATCACGGCCTGGGGACTGGCCGACGAACCCCAGCTCCAGGAGTTCATCAACACGTAACGCGGCGGCGTTTTTTCGCCCGGCGCGCCAGCCAGCAACCCCGCCACGGCGGGAGTAGCGTCGAATCCGATGGCTAGCGACATGCTCTGCTGTCCGGACGGTACCGATCGGTTGAATCTCGAGAGGACCGGCTCCGGTCCTGGTGCCGCAGTGTCCACCGAGCAACTCGTGTGGGGCCGCGCGGGTTCTAGGAGCGCCACGTGACTGAACAGCCTGTCCGTACCTATGTGCTCGACACCTCCGTGTTGCTGTCCGATCCCTGGGCATGCACCCGGTTCGCCGAGCATGAAGTGGTGGTCCCGCTGGTCGTGATCAGCGAATTGGAGGCCAAACGGCATCACCATGAGCTGGGCTGGTTCGCCCGGCAGGCGCTGCGGATGTTCGATGATCTGCGGCTCGAACACGGGCGGCTGGATCAGCCGATTCCCGTTGGCGCAGAAGGCGGCACGCTTCAGGTCGAGTTGAACCACATCGACCCGTCGGTGTTGCCCACGGGCTTTCGCACCGAGACCAACGACACCCGGATTCTCGCCTGCGCAGCCAATCTCGCTGCCGAGGGCAAGCATGTCACGCTGGTGAGCAAGGACATCCCGCTGCGCGTCAAAGCCGGCGCGGTGGGCCTGGCTGCCGACGAGTACCACGCGCAGGATGTGGTGGTGTCCGGGTGGACCGGCATGGCCGAACTCGACGTGGCCGCCGAGGAGATCGACACCCTGTTCGCCGACGGCGAGATCGATCTGGCCGATGCTCGGGATCTGCCCTGCCACACCGGAATTCGCTTGCTCGGTGGCAGCTCGTCGGCGCTCGGCCGGGTCAACGCCGAAAAGCGGGTGCAGCTGGTGCGTGGTGATCGCGAAGTGTTCGGCCTCCGGGGAAGGTCAGCCGAACAACGCGTCGCTCTCGATCTGCTGCTCGACGAATCCGTCGGCATCGTGTCACTCGGCGGCAAGGCCGGCACCGGCAAATCCGCGCTGGCCTTGTGCGCCGGCCTGGAAGCGGTGCTGGAACGCCGAATTCAGCGCAAAGTGGTGGTGTTCCGGCCGCTGTACGCCGTCGGCGGCCAGGATCTCGGCTACCTGCCCGGCAGCGAGAGCGAGAAGATGGGGCCCTGGGCCCAGGCCGTCTTCGACACCCTCGAAGGGCTGGCCAGCCCGGCGGTGCTCGAAGAGGTGCTGAGCCGCGGAATGCTGGAAGTGCTTCCGCTGACCCATATTCGGGGCCGCTCGCTACACGACTCGTTCGTGATCGTGGACGAGGCGCAGTCGCTGGAGCGCAACGTGCTGCTGACCGTGCTGTCACGGCTGGGGGCGGGCTCGCGGGTGGTGCTCACCCACGATGTGGCCCAGCGCGACAACCTGCGGGTGGGCCGCCACGATGGCGTCGCGGCGGTCATCGAGAAGCTCAAGGGGCATCCGCTGTTCGCCCACATCACCCTGCAGCGCAGCGAACGCTCACCGATCGCCGCCCTGGTCACCGAGATGCTGGAGGAGTTCAGCCCGGGCGCCCTGCCCTGAGCCCCTGAGTCCGGAGTGATTTGGGTGCGTTCGGTAACGCCAGGCGTTACCGAACGCACCCAAATCGCCAGCCGGTAGGCTGCCGGGGTGGCGAGGTTCCCCAACAGTCAGGCATGGCGGTGGACCGTCGTCGGCGTGGCGGCCGCCGTTGTGGTCGTGGTGGTGGGGGTGCTCACCGGGCACATCTACCGTGACGGGCCCGACGATGTGGACTGCGCGAAAGAGAAGTGCATCGCGTTGACCTTCGACGACGGGCCCAGCCCCTATACCGACCGGCTGCTGCAGATCCTCAAGGACAACGACGCGAAGGCCACCTTCTTCCTGATCGGCAACAAGGTGGCGGCAAACCCCGACGGGGCACGGCGCATCGCCGAGGCGGGCATGGAGGTGGGCAGCCACACCTGGGAACACCCCAACATGACCACCATTCCGCCGCAAGAGATTCCGGCCCAGTTCAGTAGGGCCAGTGATGCCATCGAAGCCGCGACCGGGCAACGGCCGGAGTTGGTCCGCACGGCGGGCGGTCTGGTCAACGATCAGGTGCTGGCCGAGGCCAGCAAACAGGGATTGGCCGACATCAACTGGGACGTCATCCCATTCGACTGGGCCAACGACGCCAACACCGCAGCGACTCGCTACATGCTGATGACCCAGATCAGGCCCAACAACGTGGTCCTGTTCCACGACACCTATTCGTCCACCGTCGATCTGGTGTACCAGTTCATCCCGGTGCTCAAGGCCAACGGCTACCACCTGGTGACCGTCAGCCACATGCTCGGTGAACTCGAGCCGGGTTCCAGCTACGGCAGCCGGGAGAACGGACCGCCCGTGCCGCCGGCCGAGGCGCTCCACGACATCCCGGTCGAAGAGATACCGTCGCTGCCCGCGACGCCGTCGCCGGCGCCGATGCCGAACTTCCCGATCACCGACATCCCCGGGGCCAACTCAGGAGGCCCGAACAACGGGGCATGAGACGCACATCGCGTCGGTTTGAGGACCAAAGACCCTAACCGGCGGGCTCGGGCGCGACGAGGCTTGAAGCATGCCCGACACGATGTTCGACTCAGCAGTTCTGACCAATGCTGTGCAGCTGGCATCGCGTGCCCCGTCGCTGCACAACACCCAACCGTGGCGGTTGATCGCCGGCAGTGGCGGCGTGCAGCTGCACCTCGACCCGAACCGCGTGGTCACCGCCACCGACCGGTCGGCGCGCGAGGCGATCATCAGCTGCGGTGTGTTCCTGGACCATCTGCGGGTGGCGATGGCCGCGGGCGGCTGGTCCACCACCGTCGAGCGGTTCCCCAATCCGAACGACCTCGACCATCTGGCGACGTTGCAGTTCTCGCCCATGGAATTCGTCACCGAGGCGCACCGCCGACGGGCGGATGTGATCCTGGCCCGGCACACCGACCGATTGCCGATGGCCGCTTACCCGGACGTCGATGCCCTCGAACGGCTGCTGCGGGTGCGACTGGGCGACGGGCCGGTGCACCTTGACGTGCTGGCCGAGGACATGCGTGCTCAGGTGGCTGAGGCCGCGGCCCTGACGGAGTCGCTGCGACTCTACGACTCTGCCTACCACGCCGAACTCGCCTGGTGGACAACCCCGTTCGCCACCGAAGACGGTATCCCGCAGAGTTCGTTGGTGTCGGCGGCCGAGAGTGAGCGGGTCGCGGTGTCCCGCGGATTCCCGGTCACCGCGCACAGCGATCGTCGGCCGAGCGTCCATGACGACGCGGCCACACTGGTGGTGCTGTCCACTGACGGCTACAGCCGGGGCGACGCGCTGGACGCCGGTGAGGCACTGTCGGCGCTGCTGCTCGAATGCACGCTGTCGGGCCTGGCCACCTGCCCCGTCAGCCACGTCACCGAGCTGCACGCCAGCCGCGACATCATCGGCACCCTGATCGACCGCGATGCCTGCCCGCAGCTGCTGATCCGGATCGGTATCGCCCCGGCGCTCACCGACTCACCTCCGCCCACACCGCGGCGTGCCGTCGAGACCTTCCTGACCTTCGAATAGGAGATGACCGTGACCGATACCCTGATCGCCCCCGCCGCTGCAGCCCCGGCCACCACCGCGGCCGTCCTGGTCGAAGTCGACGGCCGCACCGCCGGCAACGATGCGCTGCACGCCGCCATCGAGGAGGCCTTGCGACGCGGCGCGCCGCTGCGGGTCCTGACCACCTGGGCCGCCCGGCACCGGGAGATGTACGACGCCACAGCCGTCGTCGAACGCGACCGGTTGTCGGCCGCCCAGCTGGATCGACGCTTGACCCGGGCGCTGCGTCGTTCGCCCGACCTCGATGTGCAGACCATCGACGGTTACCACAGCGCCACCGAATACCTGGCGGCACAACCGGAGTCGGTTCAGATGCTCGTCCTGGCCGCTGACCATCCGGTTTCTGCCGAGCTGCAGGAGGTGTTGGACCGGGCCGGTTGCGCGGTGCTCGCTTGCGATCGGCGCCAGTGATTGTGAGACTCGGGGGATGATCAGAGTCTTCCTCGTCGACGACCACGAGGTGGTGCGTCGCGGGCTGATCGACCTGCTGAGCGCCGATCCGGAGCTCGACGTGATCGGCGAGGCCGACTCGGTGGCCCAGGCCATGGCCCGGGTGCCGGCTGTGGCGCCCGACGTCGCGGTGCTCGACGTCCGGCTGCCCGACGGTAACGGTATCGAGCTGTGCCGGGATCTGTTGTCGCGCATGCCCGATCTGCGTTGTCTGATGCTGACGTCGTTCACCTCCGACGAGGCCATGCTCGATGCCATTCTCGCCGGCGCCAGCGGCTACGTCGTCAAGGACATCAAAGGCATGGAGCTGGCTCAGGCGATCAAGGACGTCGGGGCCGGCAAGTCCCTGCTGGACAATCGCGCCGCGACCGCGCTGATGGCCAAACTGCGCGGGGATGCCGAGCGTTCCGACCCGCTGGCCGGGCTGACCCAACAGGAGCGGGTCTTGCTCGACCTGCTGGGGGAGGGGCTGACCAACCGGCAGATCGCGGCGCGGATGTTCCTCGCCGAGAAGACCGTCAAGAACTACGTGTCCCGGTTGCTGGCCAAGCTCGGTATGGAACGACGCACCCAGGCCGCGGTGTTCGCCTCCACACTGGACCGGCACCGACAGTAGAGATGCCAGCATGGGAAGCGTGACCGGTCACTCCGAGCACCGCGGCGACGAGCCGCGGATCTCGCCGTTGCGAGAGACTCTCTCGCAGTTGCGGTTACGTGAGTTGCTCACCGAGGTCCAGGACCGCGTCGAGGAGATCATCACCGGACGCGACCGGATCGATGGCCTCGTGGAGGCGATGCTGGCGGTCACCTCAGGTCTGGATCTGGAGGTGACGTTGAGCACCATCGTGCAGACCGCGATCCAGCTCGTCGACGCCCGCTACGGCGCGCTCGGTGTGCGCGGCGAAGGCCACGAGCTGACAGAGTTCGTCTACCAGGGCATCGACGACGAGACGCGGGCCCTGATCGGGCACCTGCCGGAGGGGCGCGGTGTGCTCGGCGTGTTGCTCGACGACCCGAAACCGATCCGGCTCGACGACATCCATCAGCATCCGGATTCGGTCGGATTCCCGCCCAACCACCCGCCGATGCGCACCTTCCTCGGCGTGCCCGTGCGGATCCGCGACGAGGTGTTCGGCAACCTCTACCTCACCGACAAGACCAACGGACAGCCGTTCAGCGAAGACGACGAGGTGCTCGTCGAGGCCCTGGCCGCGGCGGCCGGTGTCGCGGTGGAAAACGCCAGGCTCTACGAGCTGTCCCGCGACCGGCAGGCCTGGATCGCCGCCACCCGCGATATCGGCACCGAACTGCTCGGCGGCACCGATCCGGCCACCGTGTTCCGGATGGTGGCCGACGAGGCGCTCAAGCTGACCGGTGCCGACCGCATCGTGGTCGCCGTTCCGCCCCTGGACGAGGCCGGGGAGATCCCCGTCGGTGAGGTCGACACCTTGGTGGTGGCCGCCGCGGCGGGCAGACCGACGACGATCGATTCGATCCTGGTCGGCGGGGTGGAGGACGCGGTGATCGCCGCCTTCCGCGACGGCACACCGCGCCGGCTCGACCGGCTCGAGCTCGACGGGTTGGCCGGGCCGGCTCTGGTGCTGCCGCTGCGGGCCACCGACACCGTGGCCGGAGTGCTGGTGGCGGTGCGCGGCGAGGGCGCCCGCGTCTTCACCGCCGAGCAACTCGACATGGCGGCGGCTTTCGCTGACCAGGCCGCGGTGGCCTGGCAGCTGGCCAGCTCGCAGCGTCGGGTGCGGGAGCTCGACATCCTGGCCGACCGGGATCGGATCGCGCGCGATCTGCACGATCACGTGATCCAGCGGCTGTTCGCCGTGGGTCTGTCGCTGCAGGGCACTATCCCGCGGGCGCGTTCGGCCGACGTGCAGCAGCGGCTCACCGCCACCGTCGACGATCTGCAGGCGGTGATCCAGGACATCCGGACCGCGATCTTCGACCTGCACAACGCCCAGGCGGGGACGACGCGGTTGCGACAGCGGCTCGACGCGGTGATCGGCCAGTTCGCCGATGCCGGTCTGCACACCGAGGCCCGGTTCATCGGGCCGCTGTCGGTCGTCGACGCCGCCCTGGCCGATCACGCCGAGGCAGTGGTCCGTGAGGCAGTGAGCAATGCGGTGCGACATTCTGGGGCAACCGAACTCACCGTGCGGGTCGAGGTGGCCGACGATCTGTCCATCGAGGTCTCCGACAACGGGTGCGGGATCGCCGCCGAGGTCACCGAGAGCGGGCTGGGCAATCTGCGAGCCCGCGCATCAGATGCCGGTGGCGAGTTCACCGTCACCGACCGGCCCGGTGGGGGCACGGTATTACGTTGGGTTGCACCACTTCCCGAATAGTTTTGAGTCAGAGAGCGGGGCGGCGCGGGGTGGCAGGCAGCGGCGCGGCCTGCTCGGCCGGCCAACCGATCCGGATCAACATCTGCGGGTACTCCCGGTCATCGAAGAACTCCTCTCGTAGTGCCGACCGGGTATGCGCCACCTCCAACGGCTCGGTGATCGGGCAGGTCGCCAAGCCCAGTGTGGTCGCGGTGAGCAGGACGAGGCTGGTCGCCTCCCCGGCCCGCAGGCGCGCCTGGGCGTCGTCGGCATGCGTGCCCAGCGCCAGGACCGCGGCGTTCTCTGTCGCGCCGGACCGGTGGGGTGGCTGCGCCAGTGCGGGTCCGGCGAAGACCCGGCCCGGCACGGTCGTGGCGTGGTCCGGGGCCGGCGTGCTGTGTGCGGGAACGCCGGCCAGTGAGCGGTAACGACCACTCCACCGGGTCAGCTCGGTGAGGTAGGCATCGTCGCTGATGTGTTTGGAAATCGCTTGTTCGACAAGGCCGTTGAGTTGTTCGATCGATTCCACCCGGCGCATCGTGACGCCCATGCGGGCCACCCGCATCCCGATCAGCGCGATGTCGGCGGGGCAGACCTCGGTGCTGCCGTAGTGCCGCCGGTCGGTGCGGCGGCAATCGATCGCAGCGGCCAGCTTGAGGTCTGTCTCACTGGGCGGGCCGGGTGTCACGGTGATCCGGGCGAGATGGTGCGGATCGTGCGGGTCGGGGAACCGCTGTACGGCGGCGCGCCAGCCCAGCGAGGCCAGGGCGACGACGCAATGATGCAGGGTGGCACCGCAACTGAGCATCAGATCGCGACTGTCGGGGTCGGTGGCCGGCAGGTGCCGGCTCCGGTCGGCATACAGGTTCAGGGTGCCGGTGTCATCGACCCGCCAGCGCCACGGCTGCGAGTTGTGCACCGACGGAGCACGCACTGCCATCGACAGGGCGCTCTGCAGCGTCGTCGCGTCCGGAAAGCTCACCCGTTCAGCGTGCGCCGTCGCGCTCCCGTCGGGTAGGGCAGAAAGTCCTTTGCCGAGAAGACACAAACCCGTACCTTTTCGGCCGAAAAGGTACGGGTTTGTGTCTGTTCGCGGAGGTTATTCCCCGGACTTCACCTTGGCCATGGCCAGCACGTCGAGGCGCTTGTCCAGTTCGGCCTCGGACAGCTTGTCGCCGATCAGCCCGCGGTCGATCACCGTCTGGCGGATGGTCTTCTTCTCCTTCAACGCCTGCTTGGCGACCTTCGCGGCCTCCTCGTAGCCGATCGCCGAGTTCAGCGGCGTCACGATCGACGGGGAGGACTCGGCCAGGGTGCGCAGGTGCTCCTCGTTGGCCACCAGACCGTCGATGCACTTCTCGGCGAACAACCGAGACACGTTGGCCAGCAGGGTGAACGACTCCAGCACGTTGCGGGCCATCATCGGGATGTACACATTGAGCTCAAAGGCACCGGACAGGCCGCCGACCGTGACGGCAGCGTCGTTGCCGATAACCTGCGCGGCCACCTGGGTCACCGCCTCGGGCAGAACGGGATTGACCTTGCCCGGCATGATCGAGCTGCCCGGCTGCAGGTCAGGCAGCTGGATCTCGCCCAGGCCGGTCAGCGGGCCAGAGCCCATCCAGCGCACGTCGTTGGCGATCTTGGTCAGCGAGGCTGCGATGGTCTTCAGCGCGCCCGAGGCCTCGACCAGCCCGTCGCGGGCCGCCTGCGCCTCGAAAGAGTCGGCAGCGGTGCGCAATTCAGCCAGGCCGGTCTGGTTGACCAGCACCTCGACCACCTTCGGGCCGAAGCCGTCGGGGGCGTTGAGGCCGGTGCCCACGGCGGTGCCGCCGATGGCGAGCTCACCCAGCCGCGGCAGGGTCGCGCGAACCCGTTCGATGCCGGCCTCGATCTGGCGGGCGTAGCCGCCGAACTCCTGGCCCAGCGTCACCGGCACCGCGTCCATCAGGTGGGTGCGGCCGGACTTCACCACGGTCTTCCACTGCTTCGCCTTGGCGGCCAGCGACTCGTGCAGCACCTCGAGCGCCGGGATCAGATGGCGCACAGCGGCTTCGGTGGCCGCGATGTGGGTGGCGGTCGGGAACGTGTCGTTGGAGCTCTGCGACATGTTCACGTCGTCGTTGGGGTGCACCGTGACGCCGTTGCGGGCGGCGATCGAGGCGATGACCTCGTTGGCGTTCATGTTCGAGCTGGTGCCCGAGCCGGTCTGGAAGACATCGATCGGGAACTGGTCGTCGTGCAGGCCGTCGGCGATCTCACCGGCCGCGGCGATGATGGCGTCGGCCTTGTCGGCAGCCAGCAGGCCCAGGTCCTTGTTGACCTGCGCGCAGGCGGCCTTCAGCAGACCGAGCGCGCGGATCTGGGTGCGCTCCAGGCCGCGGAACGAGATCGGGAAGTTCTCCACGGCCCGCTGGGTCTGGGCCCGCCACAGGGCGTTGACCGGCACCCGGACCTCGCCCATGGTGTCGTGCTCGATGCGGTACTCGACAGCTCCGTCGGTATCGGTGCTCATGTTGGCCTTTCTAGCGATTTACGGGAGCGGGTAGGCGGCGGTCTTGTCGCCGGTGAAGTCGATGGCGGAGTACTCGTTGAGCTTGGCCAGCCGGTGGTAGGCCTCGATCATCCGGACCGTGCCGGACTTGGAGCGCATGACGATCGACTGCGTGGTGCAGCCGCCGGGGTAGTACTGCACGCCCTTGAGCAGGTCACCGTCGGTGACACCGGTGGCGCAGAAGAAGACGTTCTCGCCCGACACCAGGTCTTCTGTGGCCAGCACCTGGTCCAGGTCGTAGCCGGCGTCGATGGCCTTCTGGCGTTCGGCATCGTCGGTCGGGGCCAGCTGGGCTTGGATCGCCCCGCCCATGCAGCGGATCGCCGCCGCGGCGATGATGCCCTCGGGTGTGCCACCGATACCGGCCAGGATGTCGGTGCCCGAGTTCGGCCGGCAGGCCGAGATGGCGCCGGCCACGTCGCCGTCGGTGATCAGCCGGATGCGGGCGCCGGCGGCGCGTACGTCGTCGATCAGCTGCGCGTGCCGCGGCCGGTCCAGGATGCACACCGTCAGATCGCTCACCGAGGCACCGCGGACCTTGGCCACCCGCCGGATGTTCTCGCCGATCGGGGCGGTGATGTCGATCGCGTCGGCCGCTTCCGGTCCGACGGCGATCTTGTTCATGTAGAAGACCGCCGACGGGTCGAACATCGCGCCGCGCTCGGCGACCGCGAGCACCGAGATGGCGTTGGGCATGCCCTTGCTCATCAGGGTTGTCCCGTCGATGGGGTCGACGGCGAAGTCGCAGTCCGGCCCGTCGCCGTTACCGACCTCTTCGCCGTTGAACAGCATCGGGGCTTCGTCTTTCTCGCCCTCGCCGATCACCACGACGCCGCGCATCGTCACCGAGTTGACCAGTTCCCGCATGGCGTCGACGGCGGCCCCGTCACCGCCCTCCTTGTCACCGCGGCCGACCCAGCGGCCTGCGGCCATGGCGCCGGCCTCGGTCACCCGGACGAGCTCGAGGGCAAGGTTGCGATCCGGGGCTTCCCCCCGCGTGGGACTCATGGCCCAGATTGTCCCAGAACGTGGTCAGGGTTTGGGAGCTGGGATACTGACGAGCATGTCCAGCGAGCCGACCTCCCAGCCCACCCCGGTCCCCAAGCCGGAGAAGTCGCGGTTGTTGCAGGACGGCCGGGACATGTTCTGGTCGATGGCGCCGCTGGTGGTGGCCTGCATCGTGCTGGCCGGGATGTTGGGCATGTGCTCGCTGCAGGCAGGTGGTCCGGGGGCCGGGCCGGCCCCGGAGTTCGACGCCCCGGCGGCGCTGCAGGCCGACGCCGATGCGCTGAAGATTCCGATCCGGCTGCCGCAGCTGCCCGAGGGCTGGCAGCCCAACTCCGGCAGCCGCCGCGGTATTGACGGTGGTAGGACGCTGCCGGACGGCCGGCATGAGCGGGCGGTGTCCTCGCGCGTCGGCTATCTGGCGCCAAGCGGCAAGTACCTGAGCCTGACCCAGAGCAATGCCGACGAGGTCGCGCTGGTGGCGTCGATCAAATCGGACTCCTACCCCTCGGGCACCCAGGACGTCGACGGGGTGACGTGGGTGGTCTACGAGAGCAGCGACCCCGAGCCGGTGTGGACGACGCGGCTGAGCGGCCCGGCACAGGTGGCCATCACCGGGGCGGGTGGTACCGACGAGTTCCGTACGCTGGCGAGCGCGACGCAGAAGCAATCGCCACTGCCGATCCGCAAATAGGGGCGCAAAACAGGGGGCGCGAAGGTGAAGATGTTGGCGAGATTTCTCCCGGGTGTGACGATCTTCTTCACCTTCGCCGATAAGGAGTGAGCGTTGACCTCACCAGTTGCCGATCTCACCGGCTGGACCGCCACCCCGTTCACCGCCGCTGGCCAGACCCATGACGTGTACCGCAAGGGTGCCGGTCCCGGGGTGGTGCTGATCCCCGAGATCCCCGGCCTGCATCCCGGCGTCCTGGCGCTGGGTAACCACCTGGTGGACAACGGGTTCACCGTGGCGGCGCCGTCGTTGTTCGGTACGCCCGGCGCGCCTGCTGTGCGGCCCGGAGCCGTCGGGGTCCTGGTGAAAGCCTGTGTGACGCGCGAGTTCTCAGCATTCGCGACCAACGCCGATCGTCCCGTCGCGCATTATCTGCGGGCGTTGGCCCGCGACCTGAACGCCACCACCCCGGGTAAGGGCGTCGGCGTCATCGGGCAGTGCTTCACCGGTGGTTTCGCGCTGGCGGCCGCAGTGGACGACAGTGTGCTGGCCCCGGTGCTCAGCCAACCTTCGGTCCCGGTGGCGCTGACGGCCAAGCAGAAACGCGATCCGGGTATGTCCGAGGCCGAACTCAAGATCATCGAACAACGCGCGGCCAACGACGGCTTGTGCGCGCTGGCGTTGCGGTTCAGCGAGGATCGGATGGCGCCGGGGGAGCGGTTCGCCACGCTCAAGGCCCGTCTCGGCGATGCCTTCGAGGTCATCGAGATCGACTCGAAAAAGGGCAATGCCCACGGCTTCCCGGCCTCAGCGCACTCGGTGCTGACCGATCAGGTGCGCGAGGTCGACGGGCATCCGGCCTATGAGGCGCGCAAGCGGGTGGTGGCTTTTCTCACCTCGCGGCTGAGCGCTTAGCGTCGTTCTCCGGGTCGCTCTCGCGGCCCAGTCGTTTCTGCACCCAGTTCACGAGCCGTCGCCACGGACTCGGGCCGGCTTGTTCGGGTTCGGTGGTCTCGAGCTCGACGCCCTTGAAGACCGCCAGGTACACGCTGACCGTGGTGACGATGATGATCATCAGCACCGGCCCGATCACCAGGCCGAAGAAGCCGAACATCGCGATCCCGGAGAACACCGCCAGCAGCATCAGCGCGGGATCCAGCCGGGCCGCCTTGGGCACCAGCCAGGGACGCAGCAGGTTGTCGATGTTGGTGACCACCACGAGGTGGAACACCACCACGAAGATGCCGCCGATGACGTTGCCGAAGAACATCATCCCGATTCCGAACGGGATCGTGACGATGCCGCCGCCGAGCGGGATCACCGACAGGGCGGTGAGCAGGATCGCGAACACGAAAAAGCCGTTGTGGAAACCGGCGATGTAGATCGAGATCGCGCCGGCCACGCCCTGACACAACGCGATCACGAACTGCCCCTTGACCGTTCCCTTCACCATGGCGCCGGTCTTGGCCAGGTACAGGTCGGTGATCTCTTCGCCGAGGGGATTGAGCCGCCGGATCAGGGTGGCCATCTCGTCGTTCTTGACCAGCATCGAGATGAACACGTACAGGAAGATGATTGACGCGGTGATCGCGCCGACCAGGCCGCCGACCGCGCCCTGCAGGATGCCGAGCAGCCATTCGCCGAGATGTTGGGAAAGCTTGACCACGGTGTCGCGCAACGAATCCGCGGTGAGGTGGATGTCCAGGAACGGCACCCGCGCCAGCAGTGAGTTGACCAGTTCCAGGCCCCGGTCGCCCAGGGTGCTGACGTCCGTCTCGGCGATCCACGTGCTGACCGTGTTGACGATCTGGGTGATCTGCACGATCGCCATGAACACCACCAGGGCGACAGGGATGATCACCATCAGGATCGCGACCAGCACCGTCAGCGTGGCCGAAAAACCGGTACCCAGGCGTCGTCGAAATCGTTGGTAGAGCGGGGTGAACAGGTACGCGCCGACGGCGGCCATCACGATCAGGACGAAGAAGCTGCGCAGAAAATAGGCGCCCAGTAACACCGCCAGCACCGTGACGACTGCCAGGGCCCGCTTCTGGGTGACGGTGAACTGGTTTTCCATCAGGCCCCTTCCCGCCGTTGGCCTGACCTTATCGTCAGGCCGGCGTGACAGTGGGCATTGAACGTCACTCCAGCGTGACGCTGGGGGCGCTGCGGGCTGCTTGGCCGGCTCGTTGCGAGGCGACGAACTTCATCGACAGGCGCTGCATCAGGCTCGGGGCCAGTCGGGCGAACACCCAGGAGGCATGGGCGCGGCGGGGTTTGACGAGGATGGCCTTGTTGCGGGCGATGGCGCGCAGCGTATCGGCGGCCAGTCGGTCGGCGTCATAGGCGGTCTTGACGCCTTGGCCTTGAAGGAAGTAGTCGCGCCCGACGAACCCGCCGACCGCACCCTTGTCCAGGATCGGGGTCTCGACGGCGGCCGGGCACACCGCCAGCACGCCGACACCGTGAGCCGCCGCTTCCGAGCGCAGGGCCAAGGACAGGCCGACGACGGCGTGCTTGGTCATCACATAACTGGTGAGCTGGCCCGCGGCCGCCAGGCCGGCCATCGAGGCGGTGTTGATGATGTGCCCGTGGCCCTGCCGGATCATCTGCGGATACGCCGCGGCAACACCGTGGACGACGCCGCGCACATTGACGTCGATGATGGCGTTCCACTGGTCCAGGGTCAGCAGTTCGGTGTCCCCGCCCCAGACGATGCCGGCGTTGTTGAACATCAGGTCGAGCCGTCCGGCCCGCTCGACGACGCTGTCGACCGCATCCTGGACGGCGGCCGCGTCGGTGACGTCGAGCCGGGCCGAGCGTGCGCCGAGTCCCGCGGCGGTGGCCGCGGCGGCGTCGGCGTCGATGTCGGTGCACAACACCTCGGCCCCGGCGGCCGTCAGCGCCCGGCACAGGGCCGCCCCGATGCCGGATCCCGCGCCGGTCACGATCGCCTGCTTGCCGGCGAGGTTCATCCCTGCGCCAGCTTCATCACATGGCCGAGCACGTCCGGGTAGCGCTTGAGGTGCGCGCCGCCGTTGAGGTCGAGGACCTCACCGGTCAGCCACGACGCCTGCGGTGAGCAGATGAATACCACCGCGGCGGCGATGTCCTCGGGCACCCCGGTGCGGCCCAGGGCGGTGTTCTCGACGTACTCCTCGACCACGCCGGGGATCATGGCCGCGGGGTCGGTCAGTGGGGTTTTCACGAACCCCGGCGCGATCGCGTTGACCCGGATGCCGCGCGGCCCGAGCTCGAGCGCGGCCACCTGGGTAAGCATGGACAACCCGGCCTTGGCCGCGCAGTAGGCGCTCATGCCGGCGGCCGGCTGACGCCCGTTCAGCGACGAGATCGACACCAGCACACCGCCTTCGGGCAGATGCCGCCCGGCGTGCTTGGCGACGACGAATCCGCCGTTGAGGCAGACGTCGATGACGGCACGGAAATCCTCGACCGGCATGTCGGTGATCAGGCCGACATTGCTGAACCCGGCGCAGTTGAGCACGACGTCGACGGCGTCGATCGAGGCGAAAAGCGCCTCCACCGAGGCCTCGTCGGTGACGTCGACATAGTGACTGTCATGACCGGCACCCAGCTGGGCGGCCCGGGCCGCGGCGCCCTCGGCATCACGGTCGGCCACCACGATGCGGCAGCCGTCGGCCGCCAGTGCCTGCGCACTGGCCCACCCGATTCCCGAGGCCCCGCCGATGACGACGGCGACGCGTTGCGTGCTCACGCTTGGCCCTCGGGCGAGCGCTCGTCGGGCGTCCCATCCGGTCGGTGATCGCCCCACTTCTTGTCGATGGCATTCCACACATCGGCGTAGTGCCCGGGATAGTTCTTGTAGGCGGACTTGGACCGCAGGAACGCGCGGATCAGCGGGGCGGCCAGGCCGATCGGGAACCGCTTCCAGCCGGCTTTCGCCTTGGTGTCGGCCAGCAGCTGCGGCCAGCTGTGATGCTGAAAGCCGAGCACTTCCTGCGCCCGGCTGCTGTCCATCCAGTCGGTGGCGAACCAGGCCGCGTCGTCGTCGGGGTTGCCGGGCCGGCCGGGCGGCAGTCCACCCTTGATGCCCATGGCGGCCGCCGCTTGCGAACCGACCGCGGATTGCGTGTGGCGGTGCGTCTCGGAATCGCCGCCGATCAGGAGCACCTCGTGGTTGGCGATGTCGGTTCCGACGGTGGTGGCCGCGACGAACGCGGCCGCGACATCGCGCACGTCGACGGTCTGCAGCCGGCCGTCGGCGGGCAGCACGCTCTCGAACGAGATGAGGTCGACGTCCATGTCGAGGCTGAACTCGGAGCTCATCACCCCGCCGAGGCGCAGGATCAGCCAGTCCAGCGTGCTGGCCCGCACCAGTGCTTCGGCCTCGACCTTGTGCGCGCCGTAGATGTCGGAGGGGTTGACCGGCGTCTCCGGGGTCAGGACGTCGTCGATGTGGTGCGGATTGCGGGCCCCGTAGACGGCGATGCTGGAGGCCTGGATGAACCGCGGCGGGGTAGGTTGGGCCTCGGCGGCGCGCACCAGTGAGGCGGTTGCCTCGACGTTGACCTTGCGGGCCAGCCCCCGGCGCAGATAGCAGAACGGCGGGATGATGGCGGCGAGGTGGATGACGGCGGCCGGGGCGACTGCCGCCATCAGCTGATCGACCGTCCCGGAATCGGTCAGATCGGCCCAGCGCACCTGGACCGAGGCCGGCAGTGCGGCTGCCGCCTTGCGGTTGGCCGGGACGTCGAGGTCGGTCGCGACCACGCTGCGCCCACCGGCGGCCAGAGCCTTCACCACGGCAGAGCCCACCAAACCGAAAGCTCCGGTGACCAGAACTGCGTCGGACATAGACCTCCTCGATAGAACGTGTTGCAACCCTAGCGAACGACAGTGTGGTGTGTGTCACCGTGATCCGGCCCGATTTCGAGGGCTCTAAATGGGCTGTTAGCCCGTCGATGCTCAGCAACCGGTCCATGACCGTGGTGCTGGGGCGGCGCAGGCCGAGGCGAATGTTGCTGCCGTTGCCTCAAAAGCAGTCGCCAATGGCACCGTCCGAAGGTATGTGTGACTGGGAACACATCGCGGGTTGGCCTGTGATCCATTTGCCGGAATGGTCGTCGTCGCTCAATTTGGAAATTTGCCCGAGACCTATGCAAGGTGTGGCTGTAGGTATCGATGAAAGTGAGCCAATCGCAGGCGTTTGTGATGTACTCGGTTGCACGCGTCAGCAATTGGGGAGGTGTGTGATGTCCGAAGATGTCGTGGCAGGGGTTAACGACAGCGACTCCGGTGAAATTGCCGGAGAGGTTGCTGTCGGTTCCTCGGTGGTCGTTTATCCCGGAACTGATGACGAGCTGCACGGTGAGGTCGTCGAAGATTTTGCCGACTTGGCCGGCACCGCGGTCGAGGTCGCTGGGGAACGAATTGTCGGACCGGCGCGGCGTTGGGCGGTAAACCTCGACGACGGCGGCCTGGTGTTCGTCGACGACGACAGCATCGCGCTCGCGACGCAAGACGCCTGATCTCGCGGTAGTTCACCGCACTCTCAGCGGAAGCTGACATAACCGCCGCACCAGCAGGCTGGGCTGCCATTCGGCGACCCCGGCCGGGCGCACGGTGCGGCCGCCTGCAAGTAGCGACGACACCACGATGCGCGCTTCGAGCCGCGCCAGCGCGGCGCCCAGGCAGAAGTGGGCGCCCTTGCCGAAAGCCATGTGGCGCTTGACGTTCGGACGATCCATCCGGAATTCCTGGGGCTCCTCGAACACGGCTGCATCGCGGTTGGCTGCTCCCCACAACAGCAGCAGATGTGAGTCTTTGGGCACCGCGACGCCGACCAGCTCGGTATCGCTCACCACGTGCCGGTAATGGCCCCGAAAAGGGGATTCGAACCGCAACACCTCCTCCAGAAACGGCGGAATCAACGCCGGGTCGCTCCGCAGCCGCTCGGCGACTTCAGGTCGACGGCTCAGGATCCAGACCGCACTGCCGATCAGCGAGGCCGTCGACTCCCCACCCGCACCGACCAGCTGGACAAGCATCATCACCGCGGTTTCGGGCGACAAACGCTCAGCCGCACAGTGGGCCGCCAGATCGCCCAGCAGGTTGTCACCCGGGTTTGCCAACGCTTCACCGAACCGCTCGGTCAGGTACCCACCGACTTCCATGGCGGCGATCCCCGACGCGGTCAGTTGGTCCGTGTCGACGAGACCGTCGAGCAGCTGGGTGGTGGCATACGCCCACGTCACCAACCGGTCCACATCTACGGCGGGTACTCCGAGCAAGCGGGCGACCACCAGCATTGGCAGCCGGTCGGCCACCACTTCCATCCAGTCGAACTCCGAGCCCGCCGCGGCCAGCAGCTCGTCGGCTGTCTCGGCGATGAAGCGCTCCAGCTCGACCAGGCGTTTGGCAGCCATCCGGGGCAACACCGTCTTGCGGTGGGCTGCATGTATCGGTTCGTCGGCGGTGGCCAGCACGTGGATCGGATCGCCCAGCTCGCCCATGCCGAACGCGGCGACGGTGCCGTCGGGCTGCGACCACATCGTCGCGGTCAGATTCGACGAAAATTCCTGCGTGCGCGCGGTGGCCTCGGCGACGGCGTCGTACGAACTCACCACGAAGAACGGTGAGTCACCAACCCGCGCCACCGGAGCGTCGGTACGCAACCGGTCATACAGCGGGTAGGGATCCTGGAGGCAGGCCGGCTCGAACAGTTCGTGTGCCAGAAGCATTCGCCCAGGTTGATCCGGTGTCTGCGGGGAGTCAACGGGCCGGGTGCAGGTTGATAACCTGCACGCGGCAGGTGGTCGAACCGGTGTCTCAGTGACACGCAGTGACCTGCGGACCGGGTGAGACCATCAGCGTATTTCGTCTCAACATGCGATAAATTGGCACCGTGTCTCCAGGGCGAACGGACTGGCTGGTCGGCGGAGATCGACGAGCCGAGGCCGCCGAGCGCATCTATGCCGCGGCCGCCGAGATGGTCGCACGGGACGGTCTCGACGCCCTCGACATCGATGCCCTGGCCGCGCGCGTGCATTGCTCACGGGCGACGGTGTACCGGCATGCGGGTGGCAAAGCTCAGATCCGCGATGCCGTGCTGGCCCGGCTGGCCGCCACGATCGTTGGGGAGATACGTGGTCGCGTCGACGGCCTGACCGGGGCGCAGCGCGTGCTCACCGCCGTCACCGTGGCGCTGCAACTCATCCGGGCCGACCCGATGTTCGGCCTGCTGCTGAGCTCACTGCGCAGCGGCGGTGGCATGGCAGCCGACTTGGCCCGATCGTCGGTGCCGGCCACGTTCGCCACCGAGCTCAGTGGACTCGGTGAAGACGATCCGGTGGCCGCGGCCTGGATCGTGCGCCTGGTGCTGTCCCTGTTGGTCTGGCCGGGTGCCGACGAGGCCGCCGAGCAGGAGATGCTGCTCCGCTTCGTCGCCCCGGCGTTCTAGACAGTACTCAGCTGCGGCGCACGCATCGAAAACCGATGTGGCTCATACCCGTATCGACCGCCTGCGGTCGCCGTGCCGCCGGCCGGTACCGCATGCAGTAACTGTCGGCGCACAGGTACGACCCGCCCTTGATCACCCGCCGACCGACCTGAAACTGCGGCTGGTTCGGGTCATACGTATCCGCGGCACAGCAGGGCGTGGTGGCGCGGTCCGCGCCGTACCAATCGACGGTCCATTCCCAGACATTGCCGGCCATGTCGAACAGGCCGTAGCCATTGGGCTCGAAACTGCCCACCGGTTTCGTTGTGCCATAGCCGGTTTCGGGCAGATACGGGAACTCGCCGTGCCAATAGTTCGCGAGGCGTTGTCCGGGGCGCTCGGGTTCGCCACCCCAGGTGTAGGACGCACCGGTGAGGCCACCGCGGGCGGCGATCTCCCACTCGTCCTCGGTCGGCAGTTCCAGGCCGGCCCAGTCCGCATAAGCCTGAGCATCCTCGAAAGCGATGTGCACGACCGGATGGTCGTCGCGCCCTTTGAGTGACGACCGTGGCCCGCGTGGGTGATTCCAGCAGGCGCCCGGGGTCCAGGCCCACCACAGGTTGATGTGCCGCAGGTCGACGGGCCCGGCAGTGCGCCGGAACACCATCGAGCCGGGCACCAGGTTTCCCGGCGGAGCGCCGGGAAAGTCGTCAGGATTCACCGGACGTTCCGCGACCGTGAGATAGCCGGTGGCGTCCACGAATTCGGCGTACTCGGCGTTGGTGACCTGGTGGGGCTGAATCCAGAACCCCCGCGTGGCGACTTCGCGGGCCGGCGCCTCCTCGGGGTAATGCGAGTCAGATCCGAGAATCGTCGTCTGTGCCGGGATCCAGATCAGGCCGGTGTCTGTCATAGATCGACTCTGCAATGAGGGCGTGTGCTACTCGCACTTTTGCGCCCTGGACGCAGGATCGATGATTTCGGCGCGTCACCCAAAGACCGTCGTCCAATCGTCGCGCATACTCGTCACTGTCCAGCCCCGGTCGGCGGCGAGCGCCAGCGCCTTCTCGGCGCCTGCGGTGTAATCGAATTCGCGGTCGGCGTCGTCGTGGCGTACCAGCAGGCTCAGCGACGGGCCCGGACCTGCGCTGGTGTACTCGAGCATTTCGATGTCACCGTTTGAATTGCCCGCCGCGAAGATGGGCCGTCGGCCGATGCGTCCCCAGATACGCACCGGCTTGACCGGCCCGTCATCCATGAATTCCGGGGTGGCGGTGGTCTTGAGGTGGCCGTCGACAAAATCGAGCCCCACCGAACTGCCGATCACCCGCTCCGGCGGTATGCCGTACATCTGCATGGTCACCGGGCGCATGAAATCGCGACCACCGCCGGAGGCGATGTAGTTGGTGAATCCGTTGTCTTCCAGATAACGCAGCAGCTCGACCATGGGCGCGTAGCCGCACGCCGTGTACGGCCGGTTCAGCGTCGGGTGCTCGGTCGCCGCGAAGAATGCCTTGACCCGCTCGGCGTGATCTTCCACCGGCAACCCGGCATAGGCCGAAAGTATCCCGGCAGCAAGGACTTTCAGGCCAGAGTCGTCACCGTTGTAGTGCTTGGTGACGGCATCGCCGAACCAGGCGAGGTCGCCGGCCGTCGCGGCCCGGTACGGTTGACGCGCCGCGAGTTCGGCATCTGCGGCGGCCTGTTCGGCCAATCGGCGCACCAGGAAATCGAGCTGGATGTAGGCCGGTTTCTCCACCCACAGCGTGCCGTCGTTGTCGAAGACCGCGACCCGATCCTCAGGTGCGAGGTCGCGGACCGCGCGCTCGACGAAGGCGACGACAGCCGACTTCGTCGGCCCGTCGTTCCAGGAGTCCAGTGCTCCCAAGTCAACCGCCCATTCGTTCGAGGAAGTTGTGAAGCTTCTCGACCGCGTGAGAGATCGTGAACGAGGCCGGTTCTCGCCGCGGCGGGAACTCCTTGAAGGTTTCCAGGAATTCGGTGACGAGCGCGTTGGCCATGAAGGCGAGGTAGTCGTGCTCGAAGTACCAGTCCCAGTAGGTGTTCGAGGTGATGTCGGCCCGCTCGTAAGGGTCGGTGCGCAGGTTGAAGAGTTTCGGTGCCCGCAGCGGGGTGAACGGCTCGAACCAGATCTGCAGCGTGCCCTGGCAGCGCTGTTCCATGAACACCACCTTCCAGTTCTCGACCCGCACACCGAGGACATCGCAATCGTCGGAGAAGTAGATCAGGCCGCGGCGTGGGCTCTTGTCTGCCTCACCGGTCAGATACGGCAGCAGATTGAACCCGTCGATGTGCACCTTGTAGGTGGTGTCGCCCAACGTGTGGCCCTTCTTGAGCTTGTCCACGATGTCGGGTTCGCCGGCGGCCGCCAGGAAGGTCGGCAGCCAGTCGTGGTGCTGGATGATCTCGTTGGACACAGCGCCGGCTTCGATCTTGCCGGGCCAGCGGATCAATTCCGGGACCCGGAAGGCGCCTTCCCAGTTGGTGTTCTTCTCACTGCGGAACGGCGTGGTGGCGCCGTCCGGCCAGGTATTGGCGTGGGGGCCGTTGTCGGTGGAATAGACGACGATCGTGTCCTCGGCGATGCCCAGTTCGTCCAACGCGTCGAGCAATTGGCCCACGTTGCGGTCATGGTCGACCATTGTGTCGTGGTAACCGGACTGCCAGCGGCCGGCCTGTCCGAGGCTCTCGGGCTTGGTGTGGGTTCGGAAATGCATGTGCGTGGTGTTCATCCACACGAAGAACGGCGTGTCCGCTTCGTTCTGGCGGCGGATGAAATCGATGCAGGCCGACGTCGTCTCGTCATCGATGGTCTCCATCCGCTTCTTGGTCAGCGGGCCGGTGTCTTCGATGCGTTGCTTGCCGACCGGACCGAAACGCTCGTCGACTTCATCGGACTCCTCGTCGGTGGCCCACGAGTGCACCACGCCGCGCGGCAACATTGCCCTGCGCAACTTCGGGGCTTCCTCTTCCGTCGGATAATCGGGGCTCTCCGGCTCCTCCTCGGCGTTGAGGTGGTAGAGATTGCCGAAGAACTCGTCGAATCCGTGTGCGGTGGGCAGGTATTTGTTCAGGTCACCGAGGTGGTTCTTGCCGAACTGACCGGTCGCGTAACCGACAGATTTGAGCGCCGTGGCGATCGTCGGATCGTCCGGTGACATGCCGACGTCCACGCCGGGCATGCCCACCTTGGACAGCCCGGTGCGGTAGACGCTCTGGCCCGTGATGAACGACGCCCGGCCTGCAGTGCAACTCTGCTCGCCGTAGGAATCGGTGAAAAGCATTCCCTCCCTGGCGATTCGGTCGATATTGGGGGTGCGGTACCCCATCAACCCCATGCTGTAGCAGGACAGATTGCTGATCCCGATGTCGTCGCCCCAGATCACCAGGATGTTGGGTTTCCCGTTCGGCATTCGCAATGCCTCGCTTTCGTATCGAATTTGAACGCTGGCCATCGGACGCTGACTCGACGGTATTCGCGTGAGGCCGGTTTGACGACGAACTCTCGGGTCTCTCAGGGAAAACTAAGTCTGAACGGTCAGTCCTTGGCCAGGAACTTCTCCAGTTTTTCCACGGCCTGGTCGATGGTGAAGCTGGCCGGCGCGTGCCGCGGCGGGAATTCCTTGAAGGTGTCGAGGAATTTCGTGGCCATGGCAATCGAATAGAACACAAAGTAGTCGTGCTGCAGGAACCAGTCGTAGTACGTGTTCGAGGTGAGATCGGCGTATTCGAACGGGTCGGTGCGCAGATTGAACAGCTTGGGCACTCGAAGATGGGTGAAGGGTTCGGCCCAGATGCGCAGGGTGCCCTGGCAACGTTGTTCGGCGAACACGACCTTCCAGTTCTCGAACCGCAGGGCCACCAGGTCGCCGTCGTCGGAGAAATAGAAGAAGCCCCGCCGGGGACTGGTCTCGACCTCACCTGTCAGATAGGGGAGCAGGTTGAACCCGTCGATGTGCACCTTGTACTCGGTCTGACCGTCGGCACCGGCCTTGTGACCATTCTTGAGTTTCTCTGCGATGTTCGGCTCGCCCGCCGCGGCCAGCAGCGTCGGCAACCAGTCATGGTGCTGGATGATCTCGTTGGAGATGCTGCCCGCCTTGATCTTTCCGGGCCACCGGATCATCTCGGGCACCCGGAACGCGCCCTCCCAGTTGGTGTCCTTCTCACTGCGGAACGGGGTGGTGCCGCCGTCCGGCCAGGTGTTGCGGTGCGGCCCGTTGTCGGTGGAGTAGATGACGATGGTGTCCTCGGCGATACCGAGTTCGTCGAGCACGTCGAGCACGGTGCCGACATTGCGGTCGTGGTCGATCATCGTGTCGTGGTAGGGCGACTGCCACAGCCCGGCCTGTCCACGACTTTCCGGCTTGGTGTGGGTGTAGAGGTGCATGTGGGTGAAGTTGCACCACACGAAGAACGGGTTGCCCGCCTCGTGCTGCCGCTTGATGTAGTCGACGGTGCGGTCGGCGATGTCCTCGTCGATCGTTTCCATCCGCTTCTTGTTCAGCGGACCGGTGTCGGCGATCGTCTGCTTGCCGATGGGCCCGAATTTCGGGTCGTCGGGCTCCGTCGAGACCTCGGTGGTGGCCTTGCAGTCGAGCACGCCTCGCGGCTTGGCCAGCTGGTGCAGCACCGGGAACTGGTCGGCATGCGGGTAGTCGAACTGTTCGGGTTCTTCTTCGGCGTTGAGGTGATACAAGTTGCCGTAGAACTCGTCGAACCCGTGCACGGTCGGCAGGTATTTGTTCAGATCGCCGAAGTGGTTTTTGCCGAACTGCCCCGTCGCATATCCGAGCGGCTTGAGCAGTTCGGCGATGGTGGGGTCTTCGGCCGCCCAGCCGATGGGAAAGCCGGGTGCGCCGACTTTACTCATGCCGGTGCGGTAGACGCTTTGTCCGCTGATGAAAGCCGCCCGGCCCGCGGTGCAGCTTTGCTCGCCGTAGGAGTCGGTGAACCGCATGCCTTCGTTGGCGATACGGTCGATGTTGGGTGTGCGGTAGCCCATCAAGCCGTCGCTGTAGCAGGACAAGTTGGTGATCCCGATGTCGTCGCCCCAGATGACCAGGATGTTCGGTTTACCGTCAGGCATGTCATCCTCCCGTGAGCGGAAAATCTTGAGCGCCTTGAACTTTATGCGTACTCGGACGCCGTCATCGGAAAACGCCACTCGGGCGCGACGGAAATCGCGTGATGGTATGACCGGAACATGAGCCAGGCCAGGGGATCGGAAGCCGTCCGCAGCTTGCATCCGGGGTACTTCGCGCTCGTCATGGGCACCGGCATCGTGTCGATCGCAGCGCAGTATCACCGCACTTACGCACTGTCGGTGGTGCTGTTGTGGCTGGCGACGATCTCCTACGTGGTGCTGGTGGTGTTGGTGACGGCACGGATCATCGCGTTCCGTCGCGAGTTCGTCGCCGACCTGACCGACCCGCGGCGCGGTTTCGCGATGTTCACGTTCGTCGCTGCCACGAACGTGCTGGGTACCCGGCTCGCCACCGACGGCCACTACGGCGTGGCGCTGGGGCTGTTGGCGATCGGCTGGGTGGCCTGGATGGTCCTAGGCTACGTGGTGCCGTGGACAGCGGTGCTGGGCCGCGCCGCGCGGCCGGTCTTGCAGAGCGCCAACGGCACCTGGTTCATCTGGGTGGTCGCCAGCCAGTCGGTGGCCGTACTGGCCGCTGCGCTACAGCCCCAGATCGCCCAGGGTCGCAGCGAACTCGCGCTGCTTGCGGTGTTCTCCTGGTCCGTCGGGATCTTCCTGTACGGAGCCGCCGGCATGTTCGTCGCGCTGCGGATGCTGATGTATCCACTGCGGCCCGACGACCTCACCCCGCCCTACTGGGTCGCCATGGGCGCCACGGCGATCACCGTCGTTGCCGGCGCCCGGATCGTGGAAATGGCCGACGCGCCCATGGTCGCCGCCACCCGCGGGCTCATCGCCGGCACCTCGGTGTTCTTCTGGGCGTTCGGCACCTGGCTGATCCCGCCGCTGATCGCCGCCGGCATCTGGCGCCATCTCGTGCACCGGATCCCGCTGCGGTACGACGCGACGATGTGGAGCGTGGTGTTCCCACTCGGCATGTACGGCGTCGGCGGGCACTATCTCGGGCAGGCCGACCAGCTGCCGATCGTGGAGAACATCGGCTACGTGGAAGGGTGGGTGGCGCTGGTGGTGTGGGCCGTGACTTTCGTGGCCATGCTGCGCCACCTTTTCCTCACCCTGCTACCTGGTGTCGCGGACAGATCCGGCGCACTCTTGAAGGTGGAGGGAGATTGAGATGTACGACAAGGATCTGACCAACAAATGGCTCATCGAGATCGAGTTCTCCGAGGACGAGATCCACACCCACGCATCGGCTCGGGCGCAGTTGCGCGACGACACGATGTCGGCCACCGGCGATGCCTACCGCAACCCGAAAGACGCGGGCGCGCCCATGATCGGCGAGGAGATCGCGGCGGCCCGCGCGCTCATCTCCTTGGGAAGCGACTTACTGCATGCCGCGTCGGCGCGCATCGAACAGTCCACGCACCATCCGGTGCACCTGTACCGCTGATCAGGCGGTGACCGGCTGCTTGGTTGCGGACTCCATCTGGTGGAACAGGTCGGTGTAGTACGGCAGGCATTCGGCCATGGCCTGCTCGGTGGTGAACAACGGCTCGTACCCGAGGTCGCGGCGGGCCTTGGCGATCGAGAAGTAGTTGTTGAGGTACAGCCGTTCCACCGCAAGGGGTTCGATCAGCGGCTCGGGGATGCCGAACTTGAAGTGCAGCCACTGCCACACCATCATCGCCTTGTGCACCAGGCGTCCTGACACCCGGAACGTGGGCAGTGGCCGGCCGCAGGCGGCGAGGACGGGGCGGGCGAACTCGAACATGTTGATCGGTTCGCCGTCGTTGATGAAGTAGGCCTGACCGGGTGCGGTGCCGCCGGGCACCAGGTGCTGGGCGGCCAGGATGAATCCGTGGATCAGGTTGTGCACGTAGGAGTTGTCCAGCTTGATGTTCTTGTTGCCGACCAGCACCTTGACGTGTCCGGCGAGCACGTTCTCGAACACCTTGCGGAACATGGTCTGATCGCCACGGCCCCAGATGCCGCTGGGCCGGATCGCGCAGGTGAGCATGCCGTGCTCACCGTTGGCGGCGAGCACGAACTTCTCGGCGACCACCTTGGTCTCGGTGTAGAGGTCGTTGAACCGGTCGGTGTAGGGCATGGTCTCGTCACCGTTGACGATGTCCTGACCGCCCATCACCACACTGTTGGACGCGGTGTAGACGAAGCGTTTGACCCCCGCCTCCTGTGCGGCGTGCACCAGGTTCTTGGTGCCCTCCACGTTCACGGCGAAGCTGCGCTGCCGGTACTCCTCGGTGACCGACGCGCCGCCCATCAGGTCGATGATGGCCGCGGTGTGGATGATCGTGTCGACGTCCTTGACGGCGGCGGCCACCGTTTGTTTGTCGCAGATGTCTCCCTCGACGACCTCGAGGCCGGCGTGTTCGCCCAGCGGGGACGGCGCGCGGTCGAAGGACCGCACCGCGTATCCGCGATCGAGCAGTTCGGTCACCAGGTTCGCGCCGACGAAGCCGGAGCCGCCGGTGACGAGGACACGGCCGAGTTCGGTGGTCAGTTTCGGATCACCCATGCCGCACAGGGTAACTGAAACATGTTCCAGTTTCGAGCGGAAATATCGGATCTGATTGCTGGATCAATCTTCTCCGGACTCGCGCTCGGCCAGCGCCTGCTCCACCCGCTGACGCGCCCCAGCTAAGTGTTCCTCGCAGCGTTTCGCCAGCTTTTCGCCTCGCTCCCACAGATTGAGCGAAGCATCAAGATCGAGACCGCCCTGTTCGAGTTGCTGAACGACGGCGATCAACTCGTCGCGGGCTTCTTCGTAGCCCAGTTCACTAATAGGCTTCATGCTCGTACCTTCTACTCGCTACCGTCGCTCACCGCGGTGACCACCCCGTCGGACACGCGCACCCGCAGCCGCGTCCCCTCTGGTGCCTCGTCCACCGAACGCAGGACCACCGGCTCACCGTCCGTCGGGACCGTCTGCACCACCGCGTAACCGCGGGCCAGCGTCGCGGCCGGGCCGAGCGCGGTCAGGCGCGCCGACAGATGTCCGATCGTGTCCGCCTGAGCATCGATCAACCGGGTGATGTCGCGCTCGGCGGTGGCGCGGCACCGGTGGACCTCCTCGGCCCGCGCGGTGAGCGCGGCCAGCGGCTGAGCCAGCACCGGCCGGCTGCGCAGCTGATCCAGGTGATGCTGTTCGCGGTGTACCCAGTTGCGCAGCGCGCGGGCGCTGCGCCGGTGCAGATCGGTGATCAGCGCCTGTTCGGCGGCCGCGTCGGGCACGATCCGTTTGGCCGCGTCGGTCGGGGTGGCCGCGCGCACGTCGGCGACCAGGTCGGACAGGGGAGTGTCGGGTTCGTGGCCGATCGCGCTGACCACCGGGGTGCGGCAGGCCACGATGGCCCGGCACAGGGTCTCGTCGGAGAACGGCAACAGATCCTCGACGCTGCCGCCGCCGCGGGCCAGCACGATGACGTCGACGAGCGGGTCGGCGTCCAGTGCCGCCAGGGCCTCGACGATCTGCGGGACGGCGTTGGGGCCCTGCACGATGGTGTTGCGGATCGCGAAACGTACTGCCGGCCAACGGGTGGTGGCCACGGTGGTCACGTCGCGCTCGGCCGCCGACGCCCGACCGGTGATCAGACCAATGGTGCTGGGCAAGAACGGAATCGGCCGTTTGAGCCGAGGGTCGAACAGCCCTTCGGCTTCCAGTAGCCGACGCAGCCGCTCGATGCGGGCCAGCAGCTCACCGATACCGACAGCGCGAATCTCGTTGACCCGCAACGAGAACGTGCCGCGGCCGGTGTAGAAGTTGGGCTTGCCGCAGATGACCACCTGCGTGCCCTCGGACAACTTCACCGGGGCGTTGCGCACCAGATCGCGCGGGCACGTCAGGGTCAGCGACATGTCGGCCGCCGGGTCGCGCAGCACCATGAACACGGTCTTGGAGTCTGGGCGGACCTTCAGTTCGGTCAACTGCCCCTCGACCCAGACGGTGCCCAGGCGGTCGATCCATTTGGCGACCCGGGTCGCCACGGCGCGAACCGGCCAGGGGTTTTCCGGTGACTGACCCGGTTCGGTCACTTCGCGGTCGCGCGGGTGATCCTGTTGGCGAGCAGGGTGACGAACGGTGCGCGGGCCCGGCCGGCCTCTTCGTAGGCCAGCAGCGCTTCGAGGTCGGCCACCCGCAGCGACGCCAGCCTGGCGCGCAGCTGCGCCAGCGTCAGCGCGTCATAGCCGAGTTCCTCGGCGATGCCCGGTGCCCCGGCCGCGGAACCGGCGTTGGTGGCCGTGGCTTTGCCGTTCGTCGCCGCCGTCTCCGGTTCGCCGGTGCTGTACAGCGCGAACCGGCCCTCGGTGCGTCGCTCTCCGTCGGTGTCGGGCGCATCGTCTGCCGCGTCAGTGTCGGAAGCGGGCTCGAGATCTTCGTCGAAGGTGGCCCACTCGGGCTGTTCGTCCTTGGGCGGAAAAAGCTGCTCGAGTGTTTCGTCGCCCTTGATCACCAGTTCGGCCAGGTTCTGCTGGACGTGCATGACGATGTTGGCGGCCTGGCTGGCCACGGTCATGGGGTAGGTCAGGATGGTGTGGGGTAACTTGCGAGCTTCTTCCAAGGTGGTGACCGCCGCCCCCACCAGCAGCCGGACCCCATACGGTGCAGTTCCCATAGTCGATAGCCTACGGCTGGCTCGGCGTGGCGGTGTCCCCGTACCCTGGTGACATGCCGTCGACAATCAACATGGGTATCCCTGGTGCCACCAGCTCGGTGCGATCAGGCGGCAGTTCGCAAGCCCTGGGCAAACGAGTTCTGCTGGCCGAGCCGCGCGGATACTGCGCCGGCGTCGACCGAGCGGTGGAGACCGTGGAGCGCGCGCTGGAGAAGCACGGTGCCCCGGTCTACGTGCGGCACGAGATCGTCCACAACCGGCACGTCGTGGAGACGCTGGCCAAGGCCGGCGCCGTCTTCGTCGACGAAACAGACGAAGTGCCCGAGGGGGCCATCGTGGTGTTCTCGGCGCACGGCGTCGCACCGACCGTGCACGAGACGGCCGCTGCCCGCGACCTCCAGGTCATCGACGCCACCTGCCCGCTGGTCACCAAGGTGCACAACGAGGCCAAGCGATTCGCCCGTGACGACTACGACATCCTGCTCATCGGTCACGAAGGCCATGAGGAGGTGATCGGCACCGCCGGTGAGGCCCCCGATCACGTGCAGGTGGTCGACAATCCGGACGCGGTGGACAAGGTCACGGTGCGCGACCCGAACAAGGTGATCTGGCTGTCGCAGACCACGCTGAGTGTCGACGAGACCATGGAGACGGTGCGTCGGCTGCGCGAGAAGTTCCCGACGCTGCAGGATCCGCCGAGCGACGACATCTGCTACGCCACGCAGAACCGTCAGGTTGCGGTGAAGGCCATGGCGCCGGAGTGTGAGCTCGTGATCGTGGTCGGTTCGCGTAACTCGTCCAACTCGGTCCGGCTGGTCGAGGTGGCTCTCGGTGCCGGATCGCGCGATGCGCACCTGGTCGACTACGCCGAGGACATCGACCCGGCCTGGCTGGAAGGCGTCACCACCGTGGGCGTCACCTCAGGGGCCTCGGTGCCCGAGGTGTTGGTGCGCGGTGTGCTGGAGCGGCTCGCCGACTACGGCTACGGAACCGTGCAGCCGGTGACCACCGCCAACGAGACCCTGGTGTTCGCCCTGCCGCGGGAGATCCGCCCGCCGCGGGCCTGAGGGCCGTTCAGTCGTCGTACTCCCAGGAGTGACGTCCCCTGGGCGCCTGGCGCCGGGTGGCTGAACGAGGCCGCGTGCGATGTTCCACCCGATGATCTTCGTCATCGGTGCCGCGGTAGCGCACCCGTGACACCGGGTGGTGTGTCGAGCGGCCAGAGCGGGTCGGCGGGTCGAAAGAATCCTCGAACGGTTGGTAGTCGTCGAATCGGCGGCGACGCCGCTGTGGCCGTTCATGTGCCTCGAACGTGCCCGCTTCACGACGCTCGGGTGGCGGTTGCCTGCGTGGTTCCCGCGGCTCGGTCCGTGCCCGCCGGCGCGGCTCGCCGACCCCGGGCTCGGCCGGACGCGGAGGCCTGGGGCGTCGCGGGCGCTCGGGGATCGCCCCGTCGAACTCGCTGCCGGGGTCGGTGTCACCGGCGCGGCTGGGGCG
>NZ_MBEJ01000120.1 GCF_001953975.1 Mycobacterium sp. NS-7484
ACCATCTCGACCCGCAGCAGCGGGTCGAGAAGTGGCTGCCCGCAGCACTATTGGCCATCGCGATCGCGGGGGCGCCACCGCTGCAGCGCCAGGTACATGCCGGTGCCCGCGGCGACGGCCACGAACAGCGACGCGATGTTGTTGCCGACGGCGCCGAACGGATCGGCCACGCTCGGCAACCAGGGCCGGCACAACTCGACCGGACCGGTGGGAACCAGGGCCACGATGAAGGCCATGAACCCGGCGAAGTTCAGCAGCGCGTCTTCGCCGACCCGGCTGCCCTTGTAGGCGATCAGGCAGATGCCGATCGCGCACAGCGCGGCCACGAACACGGCGTGGGTCCGCGTGTAGAAGAACGCGCTGATCGAGCCCTGCAGGCAACTGTGCGCCCAGGTCAACCCCAACGAGCACAGCAGGAACACCACCAGCGCCACCAAGCCCACCCGGACGTAGCGGTAGGTGACCATGGTGTCGCTGGGGTGGTTACCGCCCATGGAGCTATTAGCTCACGAGTGAATCCGGAGCTCCCGTCACCACGCAGTGGGTGTGGCTGTAAATCGTGGGCATACAGCTGTTGCAGTGCGTGCACAGCGATTTGACCGAACCCTTGACCGTCTCGGCTTTGATCCGGTTGAGCAGGTCCGGCTCGGCCAGCAGGGCCCGGCCCATCGCGACGAACTCGAAGCCCGCGGCCATCGCCCGGTCCATGGTCTCGCGGTTGGTGATACCGCCCAGCAGGATGATCGGCATCGTCAGCTCGGCGCGGAACTTCTCGGCGTCGCGCATCAGATACGCCTCGTGGTACGGATACTCGCGGAAGAACTTGTTGCCGCTCATCCGGATGCCCCAGCTGATCGGGGGCTTGAAGTTCGCGGCGAACTCCTTGACCGGGGCGCCGCCGCGGAACAGGTACATGGGGTTCACCAGTGAGCTGCCCGCGGTGAGCTCGATGGCGTCCAGGCCACCGTCCTCCTCGAGCCACTTGGCGGTCTGCAGGGACTCGTCCATCGGGATACCGCCGCGGATGCCGTCACTCATGTTGAGTTTGGCGATGACGGCGATCTTCTTGCCGCCGTGTTTGTCGACGGCGTCGCGCACCGCGCGCACCACGCCGCGGGCCACCTTCGCGCGGTTCTCCAACGATCCGCCGAACTCGTCGGTGCGCCGGTTGATCAGCGGGGAGAGGAACGAGCTGGCCAGATAGTTATGACCGAGGTGAACCTCGACGGCGTCGAATCCGGAGTCGATGGCCAGCCGCGCGGCATTGGCGTGAGCTTCGGTGACGTCGCGGATGTCGTCGATGGTGGCTTTCTTGGCGAACCGCATCGACAGCGGGTTGAAGAACCGCACCGGCGCGAGGGCCTGGGCCTTGTTGGTCCGCGAGTTGGCCACCGGCCCGGCGTGCCCGATCTGGGCGCTGATCGCCGCGCCCTCGGCGTGCACGGCCTCGGTGAGCTTGGTCAGGCCCGGTACGGCCTCGGGCCGCATCCAGATCTGCCAGCCGTCGGTGCGCCCGCCGGGGGCCACCGCGCAGTAGGCGACGGTGGTCATGCCGACGCCGCCGGCGGCGGGCAACCGGTGGTAGTTGATCAAATCTTCGGTGACCAGCGCATCCGGTGTGGACGCTTCGAACGTGGCGGCCTTGATGATGCGGTTGCGAAGCGTCACCGGGCCGAGCTTGGCCTCACTGAAAACATCAGTGAACACATTGGGCTGAGTGTTCATAGATGGAGCTTGCCACGTCACCTGACACAATGGCACCCGTGGGTGCGATTGTTCTGGACGGTAAGGCCACGCGCGACGAGATCTTCGTCGACCTCAAGCAGCGCGTGGCGAAGTTGACCGAGGCGGGCCGGACGCCGGGGCTGGGGACGGTGTTGGTCGGGGAGGACCCGGGTTCGCAGGCCTATGTGCGGGGCAAGCACGCCGATTGCGCCAAGGTGGGGATCAACTCGATCCGCCGCGACCTGCCCGCCGACATCACGCAGGCCCAGCTCGACGAGACTATCGACGAGCTCAATGCCAATCCGGACTGCACGGGTTACATCGTGCAGCTGCCGCTGCCCAAGCATCTCGACGAGAACGCCGCGCTGGAGCGCATCGACCCGGCCAAGGACGCCGACGGTCTGCACCCGACCAACCTGGGCCGGCTGGTGCTCGGGAAGGACGCGCCGCTGCCCTGCACCCCGCGCGGCATCGTGCACCTGCTGCGTCGGTTCGACGTGCCGATCGCAGGGGCGCATGTCGTCGTGATCGGCCGTGGCGTCACCGTGGGCCGGCCGATGGGTCTGCTGCTGACCCGTCGCTCCGAGAACGCCACCGTCACCCTCTGCCACACCGGTACCCGCGATCTGCCCGCGCTCACCCGGCAGGCCGACATCATCATCGCCGCGGTCGGCGTTCCGCACATGGTGACCGCGGACATGGTCAAGCCCGGGGCGGCCGTCGTCGACGTCGGCGTCAGCCGGGTCGACGGCAAGCTCACCGGTGACGTCGCCCCCGACGTCTGGGACGTGGCCGGGCATGTGTCACCCAACCCGGGCGGCGTCGGGCCGCTGACCCGGGCGTTTCTGCTGACCAATGTCGTCGAGCTCGAAGAGTCGAAACTGGCGTGACGGCAAAGGAGTTCGTCCGCAAGGTGATTGCCGGACAATGGCCGATCCTGGTGGTCGGGCTGTTCTTCGTCGCGGCGTTCATCTTGGTGGTGGCGGGCTATTGGCGTCGTGGCGCCCTGGTCATCGGGATCGGGGTGGGCGCAGCCGCGGCATTGCGGCTGGCGCTGGCCGATGACCGCGCCGGTCTTCTCGTGGTGCGCTCGCGAACCATCGACTTCGCCACCACCGCCACGGTGAGTGCGGCGGTGCTCTACATCGCCTGGACGATCGATCCGTTGGGTACCAGCTGACCGAACCCCGGGCCTGGCCTGGGCGCTTCCCTGGCGCGCTGGTTCGGCACCTCGGCGGTCGAGGAGCTCAGCGCCTGACCGGATCTCCGCCGAAAGTGAACTCGTTGGCGAGATTTCGCCGACTTGTGGAGAACAAGTTCACATTCGGGACTCAGGCCAGCGTCGCTCGGATGGACACCGTGACATACGGCAGCGCCAAGCCGGTGGAGTTGGCCAGCGCGGGATGGGTGGCCAGTAGTTCGCGTACCTGTCCCAGCGTCTTCTTGCGGACTTGCTCGGGCGAGGTGATGCAGTAACTGCGGGAGGCCACCAGGTCGATGAGTGCCTGGGGGGTCAGGTAACTCGTCCACTCGACCTGGTGGCGTTCGGTCTCGGAGAAGGGCTCGGGCAGGGTCACCTCGTTGGTGAACGGGTCGTGTTCCGGGCCGATGATCTGGCCGAGATCCTTGACCCAGCCCATCCGCTCGTCGCGGGTGTTCCACACCAGTCCCAGGCGACCGCCCGGGCGCAGCACCCGGCTGATCTCCTTGGCTGCGCGTACCGGGTCGAACCAGTGCCATGCCTGGGCCACCAGCACCGCGTCGACGCTGTCGTCGGCCAGGGGGATCTCCTCGGCGGTGCCCAGCAGCGCCGGGGTGTCGGGCAGTGAGTTCGACAGCAGCTCAAGCATTTCCGGGATCGGGTCGACGGCGATCACGTCCAGCCCGCGTTCCACCAGCCGGGTGGTCAACTTTCCCGTGCCCGCGCCGAGGTCGAGCACGTCGTGGGCGCCGTCGGGAAGCAGCCAGTCGATCGCCTCCGGCGGATACGACGGCCGGCCGCGTTCATATGCCGCGGCTTCCGAGCCGAAGGACAGGGAGCGCTGCTTGGGCGAATTCACCGTTGTGCCAGCTCCAGTGTTCTGCGGATCAACTTGCCCACCACTTCGGTCTCCACCAGGAAGCCGTCGTGCCCGTAGGCCGAGTCGACGACGTCGAGACCGCCACATCCGGGCAACAGCTCGGCCAGTTCCTGTTGTAACCGGATCGGGTAGAGCCGATCGGAGGTGATCCCGCCGACGATGACGGGCACCGGGCAGCTGCGCAGCGCCGCGTCGACGCCGCCACGTCCGCGGCCCACGTCGTGCGTGGACAGTGCGTCGGACAGGGCCACGTAGGTGCCCGGATCGAACCGGCGGGCGAGCTTGCCGCCCTGGTATTCGAGATAGCTCTGCACCCCGTAGCGTCCGCCGGTGGTCGGGTCCTCGTCGCCCTGGGCATCGTTGGCGAACCGCTCGTCGAGTTCCTCTTCGCCGCGGTAGGTCAGGTGTGCGAAGCGCCGGGCGATTTCCATGCCGGCCATCGGGGCGCGGTCGGTGCCGTGGTAATCCCCGCCCTGCCAGTCCGGGTCGGCTTTGATCGCGGCCACCTGGGTGCTCTGGGTGCCGATCTGGTCGGCGGTGGCGCGAGCACCGACGGCCAGCACCAACCCGGCCCGCACCTCGTCGGGGTGGCCGATCATCCACTCCAGGGCACGGGCCCCGCCCATCGACCCGCCGACGACGGCGGCCACCTCGGTGATGCCGAAGGCCGCCAGTGCGGCTCGGTCGGCCTCGACCTGGTCGCGGATGGTGATCTGGGGAAACCTTGAGCCCCAAGGCTTTCCGTCGGGCGCCGGTGATCCGGGGCCGGTCGAGCCCTGGCAGCCGCCCAGCACGTTGGTCGAGATCGCGCACCACCGGTCGGTGTCGATCGGGGCGCCGGGACCGGCCACCCCGTCCCACCAGCCCGCGGTCGGGTGGCCGTCGCCGGCCGGTCCCGTGACGTGGGAGTCGCCGGTCAGCGCATGCAGCACCATCACCACGTTGTCGCGCTCGGGGGAGAGTTCGCCCCACCGCTGCACGGCGATGTGGACGTCAGGAAGGACGGTGCCGTTCTCCAGCGTCAGCGAACCGATGTTGACCACGCTGATCTCGCCCTCGGCAGGCAACGCCACGGTGGACACGGCTGGTTCTTCGGTGATCGTCATGCCGGTGTTCTCTCGCCGCCTACACCGTCGCCGCAGTCTGCGGCACCCCGCTGAACGGACGAGCCGCGGCGAATCCCTGTTCCAGGTCCGCCAGGATGTCGTCGATTCCCTCGAGGCCGACCGCCAGCCGTACCAGGCCGGGGGTGACACCGCTGGCGAGTTGCTCTTCGGCGCTGAGCTGTTGATGCGTCGTGGATGCGGGATGGATGACCAGCGAACGCACGTCGCCGATGTTGGCGACGTGACTGTGCAGGGTCAGCGCGTCGACGAACGCCTTGCCGGCCTCCACTCCGCCGGCCAGTTCGAACGACAGCACCGCGCCGGTGCCCTTGGGGGCGAGCTTGCGGCCCAGCTCGTACCACGGCGAGGTGGGAAGCCCGGCGTAGTTCACCGAGGTCACGCCGTCATGGCCGGCCAGGTGTTCGGCGACCTTCTGTGCATTGGCCACGTGCCGTTCAACACGCAGCGACAGCGTCTCTAATCCCTGCGCGATGAGGAAGGCGTTGAACGGTGCCAGGGCGCTCCCCAAGTCACGCAGCAACTGCACCCGGGCCTTGAGTGCGTAGGCCGGTGCGCCGAGCTCGGCGAAGACCACGCCGTGGTAGCTGGGGTCGGGGGTGGTGAACCCGGGGAACCGTCCGCTGGCCGCCCAGTCGAAGGTGCCGCCGTCGACGATGACGCCCGCGATGGCTGACCCATGCCCGCCGAGGTACTTGGTCGCCGAGTGCACGACGATGTCGGCCCCGTGGGTGATCGGCTGGATCAGGTACGGGGTGGCGATCGTGTTGTCGACGATCAGCGGGACGCCGGTGTCGTGGGCGACGGCGGCGACACCGGGGATGTCGAGGATGTCGATCTGCGGATTGGAGATGGTCTCGCCGAAGAACGCCTTGGTGTTCGGTCGGGCCGCGGCGCGCCAGGAATCGAGGTCGTCGGGGTTGTCCACGAAGCTCACCTCGATGCCGAGCTTGGCAAGGGTGTAGTGGAACAGGTTGTAGGTGCCGCCGTAGAGCCGCGGGGAGGACACGATGTGATCGCCGGCCCCGGCGATGTTGAGCAGCGCGAACGTCGATGCGGCCTGACCCGAGGATAAGAACAGGGCCGCCACGCCGCCTTCGAGCGCGGCGATGCGCTGTTCGACGACATCGGTGGTCGGGTTCATGATCCGGGTGTAGATGTTGCCCGGTTGTTCCAGGCCGAACAGCGCGGCTGCGTGCGCGGTGTCGTTGAAGGTGTAGGACGTGGTCTGGTAGATCGGCAGGGCCCGGGCATTCGTGGCGCTGTCGGGGGTCTGACCGGCGTGGATCTGCTTGGTCTCGAAGGACCAGTTCTCGGCGTTGGCCATGGTGGGTTGTCTCCTCCGCGGAAGGGGATGAGGAAGGAAGGTGGGTCGTCTACCGGGCGTCGAGGCCGCCGTCACAGACGGCGCGCGGACGGCAACAGGTCAAGGACAACAACACATGGGTGGCCTCCATCAGGTTTCCCTGTCTCTCTGGGGGCCCGATCCGACGGACCCGCGCTTGCCTTACAGCCGCATACAGCTGCTCAACCTGGTCATCACCCGGGGCACCCCACCGCGGTTGGAGGGTTGCCGGCCAGCAAGCCGGGGCTTGTCGCTGGCGCTCATGACCGGCTTGCAGCTTATCGCAATGCGTTGAGGCGGTGCCAGTCGGTTCTCCGGTGCGTTTGCCAACTGCGTAGGCCGGACTGGAACACGTTCACTTCGGCGGGTGCGCCGACGTTTCCGGCGGCCTTGACGTAACCCAAAGTTACTGGTCGGTAATAAAAGCTGCTCCTTCGCGGCCGTTCGCGCCCTTGTAGTCTGGCCCGCGATACGACAGCAGCGAAAAGCCACGGGTGAAACGAGTGATCCTCGTCGAACCGAACTGACGCCGGGAGACCAACCATGACTGCCCAGCAGCCGACCATCATCTACACGCTGACCGACGAGGCGCCGCTGCTTGCGACGTACTCCTTCCTGCCGATCATCCGCGCCTTCGCGGAACCGGCCGGCATCGACATCCAGACCAGCGACATCTCGGTCGCGGCCCGCATCCTGGCCGAGTTCGGCGACTACCTGACCGAAGAACAGCGTGTCCCGGACAACCTCGGCGAACTGGGCCGTCTCACCCAGCTGCCCGAAACCAACATCATCAAGCTGCCCAACATCAGCGCCTCGGTCCCGCAGCTCACCGCCGCGATCAAGGAACTGCAGGAGAAGGGTTACGCGATCCCGGACTACCCGGGTGAGGCCAAGACCGACGAGGAGAAGGCTCTCAAGGAGCGCTACGCCAAGATCCTCGGCAGCGCGGTGAACCCGGTTCTGCGCGAAGGTAACTCGGATCGTCGTGCCCCCAAGGCGGTCAAGGAGTACGCGCGCAAGCACCCGCACAGCATGGGCGAATGGTCGCAGGCTTCGCGCACCCACGTGGCCACCATGAAGACCGGCGACTTCTACCACGGTGAGAAGTCGATGACCCTGGACAAGGCGCGCAACGTCCGGATGGAGCTGGAGACCAAGGGTGGCGAGACGATCGTGCTCAAGCCCGAGGTCAAGCTCGACGAGGGTGACGTCATCGACTCGATGTACATGAGCCGCAAGGCGCTGATCGAGTTCTACGAGGAGCAGATCGAGGACGCCTACAAGACCGGCGTGATGTTCTCGCTGCACGTCAAGGCGACCATGATGAAGGTCAGCCACCCGATCGTGTTCGGCCACGCCGTCAAGGTGTTCTACAAGGACGCCTTCGCCAAGCACGAGAAGCTGTTCGACGAGCTCGGGGTCAACGTCAACAACGGCCTGTCGGATCTCTACAGCAAGATCGAGGCACTGCCCGCCTCGCAGCGCGAGGAGATCATCGAAGACCTGCACCGCTGCCACGAGCACCGGCCGGAGCTGGCCATGGTGGATTCGGCCAAGGGCATCTCGAACTTCCATTCGCCGTCGGACGTCATCGTCGACGCGTCGATGCCGGCCATGATCCGTCTCGGCGGCAAGATGTACGGCGCCGACGGCCGCACCAAGGACACCAAGGCGGTCAACCCGGAGTCCACGTTCTCGCGGATCTACCAGGAGATGATCAACTTCTGTAAGACCCACGGTCAGTTCGACCCGACCACAATGGGCACGGTGCCCAACGTCGGCCTGATGGCGCAGAAGGCCGAGGAGTACGGCAGCCACGACAAGACCTTCGAGATCTCCGAGGCTGGCGTTGCAAAGATCGTCGACATCGACACCGGCGAGGTGCTGCTGAGCCAGGAGGTCGAAGAGGGCGACATCTGGCGGATGCCGATCGTCAAGGACGCCCCGATCCGCGACTGGGTCAAGCTGGCCGTCAACCGGGCGCGGTTGTCGGGGATGACGTGCGTGTTCTGGCTCGACGACGAGCGGCCGCACGAGAACGAGCTGCGCAAGAAGGTCAAGGCCTACCTCAAGGAAGAGGACACCGAGGGCCTGGACATCACGATCCTGCCGCAGGTGTGGGCCATGCGCTACACCCTCGAACGCGTGATCCGCGGCCAGGACACCATCGCCGCGACCGGCAACATCCTGCGCGACTACCTGACCGACCTGTTCCCGATCTTGGAACTGGGCACCAGCGCCAAGATGCTCTCGATCGTGCCGTTGATGGCCGGTGGTGGCCTGTACGAGACCGGTGCCGGCGGCTCGGCGCCCAAGCACGTGCACCAGCTGGTGGAGGAGAACCACCTGCGCTGGGATTCGCTCGGTGAGTTCCTGGCGCTGGGCGCCAGCTTGGACGACATGGGCAACAAGCTCAACAACGACAAGGCCAAGGTGCTGGCCGCGGCGCTGGACACCGCGACCGGAAAGTTGTTGGACGAGAACAAGTCTCCGTCGCGCAAGACCGGCGAGCTCGACAACCGGGGCAGCCAGTTCTATCTGGCGCTGTACTGGGCGCAGGCGCTGGCCGAGCAGACCGAGGACAAAGAACTGGCCGAGCACTTCGCCCCGCTGGCCAAGACGCTCGGTGAGCAGGAGGAGGCCATCGTCGCCGAACTCAATGCCGCGCAGGGCAAGCCGGCTGACATCGGTGGCTACTACTACCCGGATCGGGAGAAGACCGCCGAGGTGATGCGGCCGAGCAAGACCTTCAACGAGGCCTTGGCGGCCTCCGAGAAGGTCTAAGCCTTCCCGGCTCACGTCGGGACAGCCTCACCGAGATTGCACCCAGGGACAAATCCCGCCGAGATTTTGTCCCTGGGTGCAATCTGGGCGTTCTTTGTACCGGCCTACCCCGTGGCGCGCGTTTGGTCCATGTGCCGGTCGACGAACTCGGTGATCACCCGGGTGATCGTGTCAGGTGCCTCGAACATCGGGACGTGGCCGACACCGTTCAATGTCTTCACCACGGCATCCGGTGCCAGGCTGTTCGTGAAGTGCCGGGTGAACCGCGGCGTCGGCAGGACGCGGTCCTTTTCGCAGATCACCAGTTGAGTCGGGGTGCGGGAGTTCTCGATCTCCATCAGGCCCGCGGTGGTCAAGGCCTTGACCATGAGTTTGAAGTAGGCCGGGCAGTGTGCCAGGTCGTCGATCAGATCGCGGCGGTCGCTGTCGTTGAGCACGTCGGGTGTCGCGCTCACGGCTACGTAGGAAATCTGCTTGGTCAGTGGCAATTTGAGCAACTGCCGCCGCAGCACCGCGGTGGTCAGGACCACCGGAAGTGCGGCCATGAACTTGGCGATGATCTCGTACTTCGCCAACGTGTGCATCGACCAGCCACCGGCGGGGGCGATGCCGGTCAGCGTGCGGGCCCGGCCGCGCCGTTCCAGCTCGAAGGCGACCCAGCCGCCCAAGGAATTGCCGACGATGTGGGCGGTGCACCAGCCGATTTCGTCGAGCCGGCGCTCGACATCGTCGGCCAACGTCGCGACGTCGAGGAGCAGCGGCGCGTGCGGACCGCCGTGGTGGCCGGCCATGGTCGGGGCGAACACCTCGTAGCGGCCGGTGGCGGCAAGCTGCGGTGCGACGTATTTCCACACGCTCTGCGACAGCAGGAATGGGTGCAGCAGCAGGATCGGCTCGCCAGAGCCGAGATGAATGGGAGCACGTTCTGCCATGCCGCCCGACCCTAAAGTGATACCGCCGGTACCGCAAGGGGGCTGTCGTTGCCCATCGGTAGGGTCTGGGCCGTGGCAACTCCGGCATCCCTGACCGTCAGCACCATCAACGTCAATGGTATTCGCGCCGCGGTCAAGCAGCGGTCCACCGACAATCTCGGTCTGCTGCCCTGGCTGAAGGAAACCGAGGCTGATGTGGTGTGTCTGCAGGAAACCCGGGCCGACGACGAGCAGCTCAACGATGCCCTGGCGCCGGCATTGGCCGACGGCTGGAACCTGGCCTCGGCCGTTCCGCATGTGAAGGGGCGCAACGGCGTTGCCGTGTTGTCCCGTCACCCCATCGAGGCGGCGCGGCTGCTGGTCTCCGACGAGTTCGAGACCCACGGGCGCTACCTCGAGGTGGACACCGCCGGGGTGACCGTGGCCAGCGTGTACGTGCCGACCGGCGAGGCCGAGACGGACCGTCAGCTGGAGAAGGAGCGGTTCATGGCCACCCTCGCAGCGCGGATGGCCGAACTGCATGCCCACGACGCGGTGCTGTGTGGTGATTGGAACATCGCCCACACCGAGAACGACATCAAGAACTGGAAGGGCAACCTCAAGAAGGCCGGCTTCCTGCCCAGCGAACGTGCGTGGCTCACCGAGTTGTTGGGCACCGGTTGGGTGGATGTGGTGCGGGTGCTGCATCCCGATGTGGCCGGGCCCTACAGCTGGTGGTCATGGCGCGGTAAGGCGTTCGACAACGACGCCGGCTGGCGCATCGACTACCACCTGGCCAGCCCGACGCTGGCGGTCCGGGCCACCTCGGCACGGGTCGACCGAGCCGAGCTGTATGCGCTGCGATGGTCGGACCACTCGCCGGTGACGGTCTGTTACGGCTGACCCCAGTCCGGCCTCCGGCCGAGATGTAGCAGGACCTTCTCGAAATCCGTTGCGGCCGAAGCGTCGACCGCCCGGTCGAACGGTGAGGCCGCACTGTCGCGGAAATCGCCGTCGGGGATCGCCAACACGAGCGGCAGCACGGCGGAGACGACATCGGACGGCAGTTGGTACGGCACACCCATCGAAGCCGCGACGTCCCAGCCGTGCACGGCGTAGTCCACGAAATGGAACCCGATCGCCAACGCGCCGGGGAAGGTCGCGTCCGGTCCGAACTCGGGAAGGGCGAACGTGGCGTCGGTGACGCCGTCGGCGGCGAAGGCGTCGAGCACGTCGTGGGCGGCCGCGGCATACGTACCGGCCGGATCGGCGCGCACCGCGGCGGCCACGGTTTCGACGTTCCAGACGGCTTCGTCGTCGCCATGTCCGCGGGCCGCGGCGGCGAACCCACGGTGCTGCACCGTCATGTGGGCCAGGAGATCGGACAACAGCCAGCCCGCGCAGGGGGTCGGGCGGTCCAGATCGGAACGGCTGACCCCATCGACGAGGTCGACGGAGCACAGGACCGCAACGCGATGAAGGGGACGGAGATCGGCGTCAATAGTAGGCATGCGCATACGATATGCGCGTGCACATGATATGGCAACGCCTACGCTGGGCCGGTGTCGAAGCGCCCCGACCTCGCGGCCATGCTCGCGCCGTTGCTGCGTGAACTCATCGCCGCTGAACAGCCGGTGTTGGACGCCCATGGCGTAACCATGTGGGGGTATGTGGTGTTGTCGGCGCTGGACCGGTCGGCGGTGCGCACCCAGGCGGCACTGGCCGAGGCGATCGGCGCCGACAAGACCCGGATCATCCGCACCCTCGATGACCTGCAACAGCAAGGCTTCATCGAACGTGAAGCCGACCCCGACGACCGGCGGGCCCGGCTGCTGGCCATCACCGAAGCGGGGCGGGCGGTCAAGGACGCGGTGCAGCGGGAGATTCAGCGCGGCGAGGAGCGTTGGTTGGCTGAGCTGTCCGCTGACGACCGGAGAGTGTTCCTGCGCGTGCTGCAGCAGCTGACCCGCGAAGAATCCGGATGACACCAGTGCGAAAATCAAAAGATCATGAGTAGCGCAAGCAAACAGGTCGTGTTCTCGGGCGCTCAGCCCACCTCTGACTCCCTGCACCTCGGCAACGCGCTGGGTGCCGTCACGCACTGGGCGCAGCTGCAGGACGGTTACGAGGCGTTCTTCTGTGTGGTCGACCAGCACGCCATCACCGTGCCGCAGGATCCCGAGACGTTGCGCCGGCGCACCCTGGTGACCGCTGCGCAGTACCTGGCGTTGGGTATCGACCCGGCCCGCAGCACCGTGTTCGTCCAGAGTCACGTGCCCGAACACAGCCAATTGGCTTGGGTGCTGGGCTGTTTCACCGGTTTCGGCCAGGCGTCGCGGATGACGCAGTTCAAGGACAAGTCGCAGAAGCAGGGCGCGGATGCGACCACGGTGGGTCTGTTCACCTACCCGGTGCTGATGGCCGCCGACGTGCTGCTGTACGACACCGATCTGGTCCCGGTCGGGGAGGATCAGCGTCAGCACCTGGAGCTGGCCCGCGACCTGGCGCAGCGGTTCAACGCCCGGTTCCCGGAGACGTTCGTCGTCCCCGAGGCGATGATCCCGAAGGCGACGGCCAAGATCTACGACCTGCAGGACCCGTCGGCGAAGATGAGCAAGTCGGCGGCCAGTGACGCCGGGCTGATCAGCCTGCTCGACGATCCCAAGGCCACGGCCAAGAAGATTCGCTCGGCGGTGACCGACAGCGAGCGGGAGATCCGGTTCGACACCGAGGCCAAGCCCGGCATCTCGAACCTGCTGACCATCCAGTCCGCGGTCACCGGTACCGACATCGGCAAGCTGGTCGAAGGCTACGCCGGCCGTGGCTACGGCGACCTGAAGAAGGAGACCGCCGAGGCCGTCGTCGAGTTCGTCACTCCGATCAAGACCCGGGTGGACGAATTGCTGGCAGACCCGGCTGAGCTCCAGTCGGTTCTGGCGGCCGGGGCCGAACACGCCCGAGAGGTCGCCGGCAATACCCTTGCGCGGGTTTACGACAGGATAGGGTTTCTCCAGCAAACACCATAGGCGCCAGGGGAGGGGTTGGCGGTGGACGAGCCGGAGAAGCCCGGAATGCTGGCCCGGGTGCGCGCGCGCTTTCCCTGGTTCGACCATGTCATGCGGGCGCAGGAGCGCTACAACGACTGCAACGGCAACTTCTACGCCGCAGGCATCACGTACTTCACGATCTTCGCGCTGTTCCCGTTGTTGATGGTCGGTTTCGCTGCGGGCGGTTTCCTGCTGGCTCGGCGACGCGATCTGCTCGACCAGATCGAGGACCGCATCCGTGATGCGGTGTCGGGCGACCTCGGTCAGCAACTGGTGACGCTGATGGATTCGGCAATCGCCTCGCGTGGCACGGTCGGCGTGATCGGGTTGGCGACGGCGGTGTGGGCCGGGCTGGGATGGATGTCCAACCTGCGCCAGGCGCTCAGCCAAATGTGGGAGCAACACGCCGAGTCCAACTTCGTCGGCAACAAGCTCTCCGATCTGTTCGCCTTGGTGTCGGCGTTCTTGGCGATGGTGATCACCATCGGTCTGACCGTCCTCGGCGACCCCGCCCTGATGCGAAAGGTGTTGCGCTGGATCGGCCTTCACGACGGTGCGGTACTCGGCGGCGGGCTGCGGGTCATCTCGATCAGCGTGTCCGTCGCGATCTCGTGGCTGTTGTTCACCTGGATCATCTCCCGGTTACCGCGCGAGCCGGTACCGTTCCGTCGGTCGATCCGGGCCGGCTTGCTGGCTGCCGTAGGCTTCGAGATCTTCAAGCAGGTGGCCTCGATCTACCTGCAATCGGTGATCAACGGACCCGCCGGGGCGACATTCGGCCCGGTGTTGGGCTTGATGGTGTTCGCCTATGTCACCGCGCGGCTGATCCTGTTCGCGACCGCCTGGGCGGCGACGTCCAGAGAGAGCCTGGCCGAGGCGCCGGTGCTTCCGCCCGACCCGGCCCAGATCGTCACCCGTGTGCAAGTCCGCGAGGGGCTGGGCGCGCCCGGTGTCCTGGCCGCTGCAGCGGCGGGAGCAATTGGTGCGCTGGGTCTTTCGCGGCTGCTGCGTCGTTAGTGGCTGACGGCCTTGAGGCCCACGATGCAGCCCACGACACCGAGCATCAGCAATACCTTGACCACCGATGCGGACTCGGCGCCGGTGAGCATCGCGTATCCGACGGTGAGCACCGCCCCGATGCCTACCCACACCGCATAGCTGGTGCCGGGAGGCAGGGTTCGCATGGCGATGGCCAGCCCGATCATCGAGAACAGTAGTGCCACACCGAATACCACCGATGGCGCCAGGCGGGTGAAGCCCTCGGTCTTGCTCAATGCGGTCGCCCAGACCGCTTCCAAGACACCTGAGACGACGAGAATCAACCAGGCCATGAGACACCTCCAAACATCCCGTCTTGTCGCTGTCCGGGTACGGGTGTGCCTCGTCCGGTGCCAGGTGCTGGCGAAAACCATTGTAACAACGACGTAACATTGCAGGCTGTGAGCTTGGCAACCACGTGGTCGCGGTCCATGGGCATCAACGTTCCGATCGTCAACGCGCCGATGGGCGGAGCGGCCGGGGGTCGGCTGGCCGCCGCGGTCTCTGCGGCGGGCGGTCTGGGCATGGTCGGGATGGGCAGTTCGGCGACCGCCGATCAGCTGAAAGCCGAGCTCACCCACCTGGCGGGGGCCCGATTCGGAATCGGGTTGGTGCACTGGGTTGTTCAGGATCGCCCGGATCTGCTCGACGTCGCGGTCGCGGCGCAGCCGGCACTGCTGAGCGTGAGTTTCGGCGACGACTGGGAGTGGGTCCGCCAGGCCCACGATGCAGGACTGACGGTGACCACCCAGGTGGCCACGGTCGACGCGGCACGACGCGCGGTCGACGCCGGCGTCGACGTATTGGTGGCGCGGGGCGCCGAGGGCGGCGGTCATGGTGAGCCGACGGTGGGCACCCTGCCGCTGCTGGCCGATGTGCTCGATGCCGTCGACGTGCCGGTGGTGGCTGCCGGCGGGGTCTCCTCGGCCCGGGCGGTGGCCGCGGTGTTGGCGGCCGGGGCGGCCGCGGCCTGGGTCGGTACGGCGTTCGCCGCCTGTGCCGAGTCGCTCACCCCGGACCCGGCGCGCACGGCTCTGATTGCTGCCGACGGCGACGCTACCAAGTTGACCAGCGAATACGATCTCGCCGCGGGCTATCGGTGGCCGAGCAGCATCCCTGAGCGGGTGTTGGCCGGATCGCCGGTCAACGCGGGGCAGGGGGTCGGGGCCGTCCAACGCTCCGAAACGGTTGCCGAAATCGTGAAGTCGCTGACAGGAGGCGCCGCGGAGCTGCTGGCACGCTGGCATTGGTGAGCCTGCCAAACCGTCTAGAGCGGCGGCGGTTTGGCAGGCTCGAGGAGTATTCAACTCGAGCGGCAATTAATTGTCAGCCGAATCGGCAAATTCATGATTGATTGCTGGGTGTCAATTCAATGGCCACACCGTTGGTGGCCCCCTTTGCCTGAGTCGGCGGGAGAACCGGCCTACCCCCATCTATACCAATCGACAACCTTCAGCCCGGCAGATGACTGTAAGGCACCTGCCGGGCTGAAGAGCTGACCTATGAGGTCAATTCAAGCGATCGCCAAGCGTGGAGTTCAGCTGTGCATAGCGTTCGGGGGAACGAACTTTAATCACGTAAGCTCCGATGACGCCGATGGCCAGCGAGGCGAACAGCATGGTCGTGAAGGTGAACTGTAGCCAGCCACCGCCACCCAGTAACAGGTCCATGCCCGTCAGCGCGTACCAGAGAAACGGCAGCAGGCCGGCGATGCCCAGCAGTGGCGCGATAAAGGTGTTCCACGGCCGCTTGTCGACGTTGGAGCGGCGGAAGAACACGAAGATGGCAATGCTGGCGATGGTTTGCAGCAGGATGATGCCGGCCGCACCGACTCCGGTCCACCAGGTGAACAATGTGGTGTACGGATCAAGGCCGAGGATTGCGAAGATGGCCACCACCGTCGCGACCATGCCGATCTGGACATAGCAGGCCAACGCCGGGGAGTGCCGTTTCGGGTGGGTGGTGCCCAGTCGGGACCAGATGACGCCCTGTCGGCCGAGCGAGTAGAGGTAGCGCGCGACGTTGTTGTGGAACGTCAGGATGGCTGCGAAGAGGCTGGTGATGATCAGCAGTTGGAACGCTTCGGTGCCGATACGTCCCAGCACACTGTTACTGACGGCGAAAACTAGGTCGCTGCCTTCGGTCTCGGCTAGACCTACTACTTCGCCGACGCCGACGGCGTTGACGATCAGGAACGCCGTGACGGCGTAGAACACACCCATGAAGATCACCGAGGCGTACGTAGCTCTGGGAACTGTGCGCTTGGGATCTTTGGCTTCTTCACCGTAGATCGCGGTGCCTTCGAAGCCGATGAACGACGCGTGAGCAAACATCAGCGCGACACCGAGCGCGCCGGCGAATACGGCCGACGGGAGGAAGGGCTGCAGCGAGTAGTTACTGATCGGGTTCGGCGAGTTCACCAGGATACCGGCGTTGAGTACCACGATGATGCCGGTCTCCAGTGTCAACAGCACGGCCAGCACCCGGGTACCGGCGTGGATCTGGCGGACACCAAGAAACAGTGAAGCACCCATGACGAGGATCGAGAACAGCCACCACGGAATGATTACACCTGTGTGCCTGCTGACGAATGCCGAAGCGTAGTAACCGAATCCACCGATGACGCCAAGCTGGATCGCGTTGTACCCAAAGATCGCCAACGATGCCGAACCAAGGCCGAGTGGCCTGCCGAGACCTCGGGTGATGAAGGCGTAGAAGGCGCCGGCGTTGGTGATGTGTTTACTCATCGCCACGTATCCCACTGCAAACACGGCAAGTACGAGGGCGACGAGCAGGAAGGTACCCGCGATTCCGACCCCGTTTCCAGAGCCGATGATCACTGGGAACAGCGCCACCACCACAGTCAGGGGAGATGCGGCGGCGATGACGAAGAACACGATGCCCAGAACGCCGATCTGGTTGCGAGCCAGACCTGTTGAACCGTCGGGTGATTCCTTCACGGTTGCCAGGGGCTTGGAGTCTTCTTGATAAAGCATGGCGGGTCCTTTGGCGTGAGGTTAATGGGTGACTTTGCTGCGGGCGGCGAACTTGATGACCTTGCGAAGCGCCGGGGTGGTGGCGACGAGATAGCCGAGCTTCTTGCCTGTCTTCGTGGTCATCACCGTCTCTATGGCTTGGTCGATGACGCCAGCTTTCGCTGCCGGGCTAACGCGCTGTGCGCTTGGGGCCGGCGTGCCGTTCAGATCGGCAATAACCACCTGGGCTGCGTTGTGGCCGTTGGCGCCCATGACGCCGCCACCGGGGTGCGTGCCCGATCCGCAGAGGTAGTAGCCGTCCACGGTGGTCCGGTAATCGGCCAGCTCCGGGGCGGGCCGGTTGTTGAATAGTTGGTCGAGGAACATCGACCCGTGGAAGATGTTGCCACCGGTCAGGCCGTAGTCCCGCTCGAGGTCTTTAGGGGTGATGATGACCCTCTCGAGGATGTGGTCGCGCAGATTGGGTGCGTAGCGGAAGAGCACTTCGAGGACTTTGTCAGCCCACTCATCACGAATAGTGTCCCAATCGGTGCCCGCGAGTTCGAATGGAAGTTGTTGCACCCCAAGGGTCATGGTGTGCTTGCCCTTCGGTGCCAGAGTGCTGTCGTGGGTGGATTGGATTACGGCTTCGATGACGAAGTCGTCAGGGATCTCCCCACGTCGTTCGGCTTCCCATGCGCGCTCAAAGTTCTCGATCGACGCGCCCATGATCGCCTGCGCCTGGTGCTGGGGCCCCTGCACTCCAGCAGGAAATCCAATGTAATCGGGGAGTTCGTCGATCAGCAGGTGGATGCGCGCCATCGAGCCGCGGGCATCGTATTCCTGCATCTTCGCCTTCAGCTTGGCATCGATGGCATTGGCCGGAAGCAGCTGCAGCATCGAGCGCTGCGGGTCGGCGTTTGAGATCACGGTTCGTGCCGAGATGACCTCGCCGCTGACCAGTTTGACGCCGGTCGCCTTGCCCTTGGTCACTACCACCTGCTTGACCGGTGAGCTCAACCGGATCTTCGCGCCGTGGGCTTCGGCGCTGCGGGCCATGGCCTGGGTGATTCCGCCCATACCGCCTTTGACGAAGCCCCATTGGCCCAGCGTGCCCTTGAACTCGCCCACGGAGTGATGCCCATACACGTAGCCGGTGCCAGGCGTCGATGGCCCACCCCAGACTGAGATCATCCCGAAAAAGGTGAACAGACCTTTGATGTGCTCGTTCTCGAAGTATCGGTCCAGCAGATCCTTGGTCGACAGCAGAACCATTTCGTTGAACAGGTCCTCCGCGCCCGCAGCCTCGAATGCGGCCAGCACCTGCGAGCGGCTCGGAGCCGGAGACATCAGGAACGGCGTCAGGATCGACGCGAATTTCTTGACCCGCAGCCCGAAGTCCAGGAAGGCGCCGGCGTCGGTCTTGGAGAACTTCTCGATCTCCTTGAGCGTCTTGTCCATGTCTTTCCAGACGAACAGGTGGCTGCCGTCCGGGAAGATGCTGACCTCATTGGCTTCGGTCTGGTACATCTCCAAGCCGTAGCGCTCCAGTTCGAGATCGGCGATGATCTCCGGTCGCAGCAGGCTGGCGATGAAGGCGCACGACGACCAGGTGGAACCAGCGATCAATTCCTCGCTGGTACAGGCCCCACCGACGACGTCGCGGGCCTCGACAACGAGGACCTTCTTGCCGGCACGGGCTAGATAGCCGGCAGTGATGAGGCCGTTATGGCCGGCGCCGATGATGATCGCGTCGTACATGGTGGCAGTGGTGGTGTTGCTCATCGCAATTCTCCAGAGATGACGGTGGTGAAATAAGTGCGGACGGTGGCTGGGTCGACGAGTGCGTCAAACCCCTCGATGACAGGCTTGAGGGTGGGGTGGTTGTCGCGCAGCTGCTCCCAGTCCGCCCAGTCGGTGACCTCCATGATTTCCAGAATGTCCGCAGGAGCTCCGTCAGGGGCGTCGTTGACACGAAACGCTTCGAACCGTCGAACGATGTGGCTGTGAGCCAGGCATGTCGGCCGGTCCACCTCGGTGGAAAAGCGCTCGAACTCGGCCGGGTCGACGCCGGGCAACATCGAGAACAGGTTTACCGCAACGACGGGGCGGCGGGGGTCAGTCATGACGGAATGCTCCAAAGTTGTTGAAATAGTAATGATCTGATCAAGATTCGAGATTGATCATGATGTGCTTGATCTCCGTGTATTCCTCCACGGAGTAGATAGACATGTCGTTGCCGTGGCCGGACTGTTTGAAGCCACCGTGCGGCATCTCCGAAACAATCGGCAGGTGGTCGTTGATCCACACGGTTCCGAACTGAAGTTTGCGTGCAGCGCGCATCGCCCGGCCGACATCCTTGGTGAATACCGAAGCCGCCAAGCCGTATTCGACATCGTTGGCCCACGCGAACGCCTGCTCTTCGCTGGAGAACCGGGTAGTGGTGACGACCGGACCGAAGACCTCCTTCTGGACGATCTCCGAGTCTTGGGCTGCATCGATGATCAACGAGGGCTTGTACCAGAACCCCGGGCCGCTTCCGAGGCCACCAACGGCCAGAGCGGCCGGCCCGGAAGCGGTCGCCCGGTCGACGAAGCCGGCCACACGGTCGCGGTGACGTTCGGAGATCACGGGGCCCATTTCCGTGGACTCATGCTCGGGTTGACCCATTGCGACCTTCGACACCGCGCGGGTCAGTTCGGCGACGAACTCGTCGTAAATGGTGTCGGCGATGTAGACCCGGGACGCTGCCATGCAGTCTTGGCCGGAGTTGCCGTAGCCGCCCTCGCAGATCTTGGTGATCGCCAGTTCGGCGTCGCAGTCGTCGAACACCAGAACCGGTGCCTTGCCACCAAGTTCGAGGTGCAGGCGCTTCAGGTTGTCGGCGCCGGCACGGGCGACAACCTTGCCGGTCGACGTGTCACCGGTCAAAGAACTCATCCGCACCCTCGGATGCGATGTCAATGCCGCACCGACGGTGTCGCCATGTCCGGTGACCACGTTGAAGACACCGGCCGGGAAGAGGTCGGCGGCTAATTCGGCCAGCCGCAGTGTGCTCAACGGGGTCTGCTCACTTGGCTTTAGTACCAATGTGTTTCCGGTCATCAGTGCGGGACAGATCTTCCAAATCGCCATGACGAGTGGAAAGTTCCAGGGTGCGACGCTGCCTACCACGCCCAGCGGATCGCGCCGGATGATGCTGGTGTGTGAAGGGGAGTACTCTCCTGCAGCGCGCCCCTCGAGCACGCGTGCGGCGCCAGCGAAGAATCGCATATTGTCCACGCCGAATGGCACTTCTTCGCGGGCAACCGCGATGGGCTTGCCGACGTTGCGCGATTCCAACTGCGCGAATTCTTCGGCATGGGCTTCGAGGCGATCGGCCAGCTTGAGCAAGAGCTCTGCGCGCTTTCCTGGAGTGGTGTCAGCCCATCTGTCAAAGGCCTGCTCCGCCGCGGCGACGGCTCGATTGACATCGGTTGCATCGCCGGCCGGCACCGTCGCGATCTGTTGGCCATTCGCAGGGTTGATGACCGCTTCGGTCGCGCCGCTAGCGGCAGAGACACGCTCGCCCCCGACGAACATGAGGTGGCCGTCAGCCATGTGTACTTCCTCCCAAACGGACTCGACGACGTCCGCCGTCCTCGTGTCCTAGTGTTCAACAGTTGACATGGAGCACTTAAGCACAGGGATGAGATGTGCGCAACAGAAACCGAGCCCAAAGTTGTGAACTGCGCTGGGACTATGAGCTGGCGGCACGGCAAGGCCGCCAGCTCAGGGATTATCCAGCTCAGGGATTATGAGGCCGCTGACCGGTGCAGTTGGTCGGCTGCTATCGAAGTCGCATGCAAAATTCGACCACCGGTCGTGCTGTGGCGGCGCTACATGCGGGACCGGAATGGTGCGAGGGGGTTGCGCGGGAACCGCTGACGCGAAGCGTGTTAGTCGGCCGGCTTTCGTCCCGCCAATATCTTGCGCACTTCATCTCGGTTCTCCGTAATGATCTCGGCGATGGTGGTTCGTGCGTGCTGGGGATCCCGAGAGGCGAAGGCCGCAACGATCCGCTGATGTTCGGCGAGGAGGCCAGAACCGCTTTCATACTCATGATGATCCAGAGACAAGACGAGAAGGAAGTAGCGGAGATCCGACAGCAACTCGGAGTAGAACTTGTCCAGGCGCGGGCTGTTCATCATCCCGACTATTGCCTGGTGGATCGCGAGATCCTTCTCAACGATCGTGCGTGGATCCTCGGTTTTCAGCGCTGACTTGAACTCCTCCATCGCCGCAACCAGCGGCAACAGGTCGGTGTCCGGCCCCA
>NZ_MBEJ01000121.1 GCF_001953975.1 Mycobacterium sp. NS-7484
CACGGCTGGGCCGGCAGATCAACACCCTAACCGCCACGACACACCGACAGCCGTACACACATTTTGGCCATTAACCCGGACCCGAAAACCAACGATGCCCCACCCGCTTAATCGCGGGTGGGGCATCGTTACCAGTCGGGGTGGCTGACGGGACTCGAACCCGCGACAGCCAGGATCACAACCTGGTGCTCTACCAACTGAACTACAGCCACCATCGCCGCGCTGCCTTTCGGCGTATGCGGCTCGTAGATACTAACTGCTCGGGTGTCCTACCGCCGAATCGGTTTCGGGCGCGTCGTCCTTGGGCGGCCCGAGCTCGGCGGCGACAGCGGCGATATCGCTGGTAGACGGCCCGGGCTGGGCAACGAACGCGGTCGAGCGGTAGTACTTGAGTTCGCGGATCGACTCGTGGATGTCGGCCAGCGCGCGGTGTGCGAGGCCCTTCTCGGGCTGACCGAAGTAGATGCGTGGGTACCAGCGCCGGCACAGTTCCTTGATCGAGCTGACGTCGATCATCCGGTAGTGCAGGTAGTCGTCCAGTTTCGGCATGTCGCGGGCGATGAAGCCGCGGTCGGTGGCAATCGAGTTGCCGGCCAGGGGAGCGGCCTTGGCCTGCTTGACGTGGCCGCGGATGTAATCGAGCACCATCTCTTCGGCGGTGGCGAGGTCGACGGTGGACCGCCGCACCTCCTCGGTCAGGCCGGATCGGGCGTGCATCTGTTTGACCACATCGACCATCGACGACAGCGCCGCGTCGTCAGCGTGAATCACCACGTCAAGGCCGTCGCCGAGGATGTTCAGGTCAGCGTCGGTGACCAGAACCGCGATCTCGATCAGGCGATCGGACTTCAGGTCCAGGCCGGTCATCTCGCAGTCGATCCATACCAGTTCGTCTCGCACAAAGATCCACAGTATTCCCATAGCTTGCTGTAGAACCGCCACACCCACCGCGCGTGGCGTCCGGCAAGTAGTGTCAGAGCCCGATTGGCTCGTTCGCGCACACTTCGTACCTGGCCGGGAGGACCGCCGCATGACCACGGAATCGACAGCCACCCCTGCGCAGCAGATCGCTGCCGGCTACGCCGTCGAAGGCCAAGCGCTGGAATTGGGAACGGTCCTGGTGGACGGCGTCGTCGACCCGGCCGCCCAGGTGCGCATCCCATTGGCCACGGTCAACCGGCACGGGCTGATCGCCGGTGCCACCGGTACCGGTAAGACGAAGACGCTGCAGGTGATCGCCGAGCAGCTGTCGGCAGCCGGCGTTCCGGTGATGATGGCCGACGTCAAAGGCGACCTGTCCGGGTTGGCCAAGCCGGGAGAGACCAACGACAAGGTCGACCAGCGCGGCAAGGACACCGGCGATGCCTGGACGCCGACGGCGTTCCCCGTGGAGTTCCTGTCGTTGGGCACCGAGGGCGTCGGGGTTCCGGTGCGCGCCACTATCACCAGCTTCGGTCCGATCCTGCTGTCGAAAGTCTTGGGGCTCAACACCACTCAGGAGTCGACCCTCGGCCTGATCTTCCATTGGGCCGATCAGAAGGGGCTGCCCCTGCTGGACATCAAGGATCTGCGCTCGGTGATCCAGTTCCTCACCAGCGACGAGGGCAAGCCCGAACTCAAGGCTTTGGGTGCGGTGTCGACGACGACTGCCGGTGTCATCCTGCGGGCCCTGGTCAATTTGGAGGCCGAGGGGGCCGACTCGTTCTTCGGTGAGCCCGAACTGGAGCCCAAGGACCTGCTGCGCACGGATCCGCAGGGTCGCGGCATCATCACCCTGTTGGAGTTGGGCGCTCAGGCTGCCCGGCCGGTGATGTTCTCGACGTTCTTGATGTGGGTGCTGGCCGATCTGTTCACGACGCTGCCCGAGGTCGGCGACGTCGACAAGCCCAAGTTGGTCTTCATCTTCGATGAGGCGCATCTGCTGTTCAACGACGCGTCCAAGGCGTTCCTGGAGCAGGTCGAGCAGACCGTCAAGCTGATCCGGTCCAAAGGCGTCGGCGTATTCTTCTGCACCCAACTGCCCACCGATGTACCCAATGACGTGTTGTCCCAACTGGGCGCCCGGGTGCAGCACGCGTTGCGCGCCTTCACTCCTGATGACCAGAAGGCGCTGTCGAAGACGGTTCGCACCTACCCGAAGACGGATGTCTACGACCTGGAGAAGGCGTTGACGTCGTTGGGGATCGGCGAGGCGATCGTCACGGTGCTCTCAGAGACCGGGGCGCCGACGCCGGTGGCGTGGACTCGGATGCGCGCCCCGCGGTCGTTGATGGACACCATCGGGCCCGAGGAGATCACCGCGGCCGCGAAGGCCAGCCCGCTGCAGGCCACCTATGGCCAGACGGTCGACCGGGATTCGGCATACGAGCGGCTGGCCGCCAAGCTGGCCCCGCCGCCCTCGCCCGAGGATCCGGGTGGCTTCGCCGGGGTCGAGGCGTCCGGCGACATCGAACCGATGCCCGCCCCGGCGCAGCCCCAAGAACCAGGCGTGCTCGAGCAGGTGCTCAAGAGCTCGGCGTTCAAGAGTGCGATGCGCTCGGCGGGCACGGTGATTGGCCGGGAGATCACCCGAAGTATTTTCGGCACGGGGCGCCGCCGCCGCTGAGCGGCGAATCGGGCTACAGCCGCTGAAGCTCGCGCCGATTTCTACCCAGGGGTCGTGATCTGAGCCGATCAACAACCCAGAGGTAGAAATCGGCGCAAAGACAGGCGAAAACTAACCGCCGCCGAGCTTCTTGTAGACCGCGCCGACGATCGGGGTGACGATCGCCCGTGGGGCGTAGCCGCTGGCCATCGACATGGCCTTGGAGGTCACCCCCGGCACCACCCGCATCTTGTTCTTCTCCAAGGCGTCCAACGACAGCTTGGCGGTGTATTCCGTTGAGATCCACAGGAAGTCGGGGATCAGCCGCTCGACGAGTGACTGCTCGGCCGCGTCGGGCAGCTCGGTGCGCACCGGGCCCGGCGCCAACACGGTGACGTGTACGCCGGCGCCCTTGAGCTCGCCGCGTAGTGACTCGCTGAATGTGTTGGCGAAGGCCTTGGACGCGGCGTAGGTGGCGTTGTTGGGGATGGGGGAGTTGCCGGCCGCCGATCCCGAGATCAGGATGCCGCCGGAGCCGCGCTTGACCATGCCCGGCAGGACCGCCAGCACCAGGTCGTGCACGCCGAGCACGTTGAGCTGCACCTGGGCCTTCTCGCCGGCGGGATCCAGGTCGATCACCGGCCCGAAGGTCGCGGTGCCTGCGTTGGCGCACAGGATCGAGATCTCGCGCTGGGCCAGTTCGTCGCACAGGCCGTCGCGGGCCGCCGGGTCGGTGAGGTCGACGGCACGCACCTCCACGGTCACGCCGTAGCGCTCGGTGAGCCGCTGCGCCAGGGACGTCAGCACGTCCTCCCGCCGGGCGGTGATGATCAGGTGATGGCCGCGGGCGGCGAGCTCGGTGGCCAGCGCCTCACCGATGTTCTGTGAGGCGCCGGTGACGACGGCACGGGCATCCGGACTGGGTGCGGGTACGGGCATGGCGCCAATCCTAGAAGGAGCCAAAACCCATAGGGTGTCGGTCATGACTAACCCCGGGCGGGCGAGGGTGCTCGCGTGGGCGTTGTGGGACTGCGGTGCGACGGGCCTCAACGCAATCGCCGTCACCTTTGTGTTCTCGGTTTATCTGACCGGCGCGGTCGGCTCTGATCTTCCTGGGGACACCACCCCGGCCAGCTGGTTGGGCCGCGCGATGACCGTCGCCGGACTCGCGGTGGCCGTCCTGGCCCCGGTGACCGGTATCTGGGTGGACGCCCCGGAGCGACGCCGTCGGGTGCTCGCGGTGATGACCGGGGCGGCCGTGGCGCTGACGTCGGCGATGAGCCTGATCCACGACGACCACCGCTATCTATTGCCCGGCCTGATCTTGCTGGCCTGCACAGCGGCGTGCAACGAGCTGGCCACGGTGCCCTATAACGCCATGCTGCGGCAGCTGTCGACACCGGAGACCTCCGGACGCATCTCTGGGCTGGGTCTGGCCCTGGGCTACGCGGGCAGCGTCGTGTTGCTGCTTGTGGCTTATGTCGGGTTCATCGCCGGTGACGGCGAGACCCGCGGTCTGCTGGGCATCCCGGCGGCAGACGGTCAGAACGTGCGGGCGGTGATGCTGCTGACCGCGGTCTGGTTCATGTTGTTCGCGCTGCCGGTGTTCATCGTCGTACCGAAGGTGACCGCCACCGGCCCGACCGAACGCGTCGGCCTGTTCGGTGCCTACCGGCGACTGTGGGCCGAGATCCGCGGCGAGTGGCGCCGCGACCACAACGTCGTCTACTACCTGTTGGCGAGCGCGGTGTTCCGCGACGGTCTGGCCGGAGTGTTCGCGTTCGGCGCTGTGCTGGGCGTCAACGTCTATGGCATCTCCGAGGCGGACGTGTTGCTGTTCGGCATGAGTGCGTGTGTGATCGCCGCGGTGGGCGCCGTGGTCGGCGGGCAGCTCGATGACCGGCTGGGATCCAAACCTGTCATCGTCGGATCGCTGGTCAGCCTGATCGTGGTCGGGTTGTCCCTGCTGGTTCTGTCCGGTCCGGTGGCCTTCTGGGTGTGCGGGCTGCTGCTGTGCCTGTTCATCGGCCCGACGCTGTCCTCGGCGCGCACTTTGATGCTGAGGCTGACCGCCGACGGCAAGGAGGGCGTGGCCTTCGGGCTCTACACCACCGTCGGTCGCGCGGCGTCATTCCTGGCGCCGTGGCTGTTCTTCACCTTCATCGATCTGTTCGGCACCGACCGGGCCGGCATGGGCGGACTGTGTCTGGTGATGGTGCTGGGGTTGGCCGGGATGCTGGCGGTGCGGGTGCCCGCGCGGCTCAGCGTGTCCCCACGCAGATCGTGATGCCCGAACCGGTGCGGTGCTGGGTCTGGACCCCGTTGACGGTCACCGTGCAGGCCACCTCGGGGCCGAAGTTGACCACGCTGACGCTGGCCGTTTCGGTCGCCGGTTGAGCCAGCTCCACCTGCTTGGTCCAGGGCAGCGGGACGTTGAACTCGGTCTGCAGCATGTTGCCCGTGTCCAGGTACGTGATGTTGATGGCCCGGCCCTCGCCGGTGACCTCGTAGGTGACGGTCTCCGTCGGACCGGTTGCGGTGGTCGTCGGCGGCGCGATGGTCGGTGCGGGGACCGGGCGGGGTGCCCGTGAGGTCGTGGTGGGTGTCGTCGGCGACGTGCTGAAGCCGGGCGCGGGAGTGATCGGTTGCGGTGGTGCGACCACCGTCTCTTGACGGGAACCGTTGGTGATCACCAGCGCGACGACCAGACCCACCAGGACCAGGATCGCGATGGCGGCCAGGATCCACAGCCACAGCCGGGGCTCATGGCCGTCGGGCTCGGTAGGGGTGGGGGCGCTCGGCGGCGGCGAACCGGCTCCGTACTGACCGGTTGCGCCTGCGTCGTACCCGTAGGGAGGGTAGGACGGCAGCTGCTGGGTGGGATTCGGGTACGCACCCTGATACGGCGGCTGGTTCGCATACGCCGGATCTGGATAGTCAACGGGAGAGCCGCTACCGAACGGTTGGGTCGGGTCAGACCCGTCGCGGCGTGGTGAATCGGTCATGCCCACCTCATGGCTGCGAGGGTACCTGTGCGGATGCTCAGTGTGCCGAGACCGAGGTCACCCGTGCGGTGGCGGGAAGATGGTGGGTGCTCGGCGAATGAAGACAGGAGGGCGCGAGGTGGTCGCAGACCAACACGTGCGGGTGAACTATGGCGCGTCGTTGTCCCCGGATGCGACGGCATTTGCCCACCTGGTCGACGACGGGGGATACCCGCGCGCGGTGCAGCGGTTCCTGCGCGGGTGGCGGGCCAGCTCTTCGCGTGATGTGGAACTGCCCGTCATCGGGCCCGTGACGAAGGTCATCCATTCGGCGGATGGGCACTGGCTGGCGTGCCAGGTGGCCCCGGAAGGCGGCACCCGTAGCCAGATCTGGGTGGTGACCACCGACCCCGACGACCGCGACGCGCGCCGGATCGATTACTGGCCGGCCGAGGTCGGCGAGGGCACCGCGGAGCTGATCGGGTGGGACGGCACCCAGGTGGCGGCGATCCTCACCGGTGAGGACGGCGTCGGTAGTTCCTGCCTGATCGATCCGGCCACCGGGGACACCGTGGTGCTCGACCGTCGTTCCGGCGGCCGGTTGGTCGACGCCTGGGCCGGTGCCTCGCTGGTCCGCGTCGGCCCGCGTGGCTACCAGGAACTCATCCTGCTGTGGGGGCACACCGAAATCGCGCTGTTGCCGGCCGATCCCGGCTCGGTCACCGATTTCGGAGTGATCCTCGACGATCACACGCCACGCCGGTTGCGCAGCGGCATCGACGGGGAGACCGGGTTGTACCATCCGGCCAGCACCTACGGCCCGGACAGCACGGAAGGCTTTGTGCGGGCGTTGATCCGCAGTGACAACGGCGCCGGCTACGCCCGTCTGCTCGAGGTGACCGTCACCGCCGAGGGCGTGTCCTATCACGTGGTGGCCGAACGTCCGGGCTATGACCTCGACGAGTTCGTGGTCAGTGACGACCTGTCCACCGTCGCGCTGCTGTGGAACATCAACGGCCGCAGTGAGTTACAGATTCTGGAATACTTCGATGAGACCTTGTCGGCGCCGATACCCCTGCCTGGCCCGGTGGCCGGAGAGCTGAGTATCAGTGCCGGCGGATCCATGGTGGCCGTCACCGTGCAGGGGCCGTCGTTGCCGCGCACCGTCGAACTCGTCGATCCGCGGTCGCTGGAGTGGGAGCGGATCGACCGGGAACCGAGTCGCGGACCGCTCACCGAGGCACCGACGCTGGAACGGATCTCCGCGCGGGACGGCCTCGAGCTCACCGCGTGGCTGTATCGGCCGCAGACCGAGACGGTCGGTGCGGTGATGTTTCTGCACGGCGGCCCCGAGGGGCAGGCACGCCCCGAATACAACGAGATCTTCCCGGCGCTGCTGGACGCCGGATTCGCGGTGTTGACGCCGAACGTGCGCGGCTCGGGCGGGTTCGGCCGGGCGTTCGTGCACGCCGACGACAAGGAATTGCGGTTCGCCGCAATCGATGACGTCGCCGACTGTGCGCGCTATCTGGTCGACCGCGGTATCGCCCCCGCCGACAAGTTGGCCTGCACCGGTTGGTCTTACGGCGGTTATCTGACCCAGGCGGTGCTGGCGTTCCACCCGGAGCTGTTCGTGGCCGGCATCAGTATCTGCGGGATGAGCGATCTGAACACCTTCTACCGCACCACCGAACCGTGGATCGCGGCGGCCTCCTATCCCGAATACGGCCACCCGGTGGCGGATCGGGATCTGCTGGAACGACTTTCGCCGTTGCCGAAGGCGGACAAGATCATCGCTCCGCTGCTTCTGGTGCACGGCGGCAACGACACCAACGTGTTGCCCGACGAATCCCGGCAGATGTACGACGCGCTGGTGGCACTGGGACGCACCGTCGAACTGTTGATCTTCGACGATGACGGGCACGAGATCGTCAAGCGGGAAAACCGTGCGGTGCTGGTCGACACCGCGACCCGCTGGCTGTCCAAGGCGTTCGGCGTCTAGCCGGCCGCGGTCAGCGCCCCCAGTGTCATGCGGCGCAGTACCGCGCGGGAATGTGTCTTGGACACAGCGGGTCTCACGCTGTACGGGGTGGAGTTCAGCAATCCGAACGCGGCGTGGGCCATCACCCGGGCATCCTCTTCGGCCAGCTCCGGGTGCAGCCGTGTCAGCACCGTCACCCAGATCTCCACGTACTGCCGCTGAGCCCGGCGCACCTGTCGCCTGGCGGTGTCGGGCAGATGCGCCAGATCGCGATCCTGGATGCGGATCAGGTCGGACTCGCCGAAGACGAAGTCGAGGTGGAAGTCCACCAGGCTGTCCAGTGACTCCGCGGGGTCGTCGATTGTGGCGGTCACTTCCTGTGCCCCGGCGAGCAGCCGGGTACTGATGCCCACCAGCAGTTCGACCAACAGCGCTTCCTTGTTGGGGAAGTGCCGGTAGATGGCCGGCCCGCTGATACCGACGGCCGCGCCGATGTCCTCCAGTCGCACCGCGAGATAGCCGCGCTCAGCCATGAGCCGTTCGGCGGCGGCGATCAACTGGTCGCGACGATCGGACTTGGCGCGACTGCGACGGGTGACGGCGCGCTCGGACATGGCGCCTCCGGGGGTAGACAACTCAGTTAATGAAAACTAACCTATCACGAGTTAGTTGTCATTAACCGAAATGGGAGCTGCCTTGTCATCGCACCGCGACGAGCACCTGGCGCTGGTCGAGCAACTGCGCACCAAGCTCGCCACCGCCGCACTCGGCGGCCCGGAACGGGCCCGCCAACGCCACGTCGATCGGGGCAAGCTGCTTCCCCGAGATCGCGTCGACGGCCTGCTGGACTCGGGCAGCCCGTTTTTGGAGATCGCCGCACTGGCGGCCGACGGGATGTACGACGACGAATGTCCCGGCGCCGGAATGATCACCGGCATCGGCCGGGTGTCGGGCCGGGAGTGCCTGATCGTGGCCAATGACGCGACGGTCAAGGGCGGCACGTACTACCCGATCACGGTCAAGAAGCACCTGCGCGCCCAGGAGATCGCGCTGCAGAACAAGCTGCCCTGCATCTACCTGGTCGATTCCGGCGGCGCGTTCCTGCCGCGTCAGGACGAGGTCTTCCCCGACCGCGAGCACTTCGGCCGGATCTTCTACAACCAGGCCACGATGAGCGCACAAGGCATCGCGCAGATCGCCGCGGTGCTCGGCTCGTGCACCGCCGGCGGGGCCTATGTGCCCGCGATGAGCGACGAGGCCGTCATCGTGCGTAACCAGGGCACGATCTTCCTGGGCGGCCCGCCGCTGGTGAAGGCCGCCACCGGTGAGGTCGTCAGCGCCGAGGAACTCGGCGGCGGAGACCTGCACTCCAAGACCTCCGGCGTCACCGACCACCTGGCCCATGACGACCGCGACGCCTTGCGGATCGTGCGCAACATCGTGGCCACCCTGGGGCCGGCCGACGCGCCGCCGTGGGCGGTGGCGCCCACCGTGGACGCCATGGCCGATCAGACCGAGCTCTACGACGTGGTCCCGGTCGATGCCCGCGTGCCCTACGACGCGCACGAGGTGATCACCCGCATCGTCGACGGCGGCGAGTTCAACGAGTTCAAAGCCGAGTACGGCACCACGCTGGTTACCGGGTTCGCCCGCATCCACGGTCATCCGGTCGGCATCGTCGCCAACAACGGCGTGCTGTTCGGCGAATCTGCGCTCAAGGGAGCACATTTCATCGAGCTGTGCGACAAACGCAAGGTCCCGTTGCTGTTCCTGCAGAACATCGCCGGGTTCATGGTCGGCCGCGACTACGAGGCCTCCGGTATTGCCAAGCACGGCGCCAAGATGGTCACCGCGGTGGCCTGCGCCCGGGTGCCGAAGTTGACCGTGGTGATCGGCGGCTCCTACGGGGCGGGCAACTACTCGATGTGCGGGCGGGCGTATTCCCCGCGCTTCCTGTGGATGTGGCCGAACGCGCGTATCTCCGTGATGGGTGGTGAACAGGCGGCGTCGGTGCTGGCCACCGTGCGCGGCGACATGAGCGCCGACGAGGAAGAACAGTTCAAGGCGCCGATCCGCGCCCAGTACGAGCACCAGGGCAACCCGTACTACTCGACCGCCCGGCTCTGGGACGACGGGGTGATCGACCCCGCGGACACCAGAACTGTGCTCGGCCTTGCCCTTTCGGTTGTCGGCCAGGCTCCGCTGGAGCCGGTCTCCTACGGCGTTTTCCGGATGTGATGATGACTTCAACCTCGTTGTTCCACACAGTCCTCGTCGCCAATCGTGGCGAAATCGCGGTGCGGGTCATCCGCACCCTGCGGGCCATGGGTATCCGGTCGGTGGCGGTGTTCAGCGACGCCGACGCGCAGGCCCGGCACGTCACCGAAGCCGATGTGGCGGTCCGCCTGGGGCCCGCCGCGGCGCGACAGAGTTACTTGAACATCGACGCTGTCGTCTCGGCAGCGCAGCGCACCGGGGCCCAGGCGGTGCATCCCGGCTACGGATTCCTTTCCGAGAACGCCGAGTTCGCTGCGGCCCTGCAGTCCGCGGGCATCGTGTTCATCGGGCCGCCCGCCTCCGCGATCGCCACCATGGGCGACAAGATCGCGGCCAAGGCTGCAGTCTCAGCGTTCGGTGTTCCTGTGGTGCCGGGCATCTCGCGTCCGGGCCTGACCGACGAGGACCTGATCGCAGGGGCGCCCGAGGTCGGGTTCCCGGTGCTGGTCAAGCCGTCGGCAGGCGGTGGCGGCAAGGGTATGCGGGTGGTCGAACAGGCTGCCGATCTTCCGGCCGCACTGGCGAGTGCTCGGCGTGAGGCCGCGGCGGCGTTCGGTGACGACACGTTGTTCCTGGAACGATTCGTGTTGCGGCCCCGGCATATCGAGGTGCAGGTGCTCGCCGACGGGCACGGCAACGTGATCCATCTGGGGGAGCGGGAGTGCAGCTTGCAGCGCCGCCATCAGAAGGTGATCGAGGAGGCTCCCTCGCCGCTGCTGGATCCGGCCACCCGCGCGCGCATCGGTGCGGCCGCATGTGACACCGCGCGTAGTGTCGATTACACCGGTGCCGGCACGGTGGAGTTCATCGTGTCCGCCGATGCGCCCGACGAGTTCTTCTTCATGGAGATGAACACCCGACTCCAGGTCGAACACCCGGTGACCGAAATGGTCACCGGAGTCGACCTGGTGGAGCAGCAGATCCGGATCGCGGCCGGTGAGAAGCTGGCCTTCGCTCAGGACGACATCGTGATGACCGGGCACGCCGTGGAAGCTCGGGTGTACGCGGAGGACCCGGCCAACGGCTTCCTGCCCACCGGCGGGCCGGTGCTCGGGCTGCGGGAGCCGTCGGGACCGGGGGTGCGGGTCGATTCGGGTCTGGCCGCCGGAACCGTGGTCGGCAGCGACTACGACCCGATGCTCTCGAAGGTCATCGCCCACGGCTCCGATCGGACTGCCGCGTTGCACACGCTGGACCGTGCGTTGGCTGACACCGCGGTACTGGGCCTGACCACCAACACCGGGTTCCTCCGATTCCTGTTGGCCGACCCCGACGTGGCGGCGGGCCGGTTGGACACCGGCCTGTTGGACCGTCGCGCACCGGATTTCGCCCCGGAAGCCCTCGGCGATGCCGAGCTGATCGCCGCAGCGGCCTACCAGTGGATCAACGACTGGTCCCAAGCCGGCGATGACCTGTGGGCCCGGCCGACCGGCTGGCGGGTCGGCGAACGTGCCCCGGCCGCCTTCCGGCTGCGGGCCGGCGATCGCACCGACCACGTGTATCTCGCCGGTACCCCGGGGCAGGCCACCGCCACGGTCGAGAACGGTGAAACCCACACCGTGAGCGCCGCTTTCGTCGACGGCCAGTTCACCGTCACCCTCGACGGCCTGCGTACCGAGTATCTGGTCGCCACGCAACTCAGTGGCGGGGTCGGGCAGCTCTGGCTCGCCGGTGGCGGGCGAAGCTTCGTCATCGAGGAGGTCCGAGAGGCGCCGGTGCGCCCCGAGGACGCGCACAGCGGCGACGCCGAACTCGTCAGCCCGATGCCCGGATCCGTTGTCGCCGTGGGTGTGGAGAACGGCGCGCAGGTGTCCGCCGGGACGATGGTGGTCACCGTCGAGGCCATGAAGATGGAGCATGCCCTGACCGCACCCACCGATGGTGTGGCCGAACTACTCGTCGCCGTCGGCGACCAGGTCAAGGTGGGTCAGCCGCTGGCCCGGATTACCGCTGCAACACAGGAGAACGAGCAATCATGAGTGACTTCTTGTCGACCGGCACCCTGCCGGGCCACTATGCGGAGCTGGCCAAGACCGTCCGCGATTTCGCCCAGAGTGTGGTGGCCCCGGTGGCCGCGAAACACGACGAGGAACATTCGTTTCCGTACGAGGTCGTCGCCGGGATGGCCGACATGGGACTGTTCGGTCTGCCGTTCCCCGAAGAGTACGGCGGCATGGGCGGCGACTACTTCGCGCTGTGCCTGGCCCTGGAAGAGCTCGGCAAGGTCGACCAGAGCGTGGCCATCACGCTGGAGGCCGGGGTCTCGCTGGGTGCGATGCCGGTCTACCGCTTCGGCAACGATGCGCAGAAGCAGGAATGGTTGCCGCTGCTGGCTTCCGGTAAGGCACTGGGCGCGTTCGGCCTGACCGAGGCCGGCGGTGGCAGCGACGCCGGGGCCACCAAGACGACGGCGAAACTCGACGGCGACACTTGGGTGATCAACGGCTCCAAGCAGTTCATCACCAACTCCGGCACCGACATCACCAAACTCGTCACCGTCACGGCGGTGACCGGGGAACGCGACGGCGGCAAAAAGGAGATCTCCTCGATCCTGGTGCCGGTGCCCACCGAGGGCTTCACCGCCGAGCCGGCGTACAACAAGGTCGGCTGGAACGCCTCGGACACTCACCCCCTGAGCTTCGACGACGTCCGCGTGCCGGCCGAGAACCTGCTCGGCGAGCGGGGCCGCGGCTACGCCAACTTCCTGCGCATCCTCGACGAGGGCCGCATCGCCATCGCCGCGCTGTCCGTAGGCGTGGCTCAGGGCTGTGTCGACGAATGTGTCAAGTACGCCAAGGAACGTCAGGCATTCGGCGCAGCGATCGGCACCTACCAGGCCATCGCCTTCAAGATCGCCCGGATGGAGGCCCGGGCCCACACCGCCCGCGCCGCCTACTACGACGCGGCGGCATTGATGCTGTCCGGCAAGCCGTTCAAGAAGGCCGCGTCGGTGGCCAAGCTGGTCTCCAGCGAGGCCGCCATGGACAACGCCCGCGATGCCACCCAGATCTTCGGTGGCTACGGATTCATGAACGAGTACCCGGTGGCACGTCATTACCGGGACAGCAAGATTCTCGAAATCGGTGAGGGGACAACGGAAGTGCAGCTGATGCTGATCGCGCGGGAGGCAGGCCTGTGAGCGCGCCCGGGGGAGAAGGGGCCGAGAAAGTCATCCGCCAGCGCGGGTTGTGGTACGAGGAACTGGAGCCCGGCGTGCGCTACGTGCACGCCCCCGGCCGGACCATCACCGAGGCCGACAATGTGCTGTTCACCACCGCCACCATGAACACCCAGGCACTGCACCTCGACGCCGCTTGGTCGGACGAGCAGCCGCCGTTCAACGCCCGTCTGGTCAATTCGATGTTCACCCTGGCCACCCTGGTCGGCCTTTCGGTCACCCAGATGACCCAGGGCACCACCGTGGGCAATCTCGGCTTCTCCGATATCGCGTTCCCCAAGCCGATGTTCCACGGCGACACGCTGTACGCCGAAACCGTCGTCACCGAGAAGCGCGAATCCAAGAGCCGCCCAGGCGAGGGGATCGTGACGTTCGTGCACACCGGACGCAACCAGCACGGTGATGTCGTCGCCACCGCCACCCGCAAGGCGATGATGCGCAAGAAGCCCAGCGAGGAGAGCTAAGTGCCCTTGGACAACGCCGGCCCGGCCTGGATCTTCTGCCCGGCCGACCGACCGGAACGGTTCGAAAAGGCCGCCGCGGCAGCCGATATCGTCATCCTGGATTTGGAGGACGGGGCCGGGGACAAGCCCGCGGCGCGGGAGGCGATCGTCAACACCCCGCTCGACCCCAACCGCACCGTCATCCGGATCAACCCGGGTGACACCGCGGAGCAGAAGCTGGACCTCGAAGCGCTGCAACGCACCCCATACACGACCGTGATGCTGCCCAAATGCGAATCGGCCGAACAGATCACCGCCCTGGCGCCGCTGGAGGTGGTGTTCATCGTGGAGAGTCCGTTGGGTGCGCTCAAGATCGCCGAGTGCGCGGCGGCGGCCAACACCGTCGGCGTGTTCTGGGGCGCCGAGGATCTGTTCGGGTTCCTCGGTGGCACCGCCAACCGCTACCCCGACGGCAGCTACCGCGAGGTCGCCCAGCATGTCCGGTCGCAGTCGCTGTTGGCTGCGAAGGCCTACGGCAAGCTCGCGCTCGATTCGGTGTACATCGACATCAAGGACCTCGACGGCCTGCGCCGCGAGGTCGACGACGCCGTAGCGGTCGGTTTCGACATCAAGGTGGCCCTGCATCCCACTCAAGTCGCGGTGATCCGGGACGGCTATGCACCCTCGGACGAGCAGGTGCAGTGGGCACGACACGTGTTGGCCGCCGCGGCGGATCAGCGTGGTGCTTTCGCGTTCGAGGGCATAATGGTGGATGCCCCAGTGCTGCGACGGGCCGAGCGGATCGTCCAGCTAGCGCCACACCCAGGCACCTAGCCGGAGGCCTCTCACCAGGGGTTTTGCACGTGCCGCCGCTGCGCTGAGCACCTCATGGACTGGCGGCGCAACATGCCGCCACCCGAGAAGGAGGCGGTATGGCTGAGTCATATGCGGCGCCGGTTACCGAGGTACCGAGCGTCGATCTCGATCCGGTGCGTCTGGTCGATGCCGACGGATCACCCACCGATGAGACGCGGTACCGCCGCGATCTGCCCGACGAGACGTTGGGCTGGCTCTACGAGTCCATGGTCGTCACCCGTGAACTGGACACCGAGTTCGTCAACCTGCAGCGTCAGGGTGAGCTGGCGCTGTACGCCTCGTGTCGAGGTCAGGAGGCCGCGCAGGTCGGCGCGACGGCCTGCCTGCGCAAAACTGACTGGTTGTTCCCGCAGTACCGGGAGATCGGCGCGTTTCTACTGCGCGGCATCACCCCGGCCCAGATGGGCACGGTGTGGCGGGGCAAGTGGCACGGCGGGCAGGATTTCACCGCTAAGTGCGTCGCGCCGATCTCGATCCCGATCGGCACCCACGGCCTCCACGCGGTGGGTGCGGCCATGGCGGCCCAACGCCTCGACGAGGATTCCGTGACCGTGGCGTTCCTCGGTGACGGCGCCACCAGCGAGGGCGACGCGCACGAGGCGCTGAACCTGGCCGCGGTGTTCGCCGCGCCGTGTGTGTTCTTCGTCCAGAACAACCAGTGGGCGATCTCGGTGCCGGTGCACAAGCAGCAGGCCGGGCCCTCGATCGCACACCGCGCGATCGGCTACGGCATGCCCGGCATTCGCGTCGACGGCAACGATGTCCTGGCCTGTTACGCGGTGATGGCCGAAGCCGCCGAACGCGCCCGCGCCGGTGGCGGCCCGACGCTCATCGAGGCGATCACCTACCGGATGGGTCCGCACACCACGTCCGACGACCCGACTCGTTACCGGGCGGCCGACGAGGTCGAGGAGTGGCTACGTCGCGACCCGATCGCCCGGTATCGCATGTACCTGCACACCCTCGGCGTGCTCGACGAGCGGCTGGAGCAACGCGTCGCCGCGCGGGCCCGCCGGTTGTGTAGCGAGTTGCGTGACACCATCGTCGGGGCGCCCGACGCCGATCCGACCGAGCTTTTCGACTCCGTGTATGCCGAGATCACCCCTGATCTGGCCCGCCAACGTGATGCGTTGTCGGCGGAACTGGCGAAGGAGGCGTGAGCAAAATGACGGTGCGGACGCGAGGAGCAAAATGACTCAGATCATCGATCGGCCTGCGTCCCAGGGTGATTCGCCGGAGCCGTGGGCGCCCGTGCTGAAACCCATGACACCGGCCACCGAGCTGACCATGGTCGCCGCCATCAACCGGGCGTTGCATGACGCGATGGCCGCCGACGAACGTGTGCTGGTCTTCGGCCAGGACGTCGCGACTCTGGGCGGGGTTTTCCGTGTCACCGAGGGTTTGTCCGAAACGTTCGGCGAAGGACGGTGTTTCGACACTCCGCTGGCCGAATCGGCGATCATCGGCGTGGCCGTCGGTCTGGCGATCCGCGGCTTCACCCCGGTACCCGAGATCCAGTTCGACGGCTTCAGCTATCCGGCCTTCGACCAGATCGCCAGCCACCTGGCGAAGTACCGGATGCGTACCCACGGTGACGTCGACATGGGTGTGACGGTGCGGATTCCATCCTTCGGCGGCATCGGTGCGGTCGAACACCATTCGGAATCCACCGAGTCCTACTGGCTGCACACAGCCGGGCTTAAGGTGGTCGTCCCGTCCGGCGCGTCAGATGCGTACTGGCTGCTGCGCTATTCGATCAGTAGTCGGGATCCGGTGATCTTCCTGGAGCCCAAGCGGCGCTATTGGGCCCGCGAACCCGTCGACACCAGTACCCCAGCCCCGCCGATCGGCCGGGCCGCGGTGCGCCGCACCGGAACCGATGTCACCGTGATCACCTACGGCGGGTTGGTGGCAACCGCGCTCAATGCGGCCGACCTGGCCGCCGAACGGGCCTGGGACCTGGAAGTCGTCGACCTGCGCTCGCTCAACCCGCTGGACTTCGACACTGTCGCGGCGTCCGTGCGACGCACCGGCCGTGCAGTGGTGATGCACGAAGGGCCCCGCACCCTGGGGTTCGGTGCGGAACTGGCCGCCCGCATCTCCGAAGAGTGTTTCTACGACTTGGAAGCACCGGTGTTGCGGGCCACCGGATTCGACACGCCGTATCCGCCCGCTCGTCTCGAGAAGGTGTGGCTGCCCGGCGTTGATCGGCTACTCGACTGTGTCGAGCGTGCGATGGGGCAACCGTGAACCGGGAGTTCCTGGTCCCAGATCTCGGTGAGGGACTGCAGGATGCCACCATCACCAGTTGGAGTGTCGGGGTAGGGGACTCCGTCGAGCTCAATCAGACGCTGTGCACCGTCGAGACCAACAAGGCCGAGGTGGAGATTCCCAGTCCGTTCGCCGGCCAGGTACTCGAACTCGGCGGCGCGGCCGGTGACACGCTGACGGTCGGATCACTGTTGGCGCGGATCGCCACAGAGGAACCGGCCGAACCGGCCGAAGCGCCCACTGAAGCGGTGAAAAGCGGTGCAGCACCTCGAAAGTCGGTGCTGGTCGGTTACGGCACCGACGACACCATGGACGCCAGCAGACGTCGGCCGACGACCGACAGTCTGCGCGGCCGCGCGCGCGCCAAACCACCGGTCCGCAAACTGGCCGCGGAACTGCACGTGGACCTCGATGCCCTGACGCCGGGTTCCGGGCCCGAGGGCATCGTCACCCGCGACGATGTGCTGGCCGCCGCGAGCAGTTCGGAGGTCCTCGACGTCGGCGGCGTGCAGGCGGTGATGGCGCGGCGGATGTCCTTGTCGCACCAGGAGATTCCCGACGCCCATGCCCGCGTCGACGTCGACTGCACCGCGCTGCTGCGGCTGCGGGAGCGGATCGCGGCGGCCGACAGTGAACTCGCGGTGACACCGTTCGTGTTGGTGCTGCGGCTGCTGGTGTCGGCACTCGAACGGCATCCGCTGTTGAACTCCACCTGGCTGGTGACCAGTGACGGTCCCCAGATCCACCGACATCCGGCCGTGCACCTGGGCTTCGGGGTGGCGGCGCCGCGCGGCTTGCTGGTTCCGGTGGTGCGGGACGCGCAGACGATGACCACCCGGCAGTTGGCCGGTGTGGTTGCTCGCCTTGTCGACGCGGCCCGGGCCGGCACGCTGAGCCCGGCCGAGTTGTCCGGCTCGACATTCACGGTGTCGAACTTCGGTGCGCTCGGCATCGACGACGGTGTCCCGGTGATCAACTATCCGGAGGCGGCGATCCTCGGCATGGGGTCGATCAAGGCGCGCCCGGTCGTGATCGACGATGCCGTGGTGGCCCGCCCCACCATGTCCCTGACGTGCGTATTCGACCACCGAATCGTCGACGGGGCGCAGGCGGCGGCCTTCCTGGGCGATCTGCGCTCACTCATCGAGGCGCCTGAGTTGGCGCTGTTGGACCTGTAGCGGCTATCGGCGCTTGGCGGCAGCCAAACGCTCGGCGAACTCAGGAGATTCGATGGAGCGGGCCTGTGGGCCCAGTTCGGTGTCGACGGCGATGCGATGCTGGTCGAGGTCGACCACTCCAGGGTTGGCGGTGGCCCGCATCGAGGCCTTGGTCGCGATGACCACGTCGCGCGGCGCACCGGCCGGGCCCGCCGCGAGCATGCGGGCCGCGTCCACCGGATCCTCGGCGATCGACAGTGCCAACCCGTGGCGTACCGCAGATTCGGCGTCGAACCGCATTCCGAACAGCAGCGCGGCCCGTGCCACCTGCGGGCCGACGCCCCGTTGCAACATCCACGTGGCGCCACCACCGGGATGGATGCCCAGTTTCTGGAACCGCGGATCGAACAGGGCCGCGGGGCCGGCGATGCGCACGTCGGCGGCCAGGGCCAGGTTCAGCCCTGCGCCCACCGCGGCGCCGTTGACTGCGGCGATCGTCGGCAACGTGCAGTTGGCGACCGCCAGAAACCCGTCATAGATCTTGCGCAGACCGTCTTCGGTGGCAGCGCCGAGCGCCGTGAGGTCGGCGCCGGCGCAGAACGCCTTGCCCGCCCCGGTCACGATCACCGCATGGACATCGGGGTCGGCCTCGGCGGCCTCGACCGCGGCGCGCAGGGCCGCCGACATCTCGAAGGTCACCGCATTGCGGCGATCGGGGTCGTTGACGGTGATGACGGCGACGTGATCGTCGACGCTGACCAACACTGAATCCGGCACGGGCTCAGCCTAAACCCGGCGTGTTCGTGACCGCGAGAGTCACGCGGGTATCGTGGGCGACGCAGTTGGTTTGTCGGTCCGGCTTCGGCTGGGGCGACATCGAGCGCCGCATGCCGGTACGGGTGCGACGTGAGAGGGAACCCGGTGAGAATCCGGGACTGTCCCGCAGCGGTATGCAGGAACGACCACCGTCATCAGCACTGGCCCGACGGGCTGGGAAGCGACGGCCAGTAGGTGCACGATTTTCGTGCGTGCCTGTGAGTCCGAAGACCTGCCAGCCGTACCGGGCGCGCCGCGTTCGGTGGTTCATCGCCTCGCGGAATGGGCAGTGGCCGAAGCGGTGCGCTCGTGGTGGGCGGCTGTGTTCGGTGCGGTGTCCCCTGGCGGTGGCCATTCCCGTCTGCACCTCGAAGGACACGCCATGAGGACCACGTCATGAGCACCACCGTTGCAGTACCTTTCACCGCCACCACCCTCGGCTCACCTCGGATCGGCCCGAACCGCGAACTCAAACGCGCCGTCGAAAAGTACTGGGCCGGCCGCATCGACCGCAGCGAACTGGAGAGCGTCGCGGCCGATTTGCGCCGCGACACCTGGGAGTCGCTGCTGGCGGCCGGGCTGGACTCGGTGCCGGTCAACACGTTCTCCTACTACGACCAGATGCTCGACACCGCGGTGATGGTCGGTGCGCTGCCCGCGCGGGTAGCCGGTGTCACCGACGACCTGGACCGGTATTTCGCCGCGGCCCGCGGGAACGACGAGATCGCTCCGCTCGAGATGACCAAGTGGTTCGACACCAACTACCACTACATCGTCCCCGAGATCGGGCCGGACACCACGTTCCGGCTCAACCCGGCCAAGGTTTTCGGTGAGCTGAAAGAAGCGCGAGCCCAAGGGGTTCCGGCCCGCCCGGTGATCGTCGGACCGATCACTTTCCTGGCGCTGTCGAAGGCCGTTGACGGTGCGGACACGCCGATTACTCGACTCGACGAGCTCGTCGGCGTCTACGCCGAACTGCTGGGGATGATGGCCGCCACGGGTGTTGAGTGGGTTCAGTTCGACGAACCGGTACTGGTGACCGACCTTCTCGAGAATGCCGCCGAGCTCGCCGAGCAGACGTACTCCAGGCTCGGTGGGCTGACCGAGCGGCCCGCACTGTTCGTGGCCACCTACTTCGGTGCACTGGCAGATGCGCTGCCTGCACTGGCCCGTACCGCGGTCGAGGCGATCGGAATTGACCTGGTGGCCGGGAACTCCGCCGCCGTCACCGCGGTGAGCGAGTTGGCCGACAAGCTGCTGGTCGCCGGTGTGGTCGATGGTCGCAACGTCTGGCGCACCGATCTGCAGGCCGCACTCGACACGCTGGTCGGATTGCGCGACGCCGCAGCGGCGATCGCGGTGTCCACGTCGTGCTCGACACTGCACGTGCCCTACACCCTCGACGCCGAGGACGACCTCGACGCGGAGTTGCGCAGCCGGCTGGCCTTCGGGTTCGAGAAGGTCGGCGAGGTGGTGGCGCTGGCGCGTGGGTTCAACAATGGTCGCGACGCCGTCGCAGCCGAAATCGCTGCATCCGACGCGGCCATCGCGTCGCGCCAGGCGGATCCTCGCCTCCACAACGCCCAAGTGCGCTCCCGCATCTCGACGATCGTGGCGTCCGGGACCACGCGTGGGCCCGCCGCGCAGCGCCGCGCGGCTCAGCAGGACCGGCTCAAGCTGCCGGCGCTGCCCACCACCACCATCGGTTCCTATCCGCAGACCTCGGCGATCCGGGTCGCCCGTGCGGAGCTTCGATCGGGCAAGATCGACGCCGCGTCCTACGAGCGGCGGATGAGGGCCGAGATCGCCGAGGTGATTCGGCTTCAGGAGCAGCTGGGTCTCGACGTACTGGTCCACGGTGAGCCTGAGCGCAATGACATGGTCCAGTACTTCGCCGAGCAACTCGACGGTTTCTTCGCCACGCAGAACGGCTGGGTACAGTCCTACGGCAGCCGGTGTGTGCGTCCGCCGATCCTGTATGGCGATGTGGCCCGGCCCGATCCGATGACCGTCGAATGGATCACCTACGCGCAGTCCTTGACCACCAAGCCGGTCAAGGGCATGCTGACCGGCCCGGTGACCATCCTGGCGTGGTCGTTCGTCCGGGACGATCAGCCGTTGGCCGACACGGCTTTTCAGGTTGCGCTGGCCATCCGTGACGAGACGGCCGATCTGCAGGCGGCCGGGATCGCGATCATCCAGGTCGATGAGCCGGCACTGCGCGAACTCCTGCCGCTGCGGTCCGCGGACAAACCGGCCTACCTTAACTGGGCGGTGGCGGCGTTCCGGTTGTCGACCTCGGGTGTCGCCGACTCCACGCAGATCCACACGCACCTGTGCTACTCGGAGTTCGGTGAGGTGATCGGGGCGATCGCGGAGCTGGATGCCGACGTGACGTCGATCGAGGCGGCCCGATCGCACATGGAGGTACTGGGCGACCTCAATGCGGCCGGCTTCTCCAACAGCGTCGGCCCGGGCGTCTACGACATCCACTCACCACGGGTACCCGGTGAGCAGGAAATCGTCACCTCGCTGCGCGAGGCACTCAAAGCTGTTCCCGCCGAGCGGCTCTGGGTCAACCCCGACTGTGGGTTGAAGACTCGTAGCACCGATGAGGTGTTCGAGTCGCTCAAGCATCTGGTCGCTGCGGCGGCCCAGGTCCGGGCCGGGTAGCCGATCAGCCGGTGACGGCCTGCGTTCGGGCGTCAGAGCCTGATCGGCAGGCCGTCACCCGAACTCGATGACGTTGTTGGGTGCCCGGAACCGCTGCAGCCGAGGGGATCGGTAGACGAATGCTCCTGCGCGCGAAAGTATCTTTCCGCGGCCCGCAGGCATCGGCGCCTCGTATACCGCGCAGACGCCGGGAAGGGCCCGAAGCTCGCCGTACTGCTCGGCAGTGAACGAGAACGGCATCGGTGGTGCGGTGTAGTGCTTGGTCAGCCTGATGCCGTGCCATTGCGAGTACCAACTCAGGTATCGCGGCACGCTGTCGAAGACCAACCGGCCTCCGGGAAACCGCGTGGCGCAGGCCGCGATGAGGCTGAACACTTCATCGCGCGGTAGGTACTGGAACAGCCCCTCGGCGGTGACGAGTACGCCGTGGGTGGCTTCGACATGATCCATCCACGAGTGATCGAGCACCGACTGGGCCAGGTGGCGAAGCCGGTCAGACGCCGGGAGCAGTGCCTGACGCAGTTGGACGATCGGCTCCAGATCGACTGACAGCCAGTTTAATTCACCGTTGTCCACGCGCCAGAAGCTGGTCTGCAATCCCTCGGCCAGCGCTACCACCGTGGCACGGCGGTGCGCCGTCAGGTACTGACGGCAGACAGTATCGAAGGCCGACGCCCGCAGCGCGGTGGCCTGGTGCGTCCGGCCGAAGTGGTGATAGTCGTACCCGAGGCTGTCGCGCAGCGCGATCGCCATCGGGTCGTCGATGACACCGTCGGCGCGGGCGGCTTCGGTGGCCCGCTGATGAAGCGTCAGGAGTGCGGTTTCTGATACCGCGGTGAGATGACGGGCGTCGATGACTGGCACGCGACGACCGTACCCGCCGGAAGAGCTTGCCCCGGTTGACCGGTCATCTCCCGGTCATCTCCGTTACCGCGGGAACTTTTCGGCGAGGCTGCTCGACTAGCTGAAAGACAACGCGAATGCGCGTCCGCTCGCGCATCGGTCCGAGGCTTGGCGAGGAGGCGATGAGGTGAGCGCACCGCTGTGGTTCGCCACGCCCCCGGAGGTGCACTCGGCCTTGTTGACCGCGGGTCCGGGGCCCGGATCGTTGCTCGCAGCGGCTGCCGAGTGGGAGTCGTTGAGCGCTCAATACAGTGCCGCGGCAGCCGAACTCACGCAGATACTGGCGGGGGTCCAAGCCAGTAGCTGGGAAGGGCCGAGTGCGGCGCAGTACGTGGCGGCTCATGGCCCGTATCTGGCCTGGCTGGAGCAGTCCTCGGCCGACACCGCCGTCACCGCCGCACAGCACGGCACTGTCGCGGCCGCGTACAGCGCTGCGCTGGCGGCCATGCCCACCCCGGCCGAACTTGCAGCGAACCATGTCGCCCACGGTGTGCTCGTGATGACGAACTTCTTCGGCGTCAACACGATCCCGATTGCCGTCAACGAGGCCGACTACGTGCGGATGTGGCTGCAGGCCGCAGAGGTGATGACGACCTATGAGGCGGTGGCGACCAGCGCGTACTCGGCAGTGCCGTCGGCCCAACCGGCCCCGTCGATCCTGGCACCGGGAGGTGACGCGGGTGGCGAGCACAGTTCGGGGTCATCGCCACCAGGCGGGCCGCCCAACGACCTCTGGCAGCTGATCTCCCAGTTGATCTCGGGTGCCGGCAACCCCCAACAATTACTGGAGACCTTCCAACAGCTCTTCGGACAGTTGGGGTTCAACCCGGCCGAAGCCGCCATTCTCGCCGCTATCGCGCTGGTGTTGTACGACATGCTCTGGTACCCCTACTACGCCTCATACTCCCTGCTGCTCCTGCCGTTCTTGGCCCCCGCTCTCAGTGCCCTGAGTGCATTGAGCGCCCTGGCCTTCATCCCGAAGCCGGTGCCACCGGTCGGATCGCTGCCGGTCTCTGCAGGGATCGACGGTGCTCAGCCCGGCGGCACACGTCTCGATTCGCCGGCGGTGATGGTGCCGTCGGGGATCTCTGTGGGCGTGGCAGGGTCCGCCGCTTCCCCGGCGGGCCCGCCCACCACAGCCGGGGCTGGTGGTTCGGCGGCTGCTCCGGCGGTGAGTTATGCGGTGCCCGGCCTCGACCCGCCGGCAGTGGCAGTCGGACCGAAATCCGGCTCGAAAACCCGTGGAAACATGGCTGATACGGTTGCAGCCATCACTGCGGCGCGACTCTCGGACGTCGGCCGCCGCCGCAGAAGGCAACCGGGCCGCAGACGGGAACCGGCACGCGCTCACCGCTACGAGTTTCTCGATGCCACCGGTGCCGAAGAGCCGATCGGTGAAGCTCACGGTCGGATTCGGGATGACCGACCGACGGCCGGCGCGCAGGGCACGACAGACATCGGCTTCGCCGGGACCCTTCCGGCCGCGACGCGGACCCGGGCCGCGGGGTTGGTCCGGCATGAGGCGGACACCGGTGGGACCGTCGTGCCGATGGTTCCGGCCACCTGGCCCGGGCTACCGGACAAGCCTTGCGAATAGCGGGAACTCTCACCGGGTTTCACGCGACCAATCGAGCACCACGCTGTGTGGCCGACGAGGAGAAGGAATGACGCTGAACGTCAAAGGGGAGGGGCTCGGGGCGCAGGTCACGGGAATCGACCCCAAGAACCTCGACACCGTCACGACCGACGAAATCCGCGAGATCGTCTATCAGAACAAGTTGGTCGTTCTGAAAGATGTTCACCCGACGCCGGAAGAGTTCCTCGAACTCGGCCGTATCGTCGGCGACGTCGTCACGTACTACGAGCCGATCTATCACCACCAGGACCATCCGGAGATCTTCGTCTCCTCGACGGAGGAAGGTCATGGCGTCCCCAGGACCGGCGCGTTCTGGCACATCGACTACATGTTCATGCCCGAACCGTTCGCATTTTCCATGGTGGTGCCGCTGGCCGTGCCGGGAACCGATCGCGGGACGTACTTCATCGACCTCAACAAGGTTTGGGAGTCCCTTCCCGAGTCGGCCCGTCGACCCGTGCGCGGCACATTCGCCACACATGATCCGCGGCGCCACATCAAGATTCGCCCGCACGATGTCTACAAGCCGATCGGTGAGGTCTGGGACGAGATCACGAAGACGACGCCGCCGATCACATGGCCGACGGTGATCAGACACCCGAAGACCGGTCAGGAAATCCTCTACATCTGCGCCTCGGGGACCACGAAGATCGAGGATGCCCAGGGGACTGTCCTGGACCCCTCCGTATTGCACGAGTTGATGACGGCCACCGGACAACTCGATCCCGGGTTCACCTCACCATTCATCCATACCCAGCACTACGAAGTCGGTGATGTCGTGTTGTGGGACAACCGGGTTCTGATGCATCGGGCCAAACACGGCAGCACCGCAGGCACTTTGACCACCCATCGGCTGACCATGCTGGATGGCCTCACGACACCCGGATATGGAGTATGACCATGAGCACCGCCGAGACGTTACCTGTCGCATCGGGTGAAACCGCGTTCACCCGCACGGCCCCGATCCCCGAAGAGCTACTGGTCAAAGTGCTCGAACCCTATTCCTACAAGGGATGTCGCTATCTGCTCGACGCGGAGTACGAGGCCACCGCGACCTCGGTGTTCGCCATCGGCAACTTCAGCATCAAAGAGCCCGCGTACATCCGCGACACCGGACACTTCAACGCCGCCGAATGGGTGTTGTGTTTCAACCAGCTCGCCTACAGTGCATTCGCACCGGCAATTCTCAACGAGCAGATACCGGAATTCCGGGGCTGGTCGATCGAGGACTACTTCAACTATCAACTCCCCAGCATGTTGATCAAGTCCACAGCCTCACGCTTCAAGCGGCCGATCCGATCGCAGAAGTTCTCGGCACGGCTGTTGTGCAACGACTTCGAGGTCGTCGATCGAACCATCCGCTATCTCAAGATCGCGTGTGCGGTCGGATTTTGGGACGAGGACGGCGGCGCGGCATCCGGCGAGGTCGAACTGGCGGCCCTCAACATCCCCTGACATCCGAAAGTGGCATTGGTCATGGAACACCCCACCACGGTGACCGAACGCATCCGTGAGCAGGCACGGCAGCGCCCCGAGACGGTCGCCTTGCGCCGCTGCGACGGCAGCAGTGCAGTCACGTATCGAGACCTCGTCGCCGGAATCGACGCATGGGCACAGGTTCTGGCATACCGCGGTATCACCCGCGGGGACCGGGTGTTCGTCCTTTCCGACAATGGTCCGGAGACATACCTGTCGGTACTGGCCTGTGCGCGCATGGGCGCCATCGCGGTCATGGTGGACAGTGCGCTGCCGCCGGCCACCCTCGATCGCTTCGCCGAGATCACCACGCCCGCCGCGGTTCTCATCGACCGCGGGAGCCGGCTCGATGCCTCGGGTCTCTCGGGGTCGCTACGGTCGATTCCCGCGTTCGATGTCGATCTCGCCACCGGCGCGGCTGCGCGCGGCGGCACAGGCCCGAAGCTCGGCACCGAGGATCTGAGCGGTGACGATCCGCTGGCGATGATCTTCACCAGCGGCACGACCGGTACCCCGAAGGCCGTGCTGTTGCCTCACCGCACCTTCTACTCCGTTGCCGACATTCTGCGACGCGAGCAGTTGAACTGGGTCGACTGGGTGGCTGGTGAGACCACCTATTCCCCGTTGCCGGCCACGCATATCGGTGGACTGTGGTGGATCCTGAACTGTCTGATGCAGGGCGGGTTGTGCATCACCGGGGGCGAGAACACCCCGTCGCTCCTGGAGATCCTCTCCGCCAACGCGGTCGCGACCACGTGTCTGGTCCCCACCCTGCTGACCCGGTTGGTGGCCGAACTGCGGTCGACGGGCACCCCGGTGCCGCCGTCCCTCCGGATGATCGGGTACGGCGGGTCCCGGGCGATTGCCGCCGATGTCCGATTCGTCGAGGATGCCGGAGCACGGACTGCGCAAGTCTACGGGCTCAGTGAAACCGGTTGTACCGCACTGTGCCTGCCCACCGAGCCCGGGTCGATCGGGCGGATCGAGGCCGGTGCCGTCGGGCGACCCTATCCCGGCGTACACGTCCATCTGGATTCCGACGGCAGCGGTCCACCCACCCGGTCCGGCACCGTGTCAGCATCCTCCGGCACGCTGTGGATCAAGTCGCCGGCGAACATGCTCGGGTACTGGAACAACTCCGACCGGACGGCCGAGGTGCTTGTCGACGGCTGGGTGAACACCGGAGACATTCTCGACCGTGGTGAGGACGGCTTCTTCTTCATCAAGGGACGGTCCTCGGAGATGATCATCTCGGGAGGCGTGAACATCGCCCCCGACGAGGTCGATCGGATCGCCGAGGCCGTCGCCGGGGTCAATGCCGCCGCCAGCTACGAGATCCCCGACGACGAGTTCGGCGCATTGGTGGGCCTGGCCGTCGTCCCGGACACGGACCTCGACGAGGCCGGCGTCAGGAAGCTCAAACAGGCCATCGCGGCGCGGTTTCGGCAGGAGTGCGAGCCGATGGCGAGACCGTCGACGATTGTTGCGGTGCAGGAGATCCCGCGGACCGCGTCCGGCAAGATCATCCGAACATCGCTGGCGGCAGCGGCCGATGACAGCGCGGCGGCCACGTGTGGCTGAACTCCTCGTGCGGGGTCGCATCCTCGCTGCGCTCGCCGAGGTGCTGTACGTCGACGAAACAGATCTCAGTGACGGTGACGACACCGACCTGCGAGACCTCGGGCTCGACTCGGTGCGGTTTGTGCTGCTGATGAAACACCTTGGCATCGACCGGGAGTCTGAGGTCCCACGGCGGCTGGCCGAGCATCTGACGATCAGCGGCTGGGTCGGGGAGTTGGAGCGAAGGCGGTGAGCCGCTCGGAAGGCGTGGAGGTACGGCGCATCCCGTTGAGCAGGGCACAGCAGAACATCTACACCGGTGTCCTGCAGGATGCCGACCCGGATCTGTACCTGATCGGCCGGCGTTACCGATTCCACCCGATCCCGCAGGCGAAATTTTTCGCTTCGCTGCAGAACACGATCCTGGCTCACCCGATCCAGCTGTGCGTGTTGGTACCGCCGTCGGGTACCGGCGGCTATCCGGAATTCGTGCCACGGCTCGCGGTGGATGACCTCGTGTACGTGACCCGCGACGAAGGGTCGGATCGGCTGTGGTCCTCCGGAATTCTCGACCAGCCCCTGGTGCGCTACCGCGTCGACGTCGACGATACCGGTCTGGTACATGGGCTTGACGTCCGTGCGCACCACATCCTGCTCGACGGTGGCGCGATCGGGATCATCGAAGCCGACCTCGGACGCGCGCTCGGCGGCGGCGGCCTCGACATCTGCAGTGGAGGCTTGGCGGCGGTGGCTGCGGCACATCACCGCGAAGGGTGCCGCATCGACGGAACACGTGACCGGCTCACCACCTCTGCGTTCAGGGAACTCGGCGACGACACCGCATTGGGCAGCTCGGTGCACGGTGTCACCGTGGCGGCCAAAGGGATTCGTATGGCGTCCGTGACGCTCGCCGGTGCCGAGTACGACGAGTTGGCGGTCCTGGCCGACCGGGAAAGCGTGCCGCTCAACGTACTGGTGGCCGCGGCGGCCGTCGCCGCGCAGGCAAGTGCCCGGCAGACAACCGAGGCCCTGCTGGTGCACGCGGTGGACAACCGCTTTGGTGAGCCGGACCTCGACGTCGCGACGTGCCTGGTCAACTCGATCGCGCAACCCGTCCGGTTCCCGTCGTACGCGTCGGTGGCCGACGTGGTGCGAACCGTGGATCGTGGCTACGTCGCAGCCGGCCGACGCCGGTGGCTACGCGAAGAGCAGTACCGCCGAATGTATCTGGCGACACACCGCACAACCTCCGTGGAGACGGTGACGCTGAACTTCCTGCGCCGGCCGTGTGCACCCGAACTGCGGCCGTTGCTGTCCGACGTGCCGGTGACCACCGAAATCGGTCCGGTCGAGGGGATGGCGGTGGCGGCCGTCCTCGACGAGCGTCAGCGCACCCTCACCCTCGAACTCTGGAACCGAGCTGACACGCAACCCGGGCACGCCACCACCGCGGTGCACCGGATTGCAACAGCACTGAAATCGATGGCCGCGATGTGGCATTCGCCGTTCGCGATGATCGTCGACGAATGGTGCGGGATCGGCGAGAACGGGGCGCTGTCGACGGCGCAGCCGCCCGACGACGGCCCCGCCGGACCCGCATGGTTCGTGCTTCGCGATGAGCTTGCCGCCGAATGCCGTCGGCGTCGACCGGGTGTCGACCCGTGGATCGCCTGGCTGCTGCACATCGATGCCGTGCCGGGTGACGTGGTGGTGTTCACCGATGACGACACAGACACGGCAATCGACCTCATGATCGCGTGCCACCTGGCCGGCTGTGGCTTCAGCGTCTGTGACAGCGCAGAGCACGTGGTTTCGCGGGCTGAGCGAATCAGCGAACACGCCGGCATCACCACTCACATCGTCGACCTTGCCCGGCGGGAAGTTTCATCCCTCGACGCGGAACACCAGCAGCGGGCGGATGCCCGTGTCGTTGACGTGGCCGCCGATCCGCTTCTGGCCATGAGGACCGCCTATGTGATGCCGACCTCGGGATCGACCGGGCAGCCGAAACTCGTGAAGGTCAGCCACTCCTCGCTGGCCGCGTTCTGCGCAGCACAGGTCCGCGCCTATGGCTGGGCGCCGGGCGACATCGTCCTTCAATGCGCCCCGCTGACATCGGACATCAGCGTCGAGGAGATCTTCGGCGCGACGCTCAGCGGAGCCACCCTGATTCGCTCGGCCGCGGTCAAAGCCGGTGACCTGCAGGCGCTTGCCCACGATCTGGTGACCAGCGGGGCGACGGTCGTCGACCTACCGACCGCGATGTGGCATCTGTGGTGTGACGATCCTGACGCCACGGCGGCCGTTGCCCGATCGCGACTACGCCAGATCGTGATCGGGGGTGAGCCCATCCGCCCCGCCGCCGTCGACAAATGGCTCAAAGCCGTTGCCGCCGCGGATGTATCCCTGGTGTCGAGCTACGGCCCGACAGAAGCCACGGTGGTGGTGACATACCTGCCGATCATCGACGGCGGACGCGTGGTCGAACCGGGTGGACGCCTGCGGCTGGGGTGTCCGATCGTGGCGGACACGGTGGTGGTCGCATTCGGTGAAGTGATAGTGCTGGGGCAGATGGTGGCCGATGGTTACCTCGGCGCGGACAGTGCGAGTTTCGGTTCGGTCACGTTGGCCGACGGAGTGCGACGGCGCGCCTTCGCGACGGCCGACCGGGTTACTGTCGACGACAACGGTTATCCAGTGTTCGCCGGCCGTAAGGACGCGCTCGTGAAGGTTGCGGGCAAGCGGGTCGACACCGCCGAGATCACCCGACGCGTGGCGGCGGACCCCGCCATCGTCGATGTGGCCGTCGGACTGCGCGACGGTGGGCTGGGAGTGTGGTTCACCACCGGTCAGACCGACGCCGGAGACCTGGCCACCGCGACGGCGGCACGGATCAAGAGCATCCTGATGGATGCCCGCGTTCCGTCGTTCTTCGTGACACGCGTCGCACGCATTCCCCGGACACCGAACGGAAAGGTCGACACCGCAGCGTTGCGGGCATCGGGCGAGACCCCACCCGACGAACCCGTCGACATCGAATCCCAAGACCAGGCAACGCATCTGGCCAACCTCTGGAGCCGGATGCTCGGGCGGCCGATCACGCCCGACGCGTCGCTGCTGCAGGAGGGTGTCGGCTCACTGGACCTCGTCCGGATCCTGCCCGAGACGCGCCGGCTTCTCGGCCGGCCGATCTCGATCCTGGATCTCATCGGTGCCGACACCGCGCTGAACCTGGTGGCCGACGCAGCGATGGCCCACACCTGGATGGACTCCGCCACCGCCGCCGAGATCGACCATGACTTCGCCGTGGTGACAGCTCCGCGCAGCAGGGACGCGGTGCCCCGGGGACGCGCGCGACGGCGTGGGGTGCCCGCGATCCTGGTGATCGGCGGATCCGGAATTCTGGGTACCGGGTTCGCCGAGAAGATTCGGGAGGAGGCCGCCTCCGGGCGGGCGCGACCGGACGTGATCCTGGCCATGAGATCGGTTCCGTCGGACGGTATCTGGTCGGAGCTTCGCGCCGCGCCGGGTGTCCGTATCGAGCCGTTGACCGCCGGGTTCGGGGCGGCCGAGTTGGCGGCGTTGATGCGCCGGACCGCGGCCACGACGGTGATCAACTGCATCGGCAGCACCAACGTGGTGGTGCCGTACCGCGAACTCCGGTCCGCCAACGTGGAATTGGCGTCGGGCATGGTGCAGCAGTGCCTTGCCTCCGGCGCTCGGCTGGCTCACCTGTCGACATCTGTGGTCAATGCCGAGGTTCACGCACCACGGGTAGTCGATCCACGCCAGGCCCCGTACCCGTACGCCGCATCGAAGGCGCTCGCCGAACTGGCGGTGGCCGGATCACCTGCGGACCTGGACTTCACGATCGTGCGCCTGCCGCGGGTGCTGGCCGTCCCAGACCAGATCCGAGGATCCACCGACATCCTGGTGTCCGTCATCGACGCCTGCCGCGCTGTGCAGGCCTATCCGTCGGTCGAGGTGACCGAGGAGGTGACCACCGGCCGCGCGGCGGCCGAGAGCATCCTGCGACGGTTGCCGGAGTTCGGCGGTCCGGACCGGTTGGGACGCGGCATCGATGTGGTGCGGGGGCAGGCGGTGCCGTATCGCGAAGTGCTCGGTGTGGTGGCGCGCGAGCAACTCGACGCGCACGAGTGGAAACGGCGTCTCGACGAAAGTGATTGGGCCAGGGCGAATCCACGTGGCTGGTCGGTGATCGACGCCTGGTTCAGCCTGGGCATGACACTCGGTGGTCGCACCTACTCGGAGTACCTCGCCGGGTTCCCGGTGATGCCGCTGGGCATCGAATCCGTCGGTGAACTCGATGCGACGGCACCGCCCATGCCGGATCTGCTCACGAATCTCGGCATCACCGGAACTGTATGCGGCGGCACGACGACCAATGAGCAGAACGTCGCCAGACAGTGAGGAACGGCAGTGACACAGGCAGCAGCGCACAGTGGCCAGGCATCGGGGACCCGACGCGTTCTGCTCGACGTGACGGGCATGTCCTGCGGGGCGTGCTCGCGCCGCGTGCAGAACAAGCTCAACAAGATCGATGGCGTGCAGGCGTCGGTCGACATCGCCACCAAGATCGCCACGGTCGATGCCCGCCACGACGTCAGCGTCGCGGATCTCTGTGCCGCGGTGGAGGAGGCCGGGTACCACGCCGCGGAGCGCACCGGTGACTCGGCGGCCGAGGTGCCGCACAAACCGTCCTCGACGGCGGTCAGGGTGCTGCGCCGGCTGAGCTTCGGGCATCTGGGCGTCTGACAACTGGCGGGAACTGACCCCGTGGTGTGAACGACCATTCTTGACGAGGACCGTTCGACCACCGAGGAGCCATGGGCGAGATCCCGTCGACAGTGACAGATGACAGCGCGAACCTCCCGTTGCCGGGGGCGCCCGCCCGACGAGGCGGGGGTGCGGCACCGTATCGCGCGTTCCTGCTGCGCCTGCACTTCTACGCCGGAATCTTCGTCGGTTCGTTCCTGCTGATCGCTGCCCTCAGCGGCGGCCTGTACGCCGTGGCACCCAGCCTCGAGCAGTTCGTCTATCGCGATCATTTGCGAACCGCGACCGGCGGAACCATGCTGCCGGTCTCCGCGCAGGTGCGTTCCGCGCAAGCCGAGCGACCCGACCTGCCGGTCACCGCGGTCCGGCCGGCCACCGGCGCCGGGGAGACGACGCGGGTGATGTTCGACGACCCATCGCTGGCGGAGTCCGAACGGCATGCCGTGTTCATCGATCCGGTGACCGGCGCCTCGCACGGCGAACTCACGGTCTACGGCAGCAGCGGTGCGCTGCCGCTGCGCACCTGGATTGACCAGTTGCACCGCAGTCTGCACCTGGGTGAGCCGGGCCGGTGGTACAGCGAACTCGCCGCGTCGTGGCTGTGGCTGATCGCGTTGGCCGGGCTGTTCCTGTGGGGCAGATACCGGCGCATGAAGCACCGCGGCGACCCAGAAGCCAGATTGCTGGTGCCCGACCGCTCGGGCCCCGGCCGGCTGCGGACGCTGAACTGGCATGGGGCGGTGGGGATCTGGATCGCTGTGGGTCTGCTATTCCTGTCGGCGACCGGACTGACGTGGTCGCGGTTCGCCGGCGACAACATCACAGCCCTGCGCAGCGCGTTGTCGTGGACGACACCGTCGGTGTCGACCGCGCTCACCGGCCCGACGAACGCTGTGATGTCCGGCCACGACGGTCATCACAGCGAACCGGTGACCACCGGCGGCCACGGGGGCGCTGCGCGCGTCGCGGACATCGACCGGGTGCTCGACGCCGCGCGCGAGGCCGGCGTGGACGGCAAGGTCGAGGTCGGTATTCCGGCCACGACCGATACGGCGTTCACCGTCGCGCAGACCCGGCAACCGTGGGTGATGTCGAACAATGCGGTGGCCGTCGACGGAGCATCCGGAAAGATCACCGACACTTCGTGGTTCGCCGACTGGCCGGTGGCCGCCAAGCTCTCGGCATGGGGCATCCAGCTGCACATGGGGCTGCTGTTCGGCCTGGCCAACCAACTGCTGTTACTGGCGCTGGCCGTCGCGCTGGTCACTGTGATCGTGCGCGGATACCTGCTGTGGTGGCAGCGCCGCCCGACGGCCGGCACACGGCCCGTCGGTGCCGCACCGCGCCGCGGAGTGCTCACCGGTTTACCGCCGGGCGCCGCGGTGGTCGTCGTGTTCGCAGCGGCCGCCATCGGCTGGTTCGTGCCGCTGCTGGGGCTGAGCCTGGTGGCGTTCGTCGCCGTCGACGCCGTGATCGGATGGCGGCAGCACCGCCGCCAGGATCGATCGGTTTAGCCGGTCCGGTCGTCCCGCTCGGCCGCGGCGATCAGGTCTTCGCGGGCACGTGCCACGCGGGACCGGATGGTGCCCACCGGGCAACCGCACACCTCGGCGGCCTCCGCGTAGGACAGGCCGAGCACCTGCGTCAGCAGCAGCGCATGCCGCCGGTCGGGATCGAGCCCGTCCACCAACATGCGGATCTCCACCATCCGCTCGAACCCACCCACCGGGCGGTAGCTGTCGAGAACCTGCTCGACGTCCACCCCGTGCTGGGTCCGAGGACGGCTCTGCTTGTGCCGGATCTGATCGACCACCACGCGCCGCGCGATCGACAGCAGCCACGTCCGTGCGGACGAGCGGCCACCGAACCGGGGGAGCGCGGACATCGCGCGGATGAACGTCTCTTGGGTCAGGTCGTCAGCTGACCCGGCATCGCCGAGGTAGGCGACAGTTCGCCAGACGTCGCGCTGCGTGGACCGAATGAACTGCTCGAGGGCCTCCGAATCGCCGCGTCCGGCGGCCAGGGCCAGCCGCGTAACGTGGTCCTCGCCGTATTCGGTAGTCACGACGATCGACACTATTCGATGACGCCCGGGAACTTCGCATCGGGCCGCGACGACCAATCAGACGGCGAGGTATGTGCCACCGGCGTGGTGGTGAGCAATGGGAGTGGTCGTGACAACAGCAACTGCCCTCGACAACGAGGTGGCCCAGCGCATTGCGCTCGATGTCACCGGGATGTCGTGCGGGGCCTGCGCTGCCCGCGTGGAGAACAAACTCAACAAGATCGACGGCGTCCGCGCCTCGGTGAACTTCGCCACACGTGTCGCCACCGTCGAAGCCTCGCCGGACGTCGGAGTCGACGAACTGTGTGCGGTCATCGAGCGGGCCGGCTACCAGGCCGCTCCCCGCACCGAGACCGCCACGACGGACGTCGACCCCGACGCCGACCACGCCCGCAGCCTGCTCCGCCGCCTCGCCGTGGCCGCCGTGCTGTTCATCCCCCTCGCCGATCTGTCGGTGATGTTTGCCGTCGTGCCCGATACCCGTTTCACCGGGTGGCAGTGGGTACTGACGGCGCTGGCCGCACCGATCGTCACGTGGGCCGCCTGGCCGTTCCACCGCAGCGCGCTGCGCAACGCCCGGCACGGCACCTCGACCATGGAGACCTTGATCTCCATCGGTGTCACCGCGGCCACCGTCTGGTCCATGTACACGATCTTCTTCGACCACGAGACCTACCACGCGGGGGGCGTCTGGCAGGCACTGCTCGGCAGCGATGCCATCTATCTCGAAGTGGCCGCCGGCGTCACCGTTTTCGTCCTCGCCGGCCGTTACTTCGAGGCCCGGGCCCGCTCGCGGGCCGGGGGCGCACTGCGGGCGCTGGCAGCACTCGGCGCCAAATCGGTGACGGTACTGCTCGCCGACGGCAGCGAACTGGTCTTGCCCGCAGACGAACTCAAGGAGGGGCAGCGATTCGTCGTGCGTCCCGGTGAAGCCATCGCGGCCGACGGCCTGGTGGTCGGCGGGGCGGCCGCCGTCGACGTCAGCGCGATGACCGGAGAGTCGAAACCGGTCCAGACCCACGAAGGTTCGAGCGTCGTGGGCGGCACCGTGGTCCTCGATGGCCGGTTGGTCGTCGAGGCGGCCGCGGTCGGGCCGGACACCCGGTTCGCCGGAATGGTTCGACTGGTTGAACAGGCGCAGGCGCAGAAGGCCGACGCGCAGCGGTTGGCAGACCGCATCTCCGCGGTGTTCGTGCCGTGTGTGCTGATGATCGCCGCGGTCACCGCGGCGGGCTGGCTGTTGGTCGACGGCGACGTGAACCGGGCAGTGTCGGCCGCCCTTGCCGTGCTGGTGATCGCCTGCCCGTGCGCGCTGGGTCTGGCGACGCCGACCGCGATGATGGTGGCCTCTGGGCGCGGCGCGCAGCTGGGCATCTTCCTCAAAGGCCATCGTGCGCTGGAGGCGATCCGGGCCGTCGACACCGTGGTGTTCGACAAGACCGGCACCTTGACCACCGGACAGCCGCAGGTCATCAGCATCGTCGTGACCGAGGGATGGGACTCCGACGACGTCCTCGCCCGTGCGGCAGCCGTCGAATCGGCGTCCGAACATCCTGTCGCGCATGCGATCGTCAGCGCCCGCGCCGGCCGTGAGATCGCCGAGGTGGCGGATTTTCAGGCGTTCGCCGGCCACGGGGTGACCGGTTCGGTGGGCGGTGTCGCCGTGGTGGTCGGGCGTCCAGCCTGGGTGACCCGTGACCGGGTGGTGCCGGCGAACCTCGCCGCAGCCCGTCGGACCGGTGAATCGCAAGGCCAGACAGTCGTATTCGTCGCCTGCGGCGATACCGTGTGCGCGGCGATCTGCGTCGCCGACGCCGTCAAGGACTCCGCGGCCGGAGCCATCGCACAACTGCATGCCGAGGGCATGAAAACCATGCTGTTGACCGGTGACAACGCGGCCACCGCTGCGGCGATCGGCGCGGCGGTGGGCATCGACGACGTCGTCGCCGAGGTGCTCCCCGAGGACAAGGTCGGCGCGATCGACAGGCTGCGCGACAAGGGCCGCGTGGTGGCGATGGTCGGCGACGGCATCAACGACGGTCCGGCGTTGGCGTGTGCCGACCTCGGCCTGGCCATCGGCCGCGGCACCGATGTGGCCATCGGGGCAGCCGACATCATCCTCGTCCGCGACAACCTCGATTCGGTACCTCAGGCATTGGGCCTGGCCCGGGCGACGATGCGCACCATCCGGGTCAACATGATCTGGGCTTTCGGCTACAACATCGCCGCAATCCCGATCGCCGCGGCCGGCCTGCTCAACCCGTTGATCGCCGGTGCGGCAATGGCGGTGTCGTCGTTCCTGGTTGTGTCGAACAGCCTGCGGTTGCGCAACTACGGCACCGTCACGGCCAACATGTTCGGTGAGCCCGACGACGAATCCCGCTGACGCGCACTCGCCCTCAGCGCCGGGTGCGCGAAAGTTCCTGCAACATCGCGTTGTACGCGTCGAGATCGTCGTCGTATCCGCGGTCGCTGTGGCGATCCTGACGCGTGCCCATGCGGCGGTCTTGACGCGCCCACTGCGCCACCAGGGCCACCACCACGATGACCACCGGCAACTCGCTTGAGCCCCACGCGATCGCACCGCCCAGGTGCTGATCGTCCGTGATGCTCTGCAGCCAGGGCAGATCGACGGATCGGTAGAAGCCCTCACCCAACGCCGAACTCATCGTCATGGTGGCGATACCGAAAAACGCATGGAACGGCATCACCGCGAACAGCAGGCCCAGCCGCCCGAGGAACGGGAGCCGCCGTGGCCCGGGGTCGATGCCGATGATCCCCCAGTAGTACAGGTAACCGGTCAACAGGAAGTGCACGCTCATGAACTCGTGGCCCCAGTGGTACCGGATCAAGGTGTCGAACAGAGGGGTGAAGTAGACGAGATACAGCGACCCGACGAACAAGACGAATGCCGTCACCGGATGCGACAGGAACCGCGTCACCGGTGAATGCAGGAACCACATCAGCCACTCGCGCGGACCCGGCGTCTGATCGTTCGGCGCCGTCGGCAGTACGCGAAGTGCGAGGGTGACCGGCGCGCCGAGCACCAGAAGCACCGGGATGAACATGTTCAGCGCCATGTGTTCACCCATGTGGACGCTGAACATCGCCGATCCGTAGGCGCGCACGCCGGAACTCGTGGTGATCAGCAGCGCCATGCAGCCCAGCGTCCAGGCGATCGTGCGGCCCACCGGCCACTGATCCCCGCGACGACGCAGCCGCACCGCCGCGATCAGATAGCCCAGCGCGAGCACGATGGCCGCCGTGCCGATCAGCGGATCGAATCGCCACTCGGTGATCAGGCTGAGCGCACTTGGGGGCGTGTCGAGTTGGTAGCCCAAGAAGATGTCCCACGTGGTGAATTCGTGGGTGGTGAACCGGGGCGGGACGCTGTTGGCGGCGAGCGCCACCGCGGCGGCTACGACGATCATCACGGCCGCAGACACCGTGTCGACCCACCGCGACGGGGAACGCCCGGTCCATACCGCCACGCCGTCGCCCAGGCAAACCAGCACCGACAATGCGCCGGCGACGAGCACGGCCCACCCGTAACCGGATGCCAGCAGCGACGATCCGCCCAACATCAGTGTCGCCAGAAGCGCGCCGTAGATGATCGTGATCGTCCCGCAGGCCAGTTGCAGCAAGGGAATCCGGCGGTGACGCGCGTCATCCCGCAGTCCGGCGGAGACGATCTTCGTCCCGGCCCACACCGCGACCGTCACGGCGAACACGATCACGGCACTGGTGGCGAGGTCATGGTCCGGCCCCTGCCCGGCATTGCCGGTCACCGGAACGGCGATCACGCCGATGACGGCCGGCAACAACGCCACACAGTGGCCCATCCAGCGCAGCGTGAACCGCACCCCGACGGCCAGCGCGATGGCACACAGGGCGGCCACACACCATCCGCGCGCCGCTTCTGAGGCGGCGATGGCGCTGCCGAGACCTGGACCGGCGACAAGCCGGCCGACGGGGATCCCCGAATCCGCAGCCGCGCAGATCACCACCATGGCGGTGCCGACGCAGGCCCAGACGATGGCGACGCGTTCGACGAGTAGATGTACCGGAAACGACGATGCGTCGATTCGTCCGTCGTCGCGAGGCGTTGCCGTCGTCACGATCCACACCAGCGCGCCCAGGCAGACGGCGGCGGCCAGGGAAGCGGTCCAGTGGCCGAGCAACCGCGCCGCGTTGGTGGCCGCACCGGGATCGGCGATCCCCGCGGCGGCCAGGCGTTGCGCCCCCAACTGCAATGCGCACATGAACAGCGCTGCGGCGCAAACGAGAACGGCGCCACACAGCGTCACCCGTGCCCACCCCGCACCGGGTGTTGCCTCACGCGCCATTGTCGAACCGGCCTTTCGCCGCGGAAACGATCGAAACATCGCGGCCCAGAAAGTCTACGACAACATGTCGTAGCGCCGGCCGGTGCGGGAACTTTCGCGACCCCGGCACCGACCAACTCCAGGACGGGCCACACCCATCACTGCCCGCCTACGCACAAAGGAATGTCACATGATCGCCGATCTTGCGCTCCGCTGGGTAGTGACGGTGCTGTTCGCGCTGAGTGCGGCCGAATGCATCTATGCCTTTACGCGCTCGTATGAGCGTCCGAGCGTCGCGGTGAGCCAGTTGCTGCACCTGGCGATGGCGGTCGCGATGGTGGTGATGGCCTGGCCACGCGGTGCGGAGTTGCCGACACTGGGGCCGATGCTCTTCTTCCTGGCGGCTGCCATCTGGTTCCTGACCGGGATGATGAGAATTGCCACGTCCGGCGGCCGTCTCGGCAACGGCTACCACGCCGTCATGATGGCGGCGATGGCCTGGATGTATGCGGTCATGAACGGCAACGTGCTTGCGCCCCACGGTGACCCGGTCGTGACAGCCGGCCATGGCGGACACGCCATGCACATGGCGGCCCATACGGCCGAAGCCATCCCGGCCGCCCCGGCCGTCATGGAACACGGTGCAGCGCAGCCGGTGTGGATCAACGCCGTCAACTGGACGCTGATCATCGGGTTCGTCGTCGCGGTCGGGGTCTGGCTCTACCGCTATTTCGCGGCCCGTCAGCGGTCGGCTCAACAGCCGGGCATGCCGCCCTCCGGCCATTTCGGCACGCTGTGCCGGGCCATGATGGCCGCCGGAATGGCGGTCATGTTCGGTGTGATGGTCTGACGCGTCAGGCAGCCGGATCATCGGCCGCGCGCAGATGGCGACCGCCGGGCGCAGCCGATTGCGATCCGTCGACGCGTTCGCGTGCGGTGGGTGAGGGATCGCCGGGGGGCCTTGTGCGTGACACCAGGATCGACACGATCGCGGCCAGTGCCACCGGTAGATGGCTCAGTACACGAACCGCGGTCACCTGACCGGCGAGTGCGTCTGTCACCACGTAGTAGGCAAGGAATCCGCAGTAGACCACCAGCACCCCCGCCAGACCCGGGGCAATCCGGCGGCGGAACGCCATCGCGATCGTGGTGATGCCCAGCGCGGCCGACCAGGCCGTGGACTCGTTCAGCAGATGAGCCCCGCTGGCCGAGCCATGGTGTGCCGCGACCATGCCGAAGTGCACACCCACGGCCTGCGCGACGGCCAAACCCACCTGGACCACGCCGATCACCACGATGGCGATGGACAGCAGATGGCTGCTCAACCACTGGCCGAGGCGGGCCGGCGCGCTGGCCTTATGCCGCGCCGGTGCGTTCACCGCGCCGATGAGGGCGCCGTCGGCCAGATCGCGGAGCTTCAGTGTCAGAGCACCGGCCTGGTCATACCAGGCGGCGCACTCCCGGCAGTCACGGAGATGTTCGTCGACGCGTGCGGAGGGAACGGGCTCGCGTTCACCGTCGAGGCGCGCCGAAAGCGCCTCTCGAGCCACCACGCAGTCCACCGCTTCATTGTTCCGCATCGGCCTCGCGAATTGCACATCCGCTAGAGGGACGGCGGATAGGGCAGATTGCTGCTGGTCTGCGGATCGACGTGTACCCCTCGGCCCATATACGGGAACGCCCGTTGCGGACACGCGGGCCGATCACAGATCCGGCAGCCTGCCCCGATGGGCACCGCGGCCTCCGGATCGCCGAGATCGATACCCACCGAGTAGATCAGCTTGTCGGCATGGGCGAGATCGCAGCCCAGGCCGATGGCAAAGCTCTTGGCCGTCCCCAGGTAGCGGCTCGGGGCCGAGAAGGAGGTCTTCGCGATCCAGAAATAGTTGCGGCCGTCGGGCATCTGGGCCACCTGGGTGAGGAATTCGCCGGGACGGGCGAATGCGTGATGTACCACCCACAAGGGGCAGTTGCCGCCGACCCGCGAGAAGTGGAAAGCCGTGGCGGACTGCCGTTTCGAGATGTTGCCCGCACTGTCGGTGCGGACGAAGATGAACGGGACACCGCGCGCCTCGGGCCGTTGTAGCGTCGACAGCCGGTGGCAGACGGTCTCGAAACCCATCTCGAAGCGGCGGGCAAGCTGATCGATGTCGTAGCGCAACTCTTCGGCGGCGGACAGAAACATGCGGTAGGGCAGCAGCAGGGCGCCGGCGAAGTAATTGGCCAGCCCGATCCGGGCCACCCCCCTGGCCTCCGGGCTCAACTGGTCATCGGTGGCCACGACGGAGCTGATCAGGTCGGAATGGCGCAGCAGGGCGATTTGCGTGGCGAGTTGAAACGCGCGTTGACCGGGTAGCAGCCAGCGCGCCACCTGCACAGTCGCGGACTCGGCGCGATACCGCCGTTTCACGTTGGGGCCCAAGGCATCTCGGTCGTCGACGACCACCGAGACGCCGAACTCGTCGGCCAGCAGATCGGCCAGTTGCCGGTCGAGCCCGCCGATCTGCAGCCCGTGGCGGACGAAGAGATCTTCGGCGGCGCGGTCGAGCGCGTCGACGTAATTGCGCCGGTCGTAGAAAAAGTCGCGGACCTCTTCGAACGGCATCGGCTTGTGGGTACCGGCCTGAGCATCGAGGTTGGTCCGGCCGTGCACCGCCTCCAGTTCGGCGGTGGCATCGTGCAACCGACGATGCATGGCCACCATCGCCTGCCCCACCTCGGGCATGCGCGCGACGAGTTCGTCGATCTGCGCGGTGGTGGCCGGACCGTCGGCCAGGATCTCTCGCAGGTCCGACACCAACCTGGCGTCGGCGTCAGGGGCGAAGTAGTGGGTGGGCAGATCGAAACGATCGGACAGGGCCATCAGGACAGGGACGGTGATCGGGCGCTGATCGTTCTCCAGCTGGTTGACGTAGCTCGTGGACAGGCCCAGCGCACGCGCCAGTGCGACCTGCGTCAGGCCTTTCTCGTCGCGTAGCCGCCGGAGGCGGGCGCCGGCGAATGTCTTGCTCACCGCCGGTGACACTACTCCGACCGGCTTTCGCAACATTCGCAAAAGGGCTCGGCAAAGGACACAAAAATACGCATTTACCGGTGGTTTCGGTGATCGCCGTGGATGCGTACCGTGCGGAACATGGAGATCCACGAGGTACGCACCCGGCGCAGCGCCGAGGACTTCCCGCGCAACGAACACCTGGCCTGGAAGATCGCCGAGATGGCGGCCGACCCCGTGGCGGTGCCGGCCGAGACCGAGGCGATGGTGATCAATCGCATCATCGACAACGCCGCGGTGTCGGCCGCATCCGTGATCCGCCGGCCGGTGACAGTCGCCCGCGCCCAGGCGCTCGCGCACAAGACGCCACGCGGCGCAGGAGTGTTCGGTGTCGAGGGCACGGTGTCGCCGGAATGGGCGGCGTGGGCCAACGGCGTCGCGGTCCGCGAGTTGGACTTCCACGACACGTTCCTGGCCGCCGAATACTCCCATCCAGGGGACAACATCCCGGCGCTCGTCGCAGTCGGACAACACCTCGGGGTGAACGGCGCCGACCTGATCCGCGGCATCGCCACGGCCTACGAGGCGCAGGTCGACCTGGTGAAGGGAATCTGCCTGCACCAGCACAAGATCGACCACGTCGCCCACCTGGGACCGTCGGTGGCCGCCGGTCTGGGCGCCATGCTGCGCCTGGACCCGGAGACGATCTACGCCGCGATCGGCCAGGCGCTGCACCTCACCACCGCGACCCGGCAATCGCGAAAAGGACTGATCTCCAGTTGGAAAGCCTTCGCGCCGGCCTGGGCGGGCAAGGTGGCGATCGAGGCCGTCGATCGTGCCATGCGCGGCGAGGGGTCGCCGGCCCCCATCTGGGAGGGCGAGGACGGCGTGATCGCCTGGCTGCTCGCCGGTCCAGAGCACACGTACCGCGTACCGCTGCCTGCACCGGGAGAACCCAAGCGGGCCATCCTGGACACCTACACCAAGGAACACTCGGCCGAATACCAGAGCCAGGCACCGATCGACCTGGCCCGCCGGATGCGCGAACGTATCGGCGACCTGGACCAGATCGCCACGATCGTGCTGTACACCAGCAACCACACGCACGTGGTGATCGGCACCGGTAGCAACGATCCGCAGAAGTTCGATCCCGATGCCTCGCGCGAGACGCTCGATCACTCGGTGATGTACATCTTCGCCGTCGCGCTGCAGGACGGCGCCTGGCACCACGAGCGGTCCTATGCGCCCGAGCGCGCACACCGGCCCGACACCGTCGAACTGTGGCACAAGATCTCCACGGTCGAAGACGCGGAATGGACCCGGCGATATCACTCGGATGATCCGGCGGAGAAGGCATTCGGAGCCAAGGCCGTCATCACGTTGAAGAACGGCGACACCATCGTCGACGAGTTGGCCGTGGCCGACGCCCATCCGCTCGGAGCGCGGCCGTTCGAACGCGAGCAGTACGTCGCCAAGTTCGCCGAGCTCGCCGAGGGTGTCGTGAAAGCCGACGAGCAGACGCGGTTCCTGTCCGCGGTCGAGAACATCGCGACGGCCAAATCCGGTGGCCTGGGCGCGCTCAACGTGCGGGTCGACCCGCGGGTGTTGGAGAAGGCGCCGACGGTGCCCTCGGGGATTTTCCGATGAGCGCTTGCGCGAAGAGAGAGGGCTTGAGATGAGCGGCGGGCTGCTCGCCGCTGCCACGCCGGCATCGGATAAACGTCGAAAGTTCCGCCGCGATCTGGAATCGGGCCGGCTGCTTCGGTTTCCTGGGGCGTTCTCACCGCTGGTGGCAAAGCTGGTCGCCGAGATCGGCTTCGACGGCGTCTACGTTTCGGGTGCAGTCCTGTCTGCCGACTTGGGCCTGCCCGACATCGGCTTGACGACACTGACCGAGGTGGCCGGCCGCGGCGCCCAGATCGCCTCGGCCACTGACCTTCCCACGTTCGTCGACGCCGACACCGGATTCGGTGAGCCGATGAGTGCGGCCCGCACCGTGACGGTGCTCGAGGACGCCGGTCTGGCCGGCCTGCACCTCGAAGACCAGGTCAACCCCAAGCGCTGTGGGCACCTCGACGGCAAGGACGTCATCGAGAGCTCCGAGATGGTCAAACGGCTGCGGGCCGCCGTCGCGGCACGTCGGGACCCGAACTTCATCATCTGCGCGCGCACCGACGCCGCGGCCGTTGAAGGGATTCCCGCGGCGATCGACCGGGCCAAGGCCTACGCCGACGCCGGTGCGGATCTGATCTTCACCGAAGCGCTGCACACCCCGGCCGATTTCGAGCAGTTCCGAAATGCTGTCGATGTACCGCTGCTGGCCAACATGACCGAGTTCGGCAAGTCCGAATTGCTGACGACGGTGCAGTTGGCCGAGATCGGCTACAACGTGGTGATCTATCCCGTCACCACGTTGCGGCTGGCCATGCACGCAGTGGAAATGGGGCTACACGAGATCGACTCGGCAGGAACACAATCCGGACTCCTCGACCAGATGCAACACCGCAGCCGGCTCTATGAGCTACTGCGCTATGCCGAGTACAACCAGTTCGATACCGAGATCTTCAACTTCTCGCTGCAAGGAGCGGCACGATGACCGTCACCGAGAACGCCCAGAAGATCCACAAAGGCCTGGCCGGCGTGGTCGTCGACACCACCGCAATCTCCAAGGTCGTGCCCGAGACCAACACGTTGACCTACCGCGGCTATCCGGTGCAGGATCTGGCCGCGCAGTGCAGCTTCGAGCAGGTGGCCTACCTGCTGTGGCACGGCGAGCTGCCGACTGACCAGGAACTGGCCATGTTCACCCAGCGCGAGCGCGCGTCGCGCCGGATCAACCGCTCGATGCAGTCACTTCTGGCCAAGCTGCCGGACAACTGTCATCCGATGGACGTCGTGCGTACCGCGATCAGCTACCTGGGCGCCGAAGATCCGGAGGAAGACGACAGTAGCCCGTCGGCGAATTACGCCAAGGCGTTGCGGATGTTCGCCGTGCTGCCCACGATTGTCGCTGCCGACATGCGCAGGCGCCGCGGGCTGGAACCGATTGCCCCCCACAGTCATATGGGCTACTCGGAAAACTTTCTCACGATGTGCTTCGGCGAAACGCCCGAACCGGTGATCGTCAACGCGTTCGAGCAGTCGATGATCCTCTATGCCGAACACAGTTTCAACGCCTCGACGTTCGCCGCGCGGGTGGTCACCTCCACCCAGTCCGACATCTACAGCGCCACCACGGCCGCCATCGGCGCCTTGAAGGGTTCGCTGCACGGCGGCGCCAACGAAGCCGTGATGCACGACATGCTCGAAATCGGCTCGGCCGAGCGCGCCGCGGAGTGGTTGCACGGCAAGCTGTCCCGCAAGGAAAAGGTGATGGGCTTCGGCCACCGGGTGTACAAGAACGGTGATTCCCGGGTGCCCACCATGAGGGCCGCCCTGCAGCAGGTGGCGGCGGTCCGCGATGGCCGGCGCTGGCTGGACATCTACCACGTGTTGGAGAGCGCGATGTTCGCAGCCACGAACATCAAACCCAACCTCGACTTTCCCACCGGTCCGGCCTACTACCTGATGGGCTTCGACATTCCGAGCTTCACCCCGTTGTTCGTGATGAGCCGCATCACCGGCTGGACCGCTCACATCATGGAGCAGGCCGCATCGAACGCATTGATCCGGCCACTCAGCGAATACAGCGGACGTCCGCAACGTTCATTGGCCTAGCTGCTCGCGGTATTGGCTTGATGCCCTGAACGAAAAGTGGTCGACAAGGTACTGGTCGACGGTCTTGAGTGTGGGGTAGCCCACATCGTGCGAGGACGCCGACGCGGAATTGGCTGAGATGCGCCGCCGCCGGAAAACCTCGACCACAACCCACCCACCCGCTCGGCAGCGGTGTTCGCGGGTAAGACGCGACAGCCGTTGTCTGCGAGACGAAGGCCAGCCGACACCGCCGGTGGTCGGGAGCGCCCCTGAGCGATGCGAAAAATGCTGTTGTGCTGGGCTTTTTGAGGCCGTCGAGAATATTGACGGTTGCTTTGAGCTTCATCTGAACTCGGCCGGTGTGCCGAAAGGGACGTCCCACCATCGGAAAACTTTTGATTAGTCTCACCCTCGCTGATCTGAGGAGGCTGCGGGTTCGGGCGGAGCGGGTACATCGAAGCGGCTCCCCGGACTCGAAGCCGGACATAGGGGGATGGGCATTTGACGTGTGATGAAGTACTGCGGCACAGCACAACTGGTGATCCACGTTGGCGAACACAGCCTGCTGTATGACGACCTCGTCATCGCGGGCCGGGGACGCCACGGCTCGAACGCTGACACGGTACGAGGGTCACCCACCGGACTACGTGGTGCTGCCCCGGGAACCCAAGGCCGTTTCCGACGCCGTGCGGCGCGCTCCGCGGCCGCCGGTCCGACACTTGTTGCCGCCGGGCGGCATTCGAGGTGCCAGCGATACCGAACTGATCGAGATGTCCAACCGCAGGATGGCGCTCTACCAACTCGACCGGGACACCGCCCGGACATGGATGACCTGAGCACCCCGGCCGGAAACGGCCGGTTGCGATCCAACAACAGAAGCAAACGAAAGGTGCGGCTGGTTACGTCGACCAGCCGGGGTATCACATATGACCGCTACCGATTCATCCACATCGCCCGCCGTATCCGACGGGCTGGTCTCGATTCTGCGTGACGATCTCGAACTCCCATGTCAAACACTGAGCGCCGGTACGCGTCTCGTCGACGATCTCGGCATGGATTCGGTTTCATTCGCGGTCGGGCTGGTGACCATCGAGGAGAAGTTCGGTGTGCAGCTCAGCGAGGAGGACCTCATCACCTGCAACACCGTAGGGGATCTGCAGTCGGTGATCGACCAGAGGAGCGCGGCATGAACCCGCTCGCAGGTGCATTGCGGGAGGCGATGGTCGGGTCACCGCATGATCTCGTGGTCCTGGATCGCGACACCGATACCTGGCAGCGCCGCCCCTGGCCCGAGGTGCACGGGCTCGCCGAGCACATTGCGGCCTACCTGTTGGGCCGTGACCAGCCCGGCGCAGTCGGTCTGGTGGGCGAGCCGACCGTGGAATTGATTGCCGCCATTCAGGGTTCGTGGCTCGCGGGTGCGGCGGTATCGATCCTCCCGCGACCGCAGCGGCGTGCCGATCCGTCCGAATGGGCGCACGCCACGTTGTCCAGGTTCGCCGGAATCGGCGTGACTACGGTGTTCAGTTATGGCGGCACGCTGGAGTTGTTGCGGGCCGTGGACTCGTCGCTGACCGTATGCGACATCGCCGATGCCGCACGCACTCCCACTTCGACACCGCTGCGGTATCCCGATCATGCTGAGGTCGCAATCCTGCAGGGCACTGCCGGGTCCACCGGCACTCCGCGGACCGCGGTGCTGCCGCCCGAGGCGGTGCTCAACAACATGCTCGCCGTCACGCAGCGATTGTCCCTGAGCCGCAACGATGTCTGCTGTTCCTGGTTGCCGATCTACCACGACATGGGCCTGGCGATGGTGTTGGCCTCGACGATGTCCGGGATGCCGCTGTGGCTGGCGCCGACCGGTGCCTTCTCCGCGGCCCCGCTGCGGTGGGCCGAATGGCTTTCCGAATCGGCGGCGACGTTCACCGCCGGGCCGAACTTCGGTTACTCGGTGCTCGGGCGCTTCGCCAACCGTGTCTCCGACGTCGATCTCGGCGCAGTCCGCATCGCGATCAACGGCGGTGAGCCCGTCGACTGTGCCGGCGTCGATCGATTCGCCATCGGCATGAGCAGGTTCGGCTTCGACGCGAGAGCAATGGCGCCCAGCTATGGGATGGCCGAGGCGACCTGCGCGGTCACCATTCCCGCGCCTGGTGAGGGCCTGCGCATCGACGCGCCTGCCGCCGACCGGCGCTTCGCGCTGCTGGGGCGGCCGGTGCCGGGTATGGAGATCCGCATCGTCCCGTCGGCGCACGATGAAACCGGCGCAACCGGCGAAGTCGAGATCAGGGGGTCGTCGATGATGAGGACCTATCTGGGCGAAACGCCCGTCGACGTGGGCACCAATGGTCAGTGGTTCCCGACCGGCGACATCGGATACCTCGTGGACGGCGCGCTCGTGATCTGCGGGCGCTCCAAGGAGATGATCACCATCGCCGGACGCAATATCTTCCCCACCGAGATAGAGCAGATCGCGGGAGAGGTGGACGGTGTCCGCGAAGGAGCGGTCGTCGCTGTCGGCACGGAATCCGGTGCGGCACAATCACGATTGCTGGTGGTAGCGGAGTTCGTCGGCACCGAGCAGGACATCACCCGCAGTGCCGTGATCCGGCGAATCGTGTCGGTCTGTGGTGTCACGCCGGCAGACGTCGTGCTGATGTCGCCCGGATCGCTGCCGCGCACGTCGTCGGGCAAACTCCGGCGCCTCGAAGTCCGTCGCCAACTCGAGGCCGCGCGGTAATCGCTCCGGAGGTGCGATGAGTTTTACCCTCCTCCCAGGTCCAATCAGCATCCATTGTTGACCGAACGGGAGAGAACACGTGGCCCAGCTGCTCAAGGTCCAGAACTTCAACGTCTCCGGCGACGGGTTCGGCGCCGGGGAGAACCAGAGTTTCGAGCGACCGTTCGGTCATGCCGAACCTGGCGAGATGTTCGCCTGGGCTGGTGCCACGGCGAGCTGGCCCAACCGGACGGAGCCTGGCGGGAGCCGCGGCCTGGACGACTATCTGACCCGGGACTTTCACCACAACATCGGCGCCGAGATCATGGGCCGCAACAAGTTCAGTCCCTACCGTGGGCCGTGGGAGAATCACGCCGACTGGCAGGGCTGGTGGGGCGAGGAGCCGCCGTTTCACACGCCGGTGTTCGTGTTGACCCACCACGAGCGGCCCTCGTTGCGCTTGTCCGACACCACGTTCTATTTCGTCGACGCGGATCCGGCGACCGTGCTGGAGCAGGCTCGGGCCGCCGCGCAGGGCAAGGACGTGCGGTTGGGTGGGGGAGCGAGCACCATCCGGGAGTTTCTCGACGCCGACCTGATCGACACCCTGCATGTCGCGGTGTCGCCGGTCGAGCTGGGAAGCGGGTCGCGACTGTGGGAGTCGCCCGATGAACTCGACGACCGGTTCCACCACGATGTGGTCTCGAGCCCCGGCGGCGCGGTCACCCATCATCTGTTCTGGCGCAGGTGACCGCGCCGGCCGGGCCTGCCTTTTGGAGCTCTTCGTCACGAGTGCGCGGCATGCTCGACCATCAGGTCGGCTGCCCGCGCGGCCAACGCCATGATGGTCAGGGCCGGGTTGGCCGCCCCCTGCGTCGGCATCACGCTGCCGTCCACGACGTAGAGCCGGTCCACCCCGAACACCCGATGTTCGGGATCGATGACGCCGTCCTCGGGCCGGGAGGCCATCCGGGCACCGCCCACCAGATGGGCATAGCGTTCGATGGTGATGACTTCCTCCGCGCCGGCCGCGCGCAGCATGTCGGACATCACCTCGGATGCCGCGGCGATCAGCTTCTTGTCGTTGTCGCACTGGCTGTAGCTGAAATGCGCCACCGGAAGGTCGTGGCGGTCTTTCTCATCCGATAGGGTCACCCGGTTGTCCGGCTGAGGTAGCAACTCGCACAGCGCGCCCAGGGTGGCCCAATGCACGTAGTCACGCATGTACTCGCGCAGCGTCTTCCCCCAATGCCCCTGTGCGGCCACATGTTCAGACCAGGTTATCGGCAAGGGGCTGACGTTCTGGATGGAGAACCCGCGGCGGTAGGGCTTGGTCGGATCGGTCTCGTAGAACTGCTCGGTGCTGGCTTCCGGCGGCGGTGCCTTGTACATCCGGATCTCGTCTTCGAAGCGTCCGGCCACCTGTGGAGCGCCCTGCACCATGACGTGGCGTCCGACGTGGTCGTGGTCGTTGCCCAGCCCCTCGGGGTACCCGGATGTCGCCGAAAGCAGCAGCAGCCGAGGAGTTTCGATGGCGTAGCCGGCGACCACCACCGCCCGGGCGCGCTGCCGGTGCCGGGTGCCGTCGTGCAGGTATTCCACGCCGGTTGCCCGGCGTTGCCGGTCGTCCACCAGGATCCGGGTGACATGGCTGTCGGGCCGGATCTCGGCACCGTGGGCCAGGGCATCCGGGATATGGGTGATCAACGGGCTGGCCTTGGCGTTGACCTTGCAGCCCTGGATGCAGAAGCCACGGTAGATGCAGTGTGGCCGGTTCCCGAAGCGTCCGTTGGGAATCGCCACCGGACCCACTCGCATGTCGATGCCCAGGGCACGGGCTCCGCGCAGCGCCACCAAGCCGTTGCCGCTGACCGGATGCGGGCGGTGCGGATAACTGTGGGGGTCACCCCACGGCCAATCCTGGCCGGCCACCGGCAATTCCGCCTCGATCTGCTCGTAGTAGCTGCGCAGGTCGTCATAGTCGATCGGCCAGTCGGCGCCGACTCCGTCAAGACTGTGGGTGTGGAAGTCGGACGGGTGGAACCGGGGCGTGTAACCGGCGTAGTGCACCATCGATCCACCCACGCCACGGCCAGAGTTGTTCGATCCCAACGGAACCGGGTCGGCGCCACCGATCTGACGCGGGTCGGTCCAATACAGACCGTGCGACCCGCGTTCATCACTGACCCAGTCGGTATCGGGGTTCCAGAACGGGCCCGCGTCGATGAGCACCACGGACCATCCGGCGCGGGCCAGGCGTTGACCCAGCGTCGCACCACCCGCCCCGGCGCCGACGATCACCACATCGACCTCGTCGTCCGCCTGGTAGCGGCGCATATCGGCCCTCAACCGGTGGTTGGTGCGCGACCCGTCGTTGGGAATCAGCCACGCCGAGGCGTTGCGGCGGCGCACCGCCGCCAAGCTATCCATCGGTACTCCGGTCGGGCAGGTCGTCGTCGAGACGGCGGGCCCGCTCGACGCGCACCGCGAACGGCACCGGATCGGCGGGCCGATGGTCACCCACCTCGAATTGTTCGCGGGCGTTGATGCCGGGGTTGAGATAACCGCGCGGGTAGGCCGGGCCGGGGAAGCCCATCTCGTTCCAGGCCCACGGATGTGAGTAGAAGGCCGTGCACGCGAATCGGGTCCACAAACTCCAGACATGGCCCGCGGAGGTGCCGTGCCACGTCTCACCGCGGTGGGCCAGATCTTGGACGTCCTGGAGCAGCCAGGCCTGGCGGTGGTCGTCGAGTTCGGCGAAACCGGCCCGATAACGCATGTGGGCGTCGGCGTCGAGGCCGGCGAGGCTGTCGCGCCAGGCCTGCCGGTCCTCGGGCATGTCGTCGTAGTGCCAGCCGTCGGTTTCGTCGGTCGCCAGCCGCGCGTCGATCATGGCCAGCACCGGCACCCGCGGTTCACCGTCCTGGGCCAGCAGCAGATCCAACATCGGTTTGGCCACCCCGACCTCCGCCGGGGTGAAGAAGGCCAGGCTCGCAGGCAGCGCCAGCCGGGACAGCACGGCTCCGGCCGTCACCTGATCCCAGTCGTCGGCCCGGGCCAACACATCGAATCCGGCGAACCTGCCCCGACCCTGCGGGGTCACGCCCTGGTGTTCCGTCGTACGAAACCACATCAGCCTCAACCACCTTCGCCCGGGAATTGCTCGCGGCGCAGCACCGCGGCCAGCAGGCCCATGCCACCTACCAGCGAGGCGAGCAGGGGAGCGAACGTCGGCGGACCGGACTCCATGTTGTATTTCGTCAACCCACCCGGCCGTTGCCGGACACCACGCAGGTGCAGATATGTCCCCTGCAGGCCGTTGGCGATGATCAGCACACTGGCGGCGGGGAGCACGGTGTGTGCGGCGCGGGCGGAGAGGAACGACGCCACCCCGGCGGGAACGGCGGTCGGCACGATGACGACCGGCCAGTACATCATCCGGTTGCCGAAGCTGGCGGCATCGTGGGACAGGTAGATCTCGGCGGTGGTGATGGCCGCACCGGCGGCGGTGAGTGCCGACAGCGTTCGTTCGAAGCGTCCGGTGCGGATCGCCCGCACGGCGGCTCTGACGGGATTCATGACGGGTCCTTATCTTGGGATTCGTTGGCGTGGCGGAGGTTCCAGCCGGCCGCGGCCATCGCGACCGCGCCGGCTGCCGTGGCGCCGACCGGGGCCGCGTGCTGGCGGAGCCACTGTTGCGGTGAGTGGCGGTGTGACCGGTCGTCGAAGACTCCGTGCGCGCCATGGTCGGTTCCGGCGTCGCCGTCCAGTGGGGAGAACAAGTTGTCCGGTCGCTGGTCGTCGGCGGGTTCGTCGGTCTGTTGGCTGTCGTAACCGGTTCTGGCCAGATATCTGTCCAGCACCGAGGGCATCAACCGCTGGCCCAGGATCGTGGCCGCCGTGCTGAGCCCGACCCAGTACTCCTTCCGGGTCGGGTGATCGGCAGCGAAAGTGATTGCCTTGGCTGCGATCTCGGGTTGGTAGATGGGCGGAACCGGTTGTGGCCGGCGCGGCAGTCGCGAGCGCACCCAGGAGAACTGCGGGGTGTTCACGGCCGGCATCTGCACCACCGTGACGTGGACGTTGCTGCCTTCGTGCAGGAGCTCGACACGCAACGACTCGGTGAAACCGTTGATGGCGTGCTTGGCGCCGCAGTATGCCGACTGTAGCGGAATCGACCGAACACCCAGAGCCGAGCCGACCTGAATGATGGTGCCTGCGTCGCGGGGACGCATGCGAGCCAGCGCGGCCATGGTGCCGTATACGAAACCCAGGTAGGTCACCTCGGTGACTCGCCGGAACTCCTCGGGAGTGATGGTGGCGAACGGCGCGAACACCGAAGAGAACGCGTCGTTGACCCAGACGTCGATGGGCCCGAACGTCTCTTCGACTTCGGTGGCGGCCGCGTCGACCTGATCCGGGTCGGCGACATCGGTGATCACCTGAATGGCTTGGCCGCCGGCCTTGTGGACTTCCTCGGCGGCGGCTGCCAGGCCTGCGGCGCCGCGCGCCAGCAGTGCGACACGATCCCCGCGGGACCCGAATGCCCGCGCTGCGGCGCGTCCGATGCCGCCGCTGGCCCCCGTGATTACGACGGTGCGCGGTGATCGAGATGATCTGGTGGACACGGCGACTCCTTTCGGTGAGTGGCCGGCCTGTCGGCCAGCCGTAGTGAGGCTTCGATGAGAAGTGCGTGGGCGAATGCCTGTGGGATGTTGCCGCGAAGCTGACGTTCCACCACGTCGAATTCCTCGCACAACAACGCCGGTGGCCCCCCGACCGCGCGGTTTCGCTCGAAGTGGCGGACGGCGGCCACCTCGTTGCCCAGCTGATGGTTGGCCAGGGCAGACCAGAAGCCGCACAACACAAATGCGCCCTCGGCGGCCCCCAGCGGCCGGTCGTCGTGGCGGAAGCGGTAGACGAAGCCGTCGTCGGTGAGCTCGGCGCCGACGGCGCCCACGGTGCCGACGCTGAGCGGATCGTCGGCAGGGACGGCGCCGCGGATCGCGGCGACCAGCAGCGCCGCGTCGACGCGCGGGTCGTCGGGCGCGCGTTGCCAACGGCCGCTCGGGTGCCGACAGTCGGCAGTGCTGGCAAGAATGGTGTCGGCCAGCGACTCGGCGGCGGCGGCTTCGGGGGACGGGATGAACGGTGCGATGGCCCGTAGCCCGGCCACGCACGTCAGCCGGGAATGGGTCCACCGCCGCGTTTCGGTCTCCCAGACACCGGCATCCGGCTGTTGCCATCGCGATCCGATCGCGCCGACGGCCGTCTGGACGGCACGGTGTAGCTCGGCGTCGATGTGACCGTGGCGGGCCGAAGCCGCGAACAACAGCAGCGCCTCGCCGAAGACGTCGAGCTGGAACTGGTGCTGGGCCCGGTTGCCGAGAATGTCGGAACCGCCGGGATATCCGGGTAGCCGTAACGAGCTTTCGTCGGTCACCGGCCCGCCGTTGGCGGTGTAGACCGGCTTGAGGTCGGGCCCGTCGCTGGACAACCGTTGGACCACGAAGTCGACGGCATCGTCGAGCAGAGGATGGGCGGCGTCGACAGCGGCGGCCTGTCCGATGTAGCACTGATCGCGGATCCACACGTACCGGTAGTCGTAATTGCGTCCGGCGTCGGCGCGTTCGGGCAGGCTCATCGTGGCCGCGGCCACGGTGCCGCCGCCGGCAGCGGTCATGCCCTTGAGTACCGCGTACGAATGCCGCGCGTCACTGGCGGCGATGCTGGTACTGAACGCGGGAACGTCGGCACGCCAGCGGTTTTCGGTACGCCGCCACAACGCATCGGGATCGGGAGGCGGTTCGGCAGGACCAGGCAGCGAAAACTCGACCACGGTGTCGAGGGAGCCGCCCTCGGGCACTTGCAGCTCGGCACACAGTGCGACACCGCTGTCCCGGGACACCGTGGCGTGCGACAGTCCGGACAGCCGCATCTGCAATTCGCCGACCATGGCATGCCAACGACCGTCGTGATCGCGGACCAGATGTGTCATGGTTCGCCGTTCGAAGCCGGCCGCCGGGGAGAACACCGCCTCCACCCGGGCGTCCCCGCGGACTGCCATGAGCCGACGTAGCAGAACCGCCCGCCGGGTGTGACCGGGATAGGCGAGGGCTTCGCGACATTCGATGATGCTGTCGCGGGTGACCCACCGGGAGCGCCAGATCAGACTGCCTTCTTCGTAATGCCCGCCCCAGACGAATTGCTCGGCCGGGGTGATCGCGTAAACGCTTCGGCCGCCGATCAAGGAGGAGAACACCGCGTCGTCATCCCATCCCGGCACGCACATCCAGCACACGTCGCCACGCGGACCGATCAGGGCCCCACGCTGCCCGTCGGCCAGCAGCGCATACTCCCGCAAGACATGCGGTTCCTCGATCGCGTCGCGAACAACTCTGGCCATTGCCCTCTGTTCTCGGTGCTGCCGGACGATCTGCCGGATGGATAGCGCAAGGGTTGCCCGGCAGAATTAGTCCAAACCGGGAAGTTCTGCGGAATGCACAACTTGCGAACTGCAACTAAACTGGCCGGATCGTGAAAGCTGAACGTTTGCTGACAGACCGCGGTACGACGGACGACGCCGACGAGTACGCCGTACAGCTCGAACGCGCCACCCGCGGCCTGCTCGCCGTCAACGTCATGGCCCTTGAGCATTTCGAGAAGCGCGTCGGCCTGTCGTCCCTGCGGGCACTGCAGTCACTGGGACGCACCGGACCCTGCCTGGTGAGCGAGCTGGCCCAGGCCTTACAGGTTGCGGTGTCGACGGCCAGCAGGCTGGCAGACCGGCTCACCGAGTCCGGACTGATCACCCGCGGTGTCTCCCCGCAGAACCGGCGCGCCACCCGCCTGGACCTGACCGACGAGGGAAGAGCCGTTTTGCAGGATCTGGTCGAACATCGAGTCGCGCTGTTTCGCGAGGTCACCGCCGTCGTCGGACATAGCGAGCGCGACGATCTCCTCCGCGGGGCCACGGCCTTCACCGCGGCCTATCGTGCGCTGGTCGACACCGACAACCCGGGTGCGGCAGACCCGGGATGAGCGCCGGTCCCGACCCGACGGCAGGTTTCGGCACGCGGCGTGCGGGTAATGCACTGCCCTGGTCGGCCGTCACAACCCGCTGAATTATCTATCCGGACAGCGCCATTCACTGAGCCGACCGGAGGGAGATCCTGCTCATGACGGCGGTCACCGCCTATCGCGGTCTGCTTCGTTCGATCGACCTGCACGTCGAGGACACCGGCGGCCCGGGACGGCCGGTCGTGTTGATCCACGGCTGGCCGCTGACCGGGGAATCCTGGTCTCCGCAAGTCCAGGCCCTGCAATCGGCGGGCTACCGCGTCATCACCTATGACCGCCGCGGATTCGGGCGCAGTGACACGTCCCTGGTGGGTTACACGTACGAAAGCCTGTCCGACGACTTGTCGGCACTGATGGAAGAACTCGACCTACGCGATACGACGCTGGTCGGATTCTCGATGGGTGGCGGTGAAGTCGCCAGCTACTGCGCACGCAAAGGCACCGCCCGCGTGCGCAGTGTGGTGTTCGCGTCGTCGGTCACGCCGTACATGCTGCACACCAAGGACAATCCCGAGGGGCCGCTGAGCAAAACCCAGGCCGCTCAGATGGCACTGTCGCTGACGAAGAACCAGGACGAGTTCTACGACGAGATGATGACCGACGTGTTCTCCGCAGGCGGACAACTGGCGGTCAGCGAGGAGCAACGCCAGCAGGCGGTGGCGATGTGCCGGCAGGCCAGTAAGAACGCCGCGCTGGCCTGCCTGACCGCATTCGGCAACACCGACTTCCGCGAAGATCTGCCGCGGGTGACGGTGCCCGGTCTGGTGATCCACGGTGACGCGGATACCACCGTGCCGTTCGCCGGTTCCGGGATGCGCACCCACGGCGCACTGCGCGACAGCCGTCTCCACGTCATCGAAGGCGGACCCCACGGCATCCCGATGAGTCATACCGACGAGTTCAACCGGGTGCTGCTGGAGTTTCTCGCCGAGGACTTCGCCGCGACGCGGTGATCAGCCGCGGGTCCGTATGCCGCGCTCGAACGTCCGGATGACCGCAGGGGCGGCCGCATGCCGTGGCATCAGGCCTTCCTTGGAGTCTTGACAGGCCCAGTTGACCAGGCCGAAGAGTGCGTGCTCGATCCACAACGCACTCGATTCCGGGTCGAACACCCCCTCGGCCTGGCCACGCTCGATCAGGCTGATCAGCCTCTTGGAGTCCGGCAACGCCTCCGGTGGCATATCGCGTGTCACCGCGGGATCGTTGAACAGGAACAGAATCCGGTTGCCGACCGAGATCATCGCGTTGATCACCCGGCGCATCGCGTCGACCGGACATCCCTCCTCGGGTGCGGCCGCGGCGACGGCCTCGCTCACCACCCGTACCGAATCGACGATGGTCTCGTTGATCAGGCACTCCCGATCGGGGAAGTAGCGGTGCACCGTGGTGCGGCCGACCCCGGCCGCCCTGGCTATGTCAGGCAGGGTTGCCGTGCGATCGTCGGCCAGAACGGCTGCGGCGGCCTCGATGATCGCACCACGGGTGCGTGCCTGGGTAGCCGAGAGCTCGCCTGTGCTCATGCGCAGATGATAGCCACGCGTTCTCCCGGCGAACCGTCGATCACCGTCTGGCCACCGGTATCGGGGCGGTCCGGTCGGACAGGAAGCGCGCGGGCCGCTGGCGCACCGGCAGTGGCCACCAGAACCAGCGGCCGAGGATCGCGGCGATCGTCGGGGTCATCAGCGAGCGCACCACCAGGGTGTCGAACAGCAGGCCCAGGCCGATCGTGGTACCGCCCTGCCCGATCGCGATCAGATCGCTGGTGGCCATCGACGCCATCGTGAAGGCGAAGACCAGGCCGGCGGCGGTGACCACACCGCCCGTGGCGCCCATGGCCCGGATGATCCCGGTGTTGATGCCTGCGCCGATCTCTTCTTTCATCCGCGAGACCACCAGCAGGTTGTAGTCTGAGCCGACCGCCAGCAGGATGATCACCGAGAACGCCAAGGTCATCCAGTGCAGGTCGATGCCCAGCAGATACTGCCACACCAGCACCGACAGCCCGAATGAGGCGGCCAGCGACAGGATCACGGTGCCGACGATGACGAACGAGGCGATCAACGCCCGGGTGATCACCAGCATCACGATGAAGATCAGGGTGATGGCGCCGACGGCCGAGATCAGCAGGTCCCACTGGGCGCCGACCTGAATGTCCTTGTAGGTTGCCGCCGTCCCGCCGAGATAGATCTTGGCGTCGGCCAGCGGCGTGGTCTTGATTGCCTCCCGGGCCGTCTTCAGGATCGGGTCGACGTGCGAAATCCCTTCTGTGGTAGCCGGATCCACGTCATGGGTGATGATGAACTGTGCGGCCTGCCCGTCCGGTGACACCATGAGATCCAGCCCGCGTTTGAAGTCGGGGTTGTCGAATGCCTCGGGTGGTAGGTAGAACGAGTCGTCGTTGCGGGCATCGTCGAACGCCTGGCCCATCACCGATGCGGTATCGGTCATCTTGCCGATTTGGTCGACCAGCCCGTTGAACGTGCTGAACATCGTTTTCATGGTGCCCTGCATGGACTTCGAGATCGCGATCATCGGTGGCAGCTGCGCCACCAGCTGTGGCATCAGCTGATCCATCTCGTTCATGTTCTTCACCGAGTCCGAGAGGGTCTCGGTCATGGTGTCGATGCCGTCGAGCCCGTCGAACAGCGATCGCATGGAGTGGCACATCGGGATGTCGTAGCAGTGCGGTTCCCAGTACAGATAGTTGCGCATCGGCCGCATGAAATCGTCGAAATCAGCCATGTGATCCCGCATTTCGTTGGTGCTGGCCTGCATCTCGTTCATGCTCGCGGTGAGCTCGTGGGTGATGTCCGTCATCCGGTTCATCAAGCCCAGCATGTTCTCCATGATCGCGATCATCCGGCCGAGATCATCGGTGAGCGTGTTCATGTCGCCCATGCGTTCGCGCAGGAACTGCAGGTTCTCGGTCATCGACACCGATTGCATGCTCACCTGGAACGGCACCGAGCTGTGCGCGATGGGCCGGCCCAGCGGCCGGGTGATGCTCTGCACGCGGGCCACACCGGGCACCCGGATCAACTCTCGGGCAATCTTGTCCAGCACGATCATGTCGGCGGGGTTGCGCAAGTCCCGCCCCGCGTCCACGAGCAGCAGGTCGGGGTTCATCCGAGCAGCAGTGAAATGCCGTTCGGCCGCGGCGTATCCGACGTTCGACGGGAGATCCTTGGGGATGTACAACCGTTCGTTGTAGGAGGTCTGATAGCCGGGCAGGGCCAGCAGCCCGATGAGTGCGACGGCGATCGCCGCAACCAGGATGGGGACCGGCCAACGGACCACCGAGGTGCCGAGTCGGCGCCAGCCGCGGGAGCGGAGCGTGCGCTTGGCGTCGAGCAGGCCGAACCGGCTACCCGCGACCAGCATCGCCGGCGCGAGGGTGAGCGAGGCCAGCACCACCACGGACATGCCGATGGCACTGGGGATGCCCATCGAGCTGAAGTAGTTCAATCGGGTGAAATGCAGGCACAACATGGCGCCGGCAACCGTGAGCCCGGAACCGAGGATGACGTGGCCGACACCGTGGAAAGCGGTGTAGTACGCGGCTTCTCGGTCTTGACCCTTCTGCCGCGCCTCCTGATAGCGGCCGACGAGGAAGATCGCATAGTCGGTGCCCGCCGCGATGGCCAACGAGGTCAGCAGGCTCACCGAGAAGGTCGACAAGCCGAGCAGTCCGGCGTGACCGATGGCCGCCACCACACCGCGCGCGGCCGACATCTCCAGCAGCACCACGATGAGCATCAGCAACATCGTGGCGATCGACCGGTAGACCACGATCAGCATCACCGCGATCACGGCGATCGTCACGAAGGTGATCTTGATCATGCTCTTGTCGCCGGCCTCGTTCATGTCCGTGGTGAGCGGACCCTGGCCGGTGACATAGGCTTTCACGCCTGCGGGCGGGTGGGATTCGTCGATGATCTTTCGGACCGCGGCGACCGATTCGTTGGCCAGCGTCTCGCCCTGGTTGCCGGCGAGGTTCACCTGAACGTATGCGGCTTTGCCGTCGGTGCTCTGCGAGCCCGCCGCGGTGATCAGGTCGCCCCAGTAATTCTGAACGTGCTGAACGTGTTTGGTGTCGGCCTGCAGGGTGCGGACCAGCTCGTCGTAATAGTGGTGGGCTTCGGTGCCCAGCGGCTCGTCACCTTCGAGCACCACCATGGCGATGGTGTCGGAGTCGAACTGGTCGAAGCGCTCACCGATCTTCTTCATCGCCACCAGCGCCGGGGCGTCCTGCGGTGACAGCGACACCGAATGCTCGTGGCCGACCACCTCGAGCTGGGGGACCAGCGCGTTCAGCACGACGACGAGCACCACCCAGGCCAGGATGATCGGGACGGCGGCGACGCGGATGACGCGGGCGATGCCCTTGCGTTCAGTGGTGGCGCTGTGGTTGCTCATGCGGCCTTGTCCAAGCAGAAGGCCTGGGCGTTGTGCTGGGTCACGGTCTGGTCGTCTCGGACCTCACCGTTGACGACGATCCGGCAGCTGATCACTTCGCTGTCTCCTTGGGCGACCACGTTGGCGAACACCGTGGGCAGGGTGGTGATTACTTCGTGCCGCCAGGGCAACGAGCTGAAACTCTCCGTGTGGGGTTGGGCATCGGCATCGAGGTAGCTGACGTGGCCGCTGGTGCCGCTGGGCCCGGTTATCTCGTAGACCACGCGCTTGGGGTTGAACTCGACGATGTCGTCGCCGGCGGCTGCTCCGGGATCGGTCGTGATGTGGGTGCCGAAGATGCCGTGCATGCGGTTCATCGCGAATCCGCTGACGGCCACGGCGGCCACCAGAACCAAGGGAATCCAGAAGCGTTTCGCCAGCCGAAATACCGTCGCCACGGCACATCCACCTCTCCGGATCGGCGCACGCCGACGGAGAAACGCCCCGACCGCGCTGTCAACCGGATGAACGTAACAGCCCCTTAGTGGATCAACAACGTTCCATTAAGGAATCTTGATCTTCCTCACAGTTGCTTCCCAAATGGAATTTTTAGCCCCCAACGAGGCAGCACGCGCGGCGCGACGGCGTCGAGAACTGGTTGCCTCGAACGTATTTCGTCTCGGGAACCGACCGCGGCGGAAAACGCGGTCAGGCGGTGAGCGGTTTGCTTGCCGAGATCACCGGCAGTAGGCCATCACGCCGGCGGTGACAGCGCCCGCCTCAGTCGGCGGTGTGCACGATCAGGATGTCGATCTTGACTCGACGGGCGATGGTGGCGGGCACCGAGCCCAACAGGCGTCCGGCGACCGAGTCCAGCCCGATGTCACCGACGACGATCAGATCCGCGTTTACCTCTTTGGCCAGCTTCACGAGTGCGTCGACCGGCGCACCTTCCACGGCACGCTCGGCGATGTCGGCGGCCCCCGCGGCCTTCGCCCGGTCGCGGGCCACCTGAAGGATCTCGTAGACCGGGGCAGCGCCGTGCATCTTGTAGCCCTCGCTGCCCAGACTGTCGGCGGCGCGGGTGTCGACCACATGGTCATGCGACGGCGGCCTGGACCAGCCGCCCTTCTCGACCACGGGTTGGTAGGCGCTCGCGATGATGAGCTTCGCGCTCTCCTGCGCGGCCACCGTGGCGGCGCGGTCGACCGCCCGTAACGACGAGTCCGAGCCGTCGGTGCCGACGACGATCGTCCGATAGGTGCTCATGTCGTCTCCGAACTGTCGACTACCAGGACAGACAGACCTTAGTGCACGTGAATCTTCCGGCGGTGGAGATTGGCTTCGTGCCGCATGAGGGGGTCAACCGAACTATTGAGCGAGCACTCGACCGACATGGAGTTGCCGGATGTGCGGGGTACGGTGCGCTCAAGAACGAGAGCGCACGTCAAACGAACGAGACATGGCACCCCCGACAGGATTCGAACCTGCAACCGACCGGGTAGAAACCGGATGCGCTATCCGTTGCGCCACGGGGGCAAGTCGGACCACCACAATTTACACCGCGTGGGTGTCGTTGCCGAAACAGATATGCACCACGTGGGCTGCTCGAACCGCACGGACAAACACCTTCCGCCGATCGACGAACCCGTACCTCGGCGTGAGGCGGGCGACGCGCGACGGACGCCCGGCAAAGCCCTCCCGGGGCGGCGGCAGCGGACTAGCGTGGACGCCACACTGGTGGCCAGGGGACGGGAGAGGGACCGCGTGATGAGTGACGTGCCGGAGTTGGACGCGGCCGGACTACCCGAAGAGCTGAGTGCCGTCGACCAGCTGTTGCATCGAGGAGAGGCGAATCCGCGCACCCGGTCCGGGATCATGGGCGTCGAGATCCTCGACACCGCACCGGATTGGGACCGTTTCCGCGCCCGCCTCGACTATGCGTCACGCAAGGTGCTTCGGCTGCGGCAGAAGGTCGTCATGCCCACCCTGCCCACGGCCGCCCCGCGCTGGGTCGTCGACCCCGACTTCAACCTCGACTATCACGTGCGCCGGGTCCGGGTGCCCGCACCGGGCACGGTGCGTGATGTTTTCGACCTGGCCGAGGTGGCTTTGCAATCGCCGATGGACATCACCCGGCCGCTGTGGAGCGCCACGCTGGTCGAGGGTCTGGCCGACGGCCGAGCCGCCACCATCCTGCACCTGAGCCACGCGGTGACCGACGGTGTCGGCGGGGTCGAGATGTTCGCCAGCATCTACGACCTCGAACGCGATCCGGAACCCACCGCCGCGGCGCCACTGCCCATTCCGCAGGACCTCTCACCCAATGACCTGATGCGCCAGGGCATCAACCGACTTCCCGGATCGATTGCCGGTGGCGTTCTTGGCGCGCTCGGTCAGGCCGCCCGAGTGGCGAGCAAGGTCGTGCGCGATCCGGTCTCGGCGGTCAGCGGCGTGGTGGACTACGCGATGTCCGGTGCCCGGGTGATGAGTCCGGCCGCCCACCACTCACCGTTGTTGCGTCGGCGCAGCTTGTCTTCGCGCTCAGAGGCGATCGACATTCCGTTCGCGGATCTGCACCGGGCGGCCAAGGCCGCCGGTGGTTCGATCAACGACGCCTATCTGGCCGGGTTGTGCGCGGCGCTGCGGCGGTACCACGACGCCAAGGGCATCCCGTTGGAGACGCTGCCGATGGCGGTCCCGGTCAACCTGCGGTCCCAGGACGATCCGGCCGGCGGCAACCGCTTCGCCGGAGTCAACCTGGCTGCACCGATCGGGATCGTCGACCCGGAAACCCGGATCAAGGCCGTCCGGTCGCAGATGACGAGCAAGCGCGAAGAGCGCGCGATCGACATGGTCGGCTCGATCGCGCCCGTGCTGAGCCTGCTGCCTGATGCCGTGCTGGAGTCGGTGGCCGGGTCGGTGGTGAACTCCGACGTGCAAGCCAGCAACGTCCCGGTCTACCCCGGCGACACCTTCGTCGCCGGGGCAAAGATCCTGCGGCACTACGGGTTGGGGCCGCTACCCGGGGTGGCGATGATGGTGGTGCTCATCTCGAGGTCCGGGTACGTCACCGTCACGGCGCGGTACGACCGGGCCGCCATCACCGACGAGCCGTTGTTCGCACGTTGCCTACTGGAGGGATTCGACGAAGTGCTGGCGCTGGGCGGGGACGGCCGGGCGGCACCCGCGTCGTTCATTCTCGACGATGCCGCGCCGAAAAAAGGTGTCGGCCAATGACTTCAGAACAGGACAAGGTGAGGCCCATGCGGCTGCCCGGCACCCTGGCCGAGATCGAGGCCAGCCCAGAGGGCCCGGAGATCGGCGCCTTCTTCGACCTGGACGGCACCCTGGTGGCCGGGTTCACCGGAGTGCTGATGACCCAGGACCGGTTGCGCCGCGGCCAGATGAGCGTGGGGGAGTTCATCGGGATGGTGCAGGCCGGGCTCAATCACCAGCTGGGCCGCTCCGAGTTCGAGGACCTGATCGGCAAGGGCGCCCGGATGCTGCGAGGAAATTCCCTCAGCGATCTCGACGAGCTTGGCGAACGGTTGTTCGTCAAACATGTGCAGGGGCGGATCTATCCGGAGATGCGGGCGATGGTCCGTGCTCACCAGGCTCGCGGCCACACCGTGGTGCTGAGTTCGTCGGCGCTGACGGTTCAAGTCGAATCGGTGGCCCGGTTTCTGGGTATCGACAACGTGCTGTGCAACAAGTTCGAGACCGACGACAGCGGTCTGATCACCGGCGAGGTGGCCGCGCCGATCATCTGGGGTCCGGGTAAAGCCCGTGCGGTACAGAACTTTTCGGCAGCCAACGGGATCGACCTGGCCAAGAGCTACTTCTATGCCGACGGGGACGAGGACGTCGCCCTGATGTATCTGGTGGGCCATCCGCGGCCGACGAATCCGGCCGGCAAGCTCGCCGCCGTCGCGGCGAAACGCGGATGGCCGGTGCTGAAGTTCACCAGCCGCAGCGGCAGCAGCCCGGTTGCACAACTGCGCACGCTGGCCAGCCTGGCCACCATCCCGACGGTCGCTGCCGGTGCCGTCGGCCTCGGGTTGCTCACCCGGAACAAGCGCACCGGGATCAACTTCTTCACGTCGAACTGGAGCAAGCTGCTGATGCTCACCACCGGCATCGAGCTCAACATTCTCGGTGAGGAGAATCTGACCGCTCAGCGTCCCGCGGTGTTCATCTTCAACCACCGCAACCAGGCCGACCCGATGATCGCGGGCCGGCTGGTCGGCGTCGACTTCACCGGAGTCGGAAAGAAAGAGCTCGAGCGCAACCCGCTGATGGGACCCCTCGGCAAGGTGATGGATGCGGCCTTCATCGACCGGGACGACCCGGAGAAGGCGGTCGAAGGCCTGCACAAAGTGGAAGAGCTTGCCCGCAAAGGCTTGTCGATCCTCATCGCCCCTGAGGGCACGCGGCTCGACACCACCGCGGTCGGCCCGTTCAAGAAGGGGCCGTTCCGCATCGCGATGGCCGCGGGCATCCCCATCGTGCCGATCGTGATCCGTAATGCCGAGGTGATCGCGGCCCGCGATTCCAGCACATTCAACGCGGGGAAGGTGGACATCGCGGTGTATCCGCCTATCCCGGTGGATGATTGGACCGTCGACAACCTCGGCGACCGCATCGCCGAGGTCCGCCAGATCTACCTCGACACCTTGGCATCCTGGCCGCACGACGAGCTGCCGACCTTCGACATCTATACGCGGCCGGCCAAGAAGGTGCCCGCCAAGAAAGCACCCGCCAAGAAATCACCCGCAAAGAAGGCATCCGCCAACAAGGCTGCGCCCAAGTCGGTCAACCCGAACACCGGCTCGACGGCCGAGGGCCGACCGTGACGGCCTTGGAGGATTTCCCCAGCTTCAGCACCACCGATGACGCGCTGGTGCTCGCGTCCGTGTCCTCGGCCGCCGAACTCGAACTGCTCAACGACTGGCTCAAGGCGCACCGGCACGACCATCCCGATTCCACCGTCGAGGTGTTGCAGCTGCCGGCCACCGATGAACCTGCGCCCGGGGTGTTGGCCCGGCTGGTCGAGGAACTCGAGGCCGACGAGGACCGGTTGGTGGTCCCGGTCCGGGTGTTCTGGGTGCCCGGCGGACTGCCCACCCGATTGAAGGTGGTCGGGCTGATCTCCGGTCGCGACACCTACCGTCCGCCCGAGATGCTGCAGCGGCGCATCTTGCGCAAGGACCCGTCGCGGGCCCGGATGGTGGCCGGCGAACCGGCCAAGGTGTCGGAGTTGCGCAAGCAGTGGAGTGAGACCACCGTCGCCGAAAACCCCAGGGAATTCGCCCGATTCGTGCTCCGCCGGGCGGCCCTGGCGATCGAGCGGGTCGAACTTCGCCTGCTCGGCCCCGAATACAAGTCGCCGCGGCTGGTCAAACCGGAGATGCTCGACTCGGCCCGGTTCCGGCAGGGCCTCGAAGAGATCCCCGGGGCCACGGTGGAGAAGGCCGGCGAGATGCTCGACGAGCTCTCCACCGGATGGAGCCGGTTCTCGGTGGACCTGATTCCCACGATGGGCCGGGCGATCTTCAGCCGCGGTTTCGATCCGCGCATCGACTACGACCGCTCCGAGATCGAGTCGATGCGCCATGCGCTGGAACGGCATCCGGCGGTGCTGCTGTTCTCACACCGGTCCTATCTCGACGGCGTGATCGTGCCCGTGGCGATGCAGGAGAACCGGCTGCCCCCGGTCTACACGTTCGCCGGGATCAACCTGTCTTTCGGCCTGATGGGCCCGTTGTTCCGGCATTCCGGCGTCATCTTTCTGCGCCGCAAACTCGACGACCCGCTGTACAAGTACGTGCTGCGCCAGTACGTCGGCTACATCGTGGAGAAGCGCTTCAACCTGAACTGGTCGATCGAGGGCACCCGGTCGCGGACCGGAAAGATGTTGCCGCCCAAGCTCGGACTGCTGGCCTACGTCGCGAATGCCTACCTCGACGGCCGCAGCGAGGACATTCTGCTGCAACCGGTGTCGATCAGCTTCGACCAGTTGCACGAGACCGCCGAGTACGCGGCGTATGCCCGTGGTGGCGAGAAGACGCCGGAGGGGTTGAGCTGGCTCTACAACTTCATCAAGGCGCAGGGTGAGCGCAACTACGGCAAGATCTATGTCCGCTTCCCCGAGGCGGTGTCGATGCGTGAGCACCTCGGGGAGCCCAACGGGGCCATCGCTCACGACGAGGCGGCCAAACGGCTGGCGTTGCAGAAGATGGCCTTCGAGGTGGCCTGGCGCATCCTGCGCGCCACCCCGGTCAACGCGACCAACCTGGTCTCGGCGCTGTTGCTGGGCGCCCGCGGTGTCGCGCTGACGCTCGATCAGTTGCACCACACGTTGCAGGACTCACTGGATTACCTGGAACGCAAGAACACTCCGATGACCAACAGCGCGCTGCGACTGCGCACCACCGAAGGGGTGCGCTCAGCCGTCGACGCGCTGTCCGGAGGCCACCCCGTGACCCTGGTGGAGGGCGGCCACGAGCCGGTGTGGCGGATCGCCCCGGAGGACGAACTGGAAGCGGCGTTCTACCGCAACTCACTGATCCATGCCTTCCTGGAGACCTCGATCGTCGAGTTGGCGCTGGCCCATGCTGCCCACGTCACCGATGACCCGCTACAGGCCTTCTGGGATCAGGTGATGCGGCTGCGCGACCTGCTCAAGTTCGATTTCTACTTCGCCGATTCGGTGGCGTTCCGCGACAACATCGCCGAAGAGCTGTCCTGGTACGACCGCAGCCCGGAAGGCCAGACCGCGGGCGGCTGGGAAGCCACGGTCCGCGCCGGCGGCGACGGCATCTATGGCATGTTGCGCACCAAGAAGCCGCTGTTGGTGGGTGCCATGTTGCGGCCGTTCTTCGAGGCCTACGGGATCGTCGCCGACGTGCTCCGCGACGCCCCGCCCGAGGTGGGCGAACGGGATCTGACCAAGCGGGCGCTGGGTGTGGGACGCCAGTACGTCGCGCAGGGCCGAGTGTGCAGCAACGAGTCGGTCTCGGCGCTGCTGTTCGCCACCGCGCGGCAGGTGGCCGCCGATCAGGGTCTCCTGAGGAGCGGCCCGGACCTGCGGACGCGCCGGGACGAGTTCCGAGACGAACTGCGCGGCATCGTCGCCGACATGGACAAGGTCGACGAGATCGCACGCGAACAGTTCTACTTCCGGGAGAAACAGCGCCGCGCGCAGCGATACCGCTCGACCTGACCGGACCGGCGGGCACGGCGTGGCGGGCGCCACGCCATACCCTTGAACCATGACTTCTGCCGGCCGGGTGACCGCCTCCAGCGTGCGTAACAGCGCGGTGTGGCCCGTACTGGTCGGTGTCGGCCTGCTCGCCGGAGCGGTGGCGGCGGGTATCGGCGCGCTGTCGCTGGCCGACGCCCTGACCGCCACCGGCCTGCCCGATCCCGGCCCGGTGACCACCTACGGGTTGCCGTTCGTGCGCGCCGCGGGGGAGATCGCCGCCGTCGTCGCGGTGGGGGCATTCCTGTTCGCGGCGTTCTTGGCGGCGCCCCAGGCCAACGGCGTGCTCGACGTCGCCGGCTACCGGGCGCTGCGGCTCGGTTCGGCGGCCTCGGGGGTGTGGACAGTTTGCGCGGCGCTGCTGGTGCCGTTGACGGTCTCCGACGTGTCCGGGCAGCCACTGCTCGAGCACCTCGGTCCCGCCGACGTGTGGTCGGCGGCGGATCTGGTCGACGTTGCCGCCGCCTGGCGCTGGACGGCGATTCTGGCTGCCGCGGTCACCATTGCCAGCCTGCCGGTGCTCCGCTGGGGATGGACGCCGGTGCTGTTGGGCGGGTCGCTGCTGACCTTGATGCCACTTGTCCTGACCGGACATTCGTCGGCCGGCGGTGCTCACGACCTGGCCACCAACAGCCTGTTCATCCACCTGGTGGCCGCGGCGTTGTGGGCCGGCGGCCTGCTGGCCCTGCTGGCCGACGCCATGCGAGGCGGATCCGACGGCTCGAACACCGCGCTGGCCGCGCGCCGGTTCTCGGCGCTGGCGCTGTGGTGCTTCGTCGCGATGGCCTTCAGCGGTGTGGTCAACGCGTTGGTGCGGATGCAGCCGGCCGACCTCGTGCACACCACCTACGGCTGGCTGGTGCTGGCCAAGATCGTGGCGTTGACCCTGCTCGGCGTACTGGGGTGGGCTCAGCGCCGGGTGAGCCTGACCGCCCTGGCCGCCGACCCTGACTCGCGGGGCCCGCTGATCCGGTTGGCGCTGACCGAGGCCGCGCTGTTCGGCGTCACCTTCGGCATCGCCGTCGGCCTGGGACGGACTCCGCCACCGCCGGAAGGGAGGACCCCGACCGCCGCCGAGGTGGCGATCGGATACGACTTCGCCGGCCCACCGACAGTGACACGCATCCTGTTCGACTGGCGATTCGACCTGCTGTTCGGCACCGCCGCGATCCTCGGGGCGGCGGTCTACCTGGCGGCGATGTACCGGCTGCGCCGTCGCGGTGACGCCTGGCCGGTGGGCCGCACGATCGCCTGGCTGCTGGGCTGCGCCACGTTGCTGTTGACCACCTCGTCGGGTCTCGGTCGCTACATGCCGGCGATGTTCAGCATGCACATGATCGCCCACATGTTGCTGTCGATGCTGGTTCCCATCCTGCTGGTGCTGGGGGCGCCGGTGACCCTGGCCCTGCGCGCGTTGCCGGCCGCGGGCCGCGGATCACCGCCCGGCCCGCGAGAATGGCTGCTGGCCGCGCTGCATTCGCGCGTATCGCAGATCCTGACCCAGCCGATCATCGCGACCGTGCTATTCGTGGCGGGTTTCTACGGCCTGTATTTCGGCGGCATCTTCGACGCCGCGGTGAGCAACCACGCCGCCCACGTGCTGATGAACGTGCATTTCCTGCTCTCGGGCTACCTGTTCTACTGGGTGGTCATCGGCATCGATCCGACCCCGCGGCCGATCTCGCACCTGGTCAAGATCGGCATGGTGTTCGCCTCACTGCCGCTGCACGCGTTCTTCGGCGTGGTGATGATGGGCATGGACACGGTGCTCGGCGAGTCGTTCTACCGCTCACTGCAGCTGCCCTGGCATACCGACCTTCTCGGTGATCAGCACCTCGGTGGTGGAATCGCTTGGGCTGCAGGCGAAGTCCCGTTGGTGATCGTGATGCTCGCCTTGCTGATCCAGTGGCGCCGCAGCGACCAGCGCACCGCGAAGCGCCTGGACCGGGCCGCCGACCGTGACGACGATGCCGACTTGGCGGCGTACAACGCCATGCTCGCCGAGATGGCGCGGCGCGACCGTCCCTCGGGCTGAGCGGAGTTATCCCCAGCGCGCGTTTCATCCACAGCCGACGGTGTTGTGCGGTCGTCTTCGTGCCCGCTGTCGGGGCGCGGACGGTCAATGGCTGCGTAAGGCGGTCGCGACGCTTCGGCACCGGGCCGCCGGAATCGATGAAGCGAAAGGAACCCCAATGTTCGAGACCCCGTTCACCATCGTCGGAAACATCATCACCAACCCGGTCCGGCTGCGGTTCGGCGATCAGGAGCTCTACAAGTTCCGGGTGGCCAGCAACTCGCGGCGGCGCCTGCCGGACGGCACCTGGGAGTCCGGCAACTCGTTGTACGTGACCGTCAACTGCTGGGGGAATCTGGCCACCGGCGCGAGCGCCTCGTTGATGAAGGGCGACGCCGTGGTGGTCACCGGGCACATCTACACCAGCGAGTACGACGACAAGGAGGGCGTGCGGCGATCGTCGGTGGAGGTGCGGGCCACCGCGGTCGGCCCCGATCTGTCCCGCTGCACGGCCAAGGTGGCGCCGTTGCCGAGGCCGACGGCCCCCGTGCCCGATCCGGAGCCCGGTGACGTGGAGCATGACGCGGAAACCGAGGTCGACGCGGGCGACCTGCCACTGTCGGCCTAGCCATATTCGGCCACGCCTAGGATGGGTCGCGAGCAAGTCGGGCTTGCCGCGCCACGATGCGCGCGCGCCCATCCGACGTACCTGCAGAGCTTGACGAAAGGCACCTCACGGCATGGCCGAATTCATCTACACGATGCGCAAGGTCCGCAAGGCGCACGGCGACAAGGTCATCCTTGACGACGTCACGCTGAACTTCCTGCCCGGCGCCAAGATCGGCGTCGTCGGCCCCAACGGGGCCGGTAAGTCCAGCGTCCTGAAGATCATGGCCGGCATCGATCAGCCCAACAACGGCGACGCCTTCCTCGCGCCCGGCGCGACTGTCGGCATCCTGATGCAGGAGCCGCAACTCGACGAGAACAAGACGGTTCGCGAAAACGTCGAGGAGGGCGTCGCCGTCAAGGCCAAGCTCAATCGCTACAACGAAGTCGCCGAGCTGATGGCCACCGACTACTCCGACGAGCTCATGGAAGAGATGGGCAAGCTGCAGGAGGAGCTCGACGCCGCCGACGCCTGGGACATCGACTCCCAGCTGGAGCAGGCGATGGACGCCCTGCGCTGCCCGCCGCCGGACGAGCCGGTGACCCACCTTTCCGGTGGTGAGAAGCGACGCGTCGCGCTGTGCAAGCTGCTGTTGAGCAAGCCGGACCTGCTGCTGCTCGACGAGCCCACCAACCACCTGGACGCCGAGAGCGTGTTGTGGCTCGAGCAGCACCTGGCCAGCTACAAGGGCGCCATCCTGGCCGTCACCCACGACCGCTACTTCCTCGACAACGTCGCCGAATGGATTCTGGAACTCGACCGCGGCCGGGCCTACCCCTACGAGGGCAACTACTCGACCTACCTGGAGAAGAAGGCCGAGCGCCTCGAGGTTCAGGGCAAGAAGGACCAGAAGCTGCAGAAGCGGCTGAAGGAAGAACTGGCCTGGGTCCGCTCGGGCGCCAAGGCCCGGCAGGCCAAGAACAAGGCCCGCCTCGGTCGGTACGAGGAGATGGTCGCCGAGGCCGAGAAGTCGCGGAAGCTCGACTTCGAGGAGATCCAGATCCCGACCCCGCCTCGGCTGGGCAATGTGGTGGTCGAGGTCGAACACCTCGACAAGGGTTTCGAGGGCCGCACCCTGATCAAGGACCTGTCCTTCACCCTGCCCCGCAACGGCATCGTCGGCGTCATCGGGCCCAACGGCGTCGGCAAGACCACGCTGTTCAAGACCATCGTCGGGCTCGAGCAGCCCGACAGCGGCACGGTCCGGGTCGGTGACACGGTCAAGCTGTCCTACGTCGACCAGAGCCGCGCCGGAATCGACCCGAACAAGACTGTGTGGCAGGTGGTCTCCGACGGCCTGGACTACATCGAGGTCGGCCAGAATGAGATCCCGTCGCGCGCCTACGTGTCGGCGTTCGGGTTCAAGGGGCCGGATCAGCAGAAGCCCGCCGGCGTGCTGTCCGGTGGTGAGCGCAACCGACTCAACCTGGCGCTGACCCTCAAAGAGGGCGGCAACCTGATCCTGCTCGACGAGCCGACCAACGACCTCGACGTCGAGACCCTGTCCTCGCTGGAGAACGCGCTCGAGCAGTTCCCGGGTTGCGCCGTTGTGATCAGCCACGACCGCTGGTTCCTGGACCGCACCTGCACGCACATCCTGGCGTGGGAGGGCGACGACGACAACGAGGCCAAGTGGTTCTGGTTCGAGGGCAACTTCGGTGCCTACGAGGAGAACAAGATTCAACGTCTCGGGGCCGAGGCTGCTCGTCCACATCGGGTAACCCACCGGAGACTGACCCGGGACTGACCCGTGACGAGCTAAAGGGCGCAGGGGGGTCGTCGACGCTACTAATGTCGGCTATGCACCAATGCCGGTGTGTGGGCGGAAGTCAGGAGTGATCCGTATGACGGCCAAGCCGGAAGCTGTTCGCAGGCAGGAAATCAGCGACCGGGATCGACGGCAGCCACCGCCGGACGCGGTCCACCGCCTGTCTGTGGCTTTCCGGTCCACCTACCGCGCTCCGTCGGGCGACGGGTCCGGGATGGTCGCCACCGGACCGCAGCCGGTCGGTGCCGCCGACCGGCCGGTCTCCGATCTGTCTGACGCGCTCGTGGCCGCCCACCTCCAACTCGGCAGCGACCGGGCGCCGGGGGAGACCAAGGTCTCGGTGTACCCGGGCGACGACGACTCCGGGCCCGCGCTGCAGATCGTCACCGAGCAGGCCGCGATGCTGGTCGATTCGGTGACGGTCTTACTGCACCGCCACGGCGTCGCCTATCCGGCGATCATGAACCCGGTGCTGCGGGTGCGTCGCGGCGCTGACGGTGAGTTGGTGGATTTCCGGCCCGCGGCCGAGGCCACCGGGAGCGACGGCGTCGACGAGTGCTGGATCCTGGTCCCGGTCAGTGGGGCGGCCGACGGCCCGGCACTCACCGAGGTGGTTCGGCTGCTGCCCGGCGTGCTGGCCGACGCCCGCCAGATCGGGCTGGACTCCGCGGCGATGGGCGCGGCGCTGCACGGCCTGGCCAACGACGTGGCCACCGACGTCGAAGGACGTTTCCCCAACACCGACCGCCGGGATGTCGCGGCACTCCTACGTTGGTTGTCCGACGGACATTTCGTGCTGCTCGGCTATCAGCAATGCGGGATCGACGACGGTAAGGCCGTGGTCGATCCGGCCAGCCGGCTGGGGGTGCTCAAGCTGCGCGAGGACGTGCTGCCGCCGCTGACCGCCGAGGACGACCTGATGGTGCTGGCCCAAGCCACCCTGCCGAGCTATGTGCGGTACGGCGCCAACCCCTACATCGTCGTGGTGCGCGAAGGCGGTGCCCGGGTCCTCGAGCACCGTTTTGTCGGCCTGTTCACCGTGGCTGCGACGAACGCCAATGTGCTGGAGATCCCGCTGATCTCGCGACGGGTGGAGGAGGCGCTGGCCATGGCCCGCCGCGACCCCAGCCATCCCGGTCAGTTGCTGCGCGACATCATCCAGACGATTCCCCGCCCCGAGCTCTTCGCGCTGAGCTCCAAGCAGCTGCTGGACATGGCCCTGACCGTGGTGGACCTCGGGTCGCGTCGCCGCACCCTGTTGTTCCTGCGCGCCGATCAGCTCGCCCATTTCGTTTCCTGCCTGGTGTATCTGCCGCGCGACCGGTACACGACCGCGGTGCGGCTGGAGATGCAGGACATCCTGGTGCGTGAGCTCGGCGGCGAGAGCATCGACTACTCCGCCCGGGTCAGTGAGTCGCCTTGGGCCGTCGTCCATTTCGCGGTGCGTCTGCCCGGCGGCACGTCGCCCGGCGCCGTGGACACCTCCACCGAGAACGAGAACCGGATCCAGAACCTGCTGACCGAGGCCACCCGCAACTGGGGTGACCGGCTGACCAGTGCGGCGGCCGACGCCGAGCTGAGCCGTGCCGCCGTCGAGCACTACGCCACCGCGTTCCCCGAGGACTACAAGCAGGCCGTCGCCCCGGCGGATGCGATCGCCGACATCGCGATCATCGAAGGGCTGCAAGACAACTCGGTCAAACTTGTCTTCAGTGAGAGTGACACGGCCGGGGATGGCGCACCGGCGCAACTCACCTGGTATCTGGGTGGACAGTCGGCCTCGCTGAGTGAGCTGCTGCCGATGCTGCAGTCGATGGGTGTGGTGGTGCTGGAGGAACGCCCCTACACCGTGCGTCGCGCCGACGGACTGCCGGTCTGGATCTACCAGTTCAAGGTTGCCCGACACCGCAGCATCCCCGAGTCGCCCGACGCCGCCTCCCGTGAGACCACCGCGCAGCGATTCGCCGATGCGGTGACCGCGATCTGGCACGGCTCGGTCGAGGTGGACCGCTTCAACGAACTGGTGTTGCGAGCCGACCTGACCTGGCAGCAAGTGGTGATCCTGCGCGCCTACGCGAAATACCTGCGCCAGGCCGGATTTCCGTACAGCCAGTCACACATCGAGTCGGTGCTCAACGAGAACCCGCACACCACCCGCTCGCTGGTGCAGCTGTTCGAGGCGTTGTTCGACCCGTCGGAGGACACGGCGGGATCCCGGGACGCCCAAGGGGCCGCCGCTGCGGTGGCCGCCGACATCGACGCCTTGGTGAGCCTGGACACCGACCGTGTGCTGCGGGCCTTCGCGAGCCTGATCCAGGCCACCCTGCGCACCAATTACTTTGTCCGGAAACCGGAGTCGGCCCGGCAACGCGGTGCGGTGGCGATGAAGCTGAATCCCGGGTTGATCGACGAACTGCCGCTGCCACGGCCCAAGTTCGAGATCTTCGTGTACTCGCCGCGGGTAGAGGGTGTGCACCTGCGGTTCGGGTTCGTGGCCCGCGGCGGACTGCGCTGGTCGGATCGTCGCGAGGACTTCCGCACCGAGATCCTCGGTCTGGTCAAGGCCCAGGCGGTGAAGAACGCCGTCATCGTGCCCGTCGGGGCCAAGGGTGGGTTCGTGGTCAAACGGCCGCCGGAGCTCACCGGTGACGCCACCGCCGACCGCGAGGCGACCCGCGCCGAAGGGGTGGCGTGCTACCAACTTTTCATCTCAGGGCTGCTCGACGTGACCGACAACGTCGACAAGCAGACCGGCGCCGTCGTCACCCCACCGGATGTGGTGCGCCGCGACGGGGAGGATGCCTATCTGGTGGTTGCGGCCGACAAGGGCACGGCCACCTTCTCCGACATCGCCAACGAGGTCGCCAAGTCCTACGGGTTCTGGCTGGGTGACGCGTTCGCCTCGGGCGGCTCCATCGGCTACGACCACAAGGCCATGGGCATCACCGCCAAGGGGGCCTGGGAATCGGTCAAACGCCACTTCCGCGAGATGGGCGTCGACACGCAGAGTCAGGACTTCACGGTTGTCGGCGTCGGCGATATGAGCGGTGACGTGTTCGGCAACGGAATGCTGTTGTCCAAGCACATCCGGCTGATCGCCGCATTCGACCACCGGCACATCTTCCTCGACCCCAACCCCGACGCCGCCGCGTCCTGGACAGAGCGCCAGCGGCTGTTCGAGCTGCCCCGATCCAGCTGGGAGGATTACGACTCCGAGCTGATCAGCGAGGGCGGCGGCGTCTACAGCCGGCAGCAGAAGTCCATCCCGATCAGCCCGCAAGCGCGCGCCGCCCTCGGACTCGACGAGGACATCGAGGAACTCACCCCGCCCGCCCTGATGAAAGCGGTGCTCAAGGCGCCGGTGGACCTGCTGTGGAACGGCGGCATCGGCACCTACGTCAAGGCCGAGACCGAGACCGACGTCGGGGATCGTGCCAACGATCAGATTCGGGTCAACGGAAACGAGGTGCGGGCCAAGGTCATCGGCGAGGGCGGGAACCTCGGCGTGACCTCACTGGGACGTATCGAGTTCAACCTGGCCGGTGGTCGGATCAACACCGATGCCCTGGACAACTCCGCCGGTGTCGACTGTTCCGATCACGAGGTCAACATCAAGATCCTGATCGACTCGCTGGTGACTGCGGGCAAGGTCAGTCCCGAGGAACGCACCGACCTGTTGCTGTCGATGACCGACGAGGTCGGTGACCTGGTCCTGGCCGACAACAAGGATCAGAACGACCTGATGGGCACCAGCCGCGCCAACGCGCCCGGGCTGCTCTCGGTGCACGCCCGGATGATCAAGGACTTCGTCGTCAACCGCGGGCTCAACCGGGAGCTGGAGGCGCTGCCGTCGGAGAAGGAGATCCGGCGCCGTGCCGATGCCGGGATCGGTTTGACCTCACCGGAATTGGCCACACTGATGGCCCATGTCAAGCTCGCACTCAAGGACGACGTGCTGGCCAGTGACCTGCCCGACCAAGAGGTGTTCGCCTCCCGGCTGCCGCAGTATTTCCCCGAGAAGCTCCGTGAGCAGTTCACGAGTGAGATCCGTTCGCACCAGCTGCGCCGGGAGATCGTCACCACGATGCTGGTCAACGATCTCGTCGACACCAGCGGCATCAGCTATGCCTACCGGATCACCGAGGATGTCGGTGTCGGCCCCGTCGACGCACTGCGCAGTTATGTTGCCACCGACGCCATCTTCGGCATCGGCGAGGTGTGGCGCCGGATCCGGGCCGCAGGCGACGACGGGGTGCCGGTTGCGGTGACCGATCGGATGACGCTGGACCTGCGTCGGCTTGTGGACCGGGCCGGCCGCTGGCTGCTGAACTACCGTCCGCAACCGCTGGCCGTCGGCGCCGAGATCAACCGGTTCGCCGCCAAGGTCGCCACCCTGCGCCCGCGGATGCCCGAATGGCTGCGTGGCGACGACAAGGCCATCGTCGACAAGGAAGCCGGTGAATTCGCCTCGCAAGGGGTGCCCGAGGACCTGGCCTATGCGGTCGCGACCGGGCTGTATCAGTACAGCCTGCTCGACGTGATCGACATCTCCGACATCGTCGACCGTGACCCCGTCGAGGTGGCCGACACCTACTTCACCCTGATGGATCATCTCGGGGCCGACGGGCTGCTCACGGCGGTATCGCGACTCAGCCGGGAGGACCGCTGGCATTCGCTGGCGCGGTTGGCAATTCGTGACGACATCTACGGATCGTTGCGGGCGCTGTGCTTCGACGTGCTGGCGGTCGGGGAACCGGAGGAGACCGGTGAGGAGAAGATCTCCGAGTGGGAGCTGACCAACAACTCCCGGGTGACCCGCGCCCGCCGCACGCTGACCGAGATATACCAAGATGGTGAGCAGGATCTGGCGACGCTGTCGGTGGCCGCGCGGCAGATCCGCAGCATGACACGAACGAGTGGAACGGGAACAACTGGGTGACAGGCTTCGTAGCGCCGGTGCACGTGCGCTGGTCGGACATCGACATGTACCAGCACATCAACCACGCAACCATGGTGACCATCCTCGAAGAGGCTCGGATTCCGTTCCTGCGTGAGCCGTTCGGGCCCACCATCGACACCATCGGCCTGTTGATCGCCGACGTCAGCATCTCCTACAAGGGCCAGCTGCGGCTGGTGGACTCACCGCTGCAGGTGACCATGTGGTCCAAGCGGGTGCGTGCCGTCGACTTCACCATCGGCTACGAGGTGCGGTCGGTGAACGCCGCGCCCGACTCCAAACCATCGGTGATCGGTGAAACCCAGCTGGCCGCCGTGCACATCGCCGAACAACGACTCGAACGGTTGACGGGCGAGCAACGCGCCTACCTGGAGCGCTATCTGCGATGACCGCCCCGGAGCGCGGCCTGTGGATCGAAAACCCGCGTGATCGAGACGATTTCGCGACGTTCGTGGACCGTGCCCTGCGGTTGGACAGCGCCGCGGTGGTGCGGTTGCGTGAGCGCGGCCCAGGTTCGGTGATCGCATGGGTGGCGACCGGGCTGGAGGTCCTGGCCAGCCGGGTGGTGGCCGGGCGGCTGCGCCCGGCGGATCTCTCGGCCGGGGCCGATGCCCTGGCGGCCGGCTTGTCCGGTTTGGCCGGGGGACAGGGCGGATACATCGACCCCGGCTTCCCAATGGATTCGGCCTGGCGCGGCGGACTGCCTCCCGAGGAAGGCTTCGTCCACCTCGACGACGTGCCGGCCCGGGTGATGCTCGACCTCGCGCAACAGGGCGGGGCGTTGGCCCGCGAGCACGGCAGCGCCCACGGTCCGCCGGCCTCGCTCCTGGACCAGGAGGTGATCGCAGTCAGCGCAGGCGATTTCACCGTAGGTGTGCCGATGCGTTGCGTATTCGCCTTGACCGCCATGGGTTTTCTGCCCCAGACCGGCAATCAGGTCAGCGAGCAGGAGATCGTGCGGGTCCGCGCGCACCCGTCCTGGCTGCGGATCGATGCCCGGTTCGGCTCGGTGTATCGCCGTCGCGACTCCGCCGCCCTCATCCTCGGCTGATTTCCTCGGCGAGCAGACGCAAACCCGTACCTTTTCGCGTGGAAAACTACTGGTTTGCGTCTGCTCGCGGTGAGGAATGGGGCACGATCCACACGGCGGTGTCGGGCGGGAGTAGACCGTCCACCAGTGCGCCGCTGCTCAACAGGATCTCGCCGGGCGGCAGCGCCACCGAAGCTGTGCCGGTGTTGAGCACACATATCAGGCCGCCGGCGCGCCGCACCCTCAGAAGTCCGTTCGCGCTCGTCACCTCGACCGAGGAACCACCGAATTCCGCACGGCTGGAACGTAATCCGATTGCGCTGCGGTAGAACTCCAATGTCGACGCCGGATCGGCCTGCTGACGCTGCACGGTCAGCGCTGCCCACTCGGCCGGCATCGGCAACCAGGTGTCGGCGCTCGAGGAGAACCCGAACGGCGGGGCATCGCCGGACCACGGCATCGGCACCCGACAGCCGTCACGCCCACGCTCGGTCTGACCGGAGCGTTCCCACACCGGATCCTGCAGCACCTCGTCGGGCAACTCGACATTGGGCAGCCCGAGTTCCTCGCCGTTGTAGACGAACACCGCGCCCGGCAGCGCCAACATCACCAGCGCCATCGCCCGGGCCCGGGCCAACCCGCTGGCACCACCGCCGTAACGGGTGACCTCGCGCTCCACGTCGTGGTTGGACAACGTCCACGTCGGCGTCGCACCGGCCAGGTCGGCCGCGGCCATCGCGTTGAGGATCGCGTCCTGCACCTCGGCGGCGTCGAAATCTGCTTGTACCAGACGGAAATTGAAGCCGAGGTGCAACTCGTCGGGACGGAGATACTTCGCGAAGCGCTCATTGCCGTGCACCCACACCTCGCCCACGGCCACGGCGTCGGGGTAGTCATCGAGCACCGTGCGGATGAACCGGTGAATATCGTGCACGCTGTCGTTGTCGAACCGCGGGTCATCGTCACTGTTGCGCAGCAGTGCGCTGTCGGTGACAACCATGTCGGGCAATTCGGGTGGCTTGGCCATGCCGTGGGCCACGTCGATGCGGAATCCGTCGACGCCGCGGTCGAGCCAGAACCGCAGCGTCTTCTCCAGGTCCTCGAACACCTCAGGGTGGTTCCAGTTGAGGTCGGGTTGGGCCGGATCGAACAGGTGCAGATACCACTGGCCGGGTCGGCCGTCGGCTTCGGTGACGCGGGTCCAGGCCGGGCCGCCGAACACCGACACCCAGTTGTTCGGCGGCTTCAGCCCGCCCGGGCCGCGGCCGTCACGGAAGATGTAGCGGTCGCGGCGACGCGGATCGGCCAGCGCCTCGACGAACCACGGGTGCGCCGAACTGGTGTGGTTGGGCACCAGGTCCATGGTGACGCGGATGCCGCGGGAGTGCGCGGCGTCGAGCAACCGGTCCAGCGCGGCGATGTCGCCGAACAGCGGATCGACGTCGCGGGGGTCGGCGACGTCGTAACCGTGATCGGCCATCGGCGACACCATCACCGGATTGAGCCACAGCGCGTCGACGCCGAGCGCCGCGAGGTAATCGAGCCTGGCGCTCACCCCGTCGAGATCACCGACCCCGTCACCGTTGCTGTCGGCGAACGAGCGGGGATAGACCTGGTAGAAGACCGCGTCCGCCCACCACCGGCGCATCAGAACGCCGAGTTCACCATGGAGTCCGCGGCCATGTTCAGGTAATCCAACAGCGCGCGGCGGTGCGGCTCGTCCAGTGTCGCGGAGTCGATCGACGCCACCGCGGTGTGCATGCACCGCAGCCAGGCATCGCGCTCGAGGTAACCGATCCGGAACGGCGCGTGGCGCATCCGCAACCGCGGGTGGCCCCGCTGGTCGGAGTAGGTGCGCGGGCCGCCCCAGTACTGCTCGAGGAACATGCGCAACCGCTCTTCGGCGCCGTCGATGTCGTCTTCGGGGTACAGCGGCAGCAGGATCTCGTCTTCGCGTACCAGCTGGTAAAACCGCGACACGATCGCTGCGAACGTCTCGTGGCCACCGACTTCGTCGTAGAAAGATCGCTGTACCTGAGTCACGTCGTTCATTGTGGTCCATTGTGGCCGAGCAAGCCGCCGCCGCCGGTCACTGTGGTCTGGTCACCGGGTGTTCATCCGACTGACCTGCGCACACCCGAAGAATTTTCGTGCACATCCGTCGGATCCGTGGTGGACTGTCTCCTCGGAGGCTCCATGGCGCACAGCAAAAAAAGCCATATGCGACGGACCGGCCACATCCCCGGGCCCGCGGGACCGCATGTGCCCAATCGTCCGCTCCACACCGTCGAGACCCTCCCCACCACGACTCGCGATGCCTCCCTGTGGGGGCGCCGCCGGGTACTGCTGCTCAACTCGACCTATGAACCGCTGACCGCGCTGCCGTTGCGACGCGCGGTGATCATGGTGATGTGCGGCAAGGCCGACGTGGTGCACGACGATCCGGCAGGCCCGGTCATCCACTCGGCCACCCGCACCATCGTGGTCCCGTCGGTGATCCGGCTGCGCACCTTCGTCCGGGTGCCGTATCGGGCCCGGATCCCGATGACGCGGGCCGCCCTGATGCACCGCGACCGGTTCCGGTGCGCGTACTGCGGCGGGCGGGCCGACACCGTCGACCACGTGATCCCACGAAGCCGCGGTGGCGAGCACTCCTGGGAGAACTGTGTGGCTGCCTGTGGGCCGTGCAACCACCGCAAGGCTGACCGGTTGCTGGCCGAGCTCGGGTGGAACCTGCGCTGTGTACCGATGCCGCCGAAGGGCCAGCACTGGCGGCTGCTGTCGACGATCAAAGAACTCGACCCGGCGTGGGTGCGGTATCTCGGCGAAGGGGCGGCCTGACCGCCGACTTGCTGGGCACTCTCGGCGCGTCGCGGTGGTGCGGCTGATACGGTTTGCGCGTGAGCACAGCACTTACCCATTCCCTCCTCGGAGGGGTTCCGCTGGTGTTGTTCGTGGTCCTGGCGTTGATCTACCTGCCCCGCAAGGGACCGCACCCGGATACCTACAAGATGTCCGAGCCGTGGACCCACGAGCCCATCCTGTGGGCCGCCGAGGAGCCGCAGGCCCACGGGCACGGCGGGCATGATTCCCATGGCGTGACGATCGGAGGCGGCGCAAGTGGCAAGTGGTGACATTGCGACCACGACCAAGGACGTCGAGCTGCCCTACGGCTACGCCCTGACCTACAGCGGTCGGATCTCCGGGGTCACCGAGCCCGGTGAACTGTCCGTGCACTACCCCTTCCCGACGATGGACCTCGTCGTGCTCGACGACGCCCTCAAGTACGGCTCGCGCGCGGCCAAGGCCAGGTTCGCGGTCTACATCGGCAACCTGGGCACCGACACCGCCGCCACGGCACGCGAGATCCTGGCCAAGGTGCCCACACCGAACAACGCGGTGCTGCTTGCGGTCTCACCCGACCAGCACGCGATCGAGGTGGTCTACGGCGCCGACGTCAAAGGCCGTGGCATCGAAGAGGTCGCCCCGCTGGGCGTCTCGGCGGCGGCCGCCTCCTTCAAGGAAGGCAATTTGATCGACGGTCTGATCAGCGCCGTGCGTGTGCTGTCGGCCGGCGTCTCACCCGCCTAGTCAGTTCCATCCGCACCGCGAGCGTGCGTGTCTGTTGCCGACACGCCGCTCGCGGTCGGCGTTTTACGCACGCTCGCGCCGGACGGGTCACTCCGTCAGTTGAGCTCTGATCTCCACGTACCGCGTCAGGAACGCGCGCTCGTCGAGTCGTCTGCGTCGCATCCAGGTGCTGACCTCGAAGTTGCACTTGCTGGCGTTGCACGAGACGCAGGCCGGCACCACGTTGTCCGCGGTGTACCGACCGCCCCGCGAGATGGCCATCACGCAGTCCTTCTGGAATGGCCCCGCGGCCCTGCCGCAGTAGGCACATCCGCCCCACGCCGTCTGGATCGTCTCCCACTGATCGTCGGTGAGATCGTGGACGACGAGGTCCATCCGGCGCTTACGTTTGCGGGCAGCCCGTGCCGCGCGGGTTCTACTGACCGCCACCGGCACAGCGTATGACCGCGAGCGCGCGCAGAATGTTGCTCTGGCACGGCGTGTCGGGCAGCAGACCCGCACGCTCGCGGTGCACAGGGACCTAGCCCACGTCGAAGGCGCGGGCCCGCAGTGCGCGCTCCACGCCGGCGCGGCCCTCCACCACCAGTCGCCGCAGCGCCGGCGGCACCTCCGGATCGGACAGGAAGGCGTCGGCCGCGTCCAATCCGTTCTGGCTGATGTCCCAGGACGGGTAGAGCCCGATCACCACGGTCTGGGCGACCTCGCTGGACCGCCGGGCCCATACCCCGGAGATGGCCGCGAAGTACTGCGTGGTGAACGGCGTCAACAATTCGTTTTGGCCCGGCTGCACGAAGCCGCCGACGATCGCGCGGGTGGTGATGTTGGCCAGTGCGTCGTCCTCGATGACCTGTTGCCACGCCGCGGACTTCACCTCGTCCTGAGGCCGGGCCGCCGAGGCGGCTGCGGCATGACGCTTGCCGGCCGCCGTCGGGTCGTTCTCGGCTTCGGCGTCGATGAACGGCGTTTCGGGGCCGTCGGCATCGACCTGACCGGATCGGGCCAGCGCGGTGACGATCCGCCAGCGCAGATCGGTGTCGATCACCAGGCCGGGCAGGTTCACCGCGGCAGGTTCGTTGTCGAGCAGCGTCGACAGCACGGCGACGTGATTCGGTGACAGCACCGAGGCGCACAGCGCGTTGACGAACGCGAGTTGGTGATCCGAGCCCGCGGCGGCCCGGCCGGCCAGATCGAGCAGCGCATCCGCGAAGGCCGGCCAACCGGTTTCTCTGGCCCACTCCGGGTCGGCGTAGGAGCCCAGCGCGGTCTGTGCCTGCATCAGAAGCCGCTGTGCCACCCCGACCTCGGTTTCGGCGTGCACGCCGCGCATCACCAGCGCCACGAAGTCGCGGGCTTTCATCTCGGTCTCGCGGGTCATCTCCCACGCGGCCGACCAGGCGAGGGTGCGGGGGAGCGGATCGGCGATGTCGGCGATGCGGGAGAGCACCGTCGACAGCGAGGCCGGGTCCAGCCGCAGCGAGCAGTAGGTCAGGTCGTCGTCGTTGACCAGAACCAGCTTTCCGCGCGAAAGGCCAACGAGCGCAGGAACATCCGTCACGGGGCCCTCGACGTCGAGTTCTTCGCGATGTACCCGGACGAGCTTGCCCGAGCCGGCCGGATCGTCGTCGTAGATACCAACCGCCAGTCGGTGCACGCGGGTCTCTCCGGCGCCGGGCGCCGCGCCCGACTGCGCGATGGCGAACCGGGTGAACTCGCCCGCCTCGTCGGTGTCGAAGTTGGCCCGCAGAGTGTTCAAACCTGTTGTCTTGAGCCATTGTTGGCCCCAGCCCGACAGGTCGCGGCCGGACGCCTTCTCCAAGGCCCCGAGCAGGTCGCCGAATGTGGCGTTACCGAAGGCGTGGTCGCGGAAGTAGTCCCGCAGCCCGGCCAGGAACTCCTCCAGGCCGACGTAGGCCACGAGCTGCTTCAAAACGCTTGCGCCCTTGGCGTAGGTGATGCCGTCGAAGTTCACCTCGACAGCGGCGAGATCCGGGATGTCGGCGGCCACCGGATGCGTCGAGGGCAGCTGGTCCTGGCGGTAGGCCCAGGACTTCTCCACATTGGCGAAAGTCGTCCAGGCCGTGTCGTATTCGGTGGCCTCGGCCTGGCACAGCACCGAGGCGAACGTCGCGAAGGACTCGTTGAGCCAGAGGTCATCCCACCACTGCATGGTGACCAAGTCGCCGAACCACATGTGCGCCATCTCATGCAGGACGGTCTCGGCGCGGCGCTCGTAGGAGGCCCGGGTCACCTTGGAGCGGAAGACGTAATCCTCGAGGAACGTGACCGCGCCGGCGTTCTCCATGGCGCCCGCGTTGAACTCCGGCACGAACAACTGGTCGTACTTGCCGAAGGCGTAGGGCACGCCGAAGTTGTTGTGGTAGAAGCCGAAACCTTGTTTGGTCTCGGTGAACAGCCGCTCGGCATCCATGAACTCGGCCAGCGAGGCCCGGCAGAAGATGCCCAGCGGGATCTCGCCGTGGGCGTCGGAATACGCGTCGCGCCACACCGCATACGGTCCGGCGATCAGCGCCGCCAGGTAGGTGCTCATCTTCGGCGTGGTGGCGAAGGTGTGCATGGTCACCGCACCGGCACGCTCGGCCGATACCGTGGCCCCGTTGGAGATCACCTGCCAATGCGCGGGCGCGGTCACCTGGACGTCGAACGTCGCCTTGAGGTCAGGCTGGTCGAAGCACGTGAACATCCGCTTGGCATCGGCGGTCTCGAACTGTGAATAGAGGTAGACCTCGTTGTCGACCGGGTCGACGAAACGGTGCAGACCTTCGCCGGTGTTCGAGTAGAGGCAGTCCGCATCGACCACGAGCACGTTCTGCGCGGCCAGTCCGGTCAGTGCGATGCCGGTGGATTCGTCGTAGGCCGAGACGTCCAGCGCCTTGCCGTTGAGGGTCGCACTGTGGATCTTGTCGGCCGCCAGGTCGATGAAGGTCTCGGCGCCGGCCAGGGCATCGAACGTCACGGTCGTCGTGGACCGGAAGGTGCGCTCGCCGGGATTGCCGTTGCCGGAACCGTCCGTGAGGTCCAGGACGACGCGGTAGTTGTCGACGGTGATCAGGGCTGCGCGCTCGACGGCCTGATCGCGGGTGAGATTGGGAAGTGCCACCCGTCCAACCTAGTGGCTGGACGGCCGCGGGACCCGGGCTACTGGGGGAAGCCGGCCAGGCCGGCCAGTCCGTTCAGTGCGCCCAGGTTGTTCAGGATGGATCCGTCGCTGATCGACGACATCATCTGCGGGCAGTACATCTGGATGGCGATCCCGGTGAAGAACGAGGCCATCTGGGGCGACATGCCGCCGTCGCCACGCATCTGGGAGGCCACCGACGCGAAATCCTTACCGGGCTCGACCAGCATGGGGCAGACGTCTTGGCCCATCTGGACGGCGGCGCCGGGATCGCCGTAGCCGACGCCGGCGTCGTTCAGCGCGGTCAGGAACGAGTTGTCGGTCGGGTCGATCGGGACCGGAGGAGCCGGATCGGCCTGTGCGGGGACAGCCAACGCCAGTGCGGCGGCGATGGCCCCTGCGGTGGTCAGTAGAGCGCGAACGGCCATATCAAAGCTCCTCAGCTATCACGCAGAACTCTTGGGGCGCTCTGCTCACTTTGGCCACAGTTGTTGACCAGGGTCACAGGAACAACACTGTTCGGTAAAAGTTCGCGCACTATGCGTTTCCTGTGTCGCTGTCGTGACGTGTACGTGCAAGTAGACACCGAGACGACAGCGTTGTCGAAAAGGTTGACGAAATGGTTGTCGGAACAACGCCCGGAATAGTTACCGGAGATCGGGAACATGTCGGCGAGGGTTCACAGTTGTGCTGAACGCAGTTGTGCCGTGAACCACATCGAGAGGACGTATTGATGGCTCAGAAAGATGTAGCCGGTTTCTGGTTCGACCCGCTGTGCCCGTGGTGCTGGATCACGTCGCGATGGATCCTGGAGGTCCAGAAGGTGCGCGACATCGACGTGCAGTTCCACGTGATGAGCCTCGCGGTCCTCAACGAAGGCCGGGACCTGCCCGAGAACTACCAGGAACTGATGAAGCGGGCCTGGGGTCCGGTGCGCGTCGCGATTGCCGCCGAGCAGCTCAAAGGCCCGGAGATCCTGAGCCCCCTCTACACCGCGATGGGCGTGCGAATTCACAACCAGGACAACAAGGACCTCGATCAGGTCATCGCGCAGGCCCTCGAGGAGGTCGGGCTGCCCGCAGAGTTGGCCGAGGCGGCCACCACCGACAAATACGACGAGGCGCTGCGCACGAGCCACCATGCCGGCATGGACGCCGTCGGCGAGGACGTCGGCACCCCGACCATCCACGTCAACGGTGTGGCGTTCTTCGGTCCGGTGCTCTCCAAGATCCCGCGCGGCGAAGAGGCCGGCAAGCTGTGGGACGCATCGGTGACGTTCGCGTCGTACCCGCATTTCTGGGAGCTCAAGCGGACCCGCACCGAGCGCCCCGAGTTCGACTGAGGCGAAGTGTGCCAAGGTTCGTCTGCGAGAATGGCCGGCATGCGCGTCTACCTCGGTGCCGACCACGCCGGCTACGAACTCAAGCAAGCGATCCTTGAGCACCTCACCAAGAACGGCCACGAGCCGGTGGACTGCGGCGCCTTCAGCTACGACGCCGAGGACGACTACCCGGCGTTCTGCATCGCGGCCGCCGTCAAGACCGTCGCCGACCCGGGCAGCCTGGGCATCGTGCTCGGCGGCTCGGGCAACGGTGAGCAGATCGCGGCGAACAAGGTACCCGGTGCCCGGTGCGCCCTGGCCTGGAGCGTCGAAACCGCCGAATTGGCCCGCCAGCACAACAACGCGCAGTTGATCGGCATCGGTGGGCGCATGCACAGCACCGAAGAGGCGCTGGCCATCGTCGACGCGTTCCTGGCCACCCCGTGGTCGGAAGCCGAGCGGCACCAGCGCCGGATCGACATCCTGGCCGCCTACGAGAAGGACCACGTGGCCCCGCCGGTTCCCGGCGCCTGACCGTGCCCGAAGGGCACACCCTGCACCGCCTGGCCCGGCTGCACCAGAAGAGGTTCGGCCGGGCGCCGGTGGCGGTGTCCAGTCCTCAAGGCCGCTTCGCCGACGGTGCGGCCGCGGTGAACGGGCACATTTTCACGAAGGCCTCGGCCTGGGGCAAGCATCTGTTCCACCACTACGACGGTGGCCGGGTGGTACACATCCACCTCGGCCTGTACGGAACCTTCACCGAAGCGCCGGTCCCGCTGGGCGTACCGGTGGGGCAGGTGCGGATGCGGATCGTGGGTGCCGAGTACGGCACCGACCTGCGCGGCCCGACCCGCTGTGAAGTGATCGCCGAGCCCGAGATTGCCGACGTGGTGGCCCGCCTCGGTCCCGACCCGTTGCGCAAGGACGCCGATCCGGCGTTGGCGTGGGCGCGAATCAGCAAGTCCCGCCGGTCGATTGGCGCGTTGTTGATGGACCAGTCAGTGATCGCCGGGGTCGGCAACGTGTACCGCAGCGAGCTGCTGTTCCGCCACCACATCGATCCCTACCGACTCGGTACGCAGATGGGGGAGGCCGAGTTCGCCGACATGTGGGCCGATCTCGTGGCGCTGATGAACGTCGGGGTACGGCGCGGCAAGATCGTCGTCATCCGTCCCGAACACGATCACGGTGCCCCGTCCTACGGTCCTGGCCGGCCCCGCACGTATGTCTATCGCCGCGCCGGCGAGGCCTGCCGGGTGTGCGGCGCAGCGGTTCGCACCGCAGAACTGGAGGGCCGCAACCTGTTCTGGTGTCCGACCTGCCAGGTGTGACTGCACGCGGGCGAGGGCGGCACGGGACAATCGTCGAGTGGAATTGATCCTCGTCGTCGTCGGAGCCATCCTCGTCACCGCAATCGCACATCGGCGCGGGATGGAACCCGCACTGATCATCGTGGTGATCGGCAGCGCGGTATCGTTCCTCCCCGGCTTCGAACCCCCCGAACTGGATTCGCACATCCTGCTGACGGTGGTGCTGCCACCGCTGCTGTATTCGGCGGCGCTGGACTTCTCGTTTCCCACCTTCTTCCGCAACATCCGCCCGATCCTGGGTCTCGGTGTCGGGTTGGTCGTCGTGACGGCCTTCGCGGTGGCCGCGGTGTCGTCGTGGTTGGTGTTGGTGCCGTTGACGTTCGGGTTGGCGTTGGTGCTGGGCGCCATCGTGGCGCCACCCGACGCCGTCACCGCCGTTGCGGTGGGCCGCAAGCTCGGCCTGCCCAAGCGGGTCATGGCCATCCTCACCGGCGAGAGCCTGATCAACGACGCGGCCGCGCTGACCCTGTTCTCCATCGCCGTAGCCCAAGTGGCCGGCAGCCACACTTTCATCGAGAATCCGTTTCTGTTGTTCGGGTATAGCGCCACGGTCGGGCCGTTGGTCGGTGCGCTGTTGGGCTATGTGACGTTGTGGATCCGCAAGCACCTGGACAACCCAGGACTGGAAACCGTGCAGGGACTGGTGGTTCCGTTCGCCGCGTTCATCACCGCCGAGGAGTTCCATGCCTCCGGTGTGCTGGCCGTGGTGGTGGCGGGCTTCGTCGTGGGCAACGGGGCGATGGGTGCCGGCTACCAGACGCGCCTGCAGGAACGCTATGTCTGGAATTCGGTGGACGTGCTGCTGGAAGCGTTCGTGTTCGCCTACATCGGGCTGCATCTGCGTTTCGTGCTGCAGGATCTCAACGAGGCCCACGAATCGTTGGCGGTGGTCGCCGTGGCCTCGATCATCGTCCTGCTGATCGTGCTGGTGATCCGCCCGCTGTCGGTGTTCCTGATGTTCGGACGCAACAAGCTGTCCAGCCACGTGGAGAGCAAGTTCTCCACCCCCGGTACGCGTACGCGAAAACCCAAGGCGCGCTGGCGCAGAATGATCGACCGCCGCTCGCTCAGCTGGCGGGAGAACGTCGTGGTGTCCTGGACCGGGATGCGCGGCGTGGTGACCCTGGCCGCGGCTGCCGCGATCCCGGTCACCACCGCCTCAGGCGAACCGTTTCCCGAACGCGCCACGATCCAGGCCATCGCCTTCGCGGTGAGCGTGGGCACCCTGTTGATCCAGGGCTGGACACTGCCGTTGCTGATCCGTCAGCTCAACCTGTCGCGGTTCTGTGACGACCACGCCGCGGACCGGGCAGAGGAGATCAAGGCCGAGCAAGTGGTACATGACGCGGCCGACGAGGTGCTCGACGCGTTCGAGGCCGACCCTCCCGAAGGCCTCGATCCCCGTGTGGTGACCGAGATTCGCGCGGTGATCGCACGGCATTCTCAAGATGCCGACGAGATGCCCGATCCTGAAGCACTGACCAAACGGGCCGCGGTGTTCTCGGGTCTCTATCGCGATGTGCTCGCGGCCCAGCGGGGCGCGTTGATCGCCGAGCGTGACGAGGGCCGGATCGAGGATGAGGCGGTGCGGGCCATGTTGGAACGTCTGGATCTGCAGGAGGCCGGGGTGTCGGCGCGACTGGAGAGCCGCCTCTAGCCCTCACGCGAACAGACGCAAACCGGTACCTGTTCGCATGAAAATGTCAGGGTTTGCGTCTGCTCGGCAGGGGTCAGAAGCCGCCGAAATCTCCACCGAAATCGCCGAAACCACCGTCGTCGAACCCGCCGCCGTCCCAGCCGCCGGCGTCGGTACCACCCCAGTCGCCGCCGGCGTCACCGCCGTCGACGCCACCGTCCTGGCCCGCGGCGAAACCGTCGGAATAGCCGTCACCGTAACCACTTTCGAAGCCCTGGGCGCCGTAGTCGACTCCGTGCATGCCCGAGAACAACGCGTCGAACAGCAGCACTGAACCCAGGCCCCACGCGCCGGCCACCAGAGCCGGCTTCCACCATGGTTCGGAATACCAGCCGGCGGGCACCGGCCGTCCGGCCACCCGGCCGCCGGGGTAGTAGTTCGGCGTGCGTTGCGAGGGCGTGGGGGAGGCCTCGATCTCGCGGCCCTCGAAGTTGATCCGCCGGTCCTCGGTGACGGCGCCGGCCGAGCGCTGCCCGCTCAACGACTCCAGCTCCGGACCCGGATCCATGCCCATCGCGGTGCGGGCCGCGCGCACGTAGTACAGCCCCTCGATGGCGCTCTCCTTGGCCAGCGCAGCCTGCTTGACCGTGGTGGCCTGATCGATCTGCGACGACGCTGCGGTGTAGCGCTCGGAGGCATCGGCCATGGCCTGCTTGGACGCATCGTCGGAGCCGGTGAGGTTGAGCACCTGCCCGCCCAAACGCTCGATCAGCCGGCGGGCATCAGCTTTGGCGTCGGCCAGTGACTCCGCGGAACGGCGGCTGTTCGCCTGCGACGAGCTGTAGACAGCGAACGCGATCGCGGCGATGACGAGGACGATGAGGACCAGCAAGACGCCGTTCATGGGACCCAGCGTACCGACGGGAAATGCCGAAACCCGGTCTGAAGAGCGAACTCAAATTACGCCGAGAGCGGAGTAAACCTCATTGGACAACGCGACGGTCCGCGGGTCGGCGTTGCACTTGGTGGCGTCGAAATAGTTCATCACGTACGCGTAGCCGATCCGGTGCTCCAGGTCGACGAACGCGAACGAACCACCCGAACCGCCGTGCCCGAACGTGCCGGTGTTGGGTCCGGCCACGCCTCGCTGATTGAGCATGTAGCCCAGGCCCCACCCGTGATCGGCCACTCGTGGGCCGAGGACCACGTCGGCGTCGTAGCCGCCCTGAGAGACTCGGCACCGTTCCATGTGCTCGCGGCTGAGCAGTTTCTCTTGAGCCAGAGCGTTGTAGAACGTCGCCATGCCGAGCGCGGACACATGTGCGTTGGTGCTCGGGAACTCCGCTGCGCGCCAGGCATCAATGGCGTGCACACCCAACTCATCGTCGGGCACGAAGTCCATCGACACCGCCCAGCCGGCCATCGGATGGTCACCGAGCGAGCCCGGCGGTTCGTTGACCCCGTTGTCGGCCAGCAGGCTGCGCACCGACGGTTTGTTCACCATCTCCGCGCACCGATGATGTTCGGCCGCCGGTAGCCCGATGTGGATGTCGGCGCCCAGCGGCTCGGCGATCTCGGTGCGTAGGTACTGGCCCATCGTGCGGCCGGTGACGCGACGCACCACCTCGCCGAGGATGAACCCGAACGTCACCACCTGGTAGCCCTGTGCGCTGCCCGGTGGCCACCAGGGCGTCGCGGCCGCGATCCGCGTGCAGACCGCGTCCCAGTCGGTCACCTGCTGCCAGTCCATCGGTTCGCGCGGGCCGATCACACCCGAACGGTGGCCCAGCACCATCGCAATCGTGATGGTCTGCTTTCCGGCTTGGCCGAACTCGGGCCAGTACCGGGCCACCGGGGCGTTCAGGTCGATCTCACCGCGGTCGGCCAGCAGGTGGATGCAGGTGCTCGCCAGGCCCTTGGACCCGGAATACACGCTGGCCAAGGTGTCGTGCTGCCAGGGCCGGGTGCCGGCGGCGTCGGCCGATCCACCCCACAGGTTGACCACCAGATCGCCCTCGACGAAGACCGCGACCGCGGCACCGACCTCACTGCGCTCGACGAAGTTCGATTCGAAGGCCTGCCGGACGCCGTCGAACTCCGGTGCGCACGTGCCGGCGATGCGGCTCATTACGGGCATACGGCTCCTGCACAGGTGCGGCATTACGGCGGCGATGCGCGAAACTCGACGCGCCTCATGTTCAAGATCGGCTGGTGGACCCCACCCGTTACTCACGGTAGGCCGACCGCAACCAATGAGCATCCCCACGGCATGGATCGCAAGCCATTCGAGATGGGGCCGTGATGGTTGCCGTTTGTGTTTGCCGTTATCGGCGCCGTTTGCCGCGCCGACTTCTACGTCAGGGTCGTCGATCTCGTCGGACCACGGCCCTCAGGTAGAAATCGGCGTGGCGATGTGCGGTGGTTGCGTACCTTTACGCCGATTTCGACGCCAGGGTTGTTGATCTTGTCGAACCACGGCCCTGAGGTGGAAATCGGCGCGGCGACGTGCAGCGGTTGCGGACCTTTACGCCGATTTCGACGCCAGGGTTGTTGATCTTGTCGAACCGCGACCCTCAGGTGGAAATCGGCGTGGTCATCGCCGACACAGGTCGGCCAGACCCGGCCCGGACAGCTCGGCGGCAACAGCCTGGGCGCGGCCGGTCATCGCCAGGAGCAACGCCTCCGCCGGACCATGGACCTCGGGTCCGCAGCCGCCTGACCAGTCGAGGTCGGTCGCGATCAGCCGCACACCTCTGGTGCGCCAGGCACCGCCGATCACCGGGCTGACCCGCGCGTAGGTCAGTGATGCGAACAGCGCTTCTGTGGAAAGCACGCGAGGCAACCCAAGCGGATGCCGGATGTCCTGTTGATGAATCAGGCATTCGATGAGCGCGACCCGGCAGCCGTATAGCGCGCCCGCGCCCGACGGCTCGGCACCAGATCTCATGCGCGCGCGCAGTTCGTCGGGCCCGGATGCGGCGGCCTGCAGCGCACGGTCGTTGAGTCGGTCGACCCGCCCGCGAGCGGCCAGCATCGCGGCAGTCAGGCTCAGCCGGCTCTGCCCGAGGTAGGCGACGGTGTGGGCGACGACATCGCGGACGGTCCAGCCCGCGCACAATGTCGGTGCCTGCCATTGTTGGGGAGTCAGGCCGTCGAGCAGGTCGGCGAACTCCAGGCGTTCTCGGAGGGCGAGTGCGCGGACGTTGAGCCTCATCCCCAGCCCTGACCGCCCTGCGGATAGTTCATGCGCGCCCCCCGTCGCTGAAAAACCTGACCCGATCACAAGATCTAAGCAGGCAAGGAGAGCACGCCCGGCAGTCGCCGCGGGGAAAGGCAGAAGACAGCTCCGCCGATCGAGGGGTGGATCGGCGGAGCCTGTATCTCCTACTCAGTGACCGACGGGAGTGCCGCGTCGCCCCGTGAGGCCGGTGTAGACCGCGATCAACACGATCGCCACCACAACGCCGACCACGAACGGGATGATCTGGAACCCGCCGTTGGAGTTGCTGTACCCGAAGGCAGAAGTGAGCCAGGAACCGAGCAACGCTCCGGCGATGCCGAGCAGCACCGTCATGATTGCGCTCACGTTCTGTCTACCGGGCATGATGAGCCGCGCAACGATGCCGATAATCGCTCCGACGACGATTGCGCTGATAATTGCACCGATCATCTCGTTGCCTTTCCTTCAGACCGATTTGCTTGTCATCGGTGTGATGTACCCCACTTTCCTCCAAATCTGCACTTTCGCCCAGTGGCGAGATGTAGGCGATGCACAGCAGTGGCCTACTCGTGAGCCGGCTCGAAACGGATGTGGAAAGCGGCGACCGCGGGATAATCGGCATCATGTCCGCCGTCCTCTGGGTGCTTGTCGGCGTGTTCGCCGTCGGGGTCATCGCCGGCGGGTTGTTACGGATTCGTGCCTGGCTGGCCAAGCCGGTGCCGCCCGAAGTGATCGAGGCGGCACATCGCGATGACGACAAAGACGGCTGACGCCATGAAATCCATGCTCGTCGGGATTCTGGCGGCAGGCGCTCTGTGGGGCGCGGCGCCGGCCGCTCATGCTGATCGAGTGCTGGCGCCCGTCGAGCCGCCACCAGGCAGCTCTCCATAGCCGCTGGGAAAACAAAAGAACCGCCCATCAGGGCGGTTCTCGTGGAGCGGGCGACGGGAATCGAACCCGCGTAGCTAGTTTGGAAGACTAGGGCTCTACCATTGAGCTACGCCCGCAAGTGCAGCACCAGCACTGTACCGGTGAGTCCCCGGTCAAATCCAATTGGAGCCTTCAGGCGGTCAGGCCGTAGTATCTCGCGTGGTCCTTTCGCACATCGCCGTCTGCGGATCGATCAGCACACGGGGTGTAGCGCAGCTTGGTAGCGCATCCGCTTTGGGAGCGGAAGGCCGCAGGTTCAAATCCTGTCACCCCGACCACCTCGACGAAGGCCGCCATGACCCATCACGCCCGCGGCGTCGGCCTGTCGGTACTGGCCAGCGGTCTGTTCGGATTGATCTTCTACCTCTCGGGTGTGGTCGACGCCTCGCCCCAGGCGGTGTTCGGCTGGCGCATGCTCATCATGACGGCGTGCTATTGCCTGACGCTGGCCAGCCGGACCGGACGTCGTTTACTCGCCGAACTGTGGCGCACGCTGACCCGGGCATGGTGGCTGCCGCTCGTGTTCGTCGCGACGAGTTTCCTTGTCGCAGCCCAGATGTGGTTGTTCAGCTGGGCTCCGGTTCACGGGCGCGCGCTCGACGCGTCGCTGGGTTATCTGCTGCTCCCGATCGTGCTGGTACTGGTCGGTCGCATCATCTTCAAGGAGTCGGTGACGGGTTTGCAGTGGGCGGCGGCGGCACTGGCAGTGGCCGCGGTGGCCCTGAAAATCGTTGCCACCTCAGCGATTTCGTGGGTCACGTTCACCATCTGCCTCGGCTACGCGCTGTATTTCGCCCTCCGTCGACGCTACGGTTTGGACAACCCCGCCGCCTTCCCGGTCGAGGTGGCGCTCACGGTTCCGGTGTCGGTGTGGTTCGTCATCGTGTGCCAGGGCCCGTCGTCGTTCAGCGGCTACACGGCCGTGCTGGTCGTGGGCCTGGCCGGCGCCGTGGCGATGGCCGCCTACGTCGCGGCCTCCAGCTTGCTCAGCATGCCGGTCTTCGGACTGCTGACCTACGTCGAACCGGTGCTGTTGTTCGGCGTGGCATTGCTGCTCGGCGAGCGGTTGACGGGGCTCGACGTGGTGGTCTACGCACTGCTGGCGGTTTCGCTGGTGGTCCTGGCCGTCGGCGGCTTCCGGCGCGGAGGCGAAAACCCGTCCCCACCGGTGGACGGCGACGACGGTAACGAGGAAGGATGCCGATTACGGGGGGTCGCGCCGAGTCAACTACCCTGGTCGCGAACTACGGGCGTCGTTAGAGAGAACCAATCGTGTCTCTCCGACTCGACCGCCGGTACGACAAAGACATCCAGAGAAAGATATCTAGGAGCACAAGAGTGAAGAGCACGGTCGAGCAGTTGAGCCCCACCCGGGTGCGCATCAATGTGGAGGTGCCCTTCACCGAGCTTGAGCCCGATTTCGATCGCGCCTTCAAGGCGCTGGCCCAGCAGGTCCGTCTGCCCGGCTTCCGTCCCGGCAAGGCCCCGCGCAAGCTGCTGGAGGCCCGCATCGGCCGCGGCGCGGTCCTGGAGCAGGTCGTCAACGACGCGCTTCCGAGCCGCTACAGCGAGGCCGTCACCGCCTCGGACGTCAAGCCGCTGGGTCAGCCCGAGATCGAGGTGACCAAGCTGGAGGACGGTCAGGAGCTGGCCTTCACCGCTGAAGTGGACGTGCGCCCGGAGATCACCCTGCCCGACTTCGAAGCACTGAAGATCACGGTCGACCCGATCGAGGTCAAGGACGAGGAGGTCGACGCCGAGCTGCAGTCGCTGCGGGCCCGCTTCGGCACCCTGACCGGGGTCGAGCGCGGTGCCCAGGAGGGTGACTTCGTCTCGATCGACCTGTCGGCCACCGTCGACGGCACCGAGGTGCCCGAGGCTGCCACCGAGGGTCTGTCGCACGAGGTCGGTTCCGGTCAGCTGATCGAAGGCCTGGACGAGGCCATCACCGGTCTGAAGGCCGGCGAGTCCAAGGTCTTCACCACCAAGCTGGCGGCCGGCGAGCATGCCGGCAAGGACGCCGAGGTGACGGTGACCGTGAAGTCCGTCAAGGAGCGCGAACTTCCCGAGGCTGATGACGACTTCGCCCAGCTGGCAAGCGAATTCGACACCATCGACGAGCTCAAGGAGAGCCTCGTCGAGCAGGTGAAGCGGGTCAAGAGCGTGCAGCAGGCCGAGCAGATTCGCGACAAGACGATCGAGGCGCTGCTGGAGCAGACCGAGGTTCCGTTGCCGGAGAACATCGTTCAGGCTCAGGTCGACGATGTGCTGCACAACGCGATCCACGGTCTCGATCACGACGAGGATAAGTTCGCCGAGCAGCTGGCCGAACAGGGCAGCAGCCGTGAGGAATTCGACGCCGACACCCGCAGCAATGCCGAGAAGGCCGTCAAGACCCAGCTGCTGATGGATGCCGTGGCCGACAAGCTCGACATCCAGGTCGGTCAGAACGACCTCACCGAGCGCCTGGTGCTGATGTCGCGTCAGTACGGCATCGAGCCGCAGCAGCTGATCCAGATCCTGCAGCAGAACAACCAGTTGCCGGCCATGTTCGCCGACGTGCGTCGCGGGCTGACCATCGCCGCCGTGGTGCACGCCGCCACCGTCACCGACACCGACGGCACCGTGGTCGACACCACGGAGTTTTTCGGTCCGGCCGAGGCGCAGCAGGCCGAGGGCGACGACGCGGCTGCTGACGAGTCCGCCGACGCCGACGCCGAGAAGGGCGCTGACACCGCCGAGTGACGCTGTGAGCGAACGCGCCCCCGTACGGGAGTGCGTGACGCCCCAGTTTCGTTAGTGTCGTCAGTGCCAATGCGTTTATCAAAGACGTGGAAGAAAGCAGGTATCCAGTCGTGACTGACATGCGTTCGAACGGGAGCGGGTTCAGCCTCGTCGACTCCGTCTATGAGCGCTTGCTCGCCGAGCGCATCATCTTCCTGGGGTCACAGGTCGACGACGACATCGCGAACAAGCTCTGCGCGCAGATTCTTCTGCTTTCGGCGGAGGATCCGACCAAGGACATCCACCTCTACATCAACTCGCCCGGCGGGTCGATCAGTGCCGGGATGGCCATCTACGACACGATGGTGCTGGCGCCGTGCGACGTCGCCACCTACGCCATGGGCATGGCGGCCTCGATGGGTGAGTTCCTGCTCGCCGCGGGCACCAAGGGCAAGCGTCACGCCTTGCCGCACGCCCGGGTTCTGATGCACCAGCCGCTCGGCGGCGTCACCGGTAGCGCCGCGGACATCGCCATCCAGGCCGAGCAGTTCCATGTCATCAAGAAGGAAATGTTCCGGCTGAACGCCGAGTTCACCGGCAAGTCCATCGAGCAGATCGAGGCCGACTCCGACCGCGATCGCTGGTTCACCGCGCAGGAGGCACTGGAGTACGGGTTCGTCGACCACATCATCACCAGCGCCAACATCAACGGCGCCGGACCGGGAGCAGGACTAGACAAATGACCGAGAACATTCATCCGGCATTGGACGCCCGCGTGCAGCCGCAGGCCCGCTACATCCTTCCGTCGTTCATCGAGCACTCCAGCTTCGGTGTCAAGGAATCCAACCCGTACAACAAGCTGTTCGAGGAACGCATCATCTTCCTCGGCGTGCAGGTGGACGACGCCTCGGCCAACGACATCATGGCCCAGCTGCTGGTGCTGGAGTCGTTGGATCCCGATCGCGACATCACGATGTACATCAACTCGCCCGGTGGCTCGTTCACCTCGTTGATGGCGATCTACGACACCATGCAGTACGTGCGCGCCGACATCCAGACGGTGTGCCTGGGGCAGGCCGCATCGGCCGCAGCCGTGCTGCTGGCCGCCGGCACCCCCGGCAAGCGCCTGGCCCTGCCCAACGCCCGGGTCCTGATCCACCAGCCGTCGTTGGGCGGCGTGATCCAGGGCCAGTTCTCCGACCTGGAGATCCAGGCCGCCGAGATCGAGCGGATGCGCACCCTGATGGAGACCACCCTGGCCCGTCATACCGGTAAGGACCCCGAGGTCATCCGCAAGGACACCGACCGCGACAAGATCCTCACCGCCGAACAGGCCAAGGATTACGGGATCATCGACACCGTCCTGGAATACCGGAAGCTGTCCGCGCAGAACAGCTGACGTCGCCTTCCAGCGACAACCCAAGTTCGATGGCACACGCCCTGCCCGGCCTCCCCGGTGCGGGGCGTGTGTCGTCAAAGGGATGGAAGAACTAGCCGCAAATGGTCCTGACCTGCACAAACGTCGACGCACGGTATCGTCGGCCATGGCAAATGCCAGGCAGGGACCACGTTGCGCGGCTATTCGCCTTCGCCTCACGACGACACGCCATGGTCACAGTCAGCGTGCCGACGGGTGGCGAGCCTCCAGGAGAGATATGTTCTCCTGCACATGAACAAATACCACCGGAGCGATTCGGCCCTATCGGTCGCACCGCGACGGAACGAACGGGTAGCGTCGGGTTTACGCCCGAGGTAACCCAGCAAGTGGCGTTACGACCGACTGCGAACAGGAAGTAGGACCCCCCCACATGGCGCGCATTGGAGACGGCGGTGACCTGCTGAAGTGCTCGTTCTGCGGCAAGAGTCAAAAGCAGGTCAAGAAGCTCATTGCCGGCCCGGGCGTGTACATCTGCGACGAGTGCATCGATCTGTGCAACGAGATCATCGAGGAGGAACTCGCCGACGCTGACGACGTCAAACTCGACGAGTTGCCCAAGCCCGCGGAGATCCGGGAGTTCCTCGAGGGTTACGTCATCGGTCAGGACACCGCGAAGCGAACGCTGGCCGTTGCGGTCTACAACCACTACAAGCGGATCCAGGCGGGGGAGAAGTCCCGCGATTCGCGCTCCGAGCCGGTCGAGCTGACCAAGTCCAACATCCTGATGCTCGGCCCCACCGGCTGCGGTAAGACCTACCTGGCCCAGACGCTGGCCAAGATGCTCAACGTGCCGTTCGCCATCGCCGATGCCACGGCGCTGACCGAGGCCGGCTATGTGGGCGAGGACGTCGAGAACATCCTGCTCAAGCTGATCCAGGCCGCCGACTACGACGTCAAGCGCGCCGAGACCGGCATCATCTACATCGACGAGGTCGACAAGATCGCCCGCAAGAGCGAGAACCCGTCGATCACCCGCGATGTCTCCGGCGAGGGCGTGCAGCAGGCGCTGCTGAAGATCCTGGAAGGCACCCAGGCCTCGGTTCCGCCGCAGGGCGGTCGCAAGCATCCGCACCAGGAGTTCATCCAGATCGACACCACCAACGTGCTGTTCATCGTGGCGGGCGCATTCGCGGGCCTGGAGAAGATCGTCTCCGACCGGGTCGGCAAGCGCGGCCTGGGCTTCGGTGCCGAGGTGCGGTCCAAGGCCGAGATCGACACCCAGGACCACTTCGCCGAGGTGATGCCCGAAGACCTGATCAAGTTCGGTCTGATTCCCGAGTTCATCGGCCGTCTGCCGGTCGTGGCCTCGGTGACCAACCTGGACAAGGAATCCCTGGTCAAGATTCTCTCCGAGCCTAAGAACGCTCTGGTCAAGCAGTACGTCCGGCTGTTCGAGATGGACGGTGTGGAGCTGGAGTTCACCGACGAGGCGTTGGAGGCGATCGCCGATCAGGCCATCCATCGCGGTACCGGTGCCCGCGGCCTGCGCGCCATCATGGAAGAGGTCCTCCTGCCGGTGATGTACGACATCCCCAGCCGCGACGACGTCGCCAAGGTGGTCGTCACCAAGGAGACCGTGCAGGACAACGTGCTGCCGACCATCGTGCCGCGTAAGCCGTCGCGTAGCGAGCGCCGCGACAAGAGCGCATAACAGGCAGAAGCAAAAGCCCCGCTATGGCGGGGCTTTTTGCATTCGGCGGCTTCAGGTGATGACCCGGTCCGGGCGGGTGTAGACGTTCATCGAATCGCCCCGGAGGAACGCCACGAGGGTCAGTCCGGATTGGCTGGCCAGATCGACCGCAAGCGAAGACGGTGCCGAGACAGCGGCCAGGATCGGGATGCCCGCCATGACCGCCTTCTGGGTGAGCTCGAACGAGGCGCGGCCACTGACCAGAAGCACGGTGCCCGTTGACGGAATCCGGTTGTGCTCCAGTGCCCAGCCGATCACCTTGTCGACGGCGTTGTGCCGGCCGATGTCTTCGCGGACGACGAGCGTGGTGCCGTCGGTGGTGAACAGCGCTGCGGCGTGCAGGCCGCCGGTGCTGGCGAAAACCTTCTGGGCGGCGCGCAGCTGCGCCGGCATCGCCGAGAGCACGTCGGCCGGGACCGTCGACGGATCGTCGCCAGGACAGTGCTTGCTGCTCAAGCGCACCGCGTCGAGGGAGGCTTTACCGCACACCCCGCACGACGAGGTGGTGTAGAAGTTGCGGGTCACATCCACCTCAGGCTTCGGCACGCCGGCGGCCAGCGTCGCGTCGAGGACGTTGTACGTGTTCACCCCCTCCTCGTCGGCGCCCCGGCAGTAGCGCACCGACACCAGATCCTCGCGCTGACTGATCAACCCCTCGGTCAACAGAAAGCCCTGCGCCAACTCGATGTCGGCGCCTGGGGTGCGCATCGTGACGGTGATGGGTGTGCCGTCGACTCGGATCTCCAACGGCTCCTCGACCACGAGGGTTTCCGGGCGGGCGACCGCCTGCGCACCGGTGAGATGGTGCGCACGGCGGCGCGCGGTTACCCGGCCCACTACGGTGCGCCTGTCTCGCGGCGGTGCAACCGGATCACGACGGCCTTGGACACCGGGGTGTTGGACTTCGCGGCGGTGTGGTCCAGCGGCACCAGGGGATTGGTCTCCGGATAGTAGGCCGCGGCGTTGCCGGCCGGCGTCGAGTACGGCACCAGCAGGAAGTCGTCGGCGCGCCGTTCCTGCCCGTCGAACTCCGAGATCAAATCGACGCGGTCGCCTGCCTTGAAACCCAACCGCTCGATGTCGGTGGGGTTGACGAACACCACCCGGCGCCCGCCCTTGACCCCGCGGTAGCGGTCGTCGAGGCCGTAGATGGTGGTGTTGTACTGGTCATGGCTGCGCATGGTCTGCAGCACCAGCCGCCCTTCGGGCACCGGTACCCACTCCAGCGGGTTCACCGCGAAGTTGGCTTTGCCTGTGCTGGTGCGGAATTCGCGTGAGTCACGCGGCGGGTGGGGGAGCTGGAATCCGTCGGGTTGGCGCACCCTGGCGTTGTAGTTCTCGCAGCCTGGCACCACGTCGGCGATCGCGTCGCGGACCCGGTCATAGTCGGCGGTGAACTCTTCCCACGGCACCGGGTGCTCCGGCCCCAGCACGGCGCGCGCCAGCTGGCACACGATCGCGACCTCGCTACGCAACTGGTCGCTGGGCGGGGTCAGGTTGCCCCGGGACAGATGGACCATGGACATCGAATCCTCGACCGACACCAGCTGCTTGCCGGCGGCCTGGAAGTCCTTGTCGGTGCGGCCCAGGGTGGGCAGGATCAGCGCGGTCCGGCCGTGCACCACGTGGCTGCGGTTGAGTTTCGTCGAAACCTGAACGGTCAGTGCGCAATTGCGCAACGCGGCTTCGGTGACCCTGGTGTCGGGGGTGGCCGAGACGAAGTTGCCGCCCATGCCGATGAACACGCCGGCCCGGCCGTCGCGCATGGCGCGGATGGCGTCGACGGTGTCGTAGCCGTGCTTGCGCGGGCTGGTGATGCCGAACCGGGTGTCCAGCGCGTCGAGGAATGTGTCGGGCATCTTCTCCCAGATGCCCATGGTCCGGTCGCCCTGGACATTGGAATGGCCGCGCACCGGACACACCCCGGCACCGGGCTTGCCGATCATGCCGCGCAGGAACAGCAGATTGGTGGCCTCCCCGATGGTGGCCACCGCGTGGCGCTGCTGGGTCAAGCCCATCGCCCAGCACAGCACGGTGCGCTGGGAGCCGGCCAGCAGGTCGGCGACCCGCTGCAGCTGGGCCCGGTCCACCCCGCTGGCCTCGGTCACGGTGTCGAGGTTCACCGCACGGGTTTGGGCGGCGTACTCGTCGTATCCGGCGCAGTGGGCGGCGATGAACTCGTGGTCGACGACGGTGCCGGGGGCTCGGTCCTCGGCTTCCAGGAGCAGCCGGCCCAACCCGGCGAACAGGGCCATGTCACCGCCGATGCGGATCTGGACGAACTCGTCGGCGATCGGCACACCGTGCCCGACGACGCCGTGCACCTTCTGCGGATCCTTGAACCGGATCAGCCCGGCCTCCGGCAGCGGGTTGATCGCAACGATCTTGGCGCCGTTGGCTTTTGCCTTCTCCAGCACCGAGAGCATGCGCGGATGGTTGGTGCCCGGATTCTGCCCGGCAATCAGGATCAGATCGGCCTCGGTGACGTCCTCGACAGTCACCGAGCCCTTCCCGATACCGATCGACTCGGTGAGCGCGGTGCCGGAGGATTCGTGGCACATGTTCGAACAGTCCGGCAGGTTGTTGGTGCCGAAGCTGCGGACCATCAGCTGATACAGGAAGGCGGCCTCGTTGCTCGTGCGCCCCGAGGTGTAGAACAGGGCCTCGTCGGGGGAATCCAGAGCGTTGAGATGATCGGCGATCACGCGGTAGGCGTTGTCCCACGAGATCGGCAGGTAATGGTCGTGGCCGGGAGTCAACACCATCGGATGGGTGAGCCGACCCTGTTGGGACAGCCAGTATTCGGGTTTCGTTTCGAGTTCGGTGACGCTGTGTCGGGCGAAGAACTCGGGGGTGACGACGCGTTTGGTGGCTTCCTCGGCGACTGCTTTGGCACCGTTCTCGCAGAACTCGGCGAGCTTGCGCCCGCCGTGTTCCTCGGGCCAGGCGCACCCAGGGCAGTCGAAGCCGTGACGCTGGTTGAGCCGGGTGAGCGCGGCCGCCGTTCGCAACGGCCCCATCTGCTCGACGGTGCGCTGCATCGACACCATGACGGCCTTCACTCCGGCGGCTTCCTGTTTGGCCCCGGAGGTGACGACGTCGTGGTCGTCGTAGTCGGCGATGACGTCCTCGGTGCTGCTCATGCTCCCAATCTAGCCCCTGAACCAGTCGGCCCACGCGCCGCGGAGGCGCCGCAGTATTGCCATTTCACATGCAGTGATAGACGGTAGCTATCAAGATCCGACGATTCGGAGGACCGATGGCGAGTGACGTGCAGCTGCAACATCTGGACTACCTGTTGGCGCTCGCCGCCGAGCGGCACTTCGCGCGAGCGGCCGCACGATGTCATGTCAGTCAGCCGACCCTCTCGGTCGCCATCCGTCGGCTGGAGCGGGATCTGGGCATCGTCATCGTGCAGCGGGGCCACCGGTTCGAGGGGTTCACCGAGGAAGGCCGGCGGGTGGTGACCTGGGCCCAGCGGATCACCGCCGAGCGTGATGAGATGCTCGCCGACCTCGAACGCATGCGCGGCCGGCTGACCGTCACCGCGCGGCTCGGTGCGATCCCGACCGCGGTGCCGGCCAGCCCGTTCCTCACCGCCGAGTTTCTTCGGCGCAACCCCGCGGCCTCGGTACGCATCGAGGCGTTGTCGTCGCGCGAAATCGCAAGGAAACTCGCAGATTTCGAGATCGACGCGGGATTGACCTACCTGGACGACGAGGCTCCGCCGGGAACGCGGTCGGTCGAGCTGTACCGGGAGCGCTACGTCCTGGTCGCGCCCGCCGAGGACCGCTTGTTGTCCGCGTCTGAGGTGAGTTGGTCGGAGGCCGCGGCACTCGAGCTGTGCGTGCTCACCCCCACGATGCGCAATCGGCGCATCCTCGACGCCAACATGGCCGTCGAAGGGGTTGAGTACCGGCCGGTCGTCGAGGCGGATTCGGTCGACGCGCTCTACGCCCACCTCACCCATTCGCGGCGCGCGACCATCGCCTCCACGGCGTGGCTGCCGCGGTTGGGCGTACCACCGGGTTTCCTGGTACGGCCGATGGTCCAGCACGGCCCCCAGCCCGCGATCGGACTCGTGGTGCTCGATCGTTCCCCGGCCTCCATCGTGGCGGCCGCTCTCGCCGAGGTGGCCACCGATATGGATCTCGGCGCACGTATCGATGACTGGTGGGACGAGATCGGGGTCGCAACCACCGGACGTGCGTGAGCATCACGCAACACCCGACCCACGACAATCCCTGGCGCGCTCAGCCCGGCTCGGCCGTGGGCGCGGGCTCGGCCTTGACCGGTGGCGTGGCCGCGGGGGTGTCGGGTTCGGACGGCGGTGCGGACTGCGTGACGGTCTGGCCGAAGTGCATGGTGGCTTGGGCCTCGGGCACGCTGAGCCCGGAGGAGTCACCGGGGGCGGTGGACTGCAGGCCGAGGACGGTGAAGGCCGTCGCAGCCGCCACGCCGGCGGTGCTGAGGAGCAGTTTCGTTCTCGTTTTCGTGTGCGCTTCCGTATGCATTGAGGAATACCTCTCACCATCACATCGATTACCTATGTGATTTGAAATGTCGATCTGTCGCGAGGCATTCCCTTCTCGGGCTGTGATCACGTTTCGGTCGGCGGCGGGGCACACTTCACCCATGCCAACAGAGTTCGCCCCCGGCGTGACCGTGCTGGGCAATCTGGCCGTCGACGTCATCGACGGCGCGGCACCCAGCCCGGGCGGTTGCGCCTCGTTCGCCGGACTGGCCCTGCAGGCCGCCGGAGTGCCGGGGCGGATCGTCGCCATGGGCGGCGATCACGATGTGTTCGCCCCGCTGCCGGCACAGCTCGGGTCCGCGCTGCGCATCTTGCGGTCTGACACCACGAGTGCATTTCGGCTCGACTATGACGACACGGACCACCGGAGGTTGTCGGTCGAGGCGATCGGCCCGGTGTGGAGCATCGAGGACATCGCCGCGGCCGATCCGCAGACCACCTGGGTTCACCTCGCGCCGCTGTTGCGTACCGATTTTCCCGACGCTGCGCTGGCCGCTCTCAAAGCCCGCGATCACCACATCTCTTACGACGGACAAGGGCTGGTGCGCGCTGCTCGGCTGGGTCCATTGGTCGAAGACCGTGAGTATCCGCGCGGCCTGTTGGATCACATCGACATCCTGAAACTGGCCGAGGACGAGGCGGTCACCGTCGCCGGCGGAATGTTCGATGCGGCGGCGGCCGAGCGGCTCGGGGTGCCCGAGATCCTGGTGACCTATGGCTCCGAAGGCTGCGACATCTACCTGGGGGAGCGCGTCATTCGAGTTCCGGCAGCGTGGCGGGTGCTCGGCGTCCAAACCACCGGTGCCGGCGACATGTTCACCACCTGTTACGTGGCGCGCCGGGCGGTTGGGGCGACGCCTCAGGAAGCCGCCGAGTTCGCCAGCCGGGTCGTCGCCGGTGAGTTGGACAACCGGGTGCGCGTCGAGAGAGCGTCGGACCGGCGGTAGGCGCACGACGCGGGCTACACTTGACGCATGTCAAGTTTCTGCTTGCCGGTGCTAGCCAAGAGCTACCGGCCAGTAGTGTTTTCCTTAGAGAATGACATTCTCCTAAACGTGACGAAAACCACAGTTTTGTCTCAAACTGGGCTTGTTCACGCCTGCGAACAGCATCTTCGTCCGCGGTTCCCCCGCGTGTCGGGGGTCGCCGCGGTGAAGTGCAGCCTAAGAGGAGTGCAATAATCGGTACTGGTAGTGACATCAAAATTCGGTGGACGTTCGATCCGGCGGCGCGTCACGCGACAGCGGCCCGGGAAGACGTGGTCAAAGTACGTGTGAAAGGCGGTAGCCGTGGGTGAGAACGGCAACGGCAATGGCGCCGCGCCGCGGCAGAAGCTCGAGAAGGTCGTCATCCGCTTCGCCGGCGACTCCGGCGACGGTATGCAGCTGACCGGTGACCGCTTCACTTCTGAAGCTGCACTGTTCGGCAACGACCTGGCGACCCAGCCCAATTACCCCGCTGAGATCCGTGCGCCACAGGGCACGTTGCCCGGTGTGTCGTCGTTCCAGATCCAGATCGCCGACTACGACATCCTCACCGCCGGTGACCGCCCGGACGTGCTGGTCGCGATGAACCCGGCCGCGCTGAAGGCCAATGTCTCGGACCTGCCGCGCGGCGGTCTGATCATCGCCAACTCCGATGAGTTCACCAAACGCAACCTCGCCAAGGTCGGATACGACAGCAATCCGTTAGAGGATGACACGTTGTCGGACTACGTGGTGCAGTCCGTTGCGATGACGACGCTGACGCTCGGTGCCGTCGAGGCGATCGGCGCCACCAAGAAGGACGGCCAGCGCGCCAAGAACATGTTCGCCCTCGGTCTGCTGTCGTGGATGTACGGCCGCGAGCTCGAGCACAGTGAGTCGTTCATCCGGGAGAAGTTCTCCCGCAAGCCCGATGTGGCCGAGGCCAACATCCTGGCCTTGAAGGCCGGTTGGAACTACGGCGAGACCACCGAGGCATTCGCGACCACCTACGAGGTGTCACCGGCCAAGCTGAAGTCCGGTGAGTACCGGCAGATCTCGGGCAACACCGCGTTGGCCTACGGGATCGTGGCCGCCGGACACCTCGCCCAGATCCAGGTCGTCCTGGGCACGTACCCCATCACCCCGGCCTCGGACATCCTCCACGAACTGTCCAAGCACAAGAACTTCAACGTGCTGACGTTCCAGGCCGAGGACGAGATCGCCGGTATCGGCGCGGCCATCGGCGCCTCCTACGGCGGTGCGTTGGGCGTGACGAGCACGTCCGGTCCGGGTGTCTCGCTCAAGTCCGAGGCGATCGGCTTGGCCGTGATGACCGAGCTGCCACTGGTCATCATCGACGTGCAGCGTGGCGGGCCGTCGACGGGTCTGCCCACCAAGACCGAGCAGGCCGACCTGTTGCAGGCGTTGTTCGGCCGCAACGGCGAGTCGCCGGTGGCGGTCCTGGCGCCGCGGTCACCGTCTGATTGCTTCGACATCGCGGTGGAGGCCTCACGCATCGCGGTCGATTACCACACCCCGGTCATCATCCTTTCCGACGGCGCGGTCGCCAACGGCTCGGAGCCGTGGCAGATCCCGGACATCAGCAGCTACCCGCCGATCGAGCACAAGTTCGCCAAGACCGGTGAGCCGTTCGCGCCGTATGCTCGCGACCCCGAGACCCTGGCCCGCCAGTTCGCAGTGCCGGGTACCGCAGGGCTCGAGCACCGGATCGGTGGTCTTGAGGCCGCCAACGGCTCGGGCAACATCTCCTACGAACCCAAGAACCACGACCTCATGGTGCGGCTGCGCCAGGAAAAGGTCGCCGGCATCGCCGTGCCGGACCTGGAGGTCGACGACCCGACGGGCGACGCCGAACTGCTCATGCTGGGCTGGGGCAGCAGCTACGGACCCATCGGCGAGGCTTGCCGGCGCGCCCGGCGCAAGGGCATCAAGGTGGCCCAGGCCCATCTGCGCCACCTCAACCCCTTCCCGGCCAACCTCGGGGAGGTGCTGCGCCGCTACCCGAAGGTCGTGGTGCCGGAGATGAATCTCGGCCAGCTGGCGCTGCTGCTGCGCGGCAAGTACCTGGTCGACGTGCAGTCGGTGACCAAGGTGGAGGGCATGGCCTTCCTCGCCGACGAGGTCGAGGGCATCATCGATGCGGCGCTGGACGGCACGCTCGGTGAGAAGGAAGCGGACAAGGCCAAGTTCGCGCGGCTGGCAGCAGCCACCATCGAGGAACCTACTGAGTCGAATGCTGTGGGAGCGAACGCATGACTGACTTGATCGGCGCAGACCTGGGGCTGACAGAGGCTCTGACCAAGAACTCCCTGGTCCCCACGACCGACCAGCCGCAGAAGGGTAAGGACTTCACCAGTGACCAGGAGGTCCGCTGGTGCCCCGGTTGCGGTGACTACGTCATCCTCAACACCATCCGTAACTTCCTGCCGGAGCTGGGTCTCAAGCGCGAGAACATCGCGTTCATCAGCGGCATCGGCTGCTCCAGCCGGTTCCCGTACTACCTGGAGACCTACGGCTTCCACTCGATCCACGGGCGTGCCCCGACGATCGCCACCGGTCTGGCGCTGGCTCGCCCGGACCTTTCGGTGTGGGTTGTCACCGGTGACGGCGACTCGCTGTCGATCGGTGGCAACCACCTGATCCACGCGCTGCGTCGCAACGTCAACCTGACGATCCTGCTGTTCAACAACCGGATCTACGGGCTGACCAAGGGGCAGTACTCGCCGACCTCGGAGACCGGCAAGGTCACCAAGTCCACCCCGATGGGCTCGTTGGACTACCCGTTCAACCCGGTGTCGTTGGCGCTGGGTGCCGAGGCCACGTTCGTCGGCCGCGCGCTGGACTCCGACCGCAAGGGCCTGACCGAGGTGCTGCGCGGGGCGGCCGAACACCGCGGTGCCGCGCTGGTGGAGATCATGCAGGATTGCCCGATCTTCAACGACGGCTCGTTCGACGCCCTGCGCAAGGAAGGCGCCGAGGAGCGGCTGATCAACGTCAGCCACGGCCAGCCCATCACGTTCGGCGCCGACGGCGAATACTGCGTCGTCAAGTCCGGTTTCGGTCTCGAGGTGGCCAAGACCGCCGACGTCGCAGCCGCCGACATCGTGGTGCACGACGCGCAGATGGACGATCCGGCCTACGCGTTCGCGCTGTCGCGCCTGTCCGAGCAGAACCTCGACCACATGGTCATGGGTATCTTCCGCCAGGTGAACAAGCCGACCTATGACGACGCCGCGCGCCAGCAGGTCAACACGGCGATCGAATCCAAGCCCCATGACACGGCGGCTCTGCAATCCTTGCTGCGTGGCAAAGACACCTGGACTGTCGACTAGTTGCGCTGAGAAGACCGAACAACAAGATCTGAGCACAGCCCCGCTCGCCGCGGTAGTTCTGGCGGGCGGGGCTTCGCGTCGTATGGGGCGCGACAAGGCGACGTTGCCTTTTGACGGCTCGACGATGGTCGAACGCGTGGTGGCCGCGGTGAGCGTGCGTTGTGCGCCGGTCTTCGTGATCGCTGCCCCGGGCCAGCCGTTACCCGAGCTGACCGCCGAGGTATTGCGCGACGAGGTGCGTGGGGTGGGGCCGCTGGTCGCGACAGGTCGTGGGCTGCGTGCCGCGGCGAAGGCCGGCCTGGACCGGGCGTTCGTCTGCGCGGTGGACATGCCGTACCTGCAGCCGGACCTGATCGACCGCCTCGCGTCGTCGGCCGAACGGATCCCGGCTGACATCGTGCTGCCCTGGGACGGCCGGGATCATTACCTGGCCGGGATTTATCGCAGCGCGCTCGCCGAGCAGATCGCCGTGCTGGTCCGCGATGGCCACCGCAGCATGCGGTCGCTGGCCCTGGCTGTCGACACGCAACGCATCGTCATGGAGCCGCAGCGCGCGTTGACCAATGTCAACACCGCGGGTGATCTCCCGACTACCTGACTATTGGGTGGTTTCGTCCAGCAAATTGCGAATTACGCCCGCAACACGGCTGAATTCATCGCTCTCATCGTATCGATAGATAATTCGTCCGTATTTGGAGCGGCGCAACCGGGTTCAATTCAGGACGCGGCGGTCGCCGCGGTGTGCCGGTAGTGGATGAAACCCGCTGTCATTCAGTGCCTTTCGGCATCATATGCCCACGGATAATGCGACGTGAGTTTGACGTTCGGGGGTGCTGAGCATGTCTAATTTCGTGTCGTACGGCTCTGACCGTTGGGTTTGCCTCGCGGCGCGGCCGGTGCATCTGCGGGGTGGTAAGTCAAGAACGGATCGGTGGATCGCACCGAAGGCTGAAATGCCATGCGGTGCAGTCTCATAGGAGTTCGCCGTAGATCGGCGCCCGCGCGACACGGGGTGCGGCGCACGGGCGCGAGCGTACCTCGAAAGGGTCGAAATATGTTGGGGCCCAACTTGTTCAAGGCGGATGGTCGGTGTCCGGAGTGGTTCCCGCGGTAGCGAACAGAATCCGCACCGCCACGAGGCCATCTGACACCGCCCAATGGCATCTACCTGCGCTTTCGTACTTCCGACCGCGAACGCCCTTGTTTGCCGAGGGGAAAGCAAGTGGGCCACCTCACAAAAACTCGGTGATCTGCCTCACCTTTTGTTTGCGCCGATCACGAAACGGTAACGGCCCGATATCGGCGGCTGACCTGCGCAAATGGACTGTCTTGGGTCTTGTTATCTGTCCGTGATCTTTCCGCTATTGCTTCTAGATCGGGATGACTTCCGTCCGAGACCTTTGTACGGTCCAAAGCGACTCCGATACGGAGCAAACAATTTCAACACCAAGAACCTGCGTGTGAGTGGGGCCGCGGTGGCGAAGACGCCCGACGCGGGGGCCCGGGCCTGATCCCGGGCCGGGCACTGTGGCCCTCCCTTTTGCGCCTGACCGAGACGGCGCGAACCACCCCCTCCGGCCTGGATACAGGCTGCCGCACCCGCGTGAGCGGGTGTTGTTGGCGCGCGCTTGGCGAAAGGAACGAAGTGAAGAACATCCGCAAGACGTTTGGGCTGGGCATCATCGCCGGAGCGCTGGCTGTGGCTCCGGTGGCACTGGGTGCCGGCACCGCCAATGCGGACAGCGTGAACTGGGACGCCGTCGCGGCGTGCGAGTCCGGTGGCAACTGGGCGATCAACACCGGTAACGGCTACTACGGCGGTCTGCAGTTCACCATGGGCACCTGGCGGGCCAACGGTGGATCGGGCTCGCCGCACCATGCCTCCCGCGCGGAGCAGATCCGCGTGGCCGAGAACGTGCTGCGCACTCAGGGCATCGGCGCCTGGCCGGTGTGTGGCAAGCGAGGCTAGTGCAAGGCGGCAATACGCCGACGACTACGCGTCAGGAAGCGGGGGGGGGGGGGGGGGGGGGGCCCGCCGGCGTGGGTCGCCAGGGCCGCCGGGGGGGGGGGTGCGCC
>NZ_MBEJ01000122.1 GCF_001953975.1 Mycobacterium sp. NS-7484
CCGCGGCGGGCGCAGCTCCCGCGGCTCGGTCCGTGCCCGCCGGCGCGGCTCGCCGACCCCGGGCGCGGCCGGACGCGGAGGCCTGGGGCGTCGCGGGCGCTCGGGGATCGCCCCGTCGAACTCGCTGCCGGGGTCGGTGTCACCGGCGCGGCTGGGACGGGGTCGCGGCGGCGCGGTGCGCTTGGTGGGCCTGCGTTCGCCCCGGGGGCGCCCGGCGGCTGCCCCGGCTTCGGATGCGACGCCGGCGCCGGCCGGACGCCGCCGTGGGGGCCGTTCCGACGGACGCCGCCGCGGCGGGGCATCGGTGGGCGGGTCCTGATCGGTCGCCCTGGCCCGACGAGTCGACGCCGTCGCGGGTTTGCGGAGCACCAGCCCGGAAAGTTTCTCTGTGACAGAAGCCACAATTGCTGCGACGGGCGTGGCTTTGGCCGTTCCGGCTGCTTTGGCGGTGTGCGTCGCGTCGGTCGGCTCGACCGCGTCGGTCCCGCGGCGCGCTGTCAGGCCGACGTACCACCGGCCTAGGCCGATCAGCAGCACCGCCGCCGAAAGGAACAGCATCAGCGGAAAGCGTTCGATCAGTGGGTATCCGCAGTTGATCGCCAGGTCTTTCACGCCGTCGAGCTGGCCCCCGTGGAACAGAAAATAGGACCCCGGGACAGCGACGAAAAGGATCAGCGGAGGCTGGATCACCGCGGTGAACAGGCCGGCCTGTTGAACCGCCAGAACAGCCAAAAGGCAACCGAGCGAGTAACACACCGCGAACACCGCGCTGAGTTCCCGGGCACCGGAACCGGCGTCGAAAGCAAAGCCGATCGCAGTAGCCGTGACGGCCAACAAGACAGCACCCCACCACGGCACACCGGCGAAACGCGGGTGTACAGAGCGATGATCAGCCGGCACGGCCGACTGTGCGCGCTGTCCTGACACACGTAGACCGTACCGGCTATGTCTGGCCGCGTGCTGCCAGCTCGCGCTGGCGTGCCTGTCACACCGGCCTAGACTGTGTTCCCTGTGAGCCTGAACCTGGGAATCGTCGGTTTGCCGAACGTCGGAAAGTCGACTCTGTTCAATGCCCTGACACGTAACGACGTGTTGGCGGCCAACTACCCGTTTGCGACCATCGAGCCCAACGAGGGCGTGGTGCCGCTGCCCGATCCCCGGCTCGACAAGCTCGCCGAGATCTTCGGCTCGGAGAAGATCGTGCCGGCGCCGGTGACGTTCGTCGACATTGCCGGCATCGTCAAAGGCGCGTCCGAGGGCGCCGGTCTCGGTAACAAGTTTCTGGCCAACATCCGCGAGTGCGATGCCATCTGTCAGGTGGTCCGGGCGTTCGCCGATGACGACGTGGTCCACGTGGACGGCCGGGTGGACCCGCGCTCGGACATCGAGGTGATCGAGACCGAGCTGATCCTCGCGGACATGCAGACGCTGGAGAAGGCGGTGCCGCGGCTGGAGAAGGAAGCCCGCAACAACAAGGACCGCAAGCCGGTGCTGGAGGCGGCGGTTGCGGCCCAGGCGGTACTCGATGGCGGAAAGACTCTGTTCTCTGCGGCCTCTGCGGCTCAGGACTGGTCGATCCTGCGCGAGCTGAATCTGATGACCACCAAGCCGTTCCTGTATGTGTTCAACGCCGACGAATCGATCTTGACCGACCCGGCCAAGCAGGCGGAGTTGCGGGAGCTGGTGGCCCCGGCCGACGCGGTGTTCCTCGACGCCAAGATCGAATCGGAGCTGATCGAGCTCGACGACGAGTCGGCCACCGAGCTGCTGGAGTCGATCGGGCAGACCGAGCGTGGTCTGGACGCGCTGGCCCGCGCCGGCTTCCACACCTTGAAGCTGCAGACGTATCTGACCGCCGGGCCCAAGGAAGCGCGGGCCTGGACCATCCACCAGGGCGACACCGCACCCAAGGCGGCCGGCGTGATCCACACCGACTTCGAAAAGGGCTTCATCAAGGCCGAGATCGTGTCCTTCGACGATCTCGTCGAGGCGGGGTCGATGGCCGCGGCCAAGGCGGCGGGCAAGGTCCGGATGGAAGGCAAGGACTACGTGATGGCCGACGGGGATGTCGTGGAGTTCCGGTTCAACGTCTAATTCCGATTCAACCTTTGGCGGTTGGTCTTTCGAAATACTGGACGAGGCAGAACTCGTGGTTCTCGGGATCCAGCATGACGAGAACGACACCCTCGTCGTAGTCGTGGCGAGTGCCTGACCATTGCCCGCCGAGGTTCTCGACTTGCTGCTGTCCGGCTTCGATGTCATCGACTTCGACGTCGAGGTGGATGCGAACCTTCGTCGACTTCGTCTCGGGCACTCGCTGGAACGTGAGTCGAGGTGTCGGACCTGATCGAGATCCGAGGGTCGCCCAACCTGGATCGTCACCGTGCTCATGCGACGGTTCGATGGCGAGCAACTGTCCCCAGAACGTCGACATCCGGACCGGATCTAGACAATCGATCGTCACCGCCGACCAGTGGTTTGTCATGTCACCCCCGTTGCTTTGGTTCCATGATCCATCAATCGCAACTGCTTGAGTTCTACGATCGCGCTAGAATTATGTACATGACTACGTTGCCAATCGCCGATGTACGCGCGAACCTCTCCAAGTTGGTGGACGAGGCGATGCGCACTCATCAGCGGGTGGAGGTCACCAAGAATGGGCGCCGCGCCGCCGTGCTCATGAGCGCCGACGATTACGACTCTCTCATGGAGACGCTCGAGATTCTGGGCGATCGGGAAGCGATGGAGGCAATCCGCGAGGCTGACGCCGATATCGCCGCTGGCCGGGTCTACCCGCTGGAAGAGGTGGAGTCCGAACTCCGCGCGAAGGGCGTCATCACTTCATGACCTACCGAGTCGAACTGACTCGACGCGCTCGGCGAAGTCTGTCCGAGGAACTCCCCGAGGTTGTCGCGGCGGCTTGCTGGGAGTTCATCTGCGGTCCGCTCGCCGAGCACCCTCATCGGGTCGGCAAGCGCCTGCGTGACGAGTTGGCCGGCCGCTGGTCAGCACGGCGCGGCGACTTCCGCGTTGTTTACGAGATTCATGAGGATGTTGTGGTTGTACGGGTAATCGACGTACGGCATCGTCGTGATGTTTATCGGTGACGCAATTGGGTGGAGTTCCGCTTCAACGTGTGATCGGCAAAGCCGCGGGCAAGCAGTCGGGAGGTATACGGGTGGACTCAAAGGCTGGCGTGCTGTTTGAGGTATGCGCTGCTCTTGCTGCGGGCGACTCGCGTTCTGCTAAGGCGACCATTCGGTCGCGGTATCCGTTTAAGCCGGTAGAGAAGATCGCCCGCCGGTACTCAGAACGTCAGTCGATGAAGCTGTTCATGAGAGATGGCTTCATCGACCGCTACACGGGCAACCGACTCGTTAACCCCGGCGTTCTCCGACTCCTCCATGTCGTGCTAGGGGTCGACTTCCCGACACATCCGAACTGGAAGGTCTCAGAGACGCACCCCGCTTTCTGGGAGTTGTTCCCGACGGTCGATCATTTCGTGCCCGTCAGCCGCGGTGGGAGCGACGACCAGTCGAACTGGGTCACAGCGTCGATGCTGAGCAATCAGGCTAAGGACCAGTGGACGGTGGAGCACCTCGGTTGGAAGCTGTATCCGGCTGGCGCTGTGGAGGAGTGGGACGGGTTGTCGGGGTGGCTCGTCGACTATCTGGCGGCAAACCCGACCGTGTTGGCGGAGGCAGCTGAGTCCCACCGTCGCTACATCCGAACATGGCTTACCGCCACCAAGGCGGCGATAGAAGGGGATGACCAACCGGTGGAGTTCCGGTTCAACGTTCAGCCGGTTTCCTAGTCATGTCAGACATACGTACTACAATCAGTCCCGTGGACACCGTCACGAAGCGTGACCTCAACCAGCGCACTTCGGCCGTGCTCGACCAGGTCACCGACACCGGCGAGGTCATCGTGACCGAGCGCGGTGAGCCGCGCTGGCGTGTCAGCGCCTACCGCAGCCAGGACGCGCCGTTGGCGCGGGCAGAACGCCAGGGGCGTTACACGCCGCCGGCGCCGGCGCCGGCTCCTTGGCCGGATCGGCCGGGAGGCCCTGCTTACGAGTCCGCTGATGTCGACGCCGTTCTGGATGAGATCAAGGGCGACCACTGACCCCGTGGGCATCGTCTATCTCGATTCCTCGATCGCGCTGCGCACGATCCTTGATGTTCCCGAGCGTGTCCGGCTGCAGGAATGGATGCAGAGCCCCGGAACCGATTTCGTCTCGTCGCGGCTGCTGCGCACCGAGGTCGTTCGCGTGCTGCGGCGTGACAAGAGGCCGCTGACGGATGGGGCTCCTTTACTGGATCGCGTCGGGATGTTCGACATCACCAGGGAGACGCACGTCATCGCCGAATCCATTGAGCGGCACATCAGGACGCTCGACGCGTTGCATCTTGCGACCGCGCTCCTGATCGGCGAGCCGGTCACAGTGGCAAGCCATGACGCCACGATGAAGGTAGTCGCAGAACATCTCGGTCTTGCGACGACCGACCCCGTGGGTTCGGATTGACTCTCTGGCCCATCAACAGCGCCGAACTGGAGCCTCGTGTTCACCGGCTGAATCTCGGCTCGGAGCCTGTTGTCGGTGCCCACGACTAGGGTGCCGCGCATGAAATTCGTTTCCACCCGCATCATCACCGCCGACGTCAAGCGGCTCGTCACGTTCTACGAGACGGTCACCGGCGCCGACGCCGTCTGGGGCAATGAACTGTTCGCCGAGATTCCCACGCCGGTCGGCACTTTGGCCATCGGCAGTGACAAGACCGTACCGCTGTTCGGTGCCGGGTCCGCCGAGCCGGCGGCCAACCGCAGCGCCATCATCGAGTTCATCGTCGACGACGTGGATGCCGAATACGAGCGGCTCCGGGAGTCGGTCGGCGAGGTGGTGACGGAACCGACGACGATGCCCTGGGGTAATCGCGCGCTGCTGTTTCGCGACCCCGATGGAAACCTGGTCAACTTGTTCACGCCCGTCACCGACGAGGCTCGGGCCAAGTTCGGGTTGTGAGAACGTGATTGACGTGCCGAATGTGCATCCCGCAACGCGATCTGAGTGCACGTTCGGTGACAATCAGAAATCTCAGTCGACGATCACCGAGATCTCGTCGCCCAGCGCATATCCGGCGGTCAATGGCAACCGATCCCCGCTCCAGAACGAGCCGGGATCGAACCAGTTGTAGTGCTTCTCAGTGGTGAGCAGGCCCATCTCCTCGTAGGTGATGGCAACGGTCTCGGCGCAGTAGGCGGTTTCCAGCCCGACCTGGCGATCGCGTGCCTTCCTGCGTTCGGCCGACTCACGAACCTTGTTGTGCACGAATGGGATTCCGCGGGTGAAATCGCTGACGACGGGGACCCGGCCGCGCAGCCAGCGGCCGGTGAGCCGGGCCGTGGTGGGAAAGGCCGTGCCGTTCATCCGGGCGATCACCTTGAGCAGCTTGTCCTCCTGCTCGCGGGTGGCGAACGGGGTGAGCTGACGTAACCAGCAGCGTTGCCCGTAACTGTGGGCCCAGCGTTCGACGGCCTGGCGGGCATCGTGCAACTGCACGCCTCGATGGAAGGTGCCGGTCCACATGTCGAGCAGTTTGTCGCCGAGCTCGGCATGCCAGATCAGCGGCGGAAGGTCGTCGATGGCCACGGTCATACCGACGTGGTTGACCGGGCTGTTGGTCAGGGTCTGGATCGCCCGGTCGGGCCCGGACCCGCCGCGAAACAGCCAGATGTCACCGGTGCGGGTCTCCTCCAGCGCCTTGCTCAACGACACGGTGTTCGCTTTCACATGCGCAGCTTAGGCAGACTCAAGGCATGCGCAGCATCTGGAAGTGGGTCGGGCTGGCCGGTGTCGCCGGCGTCGTCGCCGGTGGTGTCATGGTGGCGCGTGATCAGCGTCGCCGAAACGCCTATACCCCGCAGGACATCCGGGAGCGTCTGCACCAGCGGCTGGCCGAGGCAGAACAGGCTGACGCGAACCCGTAGCTAGCCGTGCATCAACTCCGCGATGTCGGTGGGGATCGGAGCGATGGGCTCGCGGCGCACCCCCTCGAGCGGTGACCACACCAGGTTTACCTGCAGTGCCGGGTCGAGATCGGGGAAGTCCGAACGTATGTGGCAGCCGCGCGTTTCACGTCGTTCCAGCGCACACTCGAGCGTGGCTCGCGCCGACAGCACGGCCGACTGCAGGTCGAAGGCGTGCGCGAGGTCTGCGAACCCGCTGATGTCGGTGTGTACAGCCACGTCGGCCATCCGGAACTCGATCTCGTCGAGCGCACCCAGCCCGGCCCGCAGCCCGGCTTCGTCGCGCACCACGCCGGCATGTTCGGTCATCAGGTTGCGCACCGAACGTTGCAATCCTCGGATGTTCTCGCTGCCATCGGCGGCCAGCAACCGGTCGATCTGGGTCTGGGCGGCACGGACGGCCGCCGGTGAGCGACGTTGGGCACCCAGCCGCGCCGAATACTGGCCTGCGGCTTGGCCGGTCAGTCGGCCGTAGACCAACACCGCGCTCAAGGAGTTTCCGTCCAGCGGGCCGGCCCCGTGCAGTCCGGTGACGGCCTCGCCGGCGGCGTAGAGCCCGTCGACCTCGGTGCGGTGGTCCTGGGGCCGGACCGCGACCCCGCCCAAGGAGTGATGCGCCGTCGGGGCCACCTCGACGGGGTCGCGGGTGATGTCGTGCCCCTGCAGCTCCAGCAGCGCCTGGTAGATGCGCGGTAGCCGCGTCACGACCTGCTCGGCGGGCAGATGCGACAGGTCGAGCCAAACCCCTCCGCTGCGGGTGCCGCGCCCCGCCTTGATCTCGGTATAGGCCGCCATCGCCACCCGGCCGGCGCCGGCCCGCTCCATCTGCTCCGGGGCGTAGCGGGCCATGAACCGCTCACCGGAGGTGTTGAGCAGATAGGCGCCCTCCTCGCATACCGAATCGCTGATCAGCGTGCCTGCCGCGGGCTCGGGGGTGAGCAACCCGAATGGCCGGAACTGCACCAGCTCGGCATCTCGCAACCGGGCGCCCGCCTCGGCGGCGAGCCGGAACGAGTCACCGGTGTTCTCGTCGCGGCGGGCCGATGTCCGCCGCCAGATCCGGGAGTGCCCGCCGGTGGCCAGGATCACCGCGTCGGCGTGGACGAGATAGCGGGATCCGTCGACCAGATCGAAACCGTATGCACCGAACACGGCTCCGTCGTTCACCAGAATCCGGGTGATGTAGACCGTCGAGAGCATCGGAATCCCGAGCCGCAGCGCGTATTCACGCAGGACGCGTTGCACCTCACCGGCGTCGGCCCGACGCCGGTAAGAGCGCGCCCCGCCGGCATCGTCTCGTTCCGCGCGCAGACCGAATCGCTCCAAGTCGTGGATGCCTTGAGCGGCACCCTGGGCGACCTGTTGCACGGTGCGCGGATCGGCCAACAACCGGGCCTCGCGAAGAGTGTCGGCCGCATGCTGCTCCCACGCGCCTGCCGTGCCCAGCGCGGCGTTGATGCCGCTGAGGGACCGCCCGGTGTGGTCGTCGTCCGGTGTGTGCTTGCCCACAGCCGTGACCGCGATACCCGACTCGGCGAGCTCGATGGCCGCGCGCAACCCGGCCGCGCCGACGCCGATCACGAGGACAGACGTGGCGAGCTGGTGTTCGCGGAGCGACATGGACATCTCCTCGTGACAGACCGGTGGTTATAAGTACCGACCGGGTGGCGTCACGGTTTGTGACAATCCCGGTAGATTTCTCGCCAGTCGCGCACATCCGTGCCGGCCAGCCCCGCCAGGAGTCGCCCGCATGAGTGCCAGCCCGTTGCCCAACCTGGTTGGCAGGCAACGTGAGTGCGCCCGGCTGACGGAGCTGCTCAACGGCCTGCGCCGCGGCGAATCCGCGGTCTCGGTGATCCGAGGTGAGGCGGGCATCGGCAAATCGGTGTTGCTGGAGTTTGTGGCGGCCCATGCCTCGGGCATCACCGTCACCACGGCCCGCGGCATCGAGGCCGACATGGAGCTCGCCTACGCCGGGCTGCATCAACTGTGCGCACCGTTTCTCTCCGCGATCGATGCGCTGCCCGTGCCCCAGCGCGACGCGCTGCGGGTCGCGTTCGGTTTGGCCGCCGGTGATCCGCCGGATCGCTTCCTGGTCGGCCTGGCGGTGTTGACCCTGCTCACCCGGGCCTCGGAGACGCGTCCGGTGCTGGTCATCGTCGACGACGCGCAGTGGCTGGACCAGGTGTCGGTGCTGACGCTGGAGTTCGTGGCACGCCGGCTGTTGGCCGAGGCCGTCGCGATGGTGTTCGCGGTGCGTGACCCCGAAGGGCATGCCGTGCTCAAGGATCTGCCCGAGCTGCGGCTCGGTGGGCTCGACCCGACGGCGGGCGGCGAGCTGTTGGAGGCCGCGGTGGACGGCCGGCTGGAAGAACGGGTACGCGACCGGCTGGTGGCCGAGACATCCGGAAATCCGCTCGCACTTCTGGAGCTCTACCGCGGACGCAGTGCGGCCGAGCTCGCCTACGGCGTCGAGGCGGATGAGGCGACGAACCGCGAATCGGTGTCGAGCCGCGTCGAACAGGACTTCGCCGACCGGATCCAGATGCTGCCGGCACCGACCCGAACACTGCTGTTGATCGCGGCCGCCGACCCGGTCGGGGAGGCCCGGTTGCTGCTGCGTGCGGCCGAGGCGATGGACATCGTCCCCGATGCGGCACCGGCCAAGGCGGCTGGCCTGATCGAATTCGGTGAGTCCGTGCGGTTCCGCCATCCGCTGGTCCGCTCGGCGGTGTACCGCCAGGCCGATCCTGATGAGCGTCGGGCGGTGCACCGGGCTCTGGCAGCGGTCACCGACCCGGTCCTGAATCCCGACCGCTGCGCCTGGCACGCCGCAGAGGCGGCCGACGGGCCCGACGAGGAGGTCGCGGCGGGGTTGGACCGCGCTGCCGGCCGCGCGCGGCAGCGCGGCGGAATGGCGGCCGAGGCGGTTCTGCTGGAACGTGCCACCGAACTGACCCCGGACGTCTGGCAGCGCGGCCGCCGGGCACTTGCGGCCGCCGAGGCGCATTTCTCGGCCGCCGCACCCGATCGCGCCACCGAGTTGGCCACCATGGCCAGCCTGTGCCCGCTCGACCCATTGGACCAGGCCCGGCTGGCCCGACTGCGCGCCCGAATCCTGTTCGGCCGCAGCCGAAGTGACGAGGCAGCCCCGTTACTGCTCGACGCCGCCGAACAATTCACGGCCGCCGAGTCACCACTGGCCCGCGAGACCTACCTGGAGGCGATCAGCGCCACCGTGTTCGCCGGCCGGGTCCACGGGCCGGCCGGCGCCAGGGCCGCGGCGGTCGCCGCCTGCGCATCGGGTGCTCCGCCGTCGAACTCGCCTGCCGCCGATCTGCTGCTCGACGGTGTGGCCACGCTGCTGGCCGACGGACATGACGCCGGGGTGCCGGTCCTGCGCCGAGCCTTCGAACCGTTCGCGCAAGAGGAACTACGCAGCCGCGAAGCGACCATGCGATGGCTGCTGCTCGTGCCGGTCGCGCTGGAATCGTTCATCCACTACGGCTGGGATCTGCCCGCGTGGGATGCCTTCGCAACCCGTGCAGTACGGCTCGCCCGCGACATCGGCGCACTCGGGGTGTTGCCCCCGGCCCTGATCTACCTCGGCGGCGTCTACATCCACCACGGCGATTTCGCCACGGCCGCCCGCATGATCGAGGAGGCCGACGCGATCTCCGCCGCGACCGGACAGACCCCACACGCGTACGCCTCGCTGGTGTTGGCCGCGTGGCGGGGCGACGAGGCCGCCGCTGCCGGCCCGATCGCCGAGGCCAAGGCACGTGCCGCGCAGCACGGCGAGGTCTCGCTGTTGGGCGTCACCGGCTACGTCCAGGGAGTGCTGTACAACGGCCTGGCCCGCTACGACGAGGCGCTCGCGGCGGCCCGGACGGGCATCGAGCACGACGGTTACAACTTCACCGGGCTGTCGTTGGTCGAGCATGTCGAGGCCGCCGTCCGGTGCGGTGAGCTCGACGCGGCCCGCACCTCACTGGCCCGTCTCGTCGAACTGACCCACGCCGCCGATTCCGGGTGGGCCCGCGGCGTCAGCGCGCGCAGCCGGGCCCTGCTCGCCGACGGCGACGAGGCAGATGCGCTGTACCGCACGGCCATCGAGGAGATCGCCGGCGACCGCGTGGTCGTGGAGGTGGCACGCACCCATCTGCTGTACGGAGAGTGGCTGCGCCGCAACCGGCAGCGGGCAGTGGCGCGCGAGCAACTCAGGACCGCCCACGAGATGTTCGACGGCATGGGGGCCACGGCGTTCGCCGAGCGGGCCCGACGCGAACTACTGGCCACAGGTGAACATGTGCGCACCCGCGAAACCGGGCCGGCGACCAGCCTGACTCCACAGGAGGCGCAGATCGCCGCGTTGGCCGCCGCCGGGATGACCAATCCGAAGATCGGTGCGGAGCTGTTCCTCAGCCCGCACACCGTGGAGTGGCACCTTCGCAAGGTGTACACGAAGCTCGGCGTCAGCTCCCGACGTGAGCTGCCCGGTGCGCTCGGGGCAGCCGGCTAGGGCCGATACGTGGTGCTCCGTGGCAGTCCGTGGGGTGGGCGCCACGGACTCGACCACGGACCTCCGTGGCGCGACGGCGGGCACGTGGGACCGAAAGTGGAACCATGCCGCCATCCGCCGACCTCGACGTGGCCCTCGACATCTTCCTGAGTCACCGGCCGCGGTTGTTCGGGATCGCCTACCGGGTCACCGGCGAGGTGTGCGGGGCCGAAGATCTGGTCCAGGAGGCCTGGTTGCGCTGGCAGCGCACCGACCGGGCCCGGGTCGAGAACCCGGCCGCGTTCCTGATCACCACCACGACCAATCTGGCCATCAACGTGATCCAGTCCGCGCGGCACCGTCATGAGGCCCCGACCGCGTCACCGTTGGGACAGCTCACCGAGTCCGGCGAGGACGCGTCCGCCCGCAGCGCCGAGCGGACGGCGCTGATCGAGGATGTGCTCGCCTTGCTCATGGCCAGGTTGTCGCCGGGGGAGCTGGCCGCCTATCTGCTGCGCAAGGGATTCGGCTACCCCTATGCCGACGTTGCCGCGCTGCTGACGCTCAGCGTCGCCAATGCCCGCCAGCTGGTTCGTCGCGCCCAGACCCGGTTGGATGTGGGCCGGCGCGTGACACCGGTTCCGGTGGGGACGCACCGCCGCCTGGTCAAGGCGTTTCTGGCGGCGGCCCACACCGGCGAACTGCGGGAGTTGGAGCGGGTGCTGGTCGAGGATTTCGCGTGCTCACGAGCGGCGTGACCAGCTGGTCGACCTGGTCGGTCGACACGCTGCGCGTCGAGAACATGGAGCGCAGGGGCACCGGCCGGCTGCTCGGCCGGCATCGGGAATGTGCGACGCTCGACGACCTCGTCGCGGGGGCGGTGAATGGTCGCAGCGCATCGGTGGTGTTACGTGGTGAGGCGGGGATCGGCAAGACCGCGCTGTTGGACCACGTGGCCGAGCACGCCCCGGGCTGCCGGGTGGCACGCATCACGGGTGTCGAGGCGGAGGCCGAACTGGCTTTCGGTGCGCTGCACCAACTCTGCGCGCCGTTCACCGATCATCTCGACCGGCTGCCGGATCCGCAGCGGGCGGCGCTACAGGCGGCCTTCGGGTTCGGGGGCGGCGCTCCTCCCGATCGCTTCTTGGTCGGATTGGCCGTCTTGAGCCTGCTGGCCGACGCAGCCGCGCGCAAGCCCGTGGTCTGCCTGATCGACGATGCCCAGTGGCTGGACCAGATGTCGGCCCACACACTGTCTTTCGTCGCCCGTCGGCTCCTGGCCGAGCGCGTGGCGCTGGTGTTTGCCGTACGTGAACCGGTCCGCGTCGACGCGCTGAAGGAGCTACCCCGACTGCAGGTGGAGGGTCTGGGTGAGCACGACGCTCGCGCCCTGCTGGCCGCGGGAACGCCTGGCCGGATCGACGACCGTGTCCTGCACCGCATCCTGGCCGAGGCCCGAGGCAATCCGCTTGCGCTGCTCGAACTTCCCCGCGAGGTGGGGCAGACCCCTCCGGTCGCCGGGCCCGGACGCTCGCCCGGTGAGCCGCCGGCCCACCGGATCGAGACCGGCTTCCGGCGTCGTCTCGGCTCCCTGTCGCTCGATGCCCAACGTCTGATCCTGCTCGCGGCGGCCGATCCGGTGGGCGATGTGGCACTGCTGCGGCGCGCCGCAGCGGGGCTCGGCATCGATATGGCCGCTGCCGGCCTGGAAACCGAGGAGGCCGATCTGCTCACCGTGGGCACCATGGTCCGGTTCCGTCATCCGCTGGTGCGGTCGGCGGCCTACCGGTCGGCGACACTCCAGCAGCGGCAGCAGGTGCACCGGGCGCTGGCCGAGGCGACCGATCCAGACCATGACCCGGATCGCCGGGTGTGGCATTTGGCCACTGCCGCAGAGGTTCCCGACGAGGAGGTGGCCGCCGGTCTGGAGTGGGCGGCTGACCGGGCCCGGGCGCGCGGTGGTGCGGCCGCGGCCGCAGCCTTTCTCGACCGGGCCGTCCAACTGACCCCAGACCCGCTCCGTCGCGGCACCCGTGCCTTGGCCGCGGCCCAGGCCAAGAGCGAGGCAGGGGAGTTCGGCGACGCTCTCGATTTGCTCGACGTCGGTGCCGCCCAGCCGCTGGACGAGCAGCAGCGAGCACTCGCGGAATTGATCCGCGGACGCAGCCTGTTCTCGTCCCGCAGCGCGAGCGCGGGGCTGCCGTTACTGCTGAGCGCCGCCAAACAGCTTGAGCCACTTGATGCTGCACTGGCCACCGAGACCTATCGCGATGCCATCTACGCCGCGCTCACCGCCGGCCGCTTGTCGGAGGACACCGGTGTCGAGCAGGTTGCGGCGGCCGTCCTGACGATGCCCCGCCCGGCGAATCCGACGCGGGCGGACCAGCTGCTCGAGGGGGTGTCCCGGATAACGGTCGACGGTTACGCGGCCGGTGCGTCGCTGGTTCAGCGCGCCCTGACCGCCTACCTGACGACCCCCATCGGAGCCCAGGAAGGACTGGGTTGGCTGCCGTTGGCATGCCGATTGGCACACAACACTTGGGAATTCGATGCCTGGTCGGCACTGTCGGCAACCCTGGTGGAACTGGCGATCGAGGCCGGTGCGCTCGCGGTGCTGCCGTCGGCGCTGCTGCTGCGGTTGTCGAATCGGGTCTACGCCGGCGACCTCGCCGCATCCGACGCGTTGGTCAGCCAGGCGGCTACCTTAGGCGAGGTGATCGGCAGCAGTTTCTTCGCGCATTACGGCGCGGTGGTGGTCGAGCCCTGGCGCGGCGACGAGATGCGAACGCGGCAGGCGATCGACTCGATCACCGGTGATCCGATGTTGCACGGGGAGGGTAAGACGCTGACGGCGACGGAATGGTCGGCCGCGGTGCTCTACAACGGACTCGGCCGGTACGAGGAGGCGCTCGCAGCCGCGCGTCGCGGGTCGGCGTACCCGCGGGAGCTCGGTCTGTCGACGTGGTCGATGGTCGAATTCATCGAGGCCGCAGCGCGACTCGGTCGGTCGTCGGAAGCCGAAGACGCGGTGCGGCATATCGAAGGCATGGCTGCGGTCAGTCAAACCCACTGGGCGCGTGGCACCGCCGCATACGTTCGCGCGTTGGTCGCCGACGGCGCAGCCGCGGAAGAACACCATCGGGAAGCGATCGAGTTACTCGCGCTCTCAGGCGTGGGAATGCTCACAGCGCGAGCATATTTGGTGTACGGAGAGTGGTTGAGCCGTGAGCAGCGTCACGAGGATGCCCGGCAGACACTGGGCCGCGCACACGAACTGCTGGGAGGCATCGGTGCGCGCGGCTTCGCCGAGCGGGCCGCTCGCCAACTTGCGGCAGCGGGTGGGCCGGCGCACGAGCCGTCGACCGCTCGATCGAGGCCGGCCGGCGCGGCGCTCACCGACCAGGAGCGGCAGATCGCTGCGCTGGCTGCCGACGGGCTGACCAACGCGCAGATCGGCGCTGCGATGTACATCAGCGCCCACACCGTGGAATGGCACATGCGAAAGGTGTTCAGCAAGTTGGGCATCCGCTCCCGACGGGATATCGCGGGGAGGCTGGCCGCCGATCCCTCGGCCTAGGTTCTGTCACATTTCGGCTATCCGAGCGGTCTATATTCATATGCGGCGGAAAACTTTTCACGACCTCGACGCCCAGGTTCTGATCGGTCGCGACGACGAATGCCGGCTGCTGGATGGTCTGATGTCGGCTCTGTCGACCGAAAGCCGAGTGCTGGTGTTGCGCGGAGGGGCCGGTGTCGGCAAGACGGCACTGCTGGGCTACCTGCTCGGGCGGGCCCGCCAGTGTGACAGCAGTTTCCGCACCACTCAGGTCACCGGCGTGGAGTTCGACATGGACCTGGCGTATGCCGGCCTGCAGCAGCTGTGTCGGCCGCTGCTGCCTTACCTCGACGAACTCCCGGACCCACAGCGCCGAGCGCTCGAGACGGCCCTGGGGCTGGACACCGGGGACAGTCCCCCGACGGACCGGGTGCGGGTGGCGGCGCTGGCCCTGCTGACCGCGGCCGGCCGTGACCGGCCGCTGTTGTGCCTCATCGACGATGCGCAGTGGCTCGATCTCGCCTCACTGGAGGTGTTGTCGTTCGCGGCGCGACGAATGGAAGGACCGGTGGGGCTGGTGTTCGCCACCCGTGACGTGGGCGCTTTGGCCGGCCTGCCGGAACGGGTGGTCGGAGCCCTGTCCGATGCACACGCGCGCGAGCTGTTGGACTCGACCCTGGGTGTCCACCTGGATCCGCGGGTGAGTGACCGCATCCTGGCCGAGGCCGGGGGTAATCCGTTGGCGTTGATGACGCTGCCGGCAGATGACTCCGCTGCCGAACTTGGCGGCTCGTTGCGCCGCGGACATCCCCGCTCGGTGACCACACGAATCGAGCAGAGCTACGTCGAACGGATCGGGGCACTGCCGGAACCGACGCGGCAGCTGCTTCTCGCCGCCGCTGCCGAGCCGATCGGAGACCGCGCAGTGCTGATCCGCGTCGCGCACCGCTTGGCGGTCACCGCCGCCGACTTGGCCCCCGCGGTGGCGGCCGGTGTGGTGGAAGTCGGGGCCGGGGTGCGGTTTTGCCATCCCCTCGCGCGGTCGGCAGCCTACCGTGCCGCAGACCCGGTGGAGCGTCGCGCAATACATCGGGTGTTGGCCGAAGTCACCGACGCGCAGACCGATCCCGATCGGCGCGTGTGGCATATCGCCAATGCCGTGACGGGGCCCGACGACGAGGTGGCCGCGCAACTGGAAGCCGCCGCTGGCCCCGCCCGCCACCGGTCCGGTGTCTCGGTGGCGGCAGCTTTCCTGCAGCGGGCGGCGCTGCTGACCTCGCACCCCGAACGCCGCGGCGACTGTGCGCTCGCCGCGGCCCGCGCCAAACTCGATGCCGGTGCTCTGGGCGATGCCGAGGAGTTGCTCGCCATGGCGCAGCTGGGCCCGCTGACCGAACTGCAGCGGGCCCGATCGGCCGGGTTGTCTGCCCGGATGACGTACCTCGAACATCGTGATGACGGTTCCGGTGCGACGACGTCGAGCGCTATCGCCGCCCGATTGCACGATGCCGCACAAAAGTTGGAAACCCTCGACGAAGCCGCGGCGGTCGAAGCCCGTCTGGAAGCACTCGCCGCAGCGACGGCTGCCGGCCGTCTCGGGAGCGTCCCGGCCGTGGCCCGCCTCGCCGAGTCGGTCGTTCCCGCCGCCGGTGAACCCGCCGCGGTGCCGGAGTTCGAGGCATCGGGCCGGCTGGCCGCCCTGCCTGTTCTCGAGCAGGCCGCAGCCTACGAGATGTGGGATGACGCTCTCGCACACCGGTTTGCCACGGCTGCGGTGCAACGATCTCGGGAGTCCGGCGCCGGGCACCTGCTCGCCGAAACGCTGTCCCACCGAGCCGTCGTGCTCATGCTGACCGGACGGCTCGACGAAGCCGAAATGATGCTGTCGGAGGCACATTCGCGCTCGGCCTCGGCCGGCTACCACGCCCCCTGGCGTTACCCGTCGCTGCTGCTCGACGCGTGGAGAGGGGATCCGGCCGACCTGGAGGGCATCAAAACCGGTGCGGAAGCTGCGCTCAACCGTGGGGAAGGACGCGCCCTGGGGCTGGCCCGGTATGCGACGGCGGTGCTGTGCAACGGTCTGGGCCGTTACGAGGAGGCGTTCACCGCCGCCCGACAGGCCGCCGAGTATGACGACCTCGGGCTCTACGGTTGGTACCTGGTCGAGCTCGTCGAATCGGCCACCCGTGTCGGTGACACCGCAACGGCCGAGGATGCGCTCATCCGGCTGACCCGCCGCCTCGCCACGAGCCAAACCGATTGGGCGCGGGGAACTCTGGCGAGTGCTCGGGCACTGACCACCCATGGTCAGGATGCCGAGGCCGGTCACCTCGAAGCGATCGACCACCTGAGCCGTACCCAGGTTCGGATCCACCACGCGCGGGCACACCTTCGGTATGGGGAGTGGCTGCGGCGCAGGCGGCGGCGCTCGGCGGCACACGAGCATCTCACCGTCGCCCACGACATGTTTATCCGCTTCGGCGCCCAGGCGTTTGCCGGGCGGGCCGAACGTGAACTGATTGCCAAGGAGGGCAAGCCGCTTCAGCCCACACTCGCCGGAGGGGACCATCTCACCGCCAAGGAGCTGCAGATCGCGACCCTGGCCGGGCAAGGCTTCACCAATGCCGTCATCGGCGAGCGGTTGTTCATCAGCACCCACACCGTCGAGTGGCACTTGCGTAACGTGTTCGCCAAGCTCGGGGTGACCTCGCGCCGACAGCTTCGAACCTTGGCGTCGGCGGGTTGACGGCAGTTCAGCGGCCGACGAACTCCACGACCACGCCGGTGAAGGCGTCGTTGTCGTCACCGGCGGCGGTGTGCCCGGCGTCGGACAACTCGACGAACTCGGCGGCGGGCACCTTCTCCAGGAAGTCCTGCACACCCTCCGGGCTGACCACATCGGACAGTTTCCCGCGGATCAGCAGGATCGGGATCGACAGGTTTATCGCGGCCTGTTCCAGCTTCTCGACCCGGACGAAGGGATCGTCTTCCGGCTTGGTCAGAAACGCCGGATCCCAGTGCCAGTACCAACGCCCGTCGCGCAGCCTCAGGTTCTTCTTGAGCCCTTCGGGACTGCGCGGCTTGGTGCGGTACGGCAGGTAGGCCGCCACCGCCTCGGCGGCCTCCTCCAACGAGTCGAAGCCGTTGACGTTGGTGAACATGAAGTCGCGGATACGTGCGCTGCCGCTCTTCTCGAACCGTGGCACCACGTCGACCAGCACCAGTTTGGTGACCAGTTCCGGACCTGCCTCGTGCGCGGCCAGGATGCCGGTCAAGCCGCCCATGCTGGCGCCGATCAACACGACGGGACGGCCGATCTGGTACAGCACATGCTGCACATCGGCGCACAGCACCTCGACCGAGTAGTTGGCGCTGGGGGAGCGGTCGCTGTCGCCGTGCCCACGTGCGTCGAGAGCGATCACGTGGAGCCCGCGGTCGGCCAGGATCTGTCCGGTGTTCTTCCAGGAGAACCGGTTCTGTCCGCCGCCGTGCAACAACAGGACCGTCGGCTTGTCGGCAGCCGACGCCGCGTCGCGGTTCCATTCGTCGCCGACCAGATTCAGGTCGTCGACCCCGCGGAACGTGACGGTCCGCAATTGGCTGTGCTCTGGTTTCCCGGTGCTCACGGACATTCCTCTCGCCAGGCCCCGGAGGTCACGTTACCCAGACGGGTTTTCGCCCCATCCGCGACCCGCTGCGCGGGCACGTTCCTAGAATTGACAATCGTGCAAATCGAGCCAGGCGAGGTGGCACGCGACGCCGATGAGCGCAAGGCAATCATCAAGGCGGCGTTCACGTGCCTGTCCGAGCCCCATGCCGGTGCGGTGCCGCTGGCGGTGATCTTGGCCCGGGCGGGGTTGTCCACCCGGGCGTTCTACCGGCACTTCGAGTCCAAGGATGCGCTGTTCTTGGCCATGCAGCAGAGCGGCGGCCGGTCGTTGGGCTGCCGTCTGGACCGGATCGCCGATGACGACGGCGGACGGCCGGTCGAGCAGCTCGCACAGTGGATCAGCGTCGCGTTCCAGGTGATCCACGATGCGCGGTTGCGTAATCACGCCGCAGTTCTGGATTCCGACGAGATCCGCTCGGCCAAGGGGTACGACGAGGCCCAGGAACAGTGGCGCTTCGACCGGGAACGGGCACTGGCCGGGCTTCTGCGCCGCGGCCGCGACGATGGCTCCTTTCCACTGGCCAAGCCGGATCGCGACGCTGCGGCCATCCGCGCCGTGGTCAGCCATGAGCTGGCCCGTCTGCCTGCCGACGGCGATCGCGAGGATGCGTGCGCAGCGGCGGTGGACTTTGCTCTGCGAGCCGTGGGTGCGCGCACCCGGGACCGCTGATCGCGGTGTGACCGATGCCACGTACTTTGGAGCGCACGCGTGCCAACCCACGCGACACGTAGTGCCCCGAGGAGCAGATGTATGGCAGACGACAGCGCCGACGCCGAGCCTGTCGAGCAGACCGAGGCCGACGAGACCGCCGAGGCGGACGACGAGGTTGCCGACGAGACCGAACCGGCGGACGACGACCAGGCGGTGCCCGAGCGGCGACGTTTTCTGCGGACGCCGACGGCTCTCGGCGTGGTACTCGTCGTCGCGCTCGCAGCGCTGACCGGTTGGACGGGATACGAGTTCTATCAGGTTCAGCATGAACAGCAGAGGCGCGAGATGTTCGTCGACACCGCACGTCAGGCCGCGGTGAATCTGACCACCGTCAACTGGGAACACGCCGAGGACGACATCCAGAGAGTGCTCGACACCTCGACCGGCGCGTTCTACGACGACTTCGACAAGCGTTCGAAGTCGTTCCTTGAGGTCGTCAAACAGATCAAATCGAAATCCGTAGGCACCGTCACGGCGTCCGGGTTGCAGTCCTACTCGCCAGATGAGGCCAAAGTGCTCGTCTCGGCGACCATCCGCTCGACCAACGCCGGGGTGCCCGAACAGGCGCCCCAGGTATGGCGAATGGTGTTGACAGTGCAGGACGTTGACGGCAAGGCGAAGGTTTCCAACGTGGAGTTCATCCAGTGAGCGGCCGACACACGATGCCGCCGGCCGGGCGTCGCAAGGCCGCGGCGGAATCTGCCGAGGCAACAGAGCAGGTGAGCCTCGACAAGGTCGCGGCCGAGCAACCTGAACCCGAGCCCACCGAGACCGAGCCCACCGAGACTGAGCCCGCCGAGACTGAGAGCGCGGCGCCGGAGGACGCGGCGCAGATGGACGAGCCCTCGGCTGCCGACGAGCCGGACGAGCCCGAGCCGTCGCGCAACCGCTCACGGATTCCGCTGGTGTTGGCGGCGCTGGCTCTGGTCCTGGCGGTGGCCTGTGGGGTGTTACGCTGGCTGATCGTCACCCAGCATGAAAGTGCCACCGCCCGAACAGAATCCGTCGAGGCGGCCAAGGACATCACCGTCCAGATGCTCTCGTATGAGACCGAGACCGTCGACCAGCAGCTGACCGCGGCCCGTGACCGGATGACCGGAGAGTTCCTCGGGACGTACACCGCGATGATCAACGAGGTGATTCCCGCGGCGCATGCTCAGCAGATCGCCGCGGTGGCCGATGTGCAGCGTGTGGGAGTGGTGAGCGCGAAGCCCGACCGTGCCGAGGTGGTGATGTACGTCGATCAGAGCGTGCAGGTGGGTAACAAGATGCCGGAGAAGACGTTGTCGATCGTGCGGGCCACGATGGTCAAAGAGGGTGACCAGTGGTTGCTGTCCCAGTACGAGCCGGTGCAGCCATGAGTGAGCCGCGCTGGATCGACGTGAACACTCCCGCGGTACAGCTGCGGGCGTTGGTGTGGGGCCCCGACGACGGGCCGGTGGCGTTGTGCCTGCACGGTTTTCCCGATACCGCCTACGGCTGGCGGAAGGTGGCGCCGATGCTGGCCGATGCCGGCTGGAAGGTGGTGGCGCCGTTCCTGCGCGGCTACGTGCCGTCGTCGATTCCCAGCGACGGCAGTTATCACGTCGGGGCGCTGATGGATGATGCGCTGCGGGTGCTGGACGCCGCCGGACCGACGGGAAACGATGCGCTGATCGGCCACGACTGGGGCGCCATCACCGCCTCGGGTCTGGCGGCGATGCCGGACAGCCCGTTCACAAAATCGGTGATCATGTCGGTCCCGCCGTCGGCGTCGTTCCGGCCGCTGGGCCGGGTGCCCGACACAGGCCGGCTGATCGCCCAGTTGCCGCGTCAGTTCGCCCGCAGTTGGTACATGATGTACTTCCAATTGCCTTGGCTGCCTGAGCGATCCGCGTCGTGGGTGGTGCCGAAACTGTGGAAGCAATGGTCACCCGGCTACGACGCCGCCGAGGACGTGCGCCACGTCGACGCCGCGATCGGAGCGCCCGACCGCTGGCGGGCCGCGCTCGGTTACTACCGGGCGATGCTGCGCGGCAGCAAGCCGCCGGCCCAGTATGCCGAGCTCCACCAGCACTGGCTGTCCGCGCCGGTGCTGCCGACACTGTATCTGCACGGCACCGATGACGGCTGTGCCGCACCGGATTACGCCCGGTGGGTCGAGGAGATCCTGCCGAGCGGCAGTGCCGTGGGCATCATCGACCACGCCGGACATTTCCTGCAGTTGGACCGGCCGGACGCGGTCGGGCGACAGATCGTGGATTTCATCGGTAGTCCCGGACGGAACTGACCGGTGCGCCGACTGGCCGCAATCGACGCCCAGAACTGGTGGATGTCGGCCAAACTGCCCAACGATCAGTTCCTGCTCTACGGATTCGACGGAGTGCCCGCGGATCTCGGTGCCACGGTGGCCGAGATCCGGATGCGTGCCCAGCACTGCCCGGACCTGACCCTGCGTATCCGTGACGACTGCCGGCTGACCTACCCGGCCTGGATGCCGCGGACGGTGGGCGAAGACCAGTTCGCGATCCACCACGGTGAGCTCGGCTGGAACGAGTGCCTGGACGCCGTCGCGCAGCTGGCCGACCATCAGCTCGACGTCACCGTCGCAGCCTGGCGCCTGCACATATTCCCCCGGGTCCGTGCGATTCCCGGTGCCGCGACGGGCACTGTCGCGGTGTTGCAGATCTCGCATGCCCTTGCCGACGGGACCCGGGCCTCGGCGCTGGCCGCGTGGCTGTTCGGCCGCGCCGAGCCCGTGGTGCCGGTGTCCGTACCTCGCTTTCCGGCCGCCCGGCTGCCCTGGCGGGCGATCGAGGCAGCCCGCACTCAGCGGAAGCTGGTCCGCGACACCGAATCCGGTGTCGTGCCGGCGCCGGCGCCGTCGCGTCCGGTGTTGCACAGCAATACCGAGCCGACCGGTGGGCGTTGGGTGCGCACCATCATCCGGCAGCGTTCACAGATCCCCGGACCCACGGTCACCATCGGAGCCCTGACCGCGATCTCGTCGGCCCTGGACGGGCATCTGCGTGAATTCGGCGACGATACGAGCGCGCTCGCGGCCGAGGTGCCCATGGCTAAATCAGGTATTCGCCACGCGCACAACCACTTCGGCAACGTCGGCATCGGTTTGTATCCCGAACTCGCCGTACCAGACCGGATCGTGCATATCACGGCGGATTTCGCCGAGCGCCGACGCCGCGCGGCTCACCCGGGCATGATCGCGGCCGGCCGAGCATTCGCCGCCACCCCGGCCCCGTTGTTGCGGTGGGGCGTCGCGCAATTCGACCCGACGGTGCGGGCGCCTATGGTCACCGGCAACACCGTGGTGTCCAGCGTCAACCGGGGCGCGGCGGATCTGCGGTTCGGTGAGGCTGCGGTGGTGGTGACAGCCGGTTACCCCTCGCTGTCACCGATGATGGGGCTGACCCACGGCGTGCACGGGATCGGGCAGACGGTGGCGGTCAGCGTGCATGCCGCCCGGTCGGCAGTCGGGGATATCAACGCTTACCTCGCGCGGCTGGAGGCGGCGCTGGGCGGTTGACCGCGGCGCAGCATGGCGATGCCGACGTCCAGGGCGGCCTCCAGATAGCTCAGATCGCCGGAGGCCAGCAGGACGCTGACGCCACCCTGGATTCCGGCCAACAGCGCGGCCGCGACCCGGTCGGCGTCCAGATCGGCGGCGACCTTGCCCTGCGCCTGCATGTGCCGAATTCCCGCGGCGATCTCGTCGTGCCATTGCTGCAACAGGGCTTTGGTGACCGCCTGGGCGCCGGGGGTGGTGCGCCCGATTTCCGACATGAGCAGGCTCAACGGGCAGCTCTGGCCCTGACGTCGATAACGCTCGACCACTGCGTCGCGCCAACGTTGCCACGCGGCCCATGAGGTCAGCTCACCCAAGTAGGGCTGCTGGTCTTCCAGCACCATCTGGGCCTCACGCTCGGCGACCGCGAGCAGAAGCTGCTCCTTGCCGTCGGGGAAGTAGTGGAACAGCTGGCTCTTGGAGGTCTGGGTGTGCGCGCGGATGTCGTCGAGCGTGGCCGCGGCCACGCCGTTGCTGCGGATCACCGCGGCGGCACCCTCGATGATGCGGCGTCTGGTGGCCGCGCCCTTGGCCGTCAGTTTCTGGACTTGCAGGTCCATTTTCAGCGGCTTATACCTGGACTCATGAGTCCAAACACTACGCGTTTGCGCGGCCGCACAGCACTTGTCACGGGTTCCACCGGAGGCCTCGGCGTCGCCATTGCCAAGGCCCTGGTGGCCGAAGGCGCCCTCGTCGTCGTCAGCGGCCGGAACAAGGAACGCGGCGATGCCGTCGTCGCCGAGATCCGGGCTGCCGGAGGGCAAGCCGAATTCGTCGCCGCCGACCTGGGTGCCGGAGGCGACGAGGTGCACCGCCTGGCGCGAGAAGCCTTGGCGGCAGCCGGCGGGCAGATCGACATCCTGGTCAACAACGCGGCCGTGTGGGGGATGCCGCAACCCACCGAGGAAGTCTCGGAAACCGCCCTGCTCGAGTCTTATCAGGCCAACGTGATCGCACCGTTCCTACTCACCGGTGCCCTGGTGCCGGCGATGGCCGAGCGTGGCGACGGCGCGGTGATCAACATCGGATCGATCACCGGACTGATCGGCGGAGACCGGTCGGCGCTGTACTCGTCGACCAAAGCGGCCGTGCACTCGCTGACCAAGTCGTGGGCGGTCGAGTACGGCCCACGCGGGGTCCGGGTGAACGCGGTGGCCCCCGGACCGATTGCGACCGAACGCGCCGCCGCCGTGGCCGACGACGTGGCCCCAGTGCTGGCCCGCATCCCGTCGCGGCGGATGAGCACGCCCGAGGAAGTGGCCGCGTCTGTCGTGTTCCTGGCCGGTGACGACGCCCGAAACGTCCACGGGGCGATCCTGAGTGTGGACGGGGGCTGGGCAGCGGCGTGACAGATGGCCTAGATTCTGTCACGTGGCTTCTGATACAGCGCTCCTTGTTCTGCGGGTCGTCCTCGGGCTGACGATGGCCGCCCACGGCTACAACAAGTTCTTCGGCGGCGGCCGCATCCCCGGCACCGCGGGATGGTTCGACAGCATCGGCATGAAACCCGGCATGTTCCACGCCCGGGTCGCGGCGCCCACCGAGATCGCGGCCGGCCTCGGCCTGGCGCTCGGCCTGCTCACCCCGATCCCGGCGGCCGGCTTCGTGGCGCTGATGCTGGTCGCGGCCTGGACCGTGCACCGGGCCAACGGTTTCTTCATCGTCAAGGAAGGCTGGGAGTACAACCTGATCCTGGCCGTCGCGGCGGTCGCGATCGCCGGGCTGGGCGCCGGCCGCTACAGCCTCGACTACCTGTTGTTCTCCGGCACCGACGTGTGGAACTACGTCCAGGGCTGGTGCGGTCTGGCGATCGCGGTGGTGCTGGGCCTGCTCGGCGGCATCGGCCAGTTGGCGATCTTCTACCGCCCGCCGGTCAAGTCCTAATTTCCTCGCCGAACAGACGCAAACCGGTACCTTTTCGAGCGAAGAAGTACCGGTTTGCGTCTGTTCGCGTGAGGGCGGAATAGAACACGTTCTAATCTGGCTGGCATGGGTTTTCTCAAACAGGTCGCTCCCCAGGTCGACTTCGAGGAATGGAGTAAGGGCAGCCGCGCCGAGAAGATCCGGCCGATGGCGCGCCACTGGGCCGAGGTCGGATTCGGGACACCGGTCGTGCTGCACCTGTTCTACGTCGTCAAGATCCTGCTCTACATTCTCGGTGCGTGGTTGATTGCGCTGACGACCGAAGGAGTCGACGGCTTCACGAACGTCGCCTCCTGGTATGCCGAGCCGATCGTCTACCAGAAGGTCATCTTCTACACGATGATGTTCGAGGTCATCGGCCTCGGCTGTGGTTTCGGCCCCCTCAACAACCGGTTCTTCCCACCCATGGGCTCGATCCTGTACTGGTTGCGGCCCAAGACGATCCGGCTGCCACCCTGGCCCAACCGGGTGCCGCTGACCAAGGGCGACGACCGTACCCTGCTCGACGTCGCGCTCTACGGGGCGTTGTTGGTCATGCTGGTGGTGGCACTGTCCTCGCAAGGGACGGGGCCCATCCCCGAACTGGGTACCCAGATCGGCATCCTGCCGGTGTGGCAGACGGCAACGATCATCGGCCTGCTGGCCCTGGCCGGTCTGCGGGACAAGGTGATCTTCCTGGCCGCGCGCGGCGAGGTCTACGGCGCGCTGGCGGTCTGCTTCCTGTTCAGCGGCGCCGACATCGTCATCGCCGCCAAGCTGATCTGCCTGACCATCTGGATCGGTGCGGCGTCGTCGAAGCTGACCAAGCACTTCCCGTTCGTCATCTCGACGATGATGAGCAACAACCCGATCTTCCGGCCCCGCTGGATCAAACGGAAGTTCTTCGAACACTTCCCGGACGATTTGCGCCCGGGCCGTCCGTCCCGCTTCCTGGCCCACTTCTCCACCGTGATCGAGGGTTTGGTGCCGTTGGTGCTGTTCTTCTCGCACGGCGGCTGGCCGACCGCGATCGCCGCGTTCGTCATGCTGGTCTTCCACTTCGGCATCCTGAGTTCGATCCCCATGGGCGTGCCGCTGGAGTGGAACGTCTTCATGATGTTCAGCGTGCTGGCGCTGTTCGTCGGGCACGCCGGGATCGGGCTCGGGGACCTGAACAGCCCGTGGCCCATCGTGCTGTTCGCCGTGTCGGTCACCACCGTCGTGCTGGGAAACCTGTTCCCGCGCAAGATCTCCTTCCTGCCCGGGATGCGCTACTACGCGGGCAACTGGGACACCTCACTGTGGTGCGTCAAGCCCTCGGCCGCGGAGAAGATCGAGAAGGGCATCGTGGCGATCGCCAGCATGCCGGCCTCGCAGATGGAGCGGTACTACGGCAGCCCGGAGACCGCCCAGATGTACCTGTACATGGGATATGCGTTCCGCGGGTTCAACTCTCACGGCCGGGCGCTGTTCACGCTGGCGCACCGCGCGATGGTCGGGCACAACGAGGACGACTATGTGCTGACCGACGGGGAGCGGATCGTCTCCACGGCCATCGGCTGGAACTTCGGTGACGGCCATATGAGCAACGAGCAACTGATCGCCGCGTTGCAGAAGCGCTGCCATTTCGAGCCGGGGGAGGTGCGGGTGGTGATTCTCGATGCGCAGCCGATCCAGCGTCAGACCCAGCAGTACCGGCTCGTCGACGCGGCCACCGGCGAGTTCGAGCGGGGTTACGTCAAGGTCGCCGACATGGTGACCCGTCAGCCCTGGGACGACGAAATACCGGTGCATGTCGAGGAAGCGGCATCGACGGTGCGTTCAGAGCGCGATTCGGGCTGATTTTGCGATCTGAACGCACGCTCGGCGGAAATCGGCTCAGCGCATGACGTCGCGCACCTTGACGCTCTCGATGTCCTGCAGCATGAGGACGCGGGCAGTGTCGAGGTGTTTGCGCCAGTGCGCCTCGGCGGCGTCGCCGTCACCAGAGCGGATGAGCTGGATCAGCTTGCGGTAGGAGCGCATCAGCTTGTCGTAGTCGGCCTTCGACACCGGCCGGCGCTCCTTGAACAGAAAGGCATGGTGGCGCACGGTGATCTCGTGCAACATGCCGGCGATGATGCCGAGGGTGGCATTGCCCGACAGTTCGACCACCCGGCGGTGAAAGTCGCCGGTGGTCTCGGCCAACCGGTCCGATTGGTGGTCGGTGGGGATGTGCTCGTCGAGCATGCGTTCCAGTTCGGCGAACGCCGCCTCGTCGCCCTTCTCGGCCAACAGCCGCGCGGCCATCGGCTCGATCGCCGCGCGGCCCACCAACAGGTCGGCGATGTCGGCGCCGGACAGCTCGAGCAGCAGACCGGCGGGGCGGGCGACGATCTCGGGGCCGGGCACCCGCACCCGGGCGCCGGTGCGCGAGCCACGCCGCACCTCGACCAGACGCTCGGATTCCAGCACCCGCACGGCCTCGCGGAGGGTGGGGCGGCTGACGCCGAAGTGCTCCATCAGCTCGGCTTCGTTGGGCAGGAAGTCGCCCTCTTTGAGCTGGCCGTCGACGACCATCCGCCGCAGGGTGCCCGCGACGAGCTCGGCCGTCTTCGGGGAACGGACCGGCGCCTGCGGTGCGATCGCGTCGGGGCCGATCATCGGCGCCAGTGGTGTGGTTCTAGCCACCAGACACTCCCAGGTAGACAAGGTCGATTACGGGCCGGGCGGCCCAGCTGTGCAACTCAGTAAACCATCTAGGCCTCTCTTGGACGGTACATCAGCTCTACCAACCAGTAGGTTGACCTAGTAAACCTACTGGTCTATTTTCACCTCGAGCGACCCGTCGAGCTCTAAGGGGGTCGCGCCACAACCCTTCAAAGGAGAAGTCATGGCTGAAGCCGTCATCGTCGAGGCTGTCCGGTCACCTATCGGGAAGCGCAACGGCGCCCTGTCGGGTGTGCACCCGGCGGAGCTGTCGGCCCAGGTGCTCAACGGCCTGGTGGAGCGCGCCGGCGTCGACCCTGCCCTCGTCGACGACGTCATCTGGGGCTGCGTCATGCAGGCCGGTGAGCAGGCCCTCGACATCGCCCGCACCGCCGTGCTGACCGCCGGCTGGCCCGAGACCGTGCCCGGCGTGACCGTCGACCGCCAGTGTGGTTCGAGCCAGCAGTCGCTGCACTTCGCCGTGGCCGGTGTGGTGGCCGGTCACTACGACGTCGTCGTCGCCGGTGGTGTCGAGTCGATGTCGCGCACGCCGATGGGCTCCTCGCTGGCCAACGGCGGGCATCCGTACCCGGAGGCCTTCCGGGAGCGCTACAACGGGCAGAACCCCAACCAGGGTGTCGGTGCCGAGATGATCGCCGAGCAGTGGGTCCTGTCGCGCACCCAGCTCGACGAGTTCTCCCTACGTTCGCATGAGAAGGCCGCGGCCGCACAGGATTCCGGCGCGTTCAAGGATCAGATCGTCGGGATCAAGGATCAGGACGGAAACGTCGTCTTGGAAGACGGCGGCATCCGCCGCGGCGGCACCGTCGAGTCGATGGCCGCGATCAAGCCGGCCTTCAAGGAGGACGGCGTCATCCACGCCGGTAACTCCAGCCAGATCTCCGACGGGTCGGCCGCGCTACTGATCATGTCGGCCGACAAGGCAAAAGACCTGGGGCTCAAGCCGCTTGCCAAGGTGCACACCGCGGTGCTGGCCGGCGCCGACCCGGTCATCATGCTGACCGCGCCGATCCCGGCCACTCAGAAGGCTTTGAAGAAGTCCGGTCTGAACGTCGATGACATCGGCGTGTTCGAGGTCAACGAGGCGTTCGCCCCGGTGCCGATGGCCTGGCTCAAGGACATCGGCGCCGACGAGAGCCGGCTCAACCCCAACGGTGGGGCGATCGCCCTGGGTCACCCGCTCGGCGGCTCCGGTGCCCGCATCCTGACCACGCTGCTGTATCACATGCGCGACAACAACATTCAGTACGGCCTGCAGACCATGTGCGAGGGTGGCGGCCAGGCCAACGCGACCATCCTGGAGCTCCTGTGACCGACGCCGACACCCAGCCCGGCGCGATCGTCGACAAGCGTGGGAACGTCCTGCTGATCACGATCAACCGGCCCGAGGCGCGCAACGCGATCAACGCCTCGGTCAGCATCGCCGTCGGCGACGCGCTGGAACAGGCCCAGAACGACCCGGAGATCCGCGCGGTCGTGCTCACCGGGTCCGGCGACAAGTCGTTCTGCGCCGGTGCCGATCTGAAGGCAATCTCGCGGGGGGAGAACCTCTTTCACCCCGAGCATCCGGAATACGGCTTCGCCGGCTACGTCAGCCACTTCATCGACAAGCCGACCATCGCCGCGGTCAACGGCACCGCCCTGGGCGGCGGCACCGAACTGGCGTTGGCAAGTGACCTGATCGTCGCGGAGGAAAGCGCGAAATTCGGTCTGCCCGAGGTGAAGCGGGGTCTGATCGCCGGTGCCGGTGGCGTGTTCCGCATCGCCGAGCAGCTGCCCCGCAAGGTGGCCAACGAGCTGTTGTTTACCGGTGAGCCGATGACCTCGGCCGACGCGCTGCGCTGGGGCCTGATCAACCAGGTGGTGCCCGACGGGACCGTCGTGGACGCGGCACTCAAGCTGGCCGAGCGGATCACCGGCAACGCGCCGCTGGCCGTGCAGGCCTCCAAGCGGGTGGCCTACGGCGTCGAGGACGGCGTCGTCGTCGGAGACAAGGACGGCTGGAAGCGCACCAACCGCGAGTTCAGCACCCTGCTGCAGACCGAGGACGCCAAGGAAGGGCCGCTGGCCTTCGCCCAAAAGCGCGAACCTGTTTGGAAGGCAAGGTAAATCATGAAGCGAACGATCTACACCGCAGAACACGAAGCGTTCCGCGAGACCGTCAAGGAGTACATCGAGCGTGAGCTCGTGCCGCACTCCGAGAAGTGGGAGACCGAGCGGATCGTCGACCGGTCGGCCTACACCGCGGCCGGCAAGTACGGCGTCATCGGGTTCAACATGCCCGAGGAGTTCGGCGGCGGCGGGTCGGATGACTTCCGGTTCAACGCGATCATCGACGAAGAGATCGCCAAGGCCGGCGTGCACGGCCCCGCACTGAGCCTGCACAACGACGTCGTCGGCCCCTACTTCAAGGACCTGACCAACGACGAGCAGAAGAAGCGCTGGCTGCCCGGCATCGCCAGCGGCGAGACCATCATCGCCGTCGCCATGACCGAACCGGGTGCGGGCAGCGACCTGGCCGGCATCCGCACCTCGGCGGTGCGCGACGGGGACGACTGGATCATCAACGGCTCCAAGACCTTCATCTCGTCGGGTATCAACTGCGACCTGTGCGTCGTGGTGGCGCGCACCGATCCCGAGGCCGGCCACAAGGGCTTCACGCTGTTTGTGGTGGAGCGGGGCATGGAGGGCTTCACTCGCGGCCGCAAGCTCGACAAGATGGGCCTGCACTCACAGGACACCTCGGAGCTGAACTTCGAGAACGTGCGGGTGCCCAACGCCAACCTGCTGGGCAAGGAGGGTCGCGGGTTCTACCACCTGATGACCAACCTGCCCTCGGAGCGGCTGTCGATCGCGATCTCGGCCATCTACGGCGCGCGCGCGGTCTTCCAGGAGACGCTGCAGTACGCCAAGGACCGCAAGGCATTCGGCCAGTCGATCGGCAGCTTCCAGCACAACCGGTTCCTGCTCGCCGAGATGGAAACCGAACTCGAGGTCACCGAGAACTACATCGACCGCTGCCTGCAGGGCGTCGTCGACGGTGAGCTGACCGCGGTGGAAGCCGCCAAGGCCAAGTGGTGGGCCACCGAGGTGGCCAAGAAGGTCGTCGACAACTGCGTGCAGCTGCACGGCGGCTACGGCTACATGATGGAGTACCGCGTGGCGCGGGCCTACGTCGACGGACGCATCCAGACGATCTTCGGTGGCACCACCGAGATCATGAAGGAGATCATCGGCCGCGACTTGGGCGTCTAGCCGGCTCGGGGTCTAGTTTTTTCCGCGACCAGACGCAAAACCGCACCTTTTCACGTGAAAAGGTGCGGTTTTGTGTCTGCTCGCGCTGAAGGATCAGCCGATCGGCGCGTCGGCGGCCGGGGTCTCGGGCTCCGCAGCCTGCGTGGTCGTGGTGGTCGGCGTGGTGGTGGTACCCGACACCGTCGGCACCAGGGCGTCCGGCGGCGAGTTGGGATCCAGCACGGTGTCGATCAGGTAGATGCGGGCGTTCTCCGCCTGGATGGGGCCGCAGACCAGCTTGGCGGTGTCGTTGACCTTGATGTCGCCGCCCTTGCCGGTCACCTTGACCTCGGCGCCCTGCTGGGTGGGGCGCTGACCCTTCACGTCGTCGGGCCCGAGCAGGCCGAGGAACGCGTGGTAGTAGTCGAAGCTGGTGAGCGCGGCCGGATCGGACTTGAGGGCGTCGAGCTGCCCGGGCGCCATGGCATCGAAGGCCGCGTTGGTGGGCGCGAAGATCACGTACGGGCCGTTGTCGAGCACCGGCACGATGTTCACCTCAGGGTTCAACCCGCCGGACAGCGCGGCGTTGAACGTGCTGATGTCGGGGATGCTGGCCAGCACCTTGCCGGCCGGCAGCGTCGCGAGGCTCTTCCACTCCGGCATGGCCTTCTTGAAGTTGTCGCAGCCCGATCCCTGCGGGTCGGGGATCTCCACCACCGGGGCGGCCGTCGTGGTCGGCGCCGGGTCGGCGTTTGCGGTGACCGACAACGGCAGAGAAGCCGTGATCGCGGCGACCGCCGCAGCGAAGCCCAGTGTCGTGGTGCGCGTCTTCATCGGTGGGTTTTCCTCCCGCTCGTCCTAGCCTGTATTCGTCGGCTGCCGGTGACGCGTTACGCGGGTCCTCCGCGCGACTACGGCGACCGGTCTGGCGAGCGAACACGACAACCTCAGCGTTCCCCGCGGCGCCGCATCGGATGGTAAGGCCAACATTGCGCTTACACCAAAGACCAATTGTCCAGTGCAACGGCCGCGACGCCTCTGCGCTGGGCTTTTCGAATGTTGATGCACAGCACGCCGGCAGCCGGAACACCGGGTTGTGCGCGCCGTCGGCCTCGGCTGCCCTTGTTCGGTGACCGACCAGCCCGGCTGACTACCATGACCGGCATGCCTGAGCCCTTGATCGTTTCTGTCGCTGGTCATACTCCCAAGATCGACCCGGAGGCCTGGCTCGCGCCCAATGCCAGTGTGATCGGCCAGGTTTCGCTGGCTGCCGGCGCCAGCGTCTGGTACGGCGCCACGCTGCGCGCCGAGGTCGAGCCCATCGAGGTCGGCGAGAACAGCAACATCCAGGACGGGGTGACCGTTCACGTCGACCCGGGTTTCCCGTGCCGGATCGCCGCCGGGGTGACCGTCGGCCACAACGTGGTGCTGCACGGCTGCACCGTCGAGCAGGACAGCCTGGTCGGGATGGGTGCGGTGGTGCTCAACGGTGCGGTGATCGGCGCCGGTTCCCTGGTGGCCGCCGGCGCCGTGGTGCCGCAGGGCATGGTGGTGCCGCCGCGCTCGCTGGTGGCCGGGGTGCCGGCCAAGGTGCGCCGTGAACTCAGCGACGACGAAGTCGGCCACAACCAGCTCAACGCCGCCGCCTACACACATCTCACCGGGTTGCACCGAGAGGCCTGAGGCGGTCAGCGCAGCGGGTGGGCGAGCTCGTCACGGGGCATCCGGGCGGCGGTGACCGCCACCGCCGCCAGCAGTGCCGGCAGCAGCCCGGCCACCAGGAAGATGGACTCCATCGAGACCACCTTGGACAGCGGGCCGACGATCGCAAACGACACCGGCATGAACGCCAGCGACACGAAGAAGTCCAGGCTCGACACCCGGCCCAGCATTTCCGTGGGCACCCGGCGCTGCAGCAGCGTTCCCCAGATCACCATTCCGGCGCCGTCGGTAACGCCGACGCAGAACGTGGCCAGGGCCATCAACGGGAACGACGAGGTGACGCCGACGATCACCAGCGGCACCGAACCCATGCCCCACATCAGCATCATGGTGGTCAAGTAGCGGCGCGGCATGCGCCGCGATGACACCGTCAATGCGCCCAGCGCACTGCCGAATCCGAAGAACGCCAGGATGAATCCGTAGGCCCGGGCACCGTCGTGGAACCGGTCGGCGGCGATGAACGGCAACAGCACCTCGATCGGTCCGAGCACGACGAGTACGAACAGGCTCGCGAACAGCAGCGTCCACAGCAGCCACGGGGTGCGCACCATGAACGCGAAACCCTCACGCAGATCCTGCAATACCCGCGGCCGCGCGGTGTTTTCTTGTGGCACAGCGGGATTCGGCGCCGGGCGGGTGGCCACCAGCAGCGCCAAACCCAGTCCGAACAACACCGCCACCACCACCGCGCCCAGGGCGGGGAACGCTGCGGCGATCACCATGCCCGCTATCGCGGGACCGATGGAACGCTGGAAGACCGGCCGCACCACACCTTCGACACCGTTGGCCGCCAACAACTGTTCGGGTGGCAGGATGCGCGGCAGGATCGCGCTGTAGGCCGGGAAGAAGAATGCGGCGGCGATGCCGAGAATGCCTGCGGCGACAGCCATGTGCCAGATCTTCAGGGCATCGAGCAGGCCCAGCACCGCCACCGTGGATACCGTTGCCAGATTGACCGTTTCGACCGCAATGATGATGGCACGTTGGTTGAACCGGTCCGCGGCGATACCGCCGACGAGGACGAACGCCACCAACCCGGCGCCCAGGCAGGTGGCCACCAGTGACAGCGAGGCCGGATCGTTGTCGATCGCGATGACCTGTAGGGCCATCACCACCGACCACATGCCCTCGGCGAAGATCGACAGCGTCACGGCTGCGATCAGCAACCGGTATTCACGGATGCGAAAAGGCGCGAGCACCCGCCAGCCGCCGGCCGCGCGGACCGGCAACTCGATGTCGTGCTGGGCGCTCACCGTTCGATGGTGCCCACCCGGCGCGGTCCGCGTCCAACGATTTTCCTCGCCGAACAGACATAAACCGGTACCTTTTCGGCCGAGAAGGTACCGGTTTATGTCTGCTCGCCGAGGTAAGGGGCGCCCCTACTGGTCGGAGAACTCCGGACGCCGGTTCTGCTGGAAGGCCTGGGTGCCCTCGCGGAAGTCGTTGGACACCAACAGCTTCAGCTGCCCTTCGCGCTCCCGGGCGAAGGCGCCCTCGAGCTCGGTGAGCGTGGCGGCGTTGACGGCCTGCTTGGTCTCGCGCAGCGCGACCGCCGGTCCGGAGCGCAGCTTGGCGATCACCTTGTCCACCGCGGCGTCGAACTCGTCGGCCGGGTACACCGCGCTGACCAAGCCCCAGTCGTAGGCGTCGGTCGCGCTGAGGCGGTCGGCCAGCAGCGCCAGGCGCATCGCCCGGGCGCGGCCGATGTTCGCCGCCACCAGGGCCGAGGCGCCGCCGTCGGGCATCAGTCCGATCTTGGTGAAGGCCAGCAGGAAGAACGCCTGATCGGAGGCGAGCACCACATCGGCAGCCAGCGCCAGTGACACCCCGACGCCCGCGGCCGGCCCCTGAACGACCGAGACGACCGGCTTGGGCAGATTCACGATCGAGGCGACGGCGCGGTTGGCCGCATCGAGCACGCCTGCGGCGTCGTGGCTCTTGGCGTTCTGATCTTCCTCGCTGATGCCGGCGCCCGAGCTGAATCCACGGCCCGCGCCGCCGAGGCGCACCGCCCGCACCTCCGGGTCGGTGGCGGCCAGCTCCATGGCGTCGGCGATCGCGGTCAACATGTCCTGGGTCAGGGAGTTGAGGCTGTCGGGTCGGTTGAGCGTCACCGACAGGACGCCGTCCTCGAGCGATACGGATACGTCTTTCACGTCGGGGTATTCGCGGGTCACGGTCATCTCTGCACCTTAAGTCTGGCGGGCCAGTGGCCCGCTCCGAGCGGGGCCGGCTATGGCCATGCCGGTCGAGAAGGTTATACAAGTAAGCTATGTCACCGGTCAACCGTGGCCGAACACGCGAAGGGGCGGTAGAGCATGGCAGGACCACTGCAAGGTTTGCGCGTTGTGGAGCTGGCGGGCATCGGCCCCGGCCCGCATGCGGCGATGATCCTCGGCGATCTGGGTGCCGATGTGGTGCGGATCGAGCGGCCCGGAAAGAGCGGCGGAGTGCCCGCCGGTGACCGGGATTCGATGCTGCGCAACCGACGCTCGGTGGCAGCCGATCTCAAGAGCGACGAGGGCCGTGAACTGGTCCTCACCCTGATCTCCAAGGCCGACGTGCTGATCGAGGGCTACCGACCCGGTGTCACCGAGCGCCTCGGGCTGGGTCCCGACGACTGCGCCAAGGTCAACGACCGGCTGATCTACGCCCGGATGACGGGCTGGGGTCAGGAGGGGCCGCGAGCGCTGCAGGCCGGCCACGACATCAACTACATCTCGCTCAACGGCCTGCTGCACGCCGTGGGACGCAAGGGCGAGCGGCCGGTACCGCCGCTGAACCTGGCCGGCGATTTCGGTGGCGGCTCGATGTTCCTGCTCGTCGGCATCCTGTCGGCGCTGTTCGAGCGGCAGACCTCGGGCAAGGGCCAGGTGATCGACGCGGCCATGGTCGACGGCTCGTCGGTGCTGATGCAGATGATGTGGGGCTTCCGGGCCAACGGCCTGTGGTCCGACGAGCGCGGCACCAACATGCTCGACACCGGTGCGCCGTACTACGACACCTATGAGACCGCCGACGGCAAGTACATGGCGATCGGGGCGATCGAGCCGCAGTTCTACGCCGAGCTGCTCAAGGGGCTGGGCTTGGCGGACGCCGACCTGCCGGCCCAGAACGACATGGCCCGCTGGCCCGAGCTGCGCGAGGCCTTCACCCAGGCGTTCGCCGCCCACGACCGCGATCACTGGGCCAAGGTGTTCGCCGGTACCGATGCCTGTGCGACGCCGGTGCTGTCGTTCGCCGAGGTGCTCACCGAACCGCATGTCGCCGAGCGCAATACGTTCTTCGACGACGAGGGCAACTTGCAGCCGATGCCGGCTCCGCGCTTCTCACGCAGCACCACGGCCGTGCCCACCCCGCCGCGCGAACGCGGAGCCGACACCGAAACCGTTCTGCGGGACTGGGTTTAGTTCACCGTTTCAGTTCGAACAATCCACGGGTCGGCACAGGGCCGGCCGGAAAGGAATGCGGTACATGGAGATCAAGGACGCGGTAGCCGTCGTCACCGGCGGCGCATCCGGTCTGGGCCTGGCCACCACCAAGCGGCTGCTGGATGCCGGTGCCCAGGTGGTCGTGATCGACCTCAAAGGTGAAGAGGTGGTGGCCGAGCTGGGGGAGCGGGCCAAGTTCGTGGCCACCGACGTCACCGACGAAGCGGGTGTCTCCAAGGCGCTCGACGTCGCCGAATCGCTGGGCCCGGTGCGGATCAACGTCAACTGCGCCGGTATCGGCAACGCGATCAAGACCCTGAGCAAAAACGGGGCATTCCCGCTCGACGGGTTCCGCAAGGTGGTCGAGGTCAATCTGATCGGCACGTTCAACGTGATCCGGCTGGCTGCGGAGCGTATCGCGAAGACCGAACCGCTGGCAGGCGAGGAGCGCGGCGTCATCATCAACACCGCGTCGGTGGCGGCGTTCGACGGTCAGATCGGCCAGGCCGCCTACTCGGCGTCCAAGGGCGGTGTGGTTGGCATGACCCTGCCGATCGCGCGCGATCTGTCGCGTGAGCTGATCCGGGTGTGCACCATTGCGCCGGGTCTGTTCAAGACTCCGCTGCTGGGCTCGCTGCCCGAGGAGGCGCAGAAGTCGCTGGGCCAGCAGGTACCGCACCCGGCCCGGCTGGGTGATCCCGACGAGTACGGTGCCCTGGCCGTGCACATCATCGAGAACCCGATGCTCAACGGCGAGGTGATCCGTCTGGATGGCGCGATCCGCATGGCCCCGAGGTAAGGACTGATATGGCATTGAAGACGAAGTTCACCGAGACGTTCGGGGTCGAGCACCCCATCGTGCAGGGTGGTATGCAGTGGGTCGGCCGCGCCGAACTCGTTGCGGCCGTGGCGAATGCGGGTGCGCTCGGGTTCATCACCGCGCTCACCCAGCCCACCCCGGCTGATCTGGCCAAGGAGATCGAGCGGTGTCGGGAGCTCACCGACAAGCCGTTCGGGGTGAACCTGACGATCCTGCCGACGATCAACCCGCCGCCATACGACGAGTACCGCCAGGTGATCGTCGACTCCGGCATCAAGATCGTCGAGACCGCGGGTTCCAACCCGGCGCCGCATCTGCCGATGTTCCACGACAACGGGATCAAGGTGCTGCACAAGTGCACCTCGGTGCGTCACGCGGTCAAGGCGCAGAGTCTGGGTGTGGACGGCATCAGCATCGACGGGTTCGAGTGCGCCGGTCACCCCGGCGAGGACGACATCCCGGGCCTGGTGCTGATCCCGGCGGCCTCGGCCAAGATCGAGATCCCGATGATCGCCTCGGGCGGTTTCGCCGACGCACGTGGTCTGGTGGCCGCGCTGGCGCTGGGCGCCGACGGCATCAACATGGGCTCGCGGTTCATGTGCACGGTGGAATCGGCGATCCATCAGAACGTCAAGGAAGCGATCGTGGCGGGCACCGAGCTCGACACCGAGCTGATCTTCCGCAGCCTCGGCAACACCGCCCGGGTGGCGAGCAACACGGTCTCGCGTGAGGTGGTGCAGATCCTCAAAGACGGCGGCCAGTTCGAGGACGTCAAGGATCTGGTGGCCGGCAAACGCGGCGTGAAGGTCTATGAGATCGGCGACCTCGATGCGGGCATCTGGTCGGTCGGAACCTCGATGGGCCTGATCAACGACATCCCCACCTGCGGCGAGTTGGTGTCGCGAATGGTGTCGGAAGCCGAGCAGATCATCAGCGGACGGCTGGCGAACATGATCGGTGCTGGAGAAGACGAAAGAGAAGCAGTCCTCGCCTGAGACGAGGACTGCGGGCCGTGGTGAACGAAGCTACGGCAAACTCACATGGGAAACGCGCGCCGCGAGGCGCGCGTTTTCTCATACTGCCTTCGGCAGTTCCTGGTAGGTGTCGAACTGCTCCGAGGTGTCACCCTCGACGAGGACATCGCCGTGGTAGAGAGCCTCGAAATCAACCTTGATGACATCGGCACTGGTGTCGTCGATCCACATGACACTGAGCGTATGGGTCACCATTAAGGAATCTTTGAGTCACGGTTCGGAAAATGGTGGCAATCCTACTTTTGGGTAGGTTTCTGGCGAGTAGGCCCCGGCTTCGGCGGCATCTTCGGGCGCCATCGGTGGGCGCCGATTTCTACTCCAGGGTCGCTGGAGCGCGCCGGCTACAACCCTGGCGTGGAAATCGACGAGAAGACTCGGGCATGGGCGCAGATTGCTGCCGATTTCTACTGCAGGGTCGCTGGAGCGCGCCGGCTACAACCCTGGCGTGGAAATCGACGAGAAGACTGGGGCATGGGCGCAGATTGCTGCCGATTTCTACTGCAGGGTCGCTGGAGCGCGCTGGCTATGACCCTGGCGTGGAAATCGACGAAGGCTCACGCTTAAGACGAAGGCCGACGCGTAAGCGGGAGTTGAACCCTCGGGCTTCGGTCCCCGTATGTAGAGCATGACCCGACGTTGACGGTGACAACTTACCGTTGTTAACTTAACGGCGATACCCGGGGGAAGGACATCTAGTGCTGCACCGAATCGCCCACCTGGCCATTGCCGCACCACGTCGTGTCCTGGCGGTCGCCGCCCTCGTGATGGTGGCCGCGGGCATCTTCGGCGTCCCGGTGGCCAAAAGCCTCTCGGCCGGCGGGTTCCAGGACCCGACCTCGGAATCGGCGCAGGCCACGCAATTGCTGTCGGAGAAGTTCGCCCGCGGTGACATGCAGCTCGTCATCAGCGTCACCGACGATTCGGCCGCCGGGGCCCAGAGCCCGGCCGCGAAGACCGCCGGCACCGACATCGCCGCCCAACTCAAGGCATCGCCCTATGTCACCGAGGTGAGCTCGGCGTGGACCGTGCCCGCCCCGGCGGCGGCAACGCTGATCAGCAAGGACGGTAAGACCGGGCTCATCCTGGCCGGGATCAACGGTGGCGAGAGCGGTGCGCAGAAGCACGCCAAGGAACTCACCGAGCAGCTGGTCCACGACCGCGACGGCGTGAGTGTGCGAGCCGGCGGCGAGGCGATGATCTACGTCCAGATCAACGGTCAGAGCGAAAAAGACCTGTTGATGATGGAATCCATCGCCATTCCGCTCAGCTTCCTGGTGCTGGTGTGGGTGTTCGGCGGATTGTTGGCCGCCGCATTGCCGCTGGCGGTCGGCGGCTTCGCGATCCTGGGATCGCTGGCGGTGTTGCGCGGGGTCACCATGGTCACCGACGTTTCGATCTTCGCGCTCAACCTCACCGTCGCGATGGGCTTGGCGCTGGCGATCGACTACACCCTGCTGATCGTCAGCCGGTACCGCGACGAGCTGGCCGACGGCGTCGAGCCCGATCGGGCGCTGGTGCGCACCATGATCACCGCCGGACGCACCGTGCTGTTCTCGGCGATGACGGTGGCGCTGTCGATGGTGGCGATGGTGCTGTTCCCGATGTACTTCCTGAAATCGTTCGCCTACGCGGGCATCGCGGTGGTGGCGCTGGCGGCGTTCGCGGCCGTCGTCGTGGCCCCGGCCGCCATCGCCCTGTTGGGCGACCGTCTCGACGCGTACGACGTGCGTCGGTTCGTCCGCCGCATCCTGGGCCGGCCCGAACCGGTGCCCAAGCCCGTCGAGCAGACCTTCTGGTACCGGATGAGCAAGCGCGTGATGCGCCGTTCGGTTCCGATCGGGATCGGCGTGGTTGCGTTGCTGCTTTTGTTGGGCGCGCCGTTCCTCGGCATCAAATGGGGATTCCCCGACGATCGGGTGCTGCCGTCGTCGGCGTCGGCCCGTCAAGTGGGCGACGAACTGCGCAACGACTTCGCGGTGGACTCCTCGACCGCCGTCACCGTGGTGCTCCCGGACATCACCGCACTGCCGCCTGCGGAGATCGACCGCTACGCAGCCGACCTGTCGCGGGCCACCGGCGAGGTCTCGGTGTCCGCACCCGGCGGCACCTTTGTCGACGGTCGACGGGTCGGCCCCCCGTCGTCGGGCACCGGAATCGCCGATGGCAGTGCCTATCTCACGGTCGCCAGCCACGAACCGCTGTTCAGCGACGCCTCGGAAGCCCAGCTCGATGCGCTGCACGCGGTGCCTGCTCCGGCCCAGGTGCAGTTCACCGGCCTCGCGCAGGTCAACCGGGACAGCTCCCATGCCATCACCTCCCGATTGCCGATGGTGCTCGGCATCATCGCGGCCATCACCTTCGTACTGCTTTTCCTACTCACCGGCAGCGTCGTGCTACCGCTGAAAGCGTTGGTGCTCAACGTGTTGTCGCTGTCAGCGGCGTTCGGTGCGCTCGTGTGGATTTTCCAGGACGGCCACCTCGGCGCGCTGGGCACGACGCCGACGGGCACCCTGGTGGCCAATCTGCCGGTGTTGTTGTTCTGTATCGCCTTCGGGCTGTCGATGGACTACGAGGTGTTCCTGGTCTCCCGGATTCGGGAGTACTGGCTGGCATCCGGCGGCACCGAAATATCTCCTCGGGCACGGAACGACGAGAGCGTCGCCCTCGGCCTGGCCCGCACCGGCCGGGTGGTCACCGCAGCGGCACTGCTGATGTCGATCTCGTTCGCCGCGCTGATCGCCGCTCAGGTGGCGTTCATGCGGATGTTCGGGCTCGGGCTGACTTTGGCCGTGCTCGTCGACGCCACCCTGGTGCGCATGCTGTTGGTCCCGGCGTTCATGCATCTGATGGGGCGGTGGAACTGGTGGGCGCCCGCACCACTGGCTCGGCTGCACCGGCGCATCGGCATAAGCGAGTCCGGCCCCGACGATCTGTCTGGTCTACCCGAGGGTGACCGGGAGCACGCGGGCGCAAGCATGGCGGACACCGGTTAGCGTGGTGGGCCAACCTGGGAAACGGCGCCGGGCCCCGCGTGGGTGTGGTGAGCTGCTGCGCGACCAGATCCTGGACGCCACAACAGAATTGCTGCTCAAAACCGGCCACGCCAAGGACGTGTCGATCCGGTCGGTGGCCCAGCGGGTCGGCGTCACGCCGCCGTCGATCTATCTGCACTTCGCCGACAAGGATGCGCTCCTCGACGCGGTGTGCTCGCGGTACTTCGAGAAGCTCGACGAGCAGATGCAGCGCGTAGCCGCCGATCACACGTCCACGATCGAGGTGTTGCGCGCCCAGGGGCATGCCTATGTGGACTTCGCCAGGCGTACCCCCGAGTTGTACCGGTTGGCGACGATGGGTGAGGGCAGGCCCGGAAGCGACGTCGACGCCACCCTCAACAGTTCGGCGTTCCAGCACATGCGCGGGGCCGTGCAGGCGCTGATCGAGGAGGGCGTGTACCCGGCCGGGGACGCCACCACCATGGCGCTGGAACTGTGGACCGCCGCCCACGGAGTGGCTGCCATCCTGATCTCGAAACCGTATCTTCCGTGGGGGGACGTCGAAGAGTTCACCGACCGGGTGCTGCGGGCGGTGTGCACCGGTCAGATCGTCTCGGGAATCATCGGCACCGATATCGGGCCGGTGGAGATGATCGCCCGACTGAAGGGATTCGCAGTGGAGGAGAAGAACCGTGACTGACCGAACTGTCGATAATCCGTTCTTCGCCCGCGTGTGGAAGACGTTGTCGAACTCGGAACCACCCGCGCTGCGCCGCTTGCGCGGCGAGAACCTCGCCGGGCTCAGCGGACGGGTGCTCGAGATCGGGGCGGGCACCGGCACCAACTTCGCGTTCTACCCGTCGACGGTGACCCAGGTGGTCGCCATCGAGCCCGAGCGTCACCTTGCCGAGGTGGCCCGCGACGCGGCGGCGGTGGCCCCGGTTCCGGTGACCGTCACCAGCGACACTGCCGAGACGTTTCGCAGTGCCGAGCCTTTCGACGCGGTGGTCTGCTCGTTGGTGCTGTGTTCCATCGAAGAGCCCGATGGTGTTCTGCGCCAGCTGATTACACTGCTGCGACCCGGCGGGGAGTTGCGCTACCTCGAGCATGTCGCCGGTACGGGCTGGCGGGCCCGCATGCAGCGCGTGGCCGACGCCACCGTGTGGCCGCGGTTGTTCGGCAACTGCCATACCCATCGGAACACGGAGCAGACGATCGCCGACAGCGGTTTCCGGGTCGCCGAGACCCGTCGTGAGCTGGCGATGCCCGCCTGGGTGCCGTTGCCCGTCACCGAGTTCGCGATCGGGCGCGCGGTCCGGCCGGCCTAACCGAGTAGTGCGGGCAATCGCTGCAGCAGGTTCGGCAGAGCCGTGGTCGCGTTTTCGCGCAGGGAGACCGTCGCGCTGTCGGACAACGGTGTGCGTTCCGGATTGACTTCGATCACGGCGATGCCCGCCGCCAGGGCCGCCTCGGGCAGGCCCGCGGCGGGGTAGACGATGGAACTGGTGCCGACGACGATGACCAGATCGGCGCTGCTGACCGCCTGCACCGACCGCTGCCAGGCGTCGTCGGGCAGGGGTTCGCCGAACCAGACCACGCTGGGTCTGATCAGGCCGCCGCACGGGCACACCGGCGGTTCGATCGTCTCGACCGGTTCGGGCATGTCGGGAAGATTGCCCTCGAACCGCGAACCGCAAGCATCGCAACGGAATTCGAACAAACTCCCGTGCAGGTGATAGACGTTGGAGCTGCCGGCGCGCTCGTGCAGATTGTCCACATTCTGTGTGATGACGTGCACGTCGGCGTGGTCCTGCCAGGCGGCCACGGCGCGGTGGCCGTCATTGGGCTCCACGTGCGCCATCATGTAATGCCGCCACAGATACCAGGCCCAGACTTTTTCGGGGTGCCGCTGCCAGCCGTCCAGACTGGAGATCTCATACGGGTCGACCTTGGCCCACAGACCCGTCTCGACGTCGCGGAACGTGGGTACACCGCTCTCCGCCGAGATACCGGCGCCGGACAGGACAGTCACTTGCACGTCACCAACGTAGTCGGTTTGGGTGATACTGGGCACGTGGCCGAGTTGGGGGATTGGGTGCTGGTCGATCCGAGCGCGGAAAAGCCGTTGTTCGATCAACTCAGGATCCAGATCATCGATGGCATCCGGCAGGGCCGCCTGTCGCCGGGGACCCGCCTCCCCACCGTGCGCGACCTGGCCGGGCGGGTCGGTCTGGCGGTCAACACCGTGGCCAGGGCGTATCGCGAGCTGGAGTCGGCGGGGGTGCTGGAGACGCGGGGACGGTACGGCACGTTCGTGGCGCGGGCTGACCCGGCTGATGCCGCGATGGCGGCGGCCGCGCACTCGTTCGCCGAGGCGGCCCGCGCGTTGGGCATCGGTAAGACCGATGCGTTGCGCTATCTGGACGACGTGTTCGACTGAGTTGCGCTCAGCCCGGCCGGCTGCCGTGCCAGCGCAGCACATCCAGCGCAACGGCCACCGGGACGCTGCGCTCGGCAAGTGGGCGGGGCAGCAGCTCGTCGGCGCGGGCCAACCGGCGCAGCAGCGTGTTGCGGTGTAGGTACAGCCGGGCGGCGGCACGTGACGCGTTGCACTGCTCGTCGACGAATATCCTTACTGTTTCTCGCAATTCGGGGTCGGCGCCCTCCAAATCGCCCAGGTTGTGGCTGACGAACTCCGCTGCGCGATCGGGGTCGGCGGTGATCAGCGCGACCAGCTCGACATCGGTGAATCGGGCGATCTGCTGGCGGGAGTGCAGTCGAGCCATCATCTGCTGCGTGGTGATGGCGTCGAAATGACTGCGCCGGAAGCCATCCAGGCCGTCGCCGGCCGGTCCGATCGCGATGCGCACGCCGCGGTAGGGCTCGGTGGACCGCGCGAGGACGTCGAGGTCGTGAGTACCCCCGGCGGCCCACACCCAGCGCGTGGCGCTGCTCGCCAGCACGCTCAGCGGTCGCGGATCGGCGCAGGCCCGGCCGAACGCCTGGGCGGCGCGGTCCAGCCCGGACAGATCACCGTCGGGGTCCTCGCTCCAGATCACCGCGGCGGTGTGGGTTCCCGTCAGCGCGTAGCCCAGCCGCGCCTCCGCACGTTGCCGGGGGATCGGGGCGCCGTCGAGCAACAGTGCGACGGTCTCGCGTCGCTCGGCGTTCGTGCCGCGGGTCAGCTCGTCACGTTCCAGGTCGATCTGCGCGGCGATCCCGGCCAAGGTGGCGTCGACGAAGGCGCTGACCGACCGCGAGCACACGTCGAGCAACTCGTGCAGTTCGGTGGGATCGGAACTCAGTTCGAAGGCGATCTCCAGCAACCGGCGCCACGCCACGCCTTCGCCGACTCTGTATGCGTCGAGAGCGAAGGCGTCGATGCCGCGGCGCACCAGCTCGCGGGCGATGATCAGTGGCTCCGGCCCGGTGTTCGGCGGTACCGGAGCCCCGGGGTCGCGGACGTTGGCCGTGCCCCAGAAGAACAGGTTGGCCCGGTTGCTGCGACTGACCGCGGCCGCGAGTTCGGGGTCGGCGGCGATGGCCGGGTTCGCGGCCAGCACGGCGGCGTCCAGCTCGTCGAGCCATTCCGCACGGGCGTTGACCACAATCTGCGCGCACTGGCGGATCAGTTCTCTCACCCGTGGTGACGGGGGTGTCCAGGCCATGCGTCCACCGTAGAGCGGTGGTGCATAGTGCACCAGAAGTCGGCGAATGTGGTGGTTTTTGACCTTGGCGCCCGCTGAGGGTGGGCGCGACCATCGTTTCATGACTGATACCGAACATCTCGACGTACTGATCGTCGGGGCCGGCATCTCCGGCATCGGCGCCGCCTACTACCTGCAACGCGAACACCCCGGCCGCAGCTACGCGATCCTGGAGGCTCGCGGTGCCACCGGCGGCACGTGGGATCTGTTCCGGTATCCGGGAATTCGCTCGGACTCCGACCTGCACACCTTCGGCTACGCGTTCAAGCCGTGGCGGGACGAGCACGCGATCGCCACCGCCGACAAGATCCTGGCGTACCTGCGTGAGACGGTCGCCGAGAACGGTATCGACAGCCACATCCGCTTTCACCACAAGGTGCTCGGTGCGGCGTGGGATTCGGCCGCGGGTTGCTGGACCGTGGACATCGAGCGGGCTGACACCGGAGCGCTGATCCAACTCTCGGCGAACTGGCTGTTCTGCGGCGGTGGGTACTACCGCTACGACCAGGGCTACACGCCGCACTTCGACGGTGCCGACCGGTTCACCGGCCGCATCGTGCATCCCCAGCACTGGCCCGAGGACCTCGACTACACCGGCAAGAAGGTGGTGGTGATCGGTAGCGGCGCCACCGCCGTCACGCTGGTCCCGGCGATGGCAAGAACCGCTGCCCACGTCACCATGCTGCAGCGCTCACCGACATACGTGATGTCGGTTCCGGGCAAGGACGCCTTCGCCAACACCGCCAAACGGATTCTCGGCGACGAGCGTGGCTACGCACTGACCCGGCGCAAGAACATCCTCAAGCAGCGCGGCGTCTACACGTTCTGCCAGAAGTACCCGAAGGCCGCCCGCGCGGTGATCCGTTGGTTCAACGCGCGCCAGTTGCCTGCCGGATATCCGGTCGACGAGCACTTCAGCCCGCGCTACAACCCGTGGGACCAGCGGTTGTGCGCGGTGCCCGACGGCGATCTGTTCGACGTGCTCGGCGACGGCAGCGCCTCGGTGGTCACCGACCGGATCTCGACGTTCACCGAGAACGGCATCCTGCTGGAGTCCGGCCGGCAGTTGGATGCCGACATCATCGTCACCGCAACGGGATTGAACGTCCAGCTGTTCGGCGGGATGACACTGACGGTCGACGGTGCGGCGGTGGACTTGCCGTCGACGGTGGCCTACAAGGGGATGATGCTGTCCGGGGTGCCCAACTTCGTCTTCGCCTTCGGTTACACCAACTCGTCATGGACGCTCAAGGTCGGGTTGCTGTGTGAGCATTTCTGCCGACTGCTCAGCCACATGGACGCCCACGGCCATGACGCCGTGCGGCCGATCGCCGAACCCGGCATGCACACGCGTCCGCTGTTGGACTTCGCGGCCGGCTATGTCCAGCGGGCAGTGGCCGACATCCCCCGCCAGGGCGTCGACGGGCCGTGGGTGATGTCGATGAACTACACCTACGACGCGGCGATGCTTCGTGACGGCCCCGTCGTCGACCCGAACCTGAAGTTCTCCCAGACTGCCGCCGAACCCGCCGCGCTGACCGGCTGACCCGGGGGTTCAGCCGAACTCGAGGAGCCCGACCAACGGGCGTACCGAGTTGAAGATCGGCAGGTGCTGTACCCGCAGCAGGGCGTTGAACACCATGCCGCGGCCCGGCGGCATCGGCAGATCCCGCACCGTGCGCACCCCGGGGACAGTGTTCACCAGATCGGCCAACTGCGCGGGAGTCAACGTGAACGGCATCGGCGGTACCCGATAGCGCGTCGAGGTCGGCATCCCCTTGCGGGTCAGGAACGCGAACACCGATGGCGGCAGATCGAACATCATCTGCCCGCCCGGGAAGCGTTGCGCGCAGGCGCGGATGATCGACATGGACTCCTCGGGCTGCAAATACATCAGGAGCCCCTCGGCGGTGATGAACACACCCTCCTCGGTGTCGACCTGATCCATCCAGCTGAAGTCCAGCGCGGACTGGGCGCACTGTGTGACCCGCTCCGGCTTGGGTAGCAGCTTGTTGCGAATGTCGATCATCGGTTTCAGATCGACGGAAAGCCAACGGAACTCATGGCCGAGGCCGGCCGCGTCGAGCCGGTAGAAGCTGGTCTGCAACCCTTCGGCCAATGCCACCACGGTGGCCCGCGGATGATCGCGCAGATAGTTGCCGGTCATCCGGTCGAACACCAAGGCCCGCAACGCCATGTCCTGGCGTCGGGTGTAGCCGAACTTGCCGAAATCGAAATCGATCGAGTCGACCAGTTGCACCGCCACCGGATCGTCGATCAAGCCGTCGGGCCGCCGCGCTTCATGCGCACGCACCTGCAAGGTCATCAGCGCGGTTTCGGAAACGCCGGTGAGTTCGACCTTGGCCCGGGAGTTGGTGGTCACCCGGTCGAATGTACCGAAATCAGCGCAGCACCTTCTCCAGCGTGCGCAGGTTCCTGGTGGTCGTCGAGGACTTGTAGCGCTTCTTTCCCATGGTCTTGCTGAGGGCGCTGTCCAGCGTCGCACCCCGGGGGACCTGCCAGTAGAGCACGCCGTCACCACGCCGGACCTTCTCCCCGGTGCCCGGGGGCAGGGCGGCGAGTTCGTCGAGCAGATCGGTGTCGCTGACGAACGTGACGTAGGAGTGGTGGCCGTCGACCTCACGCTCGAACGGGTAGGCCGCCGAGATCTGCCGCAATGTTGCGAGGTCGTATACGAGTACCCAGGCTTCGTAACCGAAGGCATCCCGCAATGCGCGTTCGGCGGTGGTGCGTACCTTTGCGGCCTGGGAATTGCTGTCCAGCAACACGTTTCCACTTGCCAGGATGGTGCGCACCTCGCTGAACCCGGCCCCCTCCAGCGCTTTGGCCACCTCGGCCATCTTGAGGTTGATGCCACCGACGTTGACACCCCGCAGGAACGCGGCATAGCGGGTCATGGCTGCAGCCTAATCGCCCTGCCGCGGTTGCCCCGGGGCCACAACGAGGGGGCCGAGGCGGTGTCGAGGGTGTTGCCGTCAATCACACTCATCGGATCGTCGGTAAAGACGTACGCTCGACTCATGGGGCGTCAGGTTTTCGACGACAAGCTGTTGGCCTTGATCGGCGGCAATTCCTTGGGAGTGCTGGCGACGATCAAACAGGACGGTCGTCCACAGCTGTCGAATGTCTCGTACTACTTCGACCCCCGCGCGCAGCAGATCCAGGTGTCGATCACCGAACCGCGGGCCAAGACCCGCAACCTGCGGCGCGATCCGCGCGCGTCCATCCACGTCAGCTCCGACGACGGCTGGTCCTACGCGGTGGCCGAGGGCGACGCGATCCTCACCCCGCCCGCCGCAGCGCCCGACGACGACACGGTCGAGGGGCTTATCGCCTTGTACCGCAACATCGCCGGTGAACATCCGGACTGGGACGATTACCGCCGCGTTATGGTCGACGACCGCCGGGTGCTGCTGACACTGCCCATCACACACGTTTATGGGATGCCGCCGGGCCGTCGATAGCGTTACGCTGCGCCTATGGCTGACGACAAACCGGAAGACGACAACAAGCGCAAGTTCCGGGAGGCGCTGGAGCGGAAGAAGTCGCAGTCGTCGGGCGGCGCTGCACACAAGGACGGCGGTCGTTCTCAGCCGCGGGCCCACGGTCCGGTGGAGAACCGGCGCGAATTCCGCCGCAAGAGCGGGTAACCACGCACGCGAGGGTGCACACAGATCGCGAAATACCGCAGAATCACGATCTGTGTGCACCCTCGGCGCGTTATTTGTCGGCGAGTGCGCGGGCGGCCACGAGCGCCACCAGCATCACCGCCACGCAGTACACACCCTGATCCTTCAGGCCCCACGCCACCGAGGTCAGCGTCGCCGCACCGGCCACACACAGCAGCAGGCCCACGGCGGCGCTGCGAACTCCGGTACTGCTCACCACGCCGCCGTCCCACCGGGGCAGCGGGTTGTTCTCCAAGGGGCGCAGGGCGACGAAGGCGAGCGCGACCAGGCCGGCCATCAGCGCCAGTTGCACTATCGACAGGGCCACGAAGCCAGGGGCGGACGGGTCGTAACGGTCCAGGCCGAGGTAGTCGAACACCAGGTGCACGCCCAGCAGCAGCGGCATGTGCCACAGGTACAGCGTCATCGCCCCGGAGTTGCCGATCGCGGTCAGCCACCACACCCGTGGCCGCTGTGCCCACCGGTTGATCGCCGGCGCCGCGGCAATTGCGAACGCGCACATCATGATTGCGTGGCCGGCCAGCAGCAATGACGGCGGCGTCATGTTCTTCAGCTGCTGGGTCTCGATGCCCACCAGGCTCAGCTCGTAGGGCCCGAAGTACAGCAGCGCCAGGTTCACCCCGAGCATGCCGACCCCGATCTTGAGCGCGGCCCCGCTGGACAGCAGGTTGCGCCGGTAGGCCACCCCGAACATGCCGGGGATCAACCACACCACGGTGTTGAGATAGCCCAGCGAGGCGTAGCCGTCGAGATTGATCCGGACCGCGTCGATGGCCGCGATGAACGCATAGGTGCTGATGATCGCCCCGGCTAACTGGGCCGTGGTCGTAATGCGCGCCAGCAGCGGCACGGCGGCCAGCACCAGCACGTAAGCGCCGAGGAACCACAGCAACTGGATCGAGATGCCGGCGACCGGCTCGTAGACGTGCTCGGGCAGCACGAACCGCAACACCGCGAGGGCGGCGGTCCAGAACGCCAGGTAGTAGAACACCGGGCGGTACAGCCGGGTGCACCGTTTCAGCAGCCAGCCACCCCAGGAAGAGCCCGGTCGCCACGACTGCACCGAGGCGGCCACCCCGGCGAAGAAGAACAGCGGCATGATCTGGAAGATCCACGTCAGCGCCTGAAACACGGTGGACGCGGTGAGCAGGTTGCTCCAGATGAACACGTCATCGCGGATGGTGCTGGTGGCCATGATGGTGTGCCCGAACACCACACCGACGAGCGAGACGATGCGGATGACGTCGATGGCCCGGTCCCGGTCCGGCGGAGTCTGGGCCTCGACCTCGGCGGGGGACGGGAACAGCCCGGCTTTTGCGGGGGCTGGGTCAGCGGCAATGGTCATGACGGCAACGCTATGGCCTTGCAGCTGCGTAGTCCCTAGGTAGAAATACCGGACTTGTCGCGGGACTCCCGGATCAGGATGGCGACCAGACAGATCGCGGCCAGCCCGGCAACACCGATCGCGAAGGCGACGCCGGCGGTGCGTAGACCCAGAGCTTGTGCGGCCAGGCCTTCGCCGATCACCGGCAGCGAGATCGCCACATAGGCGACGACGAAGTAGGTAGAGCTGACCTCGGCGCGACGCTCGGCCGGGGCGAGTTCGGCCACCGCGGCCAGGCCCCGACTGAAGCTCATGCCCTGGCCGATACCGGACACCACGGCCGCCGCGAGAAGCCCGACGAGCGAGGAAAAGAACAGTGCCGCAGTCAGAATCGCCATACCTGCGATCAGCAGCGCGCACCCGACGGCCACCGCGCGACCGGTGTCCATCCGGTTCGCGAACACCTGGGTGACCGCCGAGGCGGCAAAGATCGAACAGGCGATCGCGCCCGCCACGGCGTGGTTGTCGATCCCGATCACCGTGGCCAGAAACGACGGAGCCACCGCGGTGTACATCCCCGTCACGGCGAATCCGGCGAAGGCTGCCAGCGCCGCGATGACGAACACCGTCCGGACCTCCGCGGGCACGGACAGGCGCTGCAGCCCGATCCGGCCGGTGCGCGCCGAGGTCTCCGGGACGACGAACACCGCCACCGCAGCCACGAGCGCCAGGCCGATGTGGATCAGGAAGGGCAGTTGCAGCGGGTGCGGTGCGTATTGGACCAGCAGGCCGGCCAGCAGCGGGCCGGCGCCCAGCCCACCGATGTTGGCGACGGTGGCCACCGCCGCGGCCCGGCTCTTCCACGCCGGCGGGGCGGCCTCGATGACAGCTGCGGTGGCGGTGCCGGTGAACACACCCGCCGACAGGCCGGAGAGCACCCGTCCGATCAGCAGCACCGGCACCGAGTCGGCGAACAGGAACACCACCGCGCTGGCCAAAGCAAACCCGATGCCCGCCAGCAGCACCGGGCGTCGGCCGACCACATCGGACCACCGGCCGAAGACCAGGAGCGCGAAGAGCACGCCGCCGGCATACGTCGCGTAGATGATGGTGGTGGTCAGGACCGCGAAATGCATCTCTTGGCCGTAGAGCGCATACATCGGGGTCGGCAGGGTGGTGCCGACCATGATGGCCGCGAACGCGTAGGCAAGGAGGGGGAAGGCGAAACGCCCCCGGGACTTGGGCATGTGCCATTGAAACGTGCCGGGGGCGCCGGAGCTTCCCCGAATGCGACGCTATGGCTGCCGGGATTGCTCCCGAACAGCCACAGCGTCGCATTCGAGACCGATTAGTGGGCGACGGCCTTCTCGGCGCCCACACCCGTCAGCGAGCGCACCTCCATCTCGGCATTGAGCTCGGGGTCCCCGGTGTCGGGTGAGGTGAGCGTGCCGATGATGCCGAGGACGAACGCCAGCGGGATGGACACGATGCCGGGGTTGGCCAGCGGGAAGAAATCGAAGTCCGCGCCGGGGATCATCGCGGTCTTGCTGCCCGACACCGCGGGGGAGAACACGATCAGCACGATGGTCGAGATCAGGCCGCCGTACATGCTCCACAACGCGCCGCGGGTGTTGAACCGCTTCCAGTACAGCGAGTAGACGATCGTCGGCAGGTTGGCCGCCGCGGCCACTGCGAACGCCAGCGCCACCAGGAACGCCACGTTCTGACCGTTGGCGAGGATGCCCAGGCCGATCGCGAACACGCCCAGCACCACCGCGGTGATGCGGGATACTTTCACCTGCTCGGCCTCAGATACCTTGTGGGACTTCAGAACCGAGGCGTAGATGTCGTGGGCGAAGGAGGCCGAGGCCGTGATGGTCAGACCGGCCACCACCGCGAGGATCGTCGCGAACGCCACCGCCGAGATGACCCCGAGCAGGATGACGCCGCCGAGCTCGAAGGCCAGCAACGGGGCCGCGGAGTTGACCCCACCGGCCGCGCCGAGGATGCGGTCCGGGCCGACGAGGGCGGCCGCACCATAACCCAGCACCAAGGTGAACAGGTAGAACGCACCGATCAGCGCGATCGCCCAAACCACCGACCGCCGAGCCTCTTTCGCCGTCGGCACGGTGTAGAACCGCATCAACACATGCGGCAGGCCCGCGGTGCCCAGCACCAACGCCAGCGCCAGCGAGATGAAGTTGATCTGTGAGGTGAACGAGCCGCCGTATTGCGCACCGGGGGCCAGGACGTCCCGCTCGGCGACACCCTTGGTGGTGGCACCGGAGATCGCCGACTGCGCCGAGCCAAGGATCTCGGAAAAGTTCAGCCCGAACTTGCTCAGCACCATCACCGTCATCAGCGCAGCACCGGCGATCAGCAGTACCGCCTTGATGATCTGCACCCAGGTGGTGCCTTTCATCCCGCCGACCAGGACGTAGACGATCATCAGGATGCCGACGACGGCGATCACGATCGACTGCCCGGTCCGGCTGTTGACGTCGAGCAGCAGCGCGACCAGGCCACCCGCGCCGGCCATCTGGGCCAGCAGGTAGAACAACGACACCGTCAGGGTCGAGATGGCCGCGGCCAGCCGGACCGGACGCTGCTTGAGCCGGAAGCTCAGCACGTCGGCCATGGTGAATTTGCCGGTGTTGCGCAGCAATTCGGCCACCAGCAGCAGGGCCACCAGCCAGGCCACCAGGAACCCGATCGAGTAGAGGAAGCCGTCGTAGCCATAGACGGCGATGGCCCCGGCGATGCCGAGGAAGCTGGCCGCCGACAGGTAGTCACCGGCGATGGCGATGCCGTTCTGCGGGCCGGAGAAACCGCGGCCCCCGGTGAAGAATTCGTCGGCGGTGGCGTTGCGCTTGCTGGCCTTGATCACCACGACCATGGTGACCACGACGAACAGGCTGAAGATGCCGATGTTGGCGACGGGGTTGCCGACGGTCTCGGCCGCGAGAATCGTGGTGGTCATCGGGTGCCTTCCAGTTCTTCGCGGATGGCCGTCGCCCGCGGGTCGAGCTCGCGGTTGGCGAAGCGTACGTACAGACCGGTGATGAGGAACGTGGTCAGGAACTGGCCCAGCCCGATCAGCAGGCCGACGTTGATGTTGCCGAACACCTCGATGGCCATGAAGTCGTGGGCGAACGCGCCCAGCGCCACGTACAGCCCGTACCAGAGCAGGAAAAACGCCGTCATGGGGAAGACGAAGCGGCGCAGTCGGTTACGCAGTTCCTGGAATTCAGGACTGGCCTGCGTGGCGAGGAATTGCTCGCCGGTCGGGGCAACCCTCTCGGGAAGGTCGATTTCGGGCACCGGTACTCCTGACAGTCGGCTGTGAGGGAACTGGGCACCGAACCTAATTGAGAGGTGGGTCACAGGGCGCGGGTATCGGCCGTCGATACGCCGAATTCGGGCGTGGTTGCGCCGAACGGTCGGTCGTCGGGGCTGAGCGGCAGGCGGCTCAGCCGGTGGGGAGGCGCTCGATACCCAGACCGAGCCGCTCGGGCACGTGCATGCGCGCGAAGATCTGCGCGACGCCGGGGGTGGGTCGGGTGACCAGGCTGACCCCGACCATGGTGAGAACAGCGATCGGCACGCTGACCGCGGCGGGATAGTCGACCATCACCGCGGGCCAGCCGCCGAGAAGGGCGTCGTCCACGCCACCGGTGATCGCCACGAGGACCGCCCCGCCGCATACCGACCCGCCGACCACGAGACCGCATGCCGCGCCCACCGCGGTCAGGCCGCGCCACCAGATGCCGAGCACCAGTAGCGGGCACAATGTGGACGCCGCGACGGCGAAGGCCAGACCGACGCTTCGGGACAGCTCCAGCCCGGACACCATCAGTGACAACGGGATCGGGATCAGTCCGCCGACCACCGCCGCCACCCGGAAGTCGCGCACCCGGCCGCGCAGCACGTCGGTGGCCAAGGCGCCGGCGATGCTGACCAGCAGCCCGGACGACGTGGCCAGAAATGCCGCGATGGCGCCGGCGGCCACGAGGGCGCCCAGCAGTTGTCCGCCGACCCCGCCGACGGCTGCCCCCGGCGCCAAAAGCACTGCGGCGTCGGCGGTTCCGGTGATCAACAGCTGGGGAACGTACAGCCGCGAGAACACCCCGAGCAGGACCGGGAAGAGGTAGAACACCGACAGCAACGCCACCACCGCCAGGGCCGTGCGGCGCGCGGCCTGCCCGTCGGGGTTCGTGTAGAAGCGGACCAGCACATGAGGCAGACCGAGGGTGCCCAGGAATGTCGCCACGATGATCGACAACACCTGATAGAGCGGATGTCCGCCGCCCAGGCCGCCACCGGAGGCGATCCACTCACTGCCGGTGCCCGGGGTGCCGGCCACGACGGGCGTTGCGGCACCGGCGGCCAAGGTCAGCGCGGTACCCGCGCCGAGGGTGTGCTGCCCCGGCGCGGTGATCGTGGCGGAGTCGACGTGGCGGCCGTCCAGATCGCCGGTCACGGTGATTCCGGCCGGTTCGATGACCTGCACGACGACGTCGGTCTCGATCTGGACGGTGGTCTGATGTTGCACGGTCGGCGGCAGTGGGCCGCCCAATTCGCCGCGGTCACCGACGAACAATCCCAGCAGCGCCAACGCGGGGATGGCGACTGCAGTGAGCTTGAGCCAGTACTGGAACGCCTGCACGAACGTGATCGACCGCATGCCGCCCGCCACCACATTCATGATCACGATGGCCCCCACCGACAGGGGGCCGATCCAGACCGGAACGCCCAGAAGCGTTTTCAGGGCCAACCCGGCGCCCTGATACTGCGGCGCCAGGTAGAACAGGCAGATCATCACCACCACAAGCATGGCGACCTTGCGCAATCCGACCGAGCCCAACCGGAATTCGGCGAAGTCCGGCACGGTGTAGGCCCCCGACCGGCGCAGTGGCGCTGCCACGAACAACAGCAGGCCCAGATATCCCGCGGTGAAACCGACCGGGTACCACAGCGCGTCGGCGCCATATTTGGCGATCAGCCCGGCCACCCCGAGAAACGAAGCCGCCGAGAGATATTCACCGGAAATCGCGGCGGCGTTCCACTGCGGTCCGATGCTGCGGGAGGCGACCAGGAAGTCCGACGTGGTGCGCGACAGGCGGACGCCGTACATACCGATCACGATGGTGGCGACCGCGGCGAACAGGAGTGCGGCGGCGGTCAACGGGGCGCCGGTCATGGTTCGCTGTCGACCACCCGGACGAAATCCCGTTCGCCCTGCTCGGCCAGCCGGACATACATCCGTCCCACGCCGTACAACAGCGGGTAGAGCAGTCCGGCCAGGATCAGCCAGTTGAGCCGGATCCCGAACACGCTGAGCGCGGCCAGATCCGGCACCAGGGCGTTGACGAGTACGAGTGTCACGACGATCGTCACCACCACCGCGGTGAGCCGCAGCGCGAGTCCCAGCTGGGTGCGCACCAGCCCGCGAACCAGGGCGTCGCCCACCTGGGTCTGCTCGGCGACTTCGACGCGGGTGCGCACCATGCGGGCGCCGCGGCGGTGGGCGAGGACCACGCGCTCGCGCGCGGGCCGCCCAGAGGATCCGGCGGCGGGCCGGGGGCGCTCACTCATCGGTGCCCGCCGGTTTCAGTGAGCGCATCGGGTCACGGACCAGCCGGTCGCGCAGTTCGCGTGCCTGTCGGCGGCTCACCGGTAACTCGACCGCGGGTGAGGACCCGTTGGCGCGCAACCGCACCAGTACGGCGCCGTCGGCGCTTCGCAGACCGGTCACTTGCCGCAAAGACACCAGATATGAGCGGTGGATGCGCTGGAAGCCATGATCGCGCCATCGGGTTTCCAAGGTGCTCAACGGTATTCGAACCAGATGCGCACCAGTGGCCGAGTGCAGCCGGGCGTAGTCGCCTTCGGCCTCGACCCAGCCGATGCTGTCGCGGGGCACCAGATGGGTGATGCCGCCCAGCTCGGCGGGGATGACGTTCCAGTCCTGATCGTCGTGCGCCGCAGCCCCACCGCCGTGGGCGGTTGCGGTGCCGGCGGCCACGCGTCGCACCGCCTCGTCGAGCCGGTTCTGCCGGATCGGCTTGAGCAGGTAGTCGACGGCACCGACGTCGAAGGCGGCCACCGCTTTGTCCTCGTGGGCGGTCACGAACACCACGGCCGGGCGGTGCGCGTAATTGGCCAGCACCCCGGCCAATTCGATGCCCGACAGGCCGGGCATGTTGATGTCGAGGAACACCGCGTCGATGGCGTGCTGATTGAGTTCACGCAGCGCCGAGGTGGCGTCGGATGCGGTGTACACGTCGGCGACGTCGGGGTGTCGGCCCAACAGGTAGGCGAGCTCGTCGAGGGCGGGAGCCTCGTCGTCGACGGCCAGGACGGTCAGTTTCGCGCTCGTCATGTGAGTGCACCTCCGCTGGCTCGTATCCCCGAGCGGAACTTCGGCACACGCATCACCACTTTGGTGCCGGCACCGACCGCTGTCTCGACCACCAGACCGTAGTCGTTGCCGAAAGCCGCGCGCAGCCGATGATCCACATTCGTCAGCCCGACGTGCGCGGATTCGTCGGTGCGATCGGCCAGTGCATCGCCGGGGCCGGCACGGAGCGCGTCGGGATCCATGCCGACGCCGTCGTCCTCCACGGTGATCACGCATTCGGTGCCCGCGTCGCGCGCGATGATCTCCACCGATCCGCCGCCCTGTCCGGCCAGCCCGTGCCGCACGGCATTTTCGACCAGGGGCTGCAGCGCCAGGAACGGCACCACGACGTTGAGTACCTCGGGCGCCACCCGCAGCCGCACCAGCAGATTGGCGCCGAATCGGGCGCGTTCCAAGGTCAGGTATCGGTCGATGTTGCGCAGCTCGTCGGCCAGCGTGGTGTATTGGCCTGCGGCGCGGAACGAATAGCGGGTGAAGTCGGCGAATTCCAGGATCAGCTCACGGGCCCGATCGGGGTCGGTGCGGACGAACGACGCGATCGTGTTGAGCGCGTTGTAGATGAAGTGCGGGCTGATCTGGGCCCGCAACGCCAGCACCTCGGCCCGGTCCAGGCGGGCGCGGGATGCGTCGAGTTCGGCCAACTCGATCTGGCTGGCGGCGTACCGGGCCACCTCGCCGACCGCACCGAGCATGCCGGGGCCTGGACTGGCCGGTGCCAGCACGACGAGGGCGCCGAGCACCTCGCCGCCCTCGGTGAGCAGCGGCTGGGCCACCACCGCGGTCGATCGCATCGTGCGCAGCACCCGACGTCCGGCGTTGATGGATTCGCGAGCGGTGTCGGCACAGACCTCGACGATGTCGGGATGCCAGATCGCCTCATCGGCGTGATCGCGGGCCAGCAGGGCCGCATCGTCGTCGAACAGAGCCAATCCCGCCGTGCCGGTGAGCTCACGCAGGTACGGCGCCGCGGTGGTGGCGGATTCGGTGTCCAGGCCTTGCCGTAACGCGCGGGCGGCCTGCGCGGCGGTGTGTAAGGCCGCGTGTACTGCGCGCTCGGTGGGGGTGGCGACGACCCTGCGGGTGCGCACCACGACGACGGCGGCGACGGCCGCCAGGATCAGCGCCAGGGCCAGCGCGAGTGCAACTTCGCCGGACATCGTGCGGCCAACCTTAAACCGGCGACTGGCCGCCGCGCGGTGCCGCTACTGAACCGGGCAGGCGTACTTTCGGGCCACGTCGTACACGCGCTGCTCCGAACCGGGGCCGAACACGCCCTGGGCGGCCAGTTCCAATCCGATGTATCCCGGGATGCCCCCGACGCACGCCTGATGCGCGACCCGCCACGCGGTGTCGGGGTTCAAGTGGAAGCCGTTGCGGTCCAGGCCCTGCATGTAGTTGTCGAACTCCGGCGTGCCCTGGTCGGGGATCGCGTTGGCTGTCGCGGCCAAGGCAATAGCGGTAACCACCGCGGCAAAAAGCGGTACAACGACGCGTCTCATGTCCATCTCCTATGGGCACACCACCGGTTATCGCGAGTACTTTCCCACACTGGACCGACACCGGCGTCAAAAACGTGGCTGGTCCTAGACTGACGACGTGGGAAAACTGCAGCTAGTCCAAGATCCGGAGGCCGACGCCCTGCTGGAGGCCAACCCGTTCGCGCTGTTGGTGGGGATGTTGTTGGATCAGCAGATCCCGATGGAGACGGCGTTCGCCGGCCCCAAGAAGATCGCCGACCGCCTCGGTGCCGTCGACGCCCGCGAGATCGCCGACTACCACCCGGACGAGTTCATCGCCCTGGTGTCCCAAACCCCGGCGATACACCGGTTTCCGGGATCGATGGGCAAGCGCGTGCAGGAGTTGGCGCGTGCGATCGTCGACGAGTACGACGGTGACGTGACGGCTTTGTGGACCGGTGGCGATCCCGACGGCAAAGAGGTGTTGCGCCGGCTCAAGCGTCTACCCGGGTTCGGTGATCAGAAGGCGCGGATCTTCTTGGCGCTGTTGGGCAAGCAGTACGGCGTGACGCCGGCGGGCTGGCGTGAGGCCGCGGGTGATTACGGCAACGAAGGCAGCTTCATGTCAGTGGCCGATGTGGTCGATCCCGGATCGTTGCAGAAGGTGCGGGCCTACAAGAAGGAAATGAAGGCCGCGGCGAAAATGGCCAAGCAGGCCAAGGCTTAGCCACGTCGAGCGTGCGTTCAGATCGCGTTTCGGCGCGGATTCGCGATCTGAATGCACCGTCGACGACGCGTCAGAACGCCGGCCCGTCGAACCGTTCCCGCGTGGCGATCTCGGCCACGGACTTGCGTGTGAGCTTGGTGAGTTGGCGTACAGGTTTGCCGAGTGGCAGCACTGCGGCGACCGCGTAATCCCCGGGTATGCCGAGCAGGGCCTTCACCTTGGGTTCTTCGGCCACGGCCATGGTGGTGAGCACACCTCCGTAACCTTCGTTGCGCGCGGCCAGCAGGATGTTCCACACGAACGGATACACCGAAGCCCCGGAGACGACGCCGATCCGGTCGAGATCCTGGTCGAACGCCGCGACGACCCCCAAGTCGACGCACACCACCAGGACCACCGCGGCGTCGACGAGGTGGGTGGCTCGCGGAACCTTCACCGCGGCGACGTCGGCATCCGATACCCGCATGGGATGCACCGGGTTCCACGGGCTTTCGCCGTTGCGTTGCTGCGCGATGTAGCGACGCGATCCGGTGACGCCGAGATCGGCGAGGGCCTCGCGGGTGGTGCGGTCGCGGATCACCACCACGCGTGAGCCTTGGCGGTTGCCGCCGCTGGGCGCGAAGCGGGCGTTGTCGAGTATTCGTCCCAACACGTCGTCGGGCAGCGGATCGTCGGTGAACTGGCGCGCGGCTCCGGTGGTGCGCATGACGTCGTACAAGTCCATGGCTACATCTATCTCACATATGCGAAAGTGAGGATATGGCGAAGACACATTTGAACTGCCCGTGTGGCGAAGCGATCAGCGGTACCGACGAGGACGACCTTGTCGAGAAGGCCCAGGCGCATCTGGCCCAGCAGCACCCCGGCCGCGAATACGACCGGGAGATGATTCTCTTCATGGCTTACTGAGCCTCCGACTTTCAGCCCCTACACAAAATTCCCGGTCGCCGGCCATGAGGCCAGCGACCGGGAATTTCGTTTCCCCATTCATATGGTGTGGTCAGGGCACCACCGTGGATCCGATGGTGGGCATGAACTGGCACTGCTTCTCGGTCGTGGTGACCTGCCCGAAGATCGTCGACATGATGCTGCCGGAGCCGGTGTCGGCGATGGCGGTCAGCGTGGTCGGGCCTTCGGGGTTGATGTCCGAGCGCGGCTGCAGCGTCACGCTCCCGGACTTGCCGGTGGTGAGGTTCACCCACGTGGCGTTGAGCGGCAGCTTCTGTTCGGCGGCGGGACCCGGGGTGCCGATGGCGGTGAACACGTAGGCGGTCTGCCCGGCCTTCGGCCCCGGCAGCGGAATCGTGGCCGGACCCGCCACTGAGATCGCCGTCGCCAGAACGTTTCCGCCGTCCTTGAGACACCCGTTGCTGATCGACGGGTACATGAAGTCCTGCGTCGTCGGCGCGTCCGGGCCGAAGTTCGGTGCGCCCGCCGGCGCGGCATCCGGTGCGGGCGCGGGCGCAGGCGCCGGGATCGTGACAGCGGCCGGGACTGCCCCCGGGGCCGGCGGTGCCGGAGGAGCCGGGGCCGCTTCAGGAGCGGGGGCCGCTTCCGGCGCGGGAGCCGGTGCCGGGGCAGCTTCCGGGGCAGGCGCGGGCAGCGCCTCGGGGGCCGGCCCGGCCGCATGGACCGGGTCGACGCCCGCAGGCAGGTGCGCGTCGAGACCCGCGCCCGCGGCCGGGATGTGCTCGGGCGCGGCGACGGGTTGGGAGGCGAACTGGTTGACCGCCGTGGCGATGTTGTTGGACGCGGCCGGTTCCGACTTGTTGGCCGCGAACGCCTGAGCGGCAGCCATCAACAGCTGAGCCGCACCGGCGGGGTCGGCCGCAGCCTGTTGGATGATCGGGCTCAACTCCGATACCGCCGACAATCCGGGTGCCTGTTGCGCGTCGATCGGCAGCGGTGCCGGATCGGCGTTGGCTACGGCAGTGCTGAACAGCAACAGGGTGGTGGACCCGATTGCCGCGGCGGTGCCGAACAACGTTTTCAGTGACATACGCGATGACATGGCTTTCCCATCGTTTCGGGCGGTCAGACCAGTTCGGTGGATCAGGGCAGGCCGGCGGTCAGCAGCGGAGCCAACGCTGCGACACCCGGCGCGGTCGCCGGGGCAGCAGCCGCAGGCGCTGCGACTGCCGGAGCCGCCGCAACGGCCGGGGCACCGGCAGGCAAGGCCGTCTGGGCCGCGACCGGAACCAGCGACGCGAGGTCACCCGGGATGTTCACCGACTGGGGCAGCGGCAGCGGCATGCCGGGAACCTGCGGGATCTTCACCTCGGCCGAAGGCACCAACGAAGCCAGGCCGTTGGCCGGAGCCGTCGTGGCGGCCGGGGCGGCAGCCGGAACGGCCGGGGCCGAGGGCAGGCCCGGTACCAGAGACCCCAGGGGTGCGTTGGCCGAAGCTGCGGTGGGCGCCGTGGCCGCGGTCTGCGGCAGCGTCACCGACGCGGTGGCCATCGGGGCCGGTGCCGGGGCGGGGGCAGGTGTGCCCGACAGCGCCGAGCCGACATCCTGCAGCAGCTGCGGCGCGGCGGCCGGCACGCCGGCGAGTTGGTTGACGATCGGCAGGCCCGGTGCGGGCGCCGGGGCCGGGGCCACCGGATCGGCGTTCGCTGTTGCGCTGAGCGCCAACGCGACCGGGACTGCGCCGGCGGCCGCGATCACGCTGGTGGAAACTGTTTTCCAGGTGAAGATCATGGTTCTCCCAATCGGTTGCTTGCACGTCTGAGCCCGAAACTATCGAGTTACTGGTGTGACTCAAGGGACACGTGTGGCGGTTATTCAACCGTTACGGCACCGTCTGAATTCGTTATCGGGCAGTGCCTGGCGCGTGATGCGACGGGCCGGCGGGCGGGCGCGCCGGGTGGCACAGAGCGGGTCGCTAAAGTCGTGACCGTTAACACCGAACCGGCCACCCACGTCTCGGCAACCGCGCGGCTCTACCGTCTGGCCCCGCTGTTGCTGGTCCTCAGCATTGCGGCGCGCCTGGCCTGGACGTATCTGGTGCCCAACGGCGCCAACTTCGTCGACCTCCACGTCTACGTCGGCGGTGCCGCCACGCTCGACGGCCCCGGTGCGCTCTACGACTACGTCTACGCCGATCAGACGCCCGATTTCCCATTGCCTTTCACGTATCCGCCGTTCGCGGCGGTGGTGTTCTATCCGCTGCATCTGCTGCCCTTCGGGCTCGTGGCGTTCTGCTGGCAGCTCGGCATCATCGCCGCGCTGTACGGCGTGGTGCGGATCAGTCAGCGACTGTTGGGCCAGGACGACCGGCGTGTCGCGATGCTGTGGACCGCCGTCGGCATCTGGACCGAACCGCTGCGCAGCACATTCGACTACGGCCAGGTCAATGTCGTCCTGGTGCTGGCCGTGCTCTACGCGGTCTACAGCAACCGCTGGTGGTTGTCGGGATTGCTGGTGGGCGTGGCCGCCGGTGTCAAGCTGACGCCGGCGGTGTCGGGGCTGTACTTCGTCGGGGCGCGTCGGTGGGCCACCGTGGTGTTCTCGGCGGTGGTGTTCTTCGCGACGATCGCGGTCTCGGCATTGGTGATCGGGGATCAGGCGCGCCGGTATTTCACCGAACTGCTCGGTGACGCCGACCGGATCGGGCCGATCGGGACGTCGTTCAATCAGTCGTGGCGGGGCGGCATTTCGCGCATCCTCGGCCATGACGCCGGGTACGGTCTGGCCGTGCTTCTCGGCATCGCCGTCACCGCGGTGCTGGCCGTGCTGGCCTGGCGGGCCATCGGTGGCAGTGCCGACCGGCTCGGCGCGATCGTGATCGTGAGCCTGTTCGGGTTGCTGCTTTCTCCGATTTCGTGGACGCACCACTGGGTGTGGTTGATCCCGTTGATGATCTGGTTGCTGCACGGGCCGTTGGCCGACCGGCTCGGTGCGCGAGTCCTCGGCTGGGGTTGGTTGGCGCTGACCCTGATCGGAGTGCCGTGGCTGCTCAGCTTCGCGCAGCCGACGATCTGGGAGATCGGCCGGCCCTGGTATCTGGCCTGGGCCGGGCTGATCTACATCGTGGCGACGCTGGCCACGCTGGGGTGGATCGCGTCTATTCGGGCTGGTCGGACAGAATCCGGTTGATCTCCCGCGCCATCTGGACGTCCTTGTCGGTGATGCCACCGGCGGAATGCGTCACCAAAGCGAATGTGACGGTCCGCCAACGGATGTCGATATCGGGGTGATGATCCTTCTGTTCGGCGAACTCGGCCACGCGGCGCACCGCCTCGATACCGTCGAGGAATGTGGGGAACTTGGTGGATCTGCGCAGGGCGCCCTCCGCACGTTCCCAGCCCGGCAGATCGGGCAGTGCGGCGTCGACCTGATCGTTCGATAACACGGCCATATGCCCGACGGTATACCGTCGGGCGCGATGAGTGAGCAGATCGTCGTGGCCGGTGCGCTGTTCTCGGCGGACCGGCTGTTGGTCGCCCAACGACAGCGGCCGCCCGAGCTGGCCGGATTGTGGGAGCTGCCCGGTGGTAAAGTGGCGGCGGGGGAGAGCGACGCCGACGCGCTGGCCCGGGAACTGCACGAAGAACTCGGTGTCGACGTGGCCGTCGGCGCACGCCTGGGCGTCGACGTCGAATTGCACGCGGGAATGATCCTGCGCGCGTACCGGGTCACGCTGACGGCGGGAAGTCCGCGACCACACGATCACCGGGCCCTGCGGTGGGTGAGCGTGGACGAACTCGATGCTCTGCCATGGGTACCGGCCGATCGGGCCTGGCTCGGCGAGTTGGCGCAGGTGCTGCGATCGGTATAACCGGTCGGTGTATTGGGTTGGTATATCGGCTGTTTCAGCAGGCAGGGAGCCTGCCGCACAATTTCGGCACGTTGTTGTTGCGGATTACATTTCTGTGAAACTGCTTGCAACGTTTCCGGCAAAATGACGCAGTCCCGTCGAAGATGATGTTTTGTTGGTGTGGTGAGCACGGCTACCACGCCACTCCGGGGCCAGGGCATGAATCTTGCGCTGGCCACCTGGGTCTCGGCCATCAATTTCTGGGCCTGGAACATGATCGGCCCGCTCTCCACCACCTATGCCGGTGACATGAGGCTCAGCAGTACGCAGGCCTCGATGCTCGTGGCCACGCCGATTCTGGTCGGATCGCTCGGTCGCATCGTCATCGGCTCGCTGACCGACAGGTTCGGCGGTCGCACGATGTTCCTCGCGGTGACGCTGGCCTCGATCGTGCCGGTGCTGGCGGTCGGGGCGGCCGGTGAGGCCAAGTCCTATCCGCTGCTACTGATCTGTGGGTTCTTCCTCGGCATCGCGGGCACCATCTTCGCCGTCGGCATCCCGTTCGCCAACAACTGGTACGAGGCAAGCCGCCGCGGTTATGCCACGGGCGTATTCGGCATGGGGATGGTCGGCACTGCGTTGTCGGCGTTTTTCACCCCGAGGTTCGTCCGATGGTTCGGGTTGTTCACCACCCACCTGATCATCGCGGTCGCCCTGGCGCTCACGGCGGTGCTGTGCCTGGTCGCGATGCGGAACTCGCCGGTGTTCCAGCCGAACACCGACCCGGTGCTGCCGAAGCTCAAATCCGCCCTGAAACTGCCTGTCACGTGGGAGATGTCGTTCCTCTACGCCGTGGTGTTCGGCGGGTTCGTGGCGTTCAGCAATTACCTGCCGACCTACATCAAGACCATCTACGAGTTCTCCTCGGTCGAAGCGGGCTCCCGCACAGCCGGATTCGCGTTGGCCGCGGTGCTCGCCCGCCCCGTCGGCGGCGCGCTGTCGGACCGGATCGCCCCCAAATACGTGGTGCTGACCTCTTTTGCGGGTACGGCGGTGCTGGCGTTCGTAGCGATGTTCCAGCCGCCGCCCGATGTATGGTCGGCGTCAACCTTCATCGGGCTGGCGATCTTCCTTGGCATCGGCACCGGCGGGGTCTTCGCCTGGGTGGCCCGGCGGTCACCGGCGAAGGAAGTCGGTTCGGTGACCGGGATTGTCGCGGCAGCAGGCGGTTTGGGCGGTTACTTCCCACCATTGGTGATGGGGGCGTCCTACGATCCGATTGAAAACGACTACACGGTAGGGCTTGTGCTGCTGGTGGCAACGGCGTTGGTGGCGTTCGGTTATACCGCGCTGCGACTGCATGCCCGGGAGCCGGCGCAGCCCGAGGAGGCGTATCGATGACGAAGCCGCACATCGGCGGATCGATCGAGGAATTGCTCGAACGCAGTGGACGGTTCTTCACCGCCGGTGAGTTCTCCGGGGACCTGCGCACGGTCACCCGAACCGGCGGGCGGGAAGGGGATGTGTTCTACCGCGACCGGTGGAGCCACGACAAGGTGGTGCGCTCCACCCACGGCGTCAACTGCACCGGATCGTGCTCGTGGAAGATCTACGTCAAGGACGGGATCATCACCTGGGAAACCCAGGAGACCGACTATCCGTCGGTCGGGCCCGACCGCCCCGAGTACGAGCCGCGCGGCTGCCCGCGCGGGGCGGCGTTCTCGTGGTACACGTACTCGCCGACGCGGGTGCGGTATCCCTATGCGCGTGGCGTGCTGGTGGAGATGTACCGCGAAGCCAAGGCCCGACTGAAGGATCCGGTGTTGGCCTGGGCCGACATTCAGGCCGATCCGGCGCGGCGCAAGCGTTATCACCAGGCCCGCGGCAAGGGTGGGCTGGTCCGGGTGACGTGGGCCGAGGCCACCGAGATGATCGCCGCCGCGCACGTGCACACCATCAAAACCTATGGCCCCGACCGAGTGGCCGGGTTCTCGCCGATCCCGGCGATGTCGATGGTGTCCTTCGCGGCGGGCTCGCGGTTCATCGAACTTCTCGGCGGGGTGATGACGTCGTTCTACGACTGGTACGCCGATCTGCCGGTGGCCTCCCCGCAGGTGTTCGGCGATCAGACCGACGTGCCCGAATCCGGGGACTGGTGGGACGCGGCCTATCTGATGATGTGGGGCTCCAACGTTCCGGTCACCCGTACGCCTGACGCGCACTGGATGGCCGAGGTCCGTTACCGCGGCACCAAGGTGGTCACGGTCAGCCCCGATTACGCCGACAACACCAAGTTCGCCGACGAGTGGATGCCGTGTGCGGCCGGCACCGATGGGGCACTCGCGATGGCGATGGGCCACGTCATCCTCGACGAATGCTTTGTGCAGAAACGGGTTCCGTACTTCGTCGACTACGTCCGCCAGTTCACCGATCTACCGTTCCTGGTCAAGCTCGAGGAGCGCGACGGCGCGCTGGTTCCCGGAAAGAACCTCACCGCTGCCGATCTCGGCGGGGAGATCGCCGAGCAGGAGAACGCGGCGTTCAAGCCGGTGCTGCTCGACGGCGCCAGCGACAGTGTCGCAGTACCGCAGGGCTCGCTCGGATTCCGCTACGGCAACGACGGCCTGGGCAAGTGGAACCTGGATCTGGAGAACCTGTCTCCGGCGTTGACCGTCCTGGGCGACCTTTTCGAAACCGCCGAGATCACGCTGCCCCGCTTCGACACCGTCGACGGCAGCGGCGCGACGCTGCGCCGCGGTGTGCCGGTGCGTCGCGTCGGCGACCATCTGGTGTGCACGGTGTTCGACCTGATGTTGGCCCAGTACGGCGTGCACCGCCCCGGCCTGCCCGGCGACTGGCCAGGAGGGTACGACGACGCCACCCGGCCCTACACGCCGGCCTGGCAGGAACCGATCACCGGGGTGTCAGCGGCCCAGGCCATCCGGGTGGCCCGTGAATTCGCCCGCAACGCCGAGGAATCCGGCGGCCGCTCGATGATCATCATGGGAGCCGGTATCTGCCAGTGGTTCCACGGTGACGCCACCTACCGCGCGGTGCTCGCGCTGCTGCTGCTCACCGGGTCGATGGGCCGCAACGGTGGCGGCTGGGCGCATTACGTGGGTCAGGAGAAGTGCCGTCCGGTGACGGGGTGGGCGGCGATGGCGATGGGCACCGACTGGTCGCGTCCGCCGCGGCAGATGGCCGGGACGTCGTACTGGTATGTCCACACCGATCAGTGGCGCTATGACGGCTACCGTGCCGACGCGTTGTCGAGCCCGGTGGGCCGCGGCCGGTTCCGCGACAAGCACACCATGGACGTGTTGAGTTCGGCGGTGGCCATGGGGTGGACGCCGTTCTATCCGCAGTTCGACCGCTCGAGCCTGGATGTGGTCGACGAGGCCAAGGCCGCCGGCCAGGAGGTGGCCGATTACGTGGCCGAGCAATTGGCCAGTGGTGGACTCAAATTCGCGGTCACCGACCCGGACAATCCGGCCAACTGGCCGCGAGTGCTCAACGTGTGGCGGGCCAACCTGCTGGGCTCCTCGAGCAAGGGCAACGAGTACTTCCTGCGCCATCTGCTGGGCACGACCTCCAATGTGCAGGCCGAGCCCACCGGTCCAGACCTGCGGCCCAACGACGTGGCCTGGACCGAGGACCTCCCCGAGGGCAAGCTCGATCTGCTGATGTCGATCGACTTCCGGATGACCTCGACGACACTGCTCTCCGATGTGGTGCTGCCGGCGGCGACCTGGTACGAGAAGGCCGACCTGTCGAGCACCGACATGCACCCCTACGTGCACGCGTTCAGCCCGGCCGTGGACCCGCCCTGGGAAACCCGTTCGGACTTCGACGCGTTCGGCGCGATCGCCCGGACGTTCAGCACCTTGGCCGCCCGGCACCTGGGCACCCGCACCGATGTGGTGATGGGAACGTTGCAGCACGACACGCCGGGGGCGATGGCGTACCCGGGTGGCACCGAACATGATTGGCGGACCACCGGGGAGACACCGGTGCCGGGCAAGACCATGGGGCCGTTGGTGGTGGTGGAGCGCGACTACACCGCGATCGCCCAGAAGTGGTCGGCGCTGGGACCGTTGGTCGACACGCTCGGCTTGACCACCAAGGGCGTCACCACGCATCCCGACCAGGAGGTCGCCGAGCTCGCCGCGAAGTTCGGGGTGATGGACTCCGGTGCGGCACAAGGGCGTCCGGCGGTTACCACGGCCGAACGAATGGCCGATGTGATCCTGGCCCTGTCGGGCACGTCGAACGGCCGGCTGGCCGTCGAGGGGTTCCGCGAACTCGAGCGGCGCACCGGACGCAAACTCATCCATCTGGCCGTCGGCAACGAGGAACGCCGGATCACCTACGCCGACACCCAGGCCCGGCCGGTGCCGGTGATCACCAGCCCGGAGTGGTCGGGAAGTGAGACCGGGGGCCGACGCTACGCCCCGTTCACGGTGAACATCGAGGAGCTCAAGCCGTTCCACACCCTCACCGGCCGCATGCACTTCTATGTCGATCACGACTGGCTGGAGGAGCTGGGCGAGCAGCTGCCGATCTACCGTCCCCCGCTGGACATGGCGCGGCTGTTCGGCGAATCCAAGCTCGGCCGCGACGGTATCGGCCTGACCGTGCGGTACCTGACCCCGCACTCGAAGTGGTCGATCCACTCGGAGTATCAGGACAACCTGTTCATGCTCTCGTTGTCCCGCGGCGGCCCGACGATGTGGATGAGCCCACTGGACGCCGCGAAGATCGACGTGAAAGACAACGATTGGATTGAGGCGGTCAACCGCAATGGGGTGCTGGTGTGCCGTGCGGTGGTGAGCCATCGCATGCCCGAGGGCGTGGTGTACGTCTACCACGCCCAGGAACGCACCATCGACGTGCCGTTGAGCGAAACCACCGGAACCCGTGGCGGCATCCACAATTCGCTGACCCGGCTGTTGGTCAAGCCCAGCCATCTCGCCGGCGGGTATGCCCAGCATTCGTTCGCCTGGAACTATCTGGGCCCCACCGGAAATCAGCGTGATGAAGTGACGGTGGTCCGCCGCCGCTCGCAGGAGGTGAAGTACCAGTGAAGGTCATGGCCCAGATGGCGATGGTGATGAACCTCGACAAGTGCATCGGGTGCCAGACCTGTTCGGTGACCTGCAAGCAGGCCTGGACCAACCGGGCCGGTACCGAGTACGTCTGGTTCAACAACGTCGAAACCCGGCCCGGACAAGGTTATCCGCGCACCTATGAGGATCAGGAGAAGTGGCGCGGAGGGTGGAAGTTGGACCCGCGCGGCCGGCTGCGGCTTCGCGACGGCGGCCGGCTGGCCAAACTGGCCAGGATCTTCGCCAACCCGAAGCTGCCCTCGATCGAGGACTACTACGAGCCCTGGACCTACGACTACGAGAACCTGACCTCGGCACCGCTCGGCGAGCACATCCCGACCGCGCCGCCGCGCAGCCTGATCACCGGTAAGCCCATGAAGGTGTCGTGGTCGGCCAACTGGGATGACGATCTGGCCGGTTCGCCGGAGATCGTCCCCGGCGATCCGATCCTCAAACAGGTCAGCGAACAGATCAAGCTCGAACTCGAGCAGACCTTCATGTTCTACCTGCCGCGGATCTGTGAGCACTGCCTGAACCCGTCGTGCGTCGCGTCCTGCCCGTCCGGGGCGATGTACAAGCGGTCGGAGGACGGCATCGTCCTGGTGGATCAGGACCGCTGCCGGGGCTGGCGCATGTGTGTGTCCGGATGTCCTTACAAGAAGGTCTATTTCAACCACAAGACCGGTAAGGCCGAGAAGTGCACGCTGTGCTATCCGCGCATCGAGGTCGGATTGCCGACAGTGTGCTCGGAGACCTGCGTGGGCCGGTTGCGCTACCTGGGGCTGGTGCTCTACGACGTCGACCGGGTGCTGGACGCGGCCTCGGTACCGGATGACAAAGACCTCTACGAGGCGCAACGGCAGATCCTGCTCGACCCGACCGACCCCGAGGTGATCGCCGGGGCACGGGCCGAAGGTATTTCCGACGAGTGGATCGAGGCCGCGCAACGCTCCCCGGTGTACAAGCTGATCCACACCTACGGCGTTGCGCTGCCGCTACATCCGGAATTCCGGACGGTTCCGATGGTGTGGTACATCCCGCCGCTGTCGCCGGTCGTCGACGCGGTCAGCCGCGACGGGCACGACGGGGAGGACGTCGGCAATCTGTTCGGGGCGCTGGAAGCACTGCGCATCCCGATCGAGTACCTGGCCGGGCTGTTCACCGCCGGGGACACCGCCGTCGTCGAGGGAGTGCTGCGCCGGCTCGCCGCGATGCGGTCGTACATGCGCGACATCAATCTCGGCCGCGACACCCAACCGCACATCCCGGCGGCCGTCGGCATGACCGAGGAACAGATCTACGAGATGTACCGGCTGCTGGCACTGGCGAAATATGAAGAGCGCTACGTCATCCCGACCGCCTACAGTGCCGAGGCGATACCCGGGGCCGAGGAACCCGGATGCTCGCTGTCCTTCGAAGGTGGCCCGGGTATGTACGAATCGGGCCCGTTCGGTGAGGCCAGCGGCGGGCCGGTGCCCGTGGCGGTGGAGACCTTCCACGCGCTGCAGCACCGCCAGACCACCGGGGGCATGGCGGCCAATGCCGACCGACCATCGCGGGTCAACCTGCTCAACTGGGACGGCAGGGGAGTGCCTTCGGGCATGTTCCCGCAGGATTGATCTGGAGGGCCAGTGAAAAAGCGTAGGACCCGATCCGAGCACACCCTGCAGGACCGCCTGGTATGGCAGGCCGCGTCGCTGATGCTCGCCTACCCGGACGACAACCATGCCGAGCGGCTGCAGGCCGCGACGCGCCTGCTAGATCACCTCACCGGAGCGCCACGAGTGCTCCTCGGCGAAACCGTTGCCGGACTGAGCCTTCGGCCCCAGATGGAGTTGGCACAGGAATATGTCGAGACCTTCGACCTGCAGAAGCGGTGCACGATGCTGTTGACCTACTGGACGTCCGGGGACACCCGCAACCGCGGCGCCGACATGGTCGAGTTCACCCAGGCCTACCGCGCCGCCGGTGTCGCGATACCGAAAGGTGAAGCCCCCGACCATCTTCCGGTGGTGCTGGAGTTCGCCGCCACCGTGGACCCGGAAGCGGGCCGGCGATTGCTCGCCAAATACCGGGTGCCCATCGGGGTGGTGGCCCGCGCGTTGGCCGAGTCGCACTCACCCTATGCGCCCGTCGTCGCAGCGGTGGACGCCACGCTGCCGTCGCCGGCCTCGGGAGATGACGTCTCGCGTCTCATGATGTCCGGTCCGCCGGCGGAATCCGTTGGCCTGCAGCCATTCCAGTTGACCGTTCCGCCCCGCCGGGCGCAGGAGGTGCACTGATGTCAGGCTGGGAGATCTTCTGGGATGTCGTGCCATATGTGACGCTGGCCGTGGTCGCGGTCGGCACGTGGTGGCGGTACCGCTACGACAAATTCGGCTGGACCACGCGCTCCTCGCAGCTGTACGAGTCGCGGCTGCTGCGGATCGCCAGCCCGATGTTCCACTTCGGCATGCTCGTGGTATTCGTCGGACACGTCATAGGGTTGTTCATCCCCGAATCGTGGATGGATCTGGTGATCAGCGACCACGTGTACCACCTGCAGGCGGTGATCCTGGGCGGCATCGCCGGCATCGCGGCCCTGGTCGGTATCGCACTGCTCATCTACCGCCGCCGCACCACCGGTCCCGTCTTCATGGCCACCACGGTCAACGACAAGACGATGTACCTGGTCCTGGTGGCCGCGATGGTGGCCGGGTTCGCCTGCACGGCGATCGGGGCCACTCCCGAGGGCGCTGAACACGACTACCGCCAAACCGTTTCGCCGTGGTTCCGCTCGATCTGGATCCTGCAGCCGCGCGGCGACCTGATGGCCCAGGCGCCGGTGTACTTCCACATCCATGTGATGATCGCGCTCGTGCTGTTCTGCCTGTGGCCGTTCACCCGGCTGGTCCACGTGTTCAGCGCGCCGATCGGCTACCTGTTCCGGCCCTACATCGTCTACCGCAGTCGCGACGCGGCCGGACGTGGCGAGCTCGTCGGATCCCAGCCTCACCGACGTGGTTGGTGACCAGCAGAGGACTTTTGGCCCTGTCCAAGCCCGTCGCGACAGGCAGACGATGGTCGTATGGACCAGTTGACCGCACTTGACGCCGGGTTCTTGGAAGCCGAGGATTCCGACCCACATGCCAGCCTGGCCATGGGCGCCATCGCGGTGCTCGCCGGCCCGATGCCCGACGCCGACACCGTCGTTGCCGCACTGACCGACCGCGCGACGGCGGTGCCGCGGTTGTGCCAGGTGCTGCGCACCCAGCCACTGGACCTCGCCGCGCCGCGATGGGCTGACGACCCGAATTTCGATGCGGGCCACCATATTCGGCGTGCCGCGTTGCCGCGGCCCGGTGACGAGGCGGCGTTGCGCAGGCTCGCCGCCGACATCATGGAACGTCGTCTGGACCGGGATCGGCCGCTGTGGGAGTGCTGGATCATCGACGGTCTGCAGCACAACCGGTGGGCCATCCTGATGAAGGTGCACCACTGTGTCGCCGACGGCGTCGCCGCCACCCGGTTGCTCAGCCAGCTCTGTGACGAGCAAGAGAACTGGGCCGAGCCGGCCGAGCCGGCCGAGCCGGCCGAGCGCGCCGAGGCGCCGAACCGGTCCGGTCTCGACCCCGTCGAATGGTTCACCGGCGCCCTGCGCACCACCATGGCGTTGCCCGGCGCGGCGGTACAGGCCGTGCACGGTGCGCTCGATCTCGCCGAGGGGCTGCTGCGGCCCGCGGCCGCCTCGTCGTTGACCGGTCCGATCACCACCATGCGCCGCTACGCCACGGTCGAACTGCCGATGGACGACATCGACAAGGTGCGCAAGCGGTTCGACGTCACGGTCAACGACGTGGCCCTGGCCGCCATCACCGACAGCTTCCGCACCATGCTGATCCGCCGCGGGGAGCGCCCACGCCGAAACAGCTTGCGCACTCTCGTCCCGGTGTCGGTGCGGGCGGCCGAGGCATCAGGTGCCGGCGACGCGCTGGACAACCGGGTGTCGGTGATGCTGCCGTACCTGCCGGTGGAGCAGGAGGATCCGGTCGCCCAGCTGCGCAGCGTGCACGATCGGTTGACCCGGGCCAAGGGCAGCGGTCAGCGCCAGGCTGGAAACCTGTTGGTGTCCGCGGCGAAGGCGATTCCATTTCCGTTGACGGCGTGGACGGTGCGCCTGCTCACCCGTTTGCCTCAGCGCGGTGTGGTTACCCTGGCGACCAACGTGGCCGGCCCTCGGATCACGTTGCGGGTGATGGGACGTGAGGTGGTGCGGTTGTTGCCGATTCCGCCGTTGGCGCTGCATCTGCGCACCGGTATTGCGATCATGAGCTATGCCGATCGGTTGGTGTTCGGCGTCATCGGGGATTACGACGCAGCTCCCGATGTCGACGAACTCGCCGACGGCATCGCCCGGGCGATCGAGCGGTTGACCGCCATCAGCACCGGCCACTTTCGCTCCACCCCGGTAGGGACCCTGCTGCTCGTCGAAGGAGTTTGACCATCGTGACCAAAGGATCCGAACTCGACGTTCTGACTCGCAGGCAGTGCCTGGATCTGCTGGAGCGGGTGCGGGTTGGCCGGTTGGTGTTCACCGAGGACGCATTGCCTGCGGTGCAGCCGGTCAACTTTCGGCTCTGGCACGACGACGTGGTGATCCGCGTGGCCGGGGGGCCCAAGCTGGTTGCCGCCACCGACCATCAGGTGGTCGCCTTCCAGGCCGACGAACTCGACGCCGATCTACATACCGGTTGGAGCGTGACGGTCGTCGGGCATGCCGAGACGATCAGCGATGTGGACGAGATGGTGGAGGTGGCCGGCACGTTCGTGCAGCCGTGGGTGGACGGTCGACGCGACCACTTCATCCGCATCCGCACCGAGAAGGTGACCGGCCGTCAGTTCCGCAGTCGCGGCGTGCCGCACTACCAGGGCGACCAGACCGCCGCCGGGGATCAGTAGCGCAGCCGGTCGCCGACCACCCGCACCGAGTGACCCGGATGCTGCGTCGCATACAGCGGGTGCAGCAACATCGGGTGGCGGCAGTGCGCGCACGACGCCTGCGGCCGGTTGGCCGACGCGAAGGTGAGGTGGTGACACTCGCTGCACCGGACCATGTAACAGGCGCCGATCCAGTTGGCCATGCCCACATAGATCGCCACCGTTGTCCCCGCGGCGAGCACCATGATCAAAGCGACTGTGAGCGCTTCGTAAACCGTCATGACTGGTACCTCCAAGCACGCCCATCGCAACGTGACGGATACCTGAAACGGTACTCGCGAAAGCTATGCCTTCGTCATGCCTTTCGCGCCCGCTTGAAGACCTTTTCCAGCTCTATACCGTGCAGGCCATGGCGTTCGGCCTTGGCTACTTTGTGCAGCACCACGGGGCACCGTTTGCAGCGCGGTTTGCTGCGACAGCACTTCTTCTTGGGCTTCAACGCGGCGAGCTTGGCGGCCTTCAGTTTATTGCTCCTCGCGTGCGCACAAACGTGACGGTGCTCTCTCGTTTTCGTGATCGACCGGCCTACCTGCGAGAATCGCAGGGTGGATTCACGGCCCAGTTTCAGAAACGTCGCCATCGTCGCACACGTCGACCACGGTAAGACGACCCTAGTCGACGCGATGTTGCGGCAGTCGGGTGCGTTGACGCACCGCGGCGACGACGCCGTGGAACGCCTGATGGACTCCGGTGACCTGGAGAAAGAAAAAGGCATCACCATCCTGGCGAAGAACACCGCAGTACATCGCCACCACCCCGACGGCACCATGACGGTGATCAACGTCATCGACACCCCCGGCCACGCCGACTTCGGTGGCGAGGTGGAACGCGGCCTGTCCATGGTCGACGGTGTGGTGCTGCTGGTGGACGCCTCCGAAGGCCCGCTGCCACAGACCCGGTTCGTGCTGCGCAAGGCGCTGGCCGCGCACCTTCCGGTGATCCTGGTGGTCAACAAGACCGACCGGCCCGACGCGCGGATCGCCGAGGTGGTCGAGGAAAGCCACGACCTGCTGCTCGACGTCGCCTCCGATCTGGACGACGAAGCCCAGGCCGCGGCCGAGAAGGCGCTGGACCTGCCCACGCTGTACGCGTCGGGCCGCGCCGGCATCGCGTCCACGACCCAGCCCGCCAACGGTGAGAACCCCGACGGCGAGAACCTCGACCCGTTGTTCGACGTGCTGATGGAGCACATCCCGCCGCCGTCGGGCGATCCGGAGGCCCCGCTGCAGGCGCTCGTCACCAACCTCGACGCGTCGGCCTTCCTCGGTCGTCTGGCGCTGATCCGCATCTACAACGGCAAGATCAAGAAGGGCCAGCAGGTGGCCTGGATGCGTGAGGTCGACGGCTCGCCGGTGATCACCAACGCAAAAATCACCGAGCTGCTGGCCACCGAGGGCGTCGACCGCAACCCCACCGAGGAAGCCGTCGCCGGCGATATCGTCGCCGTGGCAGGTATCCCCGAGATCATGATCGGCGACACCCTGGCCGATCCCGACAACTCCCACGCGCTGCCACGCATCACCGTCGACGAGCCGGCCATCTCGGTCACCATCGGCACCAACACCTCGCCGCTGGCCGGCCGGGTGTCGGGCCACAAGCTGACCGCCCGCATGGTCAAGAACCGCCTCGACGCCGAGCTCGTCGGCAACGTGTCCATCCGGATCGTCGACATCGGCCGCCCCGACGCCTGGGAGGTCCAGGGCCGTGGCGAGCTGGCGCTGGCCATCCTCGTCGAGCAGATGCGCCGCGAGGGCTTCGAGCTGACCGTCGGCAAGCCGCAGGTGGTCACCAAGAACATCGACGGCAAGCTGCACGAGCCGTTCGAAGAGCTGACCATCGACTGCCCCGAGGAGTTCGTCGGCGCCATCACCCAGCTGATGGCCAACCGCAAGGGCCGGATGGAACAGATGACCAACCACGCCGCCGGCTGGGTCCGGATGGACTTCGTGGTGCCCAGCCGCGGGCTGATCGGCTTCCGCACCGACTTCCTGACCGAGACCCGCGGCACGGGTATCGCCAACGCGGTGTTCGAGGGCTACCGGCCGTGGGCCGGGGAGATCCGGGCGCGCCACACCGGCTCGCTGGTTTCGGACCGCTCCGGGTCGATCACCCCGTTCGCGATGATCCAACTCGCCGACCGTGGACAGTTCTTCGTCGAACCCGGCCAGGACACCTATGAGGGCCAGGTCGTCGGGATCAACCCGCGGGCCGAGGATCTCGACATCAACATCACCCGCGAGAAGAAGCTGACCAACATGCGGTCCTCGACCGCCGACGTCATGGAAACCCTGGCCCGGCCACTGGAATTGGGCCTGGAGCAGGCCATGGAGTTCTGCGCCGAGGACGAGTGCGTCGAGGTCACCCCCGAGGTCGTCCGCGTGCGCAAGGTGGAGCTGACCGCCTCGCTGCGGGCCCGGGCTAAGGCGCGGGCCAAGGCGCGCGGATAGTTTTCTCGGGCATTTTGTGATGCGCCAGTAGCGATAATCCCCGCGATATCGCTACTGGCGCACCAGTTCTCAGGCCGCGTCGCTCTTGGAGTCGGTCTTCTTGTCGGCGCCGTCGTTCGTGGCGGCGGCACCGGTTGAGTCGTCGGCGGTGGTGGCTTTGCCCGGGGCCGGGCTGTCATTGCCGCCCTTGAAGCCGAACTTCTCCTTGAGCTGATCGACGGTCGTTTGGAGATTGGTCTCGGGCTTGGTCGTTGTCGACGTGTCCGAGCCCGCGGACACCGCGGTTCGGGCCTGGTGCGTGCTGAAGTTGAGGCTCTCGCGAAGCTGACTCCGCGTCTTCACCAGCGGTATCGCCTTCTCGATCGCGGGCTTCTTGACCTCCACCTTCTCCGTCGTGACGTCCTGTTTCGTGATGTCTTCCGACGCCGGCGGTGCCGTTTCGACATCGAGGCTGACGAACGTCTTCTGCGCGGGAGGTTCGTTCACCTTGCTGGTGACCGAGAGGTTTGGCGGATTGTTCGGATTCGCACTCGGGTCCACCCCGAGCGCCTCGCGGACGACTTCACGGACAGAGTTCGTCGCCTTCCACAACACGTCGTCCCGGAAGTCCTGGATACCGTCGGCCCGGTTGGGCAACAGCGCCTTCAGCCCGATGGGGATGGCCTGTTGGGTCGGGCCGGTGCCCATGAACGAGTCGGCCACCCACAGTGGTGCGCTGATGAAACTGTCGAGCATGTTGTAGACCGCGAGGTTGGGCTCCATGCCGCCGGCGATGTCGACGATCGCCTTGAGCGGTCCGAACGGGGCCAGCGCGAGGCCTTCCACCAGTCGATACCCGGAGTCGAGGGCGCCCGCAGCGAAACCGGCGAGCGGGGTGATCACGTCAAGGGGAGCGTCGGTGTCCGCGACCCCGATGAGGTCGGCGATCGATGATCGGAAATTTTCGGTCGCAGCCCACAGCACGTCGTTGCGGAAGCTCTGGATATCGTCGGCCTGGTCGGGGAACAGCGCCGCCAGGCCCTTGCCGGTGAGTGACGTTTGGTTGATGCCCAGGGCGGGATCGATGGCCCATAGCGGGGCGTCGATGACTTGACGGATCGAGTTGTAGAAGGCCTGTGGGTCGCCGTCGGCGATGGCGAGGGCAGCGGCGATGGCGGCCACTGGCAGCTGAGCGATGCCTTGGACGAGGCGCAGACCCGATTCGGTGAAACCCTCGAGCGCCGCGATCGGATCCGGTGTCGCCATGAGGTTGATGTCCGCAACATGCGCGGCTCGCAGCGCATCCGGGGCCTGCGCGCTGCCCGGTCCGACGGCCGGGCCTATGGTAATCGCGCCTGCCGCGAGTAACGCTGTTGCTGCTGTCATCGAGTGCTTCACGCCGACGTGCATAGTGCGTCCCCCTGGTGGTTTGGTTGCTCGGATTGCTCTGGTCCGAAGCTGACGGAGCTGACGATAGTGTCAACCTGAGAATTTCTCAGGAAAATTAAAGATTTTGCATACAGAAGCACCGTCCGGTTGTTCAGGTCGTCTGGCAAGTTGCGTCATGCAACGGAAAGGCGTGGACCCCGGTGTCATCGGTTTAGCTGGAGAACAAGGGGTACGCGGAAACTTCGTGTGGGGCGTGATTCGCCGGTCAGCACGGCTCGGCAATGCCCCGTTAAATCTGCTGGAAATATCTGCATCGATGAGGAGGGTGCGCCGGCATCGCCGCCACCTGAAGCGGGTTGATCGCTCTTTGCGGATGTTTGCGGTGTCGAGCCATAGGCCCGCTCGGGGCGCCCTGTGCTGATGCACAGCAACCTCGGGGAAGGTTTCGCACCGGTCCAGTCCCGGGCGGTCAAAGTGAATCCATGGTGATGTGTCGGGCGATTTTGCGCAGCGCGTTCACACGCGCGATGCATGCTGGCCACCATTTTGCGGATCGAGAGATCGGGACGGACTGTCGGTGCGCGGCACGGGTGGCTTGAGCCGGTCGATACCCTGATTGGCGTGCCGACCCCCCGCCGCCGCGCCCATCTGACGATCGGGGCGCTCGTATCGGTGCCGGCGCTCCTGTTCAGCGGTTGCACGGTGAGCCCGCCACCGGCCCCGCAGAGCACCGAGACCAGTGAGGTCACGCCGCCGCCGCCGATGAAGGCGACGCAGATCATCATGGCCATCGATTCGATCGGGCCGGGGTTCAACCCGCACCTGCTGTCCGATCAGTCCCCGGTGAACGCCGCGGTGGCCTCGATGGTGCTGCCAAGTTCCTTCCGCCCGGTGCCCGACCCGAAGTCCCCGACCGGTTCGCGCTGGGAACTCGATCCCACCCTGCTCGAATCGGCTGAAGTGACGAGCGAGAATCCGTTCACCGTCACCTACAAGATCCGTCCCGAGGCGCAGTGGACCGACAACGCGCCGATCGCTGCCGACGATTACTGGTATCTGTGGCGTCAAATGGTCAGCCAGCCAGGCGTTGTCGATCCGGCCGGGTACGACCTGATCACCGGCGTGCAATCGGTCGAGGGCGGCAAACAGGCCGTGGTGACCTTCTCTCAGCCCTATCCGGCCTGGCGCGAGCTGTTCAATGACATCCTGCCGGCCCACATCGTCAAGGACATTCCCGGTGGCTTCGGTGCCGGGCTGGCCCGGGCGCTGCCCGTCACCGGCGGACAGTTCCGGGTGGAAAGTATCGACCCACAGCGCGACGAGATCCTGCTCGCCCGCAACGACCGGTACTGGAGTGTGCCGGCCAAGCCGGATCTGGTGTTGTTCCGCCGGGGCGGCGCACCGGCCGCACTGGCCGACTCGATCCGCAACGGCGATACCCAGGTGGCCCAAGTCCACGGTGGCGCAGCTACTTTCGCGCAGCTGAGTGCCATCCCCGATGTCCGTACCGCGCGGATCGTCACCCCGCGGGTGATGCAGCTGACGTTGCGCGGCCAGCAGCCCGCCTTGGCGGAAGTCCAGGTGCGGAAGGCCATCCTGGGTCTGATCGACGTCGACCTGCTGGCCTCGGTGGGTGCGGGGGACGACAACACCGTGACCTTGGCGCAGGCCCAGGTGCGCTCCCCGTCGGATCCGGGCTACGTGCCGACGGCGCCTCCGGCGATGTCGCGGGAGGCCGCACTGGATCTGTTGCGCGCCTCGGGTTACCAGGTGGAGCCGGCTGAGCCGCCGGCGCCTGGCGCGCCGGCCGAACCGGCCAACGAGAGGCAGCGCATCACCAAGGACGGTGCGGTCTTGTCTTTGGTCCTGGGGGTGGCATCCAATGATCCGACCTCGATAGCGGTGGCCAACACCGCCGCCGACCAACTGCGCAACGTCGGTATCGACGCCTCGGTGCTGGCCCTCGATCCCGTTGCGCTGTATGGCGAGGCGCTGACCAACAACCGGGTGGACGCCGTCGTCGGCTGGCGTCAGGCCGGAGGGGATCTGGCGACCAGCCTTGCGTCGCGCTACGGCTGCCGGGCCCTGGAGGCGACAGCGGTCTCGACCGCGGTGCCCGGGGTGCCACCGTCGCCGACTTCCAAGCCGACCACCAGTGCTGCGCCCGCCACACCGACTACCACCCCGACGCCGACCCAACCGGCGCCGGCCCCTGATTCCGATGCCCTGGTGCAGGCGCCGAGCAACATCACCGGCATCTGCGATCGCAGCATGCAGCCGAAAATCGATGCCGCACTGGAGGGTTCGGAGAACATCGCCGAGGTCATCCAGGCTGTCGAGCCACGGCTGTGGAACATGTCGACGGTATTGCCGATCCTGCAGGACACCACGATCGTCGCGGCCGGCCCCAGCGTGCAGAACGTGAGCCTGACCGGCGCTGTACCCGTCGGCATCGTCGGTGATGCCGGCGACTGGACCAAGACCAGATGACAGCTCAGCGGGCCCCGCGGAATCGATCCGTCGAGGCCCGCTGAACCGGTCGTGAATCAGGCCGCGTCGCCGGAGCGGGAGCTGGAGGTCTTGGCCGACGACCGTGACTTCGTCGTCCGGCTCTTGTCCGCCTTGCCCGCCTTGTCCGTCTTACCGGACTTGCCGGTCAACCCTTCGGCAGCGTTCTTCAACCCTTTGGTCATCCCCTTGACGGTGCCCTGAATGCCTTCGCGTACTCCGGTGACCATCTTCACGCGCTTGTTCATCATGGTTGCGGTTTTGCCCGGTTCAGTTTCGAGGCTCTGCTTCGCCTCTCCCGTCTCGTCGGCCGTCGGGGTCGCGGGCGCCTCGGAGTCCTCGGAGGCCCCGGACGCCTTGCTGACCGCCTCGCTGTCGGCTGCGGATTGCGATAGGGCGCCGCCGGTTTCGGCGGCCGGGATGGTCTTTGCGACTGCCGGGGCGACGTCGAGGGTGACCAGTTTGGCTGTCGACCGCACGGTCGCGTCGGCGGCGGGGGGAGTGATCGCGGCGGCGATCATGTCGCGGGCTTGCCGCAGGGTCGACAACAGACCGAGACCCGGACCGAGCACACCGCCGCCGAACGCGTCGCCGTTGAGCAGCGCGTCGGTGATGACGGCGGGGCCGCTGAGCAGCGCGTTGACGGCACCGATCGGATCGGCCGTCCGGATCGAGTCGAGGATGTCCTGCCCGACATTGCCCGCGGCGGTGACCGTCACGTAGCCGACGTTGATCGCCCCCAGCACCGGATAGAGGATGGCAAGTTGGGTGTCCACCACATTGAGCAAGTTCTGTATCGGCTGCCTGATGGCCGCGGTGATCGGCTCCAGTAGCGGTAGCGCCGCGTTCAACACGGGACTGAGAAGTGCACTCCAGGCATTCGCCACCGCGCCGTTGATGTTGCCGGCCAACAAATCTGACACGGCAAGCTGCAATTGGGCCGGGATCCCGACCGGATTGGCCGGGTCGAGGATGGCCGCAAGTCCCTCGCCGGCTCCCTGAAGTCCTTCGAAGAGCGAACTGGCGGTGGCGAGTTGGTTCGAGATGACCTGCAACAGTACCGGTGCCGGGTCGGTGATCTCGGTGTCGATGAGGGTAGACACGTTGGCGATGGTGTTCGAGAACAGTTGCGCGTAGGCCTCGATGGGGTCGGCCGCTGCCGACAGGTTCACCTGAGCCGAGGTGATGGCCGGAACGGAGATGTCCGGCATCGGTGGCGCCACCGGACTCATGGCAATGGCGCCGGCCCCGACCAGCGCGACACCGGCGGCGAGATAGGGATGGGCTGCGGCTTGCATGGCTTCTCCTCCAGATAGATGCAATCCCCGACGGGCGAGAAGCTACCTGAGAGTAAGTTTACAAATTCATAGATTTTGAAAACCGAAATCTGGCGATCGCCGACCGGCTAATCGAGTCGTACGCAACGTGAAATAGCTAGGCGCGCAAGGAATTTAGGGGTGCATCGGGGATGGCGGTGGCAAACCAGCGCTGATCCTGCCGTCATCCATGACTGCGACTTCGCCAGGTGATTGTCTGAGCAAGCAAATGTCGTGAGTTGCCATTTTGCCTCGATGGGAGCCGGCAGCGTTCCGATGCCGCCCAAACCTGAGTCGCGGCTGAGATCTTCCGAAGAAGCGCAGGCCCCTCCGCGCTTGCGGAGGGGCCTGCGGGTGGCGCGTGTGGTTACTTGTCGTCGGAGCCCTTGGCGGAGGCGCTCGACGAAGCCTTCTTCTCCGTGGCCTTCTTGGTGATCTTGTCCTTCTTCAGTCCACTGGTCAACTTCTTGACCGCCGACTTCACCTGGTCCCCAACGGCCTTGGCGGAGGTCGCCTTCGTCTGTGCCTTGACGGCCTTAGGCGATGCCTTAGTCGACAGCTTGGTGACGCCCGTCGTGGCATCGTCGGCGGTGTCGCCCTCGGCGGCGGCGTCGGTGTCAGAAGTGGCGTCGGCCTTAGCGATCGGGGCAGACTCCGCCTTCTCGGCCTGGGCGGCGGCCGGCTTCGATTCGGTGGTGATCGCTGCGGCGGGTGCGTCAGCGACGCGGGCCGTCAGAGCCTTGGCCGGTGCCACATCAAGCGTCACTGCGGTGGGGGCGGCGACCAGGGTCGTGTTCACCGCAGCCGCCTCGGGCGTAGCCGTCAGGCCCGGAAGATTGCGGAAGAGGTTGCCGCGGTCCGCGCCGGGTGTCTTGATCGAGTCGGCGATGTTGGACAGTGTCTTGATCATCGTGGCGACCGCGCCGCCGGGTAGCCATCCTTCTGCGGCCGTGAGGAAGCCGGCGGAGTGAGAGCCTGCGACGTCGTATCCGTTGAGGAAGGCGCCAGTGACTGTGGCTGGCGTATTGAGCAGCGCCGTGGCGAACTCTGCCAAGTCGGCGGACTTCGCCGCGCTGACGATGCTGTCGATGCTGTGGCCGGTGGCGGCGGCGGTGGCCATCAACGGAGTCAGGAGTCCGTTGGCCAGCAGCGCAGGCACATTGTCGTTCACCTTGGCGACGAACTGGCCCAGGTTGACGAAGGGCTGGGCGATCGCCGGCCACGCCTGGCCGATTCCTGTTTGGAGCGGCAGGGCCAGCAGCACGAGGCTCGATACCACGCCGCCCAGGCCGTTCTCGAAATCGCCGGCAGCGATCAGATCGAGGGAGTCCTTGAACGCGTTGGTAAAGCTGGCCCACCCCTCAGTTCCCAAGGCTTCTTTGAGTCCGTTGATCGTTGTTTGCGCCGCCCCGTTCAGCACATTCACGGTGTGCAGCTGGTTGGCGATGATCTGCGTGAGAATCGGGGCCGGGTCGGCGGCTATCTGCTGGCCCAGGCCGTCGATGTTCTCGAAGGCTGCTCCGATGACCTCGGCCCACAATTCGAGGGGATTGGCCTGGGCGGACAGCGCTACCGAGGCCGATGACACCTGAATCGCCGGAAGGTGGACGTCTGGCGCAGGCGGCGCCATGGGGCTGACTGCGATGGCGCTGGCACCGACGAGTGCCACCCCCGCGGCCAAGTACGACCGAGCAGCGAGTTGCATTGAATCTCCTTACGGGAGCGTAACTAGGGCGGCGCAGAAGTTACCCGAAAGTAAGTTCAGTTGTCTGCAAAGACTTGAAACTTTTTCCTTGCTTACCAGAACGGTCGTACTGCTCGGCAAACGTCGCGAAACCACCGGCTGTACCGCAGGTAGCCGGGATTTTACATCGACATACCACATTGTTGCGATACCGCAAGTATCGATATGTGGGCGCCCTGGATGGGCTGTGTAGCAAATACATGACTGAAGCTGACAACAATTTGCCAGCGAACGGCCCGCGAATAGGTGCGATCAGGTTACCCAGCGGTAATGGGAGCGTCTCGCCGGCTCGACAGTTAGCGCGAGCACATTAGACATAAGGGTGTGACGTGTAAAACAACGGACCTGGCGATGCGACGCAGAGCACTTGCGATGCCGGGGCGAGTCGCCTCCGCCAGCGCTTGCATCAGCAACTAACTGGCAGCGTCGGTCAGGTACAAAAAATACGGATTTCGTTGTGGCTTCCGCCCGGTCCCGCGGCGGCCGCCGATACGCGACTATCGTTCTTCACGATGCCCAACGAAGCGCCACGCCTGCTTTTTGTCCACGCTCACCCGGATGACGAAACCCTCACCACCGGCGGCACAATCGCGCATTACGCCGCCCTGGGCGCCGATGTGCAGGTGGTGACCTGCACCCTCGGGGAAGAGGGTGAGGTGATCGGCGACCAGTACGCGCAATTGGCCGTCGACCACGCCGACCAACTCGGCGGGTACCGGATCAGCGAGCTCACCAAGGCGCTGGGCGCACTCGGCCTCGAAGCGCCACGATTCCTCGGCGGCCCGGGCCACTGGCGTGACTCCGGTATGGAAGGTACGCCGGGGCGCAAACACCGTCGTTTCATCGATGCCGACATGGACGAGGCCGTCGGTGAACTCGTGACGATCATCGAAGAGCTGCGTCCGCACGTCGTCGTCACCTACGACCCCGACGGCGGTTACGGACACCCCGACCACAAACAAGCCCATCGCGTCACCACGGCGGCGGTCGCGGCGGCTGCCGAAAGCGGCTGGTCCGTTCCGAAGTTCTACTGGACGGTCATGGCCAGCACGGCCATGCGGGCCGGACTCACAGGTCTGCACGATGTGCCCGAGGACTGGATTCGGATCGACGTCGGCGATGTTCCGTTCGGTTACCCGGACGACCGGATCGACGCCGTCGTTGACGTCACCGCGCAGCTGCCGGCCAAGGTGGCCGCGATGCGCGCGCACGCCACGCAGGTCACCGTCGCCACTACGGGTGAGGCTTTCGCTCTGTCCAACAAACTCGCCCTGCCGATCCTCGGTGAGGAGCACTACGTGCTTGTTTCGGGCGAGGCGGGGGAGCGGAACGGTCAGGGCTGGGAAACCGACCTGCTGGCCGGACTGAACCTGGAATGGACGAAACCGGACGCGGTAAGCTCCTCCTGAATCAGAGGCGTCGAAGGGACATTCATGGACCCCGATCTGGATCCGAACCTGCAGCACTGGCAGGACCGTGCGGACAACTTCCAGTGGGTGGTGGGTTCGCTGGTTGGTCTGCTCGACAGCATTCCGACCTGACTCCGCCCTCAGACCTCGTGCTGGGTCGCATCGTCCTGGCACTGCTCGCGGTTGACGGCGTCATTTCCGCCGTCGTAGGTGCATTACTGCTGCCGTCATACGTCGGCTCGATCCCGTTTCCGGTTAGTGCACTGGCCTCCGGTGCACTCAACGCCGCGCTGGTGTGGGCGGCCATGCACTGGACCGATTCCATGCGAATCGCGGCACTGCCGCTGTGGACCTGGCTGGCCACCGTCGTTTTGATGACATTCGGCGGCCCCGGGGAAGACCTGATCTTCGCCGGTCGCGGGCTGATGGCCTACAGCTCACTGATATTCATCGTGGTCGGTGCCTTGCCGGCGGTGGCGATGCTGCGCCGGCGTCACCGCCGCTGACTTACTTGTTGTCGCCGGACTTCTTGCCGCCGGCGGTCTTGGACTTGCCGCGCTCCGACGTGGCCTTCTTCGCGTTGGTGTCGGTCCTGTCGGCCCGGTGCGCGCCCGACCTGTCGCGGGCAGCCTTGAACGCCGAACGCACGCTGTCGGTGGCCTTTTTCACGTCCGCCGCGGTGTTGCCGACGGCGCCGCGGAGACCATCGCGCCCGGAGCGCACCACGTGGGCTCGCCGCGTGTCCGGCCCCGTCTGCTCGATCTCTGTGACGACGGTGTCCGATTCGGACTGGGTGTTGTCGACGGCTGCGTCCGGCCCGGCGCCGCGCAGAGACTGGCTGACGACATCTGGCACGACGGCGGCACCGTGCTTCTGTGCGGTCTTGAGCTTCACGGCGTCGGTGGCCTGTTCGAATTGCGCATCGGCGTAGCCGGAAACGGCCTTGATGGTGTCGGCCACGCCGGTCGCGAGCTTCTTCGAAGCTTCCTCGGTGCCCTCGACGGCGTTCCCGACGGCTTGGACGACCGGATTCTCATCGGCTGCGGTGGTGCCCTCGGCCAGCCGGCCAGGAAGATTCTTGATCGCGGTGGCGAAGTCCTCACCGGCCTTGGTGAGCGCGTCGGTGAGGGAGGCGAGCGGATTCTGGATCGCTCCCGCCAGCGTGGTCGCCGGTGCGGCCAGGGTGCTGGCCAGGAACGGCCCTTGCAACGGCGGGCGCGGAGGCAACGGGATCGGCGGGAGCGGAATGAACGTGTTCACCACATCCAGGCCCAGCCACGCGACAGCCAGGACGGCATCGGCGCCGAAGTCGGCGAGGTTGGTCACGATCCCGCCGTCACCGCGCAGCCAGTCGGTGAAGTTGTAGACGCCACTGGCGACGAGGGACTCACCGAATGTGTAGCCATCCATGAGCAGGCCGCCTGCGACCCAGCCGACCCATGGGACCCAGCCGAGGATGGAGGCCGCCACCTCGAAGCCGTACTGAACCCACGGCTCGATATCCCCGTACAGCTGATCGATCGTGTTGGCCAGATTGGGCGCGATGGCAATCGCCGTGGGCTGTGGGGTAACCGGCGTCGTCCCGGCAGCCGGGGCCACGCTCAACGCCGGGGCACCGCCGGAGGACGGCTTGGGGGTGACCGCGGCGGTCATCCGGCTTGCCGCGGCGAGCAGATCGATCATGGCTTGGGACAGCTGGGGCTGCGTGGAGGTGGGGTGAGCGGGGACGGCGATATCGGCCGGAGCGACGTGAATCGGGGTCACAGCAATGGCTGTCGCGGTGGCCGCGGCGGCTCCCGCAACCAGATACGAACGGACGGATATGGGCATCGCGGCTCCCCTCGGCTCCCCTTCCCGATGGAAACAACTTACTTGGTCGCCAACCTGTTCGTTGCTCCTTTAGAGTCTGTGTCCCGGAAGGGCCCCGCACTCGCCTGATGGCCTGGGTCTACTGTGGCCGATATGGCGGGCGCATTGGTTTCAGAATGTGAGACGCGTGGATGATTGTGCACACCGACGGGGTTACACGGGAGTGGCTCTGAACCCCCAGCACGGCGCCGATCTGCCCACCCCGGCCGTCCCACCGAAGTCTGCAGCGCCTACATCAGGGGCCCTGCGGCGCGTGCTGCGCCGCGCCCGCGACGGCGTGACCCTCAACGTCGACGAGGCCGCCATCGCGATGACGGCCCGTGGTGAGGATCTGGCCGATCTGTGCGCCAGTGCGGCCCGGGTGCGTGACGCCGGCTTGGAATCGGCCGGCCGCCGCGGCGCCACGGGGCGGTTGCCGGTGAGTTACTCGCGCAAGGTGTTCATCCCGGTGACGCATTTGTGCCGCGACACCTGCCATTACTGCACCTTTGTCACCGTGCCCGGAAAGCTGCGGGCGCAGGGCGTGGGCATGTACATGGAGCCCGACGAGATTCTCGACGTGGCCCGGCGCGGCGCGGAGTTGGGTTGCAAGGAGGCGCTTTTCACCCTGGGGGACCGGCCGGAGGCGCGTTGGGACGAGGCTCGGCAGTGGCTCGACGAGCGTGGCTATGACTCCACGCTGGATTATGTGCGGGCGATGGCGATTCGGGTGTTGGAGGAGACCGGCCTCTTGCCGCACCTGAACCCCGGCGTGATGAGCTGGTCGGAGCTGTCTCGCCTCAAGCCGGTCGCACCGTCGATGGGCATGATGCTGGAGACCACGTCGCGGCGCCTGTTCGAGGTCAAGGGCGAGGCGCACTACGGCAGCCCGGACAAGGATCCGGCGGTGCGGCTGCGCACGTTGGATGATGCCGGCCGGTTGTCGATTCCGTTCACCACGGGTCTGCTGGTGGGTATCGGCGAGACGCTGACCGAACGTGCCGAGACGATGCACGCGATCCGCAAGTCCCACAAAGAGTTCGGTCATGTCCAGGAAGTCATCGTGCAGAACTTCCGGGCCAAGGACCACACGGCGATGGCCTCGACGCCGGATGCCGGGATCGACGATTTCCTGGCGACGATCGCGGTGACGCGCTTGGTGCTCGGGCCCAAGATGCGGATCCAGGCCCCACCGAACCTGGTGTCCCGTGACGAATGCCTGGCGCTGATCGGCGCCGGGGTCGACGACTGGGGTGGGGTGTCCCCGCTGACCCCCGATCACGTCAACCCCGAACGCCCCTGGCCCGCGTTGGACGATCTGGCCGACGTCACCGCCGAGGCCGGGTACGACCTGGTGCAGCGGCTCACCGCCCAACCGCAGTATGTGCAGGCCGGTGCGGCCTGGATCGATCCGCGGGTGCGTGGGCATGTCGACGCGCTGGCCGACCCCGACACCGGATTCGCCCTCGACGTCAACCCGGTGGGGCGGCCGTGGCAGGAGCCCGACGAGGCCTCCGAATCGTTGGGCCGCATCGATCTGCATGCCGCGATCGACTCCGAGGGCCGGCTCACCGAGACCCGCAGTGACCTCGACAGCGCGTTCGGCGATTGGGAGTCGATCCGCGCCAAGGTGCACGAGCTGGCCGCCCGCGCCCCCGAACGCATCGACACCGATGTGCTGGCCGCCCTGCGATCCGCCGAGCGCGATCCGGGCGGCTGCAGTGACGACGAGTACCTCGCGCTGGCCACCGCGGACGGCCCGGCGTTGGAAGCCGTTACCGCGCTGGCTGATTCGCTGCGCCGCGACGTGGTCGGCGATGACGTGACGTTCGTCGTCAACCGCAACATCAACTTCACCAACATCTGCTACACCGGGTGCCGGTTCTGCGCGTTCGCCCAACGAAAAGGTGACGCCGACGCCTATTCGCTGTCCACCGACGAAGTTGCCGACCGAGCCTGGGAGGCACACGTCGCCGGGGCGACCGAGGTCTGCATGCAGGGCGGCATCGACCCGGAGCTGCCGGTCACCGGTTATGCCGATCTGGTGCGCGCGGTCAAGGCCCGGGTGCCGTCGATGCACGTGCACGCCTTCTCGCCGATGGAGATCGCCAACGGCGTGACCCGCAGCGGGCTGTCGGTGCGGGAGTGGCTGACCTCGCTGCGAGAGGCGGGCCTGGACACCATTCCCGGCACGGCCGCCGAGATCCTCGACGACGAGGTCCGCTGGGTACTCACCAAGGGCAAGCTGCCGACCTCGGAGTGGATCAACGTGGTGACGACCGCGCACGAGGTGGGGCTGCGATCGTCGTCGACGATGATGTACGGCCACGTCGACACCCCCAAACACTGGGTCGGGCATCTCAACGTGCTGCGGTCGATCCAGGACCGCACGGGTGGGTTCACCGAGTTTGTCCCGCTGCCGTTCGTGCACCAGTCCTCGCCGCTGTATCTGGCCGGTGGGGCGCGGCCGGGCCCGACCCACCGCGACAACCGGGCCGTGCATGCGCTGGCTCGGATCATGTTGCACGGCAGGATCTCTCACATCCAGACGTCGTGGGTCAAGCTCGGCGTGGAGCGCACCCAGGTGATGCTGCGCGGCGGTGCCAACGATCTGGGCGGGACGTTGATGGAGGAGACCATCTCGCGGATGGCCGGCTCGGAGAACGGCTCGGCCAAGACCGTGGCCGAGCTGGTCGCGATCGCCGAAGGCATCGGCCGCCCCGCCCGTCAACGCACCACCGATTACTCACCTCTGGCTGCCTGACCCCACCCCGCGGGGTCCCTCTTGCCCCGCGAGCGTGCGTGTCTGCTGCCCGCCACGCCGTATTTTGTCGGCATTTTCGTCGCACTCGTCGGGCGTGGGTGTGCGCGGACAACGCTGCGGGAATTAAATCGGACCATGGTCCGCTTATTGGTAGACGAGGGCGCCGGAACGACCGCGCCGCACAACCAAGGAGGCATTATGACCGCAGCAGTAGCCACCGACCTGACCGCAGGCACCTGGACCATCGACCCGGTTCATTCGTCGATCAACTTTTCGGTGCGGCATCTGATGGTGAGCAAGGTCCGCGGCAGTTTCGAGTCGTTCAGCGGCGCGATCACCGTCGCCGACGACGGGACTGCAGCCGTCAGCGCCACCATCGACGTCAACTCCGTCAACACGCGCAACGAGCAACGTGACGCACATGTGCGGTCCGCCGACTTCTTCGACGTCGAGAACCATCCCACCGCGACTTTTGTCTCGACCGGCGTGCGTCCCGACGGCGACGACTACATCGTCGACGGCGACTTCACCCTCAAGGGCGTGACCAAACCGGTATCGCTCAAACTCCAGTACAACGGCGTGAACCCCGGCATGGGTCACGGCGCCGTCGCCGGGTTCGAGGCCTCTGTTGTGTTGAACCGCAAGGATTTCGGCATCGACATCGACATGCCGTTGGAGACCGGCGGTGCCGTCGTCGGCGACAAGGTGACCATCACCCTCGACATCGAGGCGCTCAAGCAGGCCTGACCTGGCGGGCACACGGGCTCGTTGGCTCAATGTCGACCGATGTGTGACTCGGCTCGCATCCGTTTCACCATATGCGGGTAGTGCAGCTCGAAAGCCGGCCGCTCGGAACGGATGCGGGGCAGTTCGGTGAAGTTGTGCCGTGGCGGTGGGCAACTGGTCGCCCACTCCAAGGAGTTGCCGTACCCCCACGGATCGTCGACGACAACCGGCTCACCGTAGCGCCAGCTCTTGAACACGTTCCACACGAACGGCAACATCGAAACGCCGAGGATGAACGCGCCGATGCTGGACACCACATTGAGGGTGGTGAAGCCGTCGCTGGGTAGATAGTCGGCGTAGCGGCGCGGCATGCCTTCGTTTCCCAGCCAATGCTGCACCAGGAATGTGGTGTGAAAACCGATGAACGTCAACCAGAAATGCACCTTTCCGAGACGTTCGTCGAGCAGTCGTCCGGTCATCTTCGGGAACCAGAAGTACACCCCGCCGAACGAGGCGAACACGATCGTGCCGAACAGCACGTAGTGGAAGTGCGCGATGAGGAAGTACGTGTCGGTGACGTGGAAATCGATCGGGGGGCTGGCCAGCATCACACCCGATAGCCCGCCGAGGAGGAACGTCACCATGAAACCCACCGAGAACAGCATCGGCGTCTCAAACGTCAACTGCCCCTTCCACATGGTGCCGATCCAATTGAAGAACTTGATTCCGGTCGGCACCGCGATGAAGTAGGACATCAGCGAAAAGAACGGCAGCAGAACGGCTCCCGTGGCGAACATGTGATGTGCCCACACCGCCATCGACAAGGCGGCGATGCTGATCGTCGCATACACGAGGGTGGTGTAGCCGAACAGCGGTTTGCGGGCAAACACCGGGATGATCTCGGTGACGATGCCGAAGAACGGCAGTGCCACGACGTAGACCTCGGGATGGCCGAAGAACCAGAACAGGTGCTGCCAGAGGATCGCTCCGCCGTTGGCGGGGTCGTAGATGTGGGCGCCGAGATGGCGGTCAGCGGCAAGGCCGAACAGGGCTGCGGTCAGCAGCGGGAACACCATCAACACCAAAACGCTGGTGACCAGGATGTTCCACGTGAAGATCGGCATCCGGAACATCACCATGCCTGGGGCGCGCATGCAGACCACGGTGGTGATCATGTTGACCGCCCCGAGGATTGTGCCCAGACCGGCCACCGCCAGACCCATGATCCACAGATCGCCGCCGGCACCCGGCGAGTGGATGGCCTCGCTGAGCGGCGCATAGCCCGTCCAACCGAAATCGGCAGCGCCGCTTGGGGTGATGAAGCCGGAGAGGGCGATCAGCGCACCGAAGACGAACAGCCAGAACGACAGGGCGTTGAGCCGCGGGAAGGCCACATCCGGCGCGCCGATCTGCAGGGGGAGCACGAGGTTGGCGAAACCGAACACGATCGGGGTGGCATAGAACAGCAGCATCACCGTGCCGTGCATGGTGAACAGTTGGTTGTACTGCTCGTTGGACAGAAATTGCAGACCTGGCTCGGCGAGTTCGGAGCGCATGAACAGTGCCATCAGTCCGCCGGTGAAGAAGAACACGTAGCAGGCGACCATGTACATCATGCCGATCAGCTTGTGATCGGTGGTGGTGATCAGCTTGTAGACAAGGTTGCCCGGGGGTCCCATCCGTGCCGGGAAGGGCCGCGTGGCGGTCAGCGTGGCAAGTGTGGCCGTCGGGCGGTTCTCCGCTCTGGTCATCGGGCTCATGTGCGCCTCCACCAGTTTTTACAAACTGTTCTTGGATAAACTATGGGCCATGACGTACGTAATCGGCAAGCCATGTGTAGATGTCATGGACCGCGCATGCGTCGAGGAATGCCCGGTCGACTGCATCTACGAGGGCGCGCGAGCGCTCTATATCCACCCCGACGAATGCGTGGACTGCGGGGCCTGTGAACCGGTCTGCCCGGTGGAGGCCATCTACTACGAAGACGACCTGCCCGACGACCTGGTGCCCTACCAGGACGACAACGCGGCGTTCTTCGCGGAGACGCTGCCCGGCCGGGACGCGCCGCTGGGCTCACCTGGCGGGGCGGCCAAGCTGGGGCCCGTGGACGCCGACGCACCCTTGGTCGCCAGCCTGCCGCCGCAGCAATGACGGACTTTTGACGGGCCGACCAAGGTGGCCCCGCCGGCTCGATGTCTGAACCGACGAGACCTGGATGACAGCAGTGGCCGGCCGCTGCTGTCACCTACTGGACCCGGTTGCCCGTCCTCGCGCGCGATAAACGTGTGGTCGGGGACGTAAATGGGAACCATAGGGCGATGACAGAGCTACCGCGTCACGAATTGGCCGTCCGCATGGCAGAGCTTGCACGCACTGTGGCGGCCCCGCGCACGGTCGAGCAGATTCTCGCCGATGTCACCGAAGCGGCGACCGAACTGATCCGTGGGGTGGACACCGCGGGCATCCTGCTCATCGGCGGCGGTGGCAAATTCGAATCGATCGCGGGTACCAGCGACCTGCCGAGCAAGCTCGACGAACTGCAGATGATGTTCCAGGAGGGGCCGTGTGTGCAGGCGGCGCTCGACGACCTGGTGGTGTGCACCGACGACTTCCGCGAAGAAACGCGCTGGCCGAGCTATTCGAAGGCCGCCGTGGAGATCGGCGTGCTCAGCGGAATGTCGTACAAGCTCTATACCGCGGAAAAGACCGCGGGGGCGCTGAACCTGTTCGGGTTCCAGCCCAGGGTGTGGGACACCGAAGCCGAGACCGTCGGCACGGTTCTGGCTGCGCACGCCGCTGCGGCTCTGTTGGCCAGCAGGCACACCGAACAGCTGACCTCGGCGTTATCGACGCGTGATCGCATCGGCCAGGCCAAGGGAATCATCATGGAGCGCTACCACGTCGACGATGTGCAGGCATTCGAGATGTTGAGGCGGCTGTCGCAGGACAGCAACACCAAGCTGATCGACGTGGCCCAGCAGGTCATCGACACGCGCAGTGAGCGGTAGCGCTCAATCCTGGTGTCTGGCCAGCCCGTTGGCGAGTGCGTCGCCCAGGGTCGGGTTCTTCAGGAACGGCGTGATGATGTCGACCGGCAGTGGGAACACCACCGTCGAATTCTGGTCAGCACCGAGTTCGAGCAGGGTCTGCAGGTATCTGAGCTGGAGTGACGCCGGATTCTTGGACAGGGTTTCGGCGGCCTGCCGCAACTCGTCTGAGGCCTGCAGTTCACCGCGCGCGTTGATCACCTTGGCCCGGCGTTCGCGCTCGGCCTCGGCCTCGCGGGCCATGGCGCGCTGCATCGACTCGGGGATCTCGACATCCTTGATCTCGACGACTCGCACCTCGACACCCCACCGTGCGCTCTGGGTTTCGATGATGGCCCGCAGGTCGACGTTGAGGTCCTCGCGGTGTGCCAGCAGAGTGTCGAGATCGGCACGGCCGAGCAGTGACCGCAGCGTGGTCTGGGCGATCTGGGAGGTGGCCACCGCGTAGTTCTCCACGGCCAGAATGGCTTTCAGCGGATCGGTGACCTGGAACATCACCACGGCGTTGACCCGTGCCGGCACATTGTCACGGGTGATGACCTCTTGCGGCGGGATGGTCAGCGTGACCACGCGTTGATCGACGCGCACCATCCGGTCGGCCAACGGCAGCAGCACCACCAGGCCCGGCCCGTACAGCGGGCGGGCGCGGCCCATGCGGAAGACCACACCACGCTCGTACTCGCGCAGCACTTTCACCGACGTGACGACCAGCACTCCCACCACGATCAGACCTGCCGCGACGAGGAAGAGCCACAATGCGGTCATGGAATCTCCTTCCGGTCAGACCAGCCGCCGCCCCACCGGGTGGAGTAGCGATCGGCGCTGACGGCTGTGATGTCCTGTTCACCGGTGCGGTGGGGCAGGTGGTCAGGGGCGTTGGCCGGGCTCGCCCAGAGATGACGGGCCAGCGGCACTGCGGCGCCGACGACGATCAGCGCCGTCACCGTCAGCACCACCACGTCACCGGCGCCGTGCTGGCCGATCAGCATCGCCACCAGCATGACCAGCGCCAAACCCGCAACCGCACAGGCAATCCCGCGGTGGAATTGCCCGGCCTCGGAGTATGGCCAGGGGTCGATCTCCCGCGTCATCTCGCGTCCCTGCTCGGAGCTGGTGCAGGTGGACTTCACCGGGCAGGCATTGCACACCGAGGGTTTCGCCCGATAGCGCATCACCCGATTGCCCGGGTCGAACGACGTCGGCCACAACCACTGGTCCTGCGGACACAACCAGGCATCGTGATCGGCGTGGTAGGTGAAATTGCCGGTGCGCCAACGGGCTGCGCGCATCGAAGCCCGTCGAGCCATCACGTCGAACCCCCAGGCCACGGCAACCAATGCCAGGGCGTACCCCGCCATGAGCCATGCCGCGGTGGTCGGAGGAGTCATGACGACTCCGTGGCGGGGGTCGGGCTCACCTCGGTGTACAGCGGATTCTCGGGGATCTCGTCGGTGGTGGGACCGGACTTGAAGTGCCGCAGTGCCTGCCACGCGATCCAGACGAAGGGCAGCACTCCGCCGATGATGAAGATGACGTCGCCGGGGAAGCGCAGCCATTCCAGCACCGAGTTACCGGGTTGCGCGATGTAGCCCAGCGACCGCGCCTCGAAGTAGCCCTCGTTGACCGAGTGATACAGCTGCAGCACGCCAAGCGGCAACAGGCTGGCGAACACCATCCATGCCAACCCGATGTTGAGGCCCCAGAACGATACTCGGGCCCACTTCTCAGGCCATTTGTCCGCGGGGATGACATACCGGAAGGCGAACATGGCCAACCCGACGGCGAGCATGCCGTAGACGCCCATCATGGCGGCGTGGCCGTGATTGGCGGTCAGCGCGGTGCCGATCTGGTAGTACGACACGATCGGCAGGTTGATCAGGAAGCCGAAGATGCCGGCCCCGACGAAATTCCAGAAGCCCACCGCCACCAGGAACATCACCGCCCACCGGTGCGGGAACGGTTTGGAGTCGCCGGTGGTCTGCCGCGATCCCAGTTGCAGGAATGCCCAGGCCTCGACGGTCAGGAACGTCAACGGGATCACCTCGGCCGCGGAGAAGAACGCGCCGAGTGCCATGTGCTCGACCGGGGTTCCGGAGAAATACAGGTGGTGCATGGTGCCGATGACGCCGCCGGCCGAGTACAGGATCACGTCGAGGAAGATCACGCCGAGTGCGATGCGTTGGCTCACGACGCCGAGCATCACGAAGATGTAGGCCACCATCACCGTGGTGAACAGTTCGAGGAAGTCCTCCACCCACAGGTGCACGACCCAGAACCGCCAGAAGTCGGCCACGGTCAGGTGGGTGTCGCTGCCGGCGAGCAGCCCCACGGCGTAGAACATCGGGATCGCCAAGCCCGAGAAGAAGAACACCCACGGCATGTTCAGCTTCGATTCGTCTTTGAGACGGGCCCGCATGCCGCGCCAGATGATCGCGATCCACAGGAACATGCCGACGATCAGCAGGATCTGCCACAGCCGCGGCAGGTCCAGATACTCCCATTGCTGGGAGAACAGCGTGCCCGACGGGATGATCCCGTAGATGGACAGCGCCTCGGAGATCAGTGAGCCGACGACCACGACCACGACGGCGCCGAGCAGACCGTACGACAACCAGTGCTGCCGGCGCGGTTCACGACGGGAGATGAACGGGGTCAAGAAGATTCCCCCGGCCAGGAACGCCGCGGCGGTCCAGAACAGGGCCAGTTGCAGATGCCAGGTGCGGGCCAGGTTGTAGGGCAGGATCGCGGCCAGGTCCAGGCCGAAGAAGTTCGACAGGTCGGCCCGGTAGTGCTGAACGGCGCCGCCGAGCAGGGCTTGGGCGAGGAACAGCACCGACACGATCGCGAAGAACCAGATGGTCGAGCGCTGTGCCGGAGTCAGCGATACCTCGCCGGGCTGACGGAACGACAGCGTGGGTGCTTCCGCGCTGTGCCAGCCGATCTTCTGGCTCCACCGCCCGTAGACGGCGAACATGATGCCTGTCCCGCCGAGCAACATGATCAGCGACAGCGTCGACCACACAATGAGCTGGGCGGTGGGCCCGTTGTCGACGCGTGGTTCGCTGGGCCAGTTGTTGGTGTAGCTGTAATTGTGGCCGGGCCGTTCGGCGGCCGATGCCCACGCGGTCCAGGCGAAGAACGCGGTCAGATCATGGATTTCGGCCGGATCGGTGATGAGCCGGGGCAGCAGACCGTATTTCGTCGAGTTCTCGCCGAAAAAGTCCGCGTAGTGCCGGGTGATCCGGTCGAACGCCACGGCCTGCCGATCGGTGAACACCAGGGTGCGGGTGTCCGGGTTGTAGCGGTTGGTGCGGAATTCGGTGACGACGGCGTCGTGGGTGTCGCCCATGCCGCCCGCTTTTAATTGTGCGGCCACGTCATCGGTGGCCCGCCGTAGGTAATCGGCGGTGTAATCGGGGCCCAGATAGGCGCCGTGGCCGACCACCGAGCCGTACTCGTGCAATCCGCGCGCCTGGTAAAGCTCTTGGCCCCGGGTGATCTCGTCGCCGGTGAACAGCACTCGGCCCGACTCGGTGACCACCTTGTCGGGCATCGGCATCGATGCGGTGTAGGTGCGGTAGGCCAGTAGGCCCATGACGAAGAATCCGAAGATCATCACCAGGGCGACGCCCTGAACCCAGCCCTTGCCGATCATCGGCTGCTTGGTCGACTGTTCGATTGCCATGCGCTGACTCCCCCCAAGGCAGGTGCGGGGCGAGGGCTGACCCGCACACGCGGAATCGTCGGTGGTGTCAAAATACACCGCGACGGCGCGAGCGTGCGCAAAACGTTGGGAATCAACGGCGTGTCGGCCGACAGACCCGCACGCTCGCGGTGCCTGGAGGCGGGGCTGGGAAGGCGGGGCTGGGTCAGAGACGGGCGGCGAGTTCAGTGCCTTGGCGGATGGCGCGTTTGGCGTCGAGTTCGGCGGCCAATGCCGCGCCGCCGATGACGTGCGGCTCGATGCCGTTGCGCCGCAAGCCGTCTTCCAGATCGCGCACGGATTCCTGTCCGGCGCAGATCACGACGTTGTCCACCGGCAACACGCGCCGATCGCGATGATCGGACCCGAAACTGATGTGCAGGCCGTCGTCGTCGATCAGCTCGTAGTTCACTCCGGAAAGCTGGTGCACCCCTTTGGCTTTCAGTGAAGCACGATGAACCCAACCGCTGGTCTTGCCCAGATTCCGGCCCTGCGGACCTTTGCTGCGCTGGAGCAGGTACACCTCGCGGACGGCCGGCGCGGGCATCGCGGTGGTGAGTGCTCCGCGGGCTTCCTGGGGATCGGCCGCGCCCCATTCGGCCTTCCATTCCTTGAGATTCAACGTCGGGCTCTCGTTGGTGGTCAGGAATTCGCCCACGTCGAAACCGATTCCGCCGGCGCCGATCACCGCCACCGTCGGTCCCACCGGTGCGCCGGTGATGACCTGGGCGTAGGAGAGCACCTTCGGATGGTCGATGCCCGGGATGGCGGGCAGCCGCGGCGTGACCCCGCTGGCGAGCACCACGTCATCGAATCCGGTCAGATCGTCGACGCCGGCCCGCACGCCGAGCCGTACGTCGACCTCGAGCTTGGCCAGCATCGTCGTGTAGTAGCGGATCGTCTCGTTGAACTCCTCTTTCCCGGGAATCCGTCTGGCCAGATCGAATTGGCCACCGATTGCCGGTCCGGCCTCGAACAGGGTCACCCGGTGCCCGCGTTGGGCCGCGCTGACTGCGGCGGACAGCCCGGCCGGCCCGGCGCCGACCACGGCCACCGAGCGGGCCCGGCGCGTCGGGCTGAGCACGAGCGAGGTTTCCCGCCCGGCTCTCGGGTTGAGCAGGCAGGACACCTTCTTATGCACGAAGGCGTGATCGAGACAGGCCTGGTTGCAGGCGATGCACGTGTTGATCTCGTCGGCGCGCTCCTCGGCGGCCTTGAGCACCCAGTCCGGATCACTGAGCAGGGGCCGGGCCATCGAGATCAATTGCACGTGTGTCTCGGTGAGGATCTGTTCTGCGCGCTGCGGCATGGTGATCCGGTTGGATGCCACGACCGGGATCGAGATGTGCTCAGCCACTGCGCTGCTGATGTCGACGAACGCGCTGTTGGGCACCGAGGTGACGATCGTGGGCACTCGCGCCTCGTGCCAGCCGAACCCGGAGTTGACGATCGTCGCTCCGGCGGCCTCGACTTCGGTTGCCAGCGCGACGATTTCCTCCCAACTCTGGCCGTCCTCGACGTAGTCGGCCATCGACATCCGGTAGCTGATGATGAAATCGGAGCCGACGGCTTTGCGGACCCGGCGCACGATCTCGACCGGGAAGCGTCGGCGCCTTTCCGGCGTGCCACCCCACGCGTCGGTGCGCTTGTTGGTGCGCGGCGCCAAAAACTGGTTCAGCAGATAGCCTTCGCTGCCCATGATCTCGACGCCGTCGTAGCCGGCCTCGCGGGCCAGTAGTGCGCACCGGACGAAATCGTCGATGGTGCCTTGAACATTACGGAGTCGTCGCGGCGTAAACGGGTTGATCGGGGCCTTGATCGACGAGGCACTGACCGAAAAGGGGTGGTAGGCATAGCGTCCGGCGTGCAGGATCTGCAACAGGATCTTGCCGTCGGCCTCGTGCACCGCGCGGGTGATGCGGCGGTGCCGCCGCGCCTCGGACGAGGACACCAGCTGGGACGCGAACGGCAGCAGCCAGCCGGTCCGGTTTGGTGCGTAACCGCCGGTGATGATCAGCCCCACGCCGCCGCGGGCTCGCTCGGCGAAATACTCGGCCAGTTTCGCGGTGTCGGCGGCGCGGTCTTCCAGGCCGGTGTGCATGGAGCCCATCACCACCCGATTGCGCAATTGGGTGAAGCCGAGATCCAACGGTGACACCAGCTTCGGATAGGCCAACCCCATGCCCGCAGAGTAAGTGGGACCGCCGGTCCTAGGCAACTAGTTGCATGTATGTCATTGGGCGCCGGTTCATCGCCGTGGCGACTAGTGAAGGTGTATGTGCAACGTTTAGTATCTGTTACTACGCGCCACCCTTAAATGGGCGGCGCGTGAAGTTAGGACACACTGAGACGAGCGTCCAAGTATGGGCAACGCATACTGTGACGTCGAACTCAACAGAGTCCCGATACCGAGCCCAGCAGCCCACTGGACAGGAGAGACATCAGTGACGTACGTCATTGCCGAACCCTGCGTCGACGTCAAAGACAAGGCATGCATCGAGGAATGCCCCGTCGATTGCATCTACGAGGGCGGACGCATGTTGTACATCCACCCCGACGAGTGTGTGGACTGCGGCGCATGCGAGCCGGTCTGCCCGGTCGAGGCCATCTACTACGAAGATGATGTGCCGGACCAGTGGAGCGGCTACGCGCAGGCCAACGCCGACTTCTTCTCCGAGCTGGGCTCGCCCGGCGGCGCTTCCAAGGTCGGGCAGACCGACAACGATCCGCCGATGATCAAGGAACTCCCGGCCAAGGCCGAGGACTGAGTACGTCAGAAACGGACTTCGAGACTGACGTGGTGCGACAGCGACAGCGTCGTTCGGCGGTGCTGCCCGAGTTTCCATGGGACACCCTGGCCGACGTCACGGCCCTGGCCCGGTCGCACCCCGACGGAATCGTCGACCTTTCGGTAGGCACTCCCGTAGACCCGGTGGCCCCGGTGATCCGGGACGCGCTGGCCGCCGCCAGTTCCGCTCCCGGCTATCCGACCACCGCGGGTACCCCGGCGCTTCGTGCGTCCGCTCGGGCGGCGCTCGAGCGCCGCTACGGCATCACCGGCCTGGCGCCGGACGCGGTCCTGCCCGTGATCGGCACCAAGGAGTTGATCGCCTGGCTGCCGACGCTGTTGGCCATCGGCCCCGGCGACGCCGTCGTCGTCCCGGAACTGGCGTACCCCACCTACGAGGTGGGCGCCCTGCTGGCCGGCGCGCAGGTGTTGCGCGCGGACTCGCTGACCCAGCTGGGGCCGCAACGGCCGGCTTTGATCTACCTGAACTCGCCGAGTAACCCCACCGGGAAGGTGCTTCCACAGGACCACCTGCGCAAGGTCGTGTCCTGGGCGCGCGAGCGCGGCGTGCTGATCGCCTCCGACGAGTGCTACCTGGGCCTGAGTTGGGAAGCTCAGCCGCTCAGCGTGCTGCACCCGTCGGTCTGCGACGGTGACCACACCGGGCTGCTGGCCGTGCACTCGCTGTCCAAGACCTCGTCGTTGGCCGGATACCGCGCCGGGTTCGTCGCCGGCGACCCCGCGCTGGTGGCCGAGCTGCTGGCGGTGCGCAAGCACGCCGGGATGATGGTGCCCGGACCGGTGCAGGCGGCGATGGTGGCCGCCCTCGACGACGACGAGCACGAGGCCGTCCAGCGCGAGCGCTACGCACGGCGCCGGGCAGTACTGCTGCCCGCCTTGCAGCAGGCCGGGTTCACCGTCGAGCATTCCGAGGCCGGGCTGTACCTGTGGGCCACCCGCGGCGAGCCGTGCCGCGACACCGTCAGGTGGCTGGCCGAACGCGGGATCCTCGCGGCGCCGGGGGAGTTCTACGGCCCGGCCGGAGCCGAATATGTGCGGGTGGCACTGACCGCGACCGACGAGCGCATCGACGCCGCCGTCGCCCGCCTTTCCTGACGCCGAGCAGACATAAACCCGTACCTTTTTCGCTGAAAATGTACGGTTTTGCGTCTGCTCGCGGGGAGGGGTTACCCCAGCAGTCCCAGTGACATCGCGGTCGTCACCGCGGCGGTGCGGTCGGACACCCCGAGCTTGTGAAACGCCCGCAGCAGATGGGTCTTCACCGTGGCCTCGCTGATGTGCAGCACCTGGCCGATATCGGCGTTGGTGGCGCCCGTGGCGACCAGCGCCAGCACCTCGGCCTCGCGGGCCGACAACGTCACCGACGGCGCGCGGACCGCATTCACCAGCCGGTCGGCCACCCCGGGCGCCAGGACGGTCTTGCCGCGCGCGGCGTCCCGCACCGCGCTGGCCAACTCGGCCCGGGAGGCGTCCTTGAGCAGGTAACCGGTCGCCCCGGCCTCGACCGCACGAAGGATGTCGGTGTCGCTTTCATAGGTCGTGACGACGACGATGCGGATGGACGGGTCATCGGCGAGGATTCGGGCGGTCGCCGCCACGCCGTCCAACCCGGGCATCCGCAGGTCCATCAGGATCACCGCGGGCCGTAGTTTCGCCGCCAGGACGATCGCCTCGGCTCCGGATCCGGCCTCACCGACCACGCTCAGATCGTCCTCGGCATCGATCATGCCGCGCAGGCCTTCGCGGACCACCGGATGATCGTCGACGAGCAACACCGTCGTCAGGTCCGCGGTCATGCCGGCACCGTCGCGACAACCAGCAGCCCGCCACCGTCGGCCCGCGACAGCGTCAAGGTGCCGCCCACCTGATCCAGCCGCGCCCGCATGCCGCGCAGACCGAAACCGTCCATGTGATCATCGGAAAGCCCGATACCGTTGTCCGCCAAGCAAAGTCGGGCTCCTCCTGTGGTGCGTTGCAGCTCGACGTGCAGCTGACTCGCCCGGGCATGCCTGCGCACGTTGGTCATCGCCTCCTGTGCAGTGCGCAGCAGCACCACGTCGGTGGCCATGCCGAGCGGCGGCACGTCATCGCCGATGCGCAGTTCGACGGCGATGCCGGTCTCGGCCGACAGCGTGTCGCACTGCCGGCGCAGCGCGGCCGGCAGCGAACCTTCCTGCAGCACCGCCGGAGTCAACTGGGTGACCATGGCGCGCGCCTCGGCCAGGTTGTCGCGGGCCGTGCTGCGGATGAGCTCCACGTGGCGGGCCGCCGCGGCCGGGTCGGTGTCACGCTCGGCCTGCACCGCCTGGGCGAGGGCGACGATGCTGGTGAACCCCTGTGCCAGCGTGTCGTGAATCTCGCGGGCCAGTCGCTCCCGTTCGGCGGCCACCCCCGCCTCGCGCGACAACCGCGCGCTCTCGGCCCGGCTGTCGGCGAGTTCGGCCACAGTCTCGGCCAGCTGCTGGCGCTGCCGCAGGGTGGTCATGATCGTGGTGCCGATGATCGGGGCCGCCACCGCGGCGACGAGCGTCACCGCCGCCACCGCAGGCAGGCTCGGCCAACTCAGCCCGTGGAGCGCCACGGCAAGGATCAAGGGGGCCAAGGTCACCGCGAACGTCAGGACCAACGCCGCAGCCAGCGGCAGGGTGGCGAACATCAGCGGGTACAGCGCCGGGATCGCCGCCACGGCAGGCGAGGCCGCCAGGATGGCGACCAGCCACAGGATGATCACCCCGGCCACGAACGCGATCGCACGCGGCCGTACCGGCCCGGCGATCGGATCGACTTCACGAATGACGTTGCGTCCGAACAGCAGAACGATCACCAGCATGGTCGCCAACGCCGCACACGCCACCGGCACATTGCCGCCGAGCGTATCGCGCAGCAGGATCACCGCGACGATCGCTGCCACGCATAACGCGCAGACGTAGGTCTCCCACATCCAGTGCCAGTCCGACGGTTCACGCTGGGCCGGCCTGCGGGGCAGGGGTGGACCGATTTCGGTCATCTGCCGATGCTAACCGGCGACCCAATTGCCGTGGAAGCCGTGCGGCACCCGCACCGGAATGTGCACGGTGGCAACGGGTGCCAGAGTCTGGCCGTCGAGCAGCACCAGATCACTGCGGTTCTCGGCGTGGTCGTAGACGAAACCCATCACCACGCCGTCGTTCTCGTCGGCGTCCGGGCCGGCCGGCACGAACACGAACTCGCCGGGCTCGCGTCCCGGACCGAAGTCGACCCGCTGGGTGGTGCCGTCGCGCAGGTCGTGGCGCAGGATGGCGGCCGCCGCCCCGTCCGGCCGCGGGGCGAATCCGACGGTGTAGCCGTACCGGTGGGGCAGGCCGACGACGCGTTCGTCGACCCGGGGGAACTCTTGGGCGTCGTCGTCGATCCGTTGCTCGTCCACCCGGCCGGTGCGCAGGTCGATCGTCCAGCGGTCCAACGTGATTGACTCGGTGAACAGCTGATCGCCCGTGGTGAACACCGCCGGATGCCGGACCACGTCGAGCACGATCTGCTCACCGTCCGGGCCGATGTGGTCGTAGCCGTTGAGGGCGTGGAAGACGTAGCACGGGGGGATGTCGAACCATCGGATGTCGGCGGCGCTGCCTTGCCGCGGCATCACCCCGACCCGGGCACCATGTTCCGGTGTCCACCGATACGGCATGCCCGTGGTCGGCAACGTGGCACGCTCGGAACCGCGCATCGCCGCGCGCAACACGAAATCCGGCGCGGCATGGCGGGTGACGAATCCTGTCAGCAACCGCGCCGCGGCACGCGCGGGCGCACTCTTGGCCATGGTGGTCAGATCCAGGATCACCGGCAGGTCGTAGAGCACGACGTACTTTTCGGTCAGCGTGAAGTCATGCATCATGGTCTGTGCCCGTAGGGCGATGTCGACGGTGCGCCGGACTCGTCCTTCTGTGTCGGTGACGGTGTACTGCACCAGGTTTCCCCGCAACGGGTTGTACGACACCGCGTGCATTTCCCCGGTTTTCGGGTCGTGCTTGGGGTGCGCGGTGAACCCGCCGAACAACGTGCCGCAGAAGTCCGACGGGCCCACAGTGTCGAGTTCATCGGTCAGCTCGTAGGGTCGCACGCCGGCCTCGGTGAGCACCAGGGTCTTGCCGGCGTGGCCGATGATATTGGTGTTGGAGGCGAAATCGAACCCGCCACGGTGAGCGCCACCGGCCCACTTCTCGCCGAGCTCGCGGGCCACCGAACTCGACCGCACCCACCGGTTGCGGTACCAGGTCGCCGCGCCGTCGCGCAGCCGGATCCCATGTGCCATACCGTCGCCGAGGAACCAGTGGTAGTGCCGGGGATCGGGGGCGCGCAGCGGGTTGGGGCCGGTGCGCAGGTAGCGGCCGTCGAGATAGTCCGGGATGCGCCCGGTGACCGTGAGGTCGGTGATCGTGACCTCGTCATGCACCGGAGCGAAGTTGCCGCTCAGATACGGATGCTCGGATGCCTGTTGAACCGGTGCGGTAGTCATACCCTCAGGGTGCCGCTGTGAAGGCCTCCGTGCGACGACTTCACGGCTGATTCGTATGTCAACCGAACGATGGACAGGGAGCGTCTCACGCGGTGGCGCGCAGGCTCAGCGCCAACAGCAGCCGCGCGTCGGCATCGTTGAGTGAGGTGGCCAGCAGGTGCTCGACCCGGCGGATCCGGTAGCGCACGGTGTTGGGGTGTACATGTAGGTGCTGCGCGGCGGCCGCGACATCGCCGAAGCAATCCAGATACACGCCAAGCGTTTCGGCGAGCACCGGTTCGTCACTGCGCAAGGTCTGCACCCGAGGATCGATCAGCCGGTCATCCGCGGCGATCGCGGTGACGATCTCGTCGAGCAGCACCGTCGTACGCGCCTCGGCCAGCGAGGTGACCTCGGCCAGCGTCCCGGGATGCCGTTCGGCGGCATCGAGCACCCGGTCCACATCGACGCGGGCAGCGGCCACCCCGGCCAAGCCGGCCACCGGGCTGGCGATCACCGCATGAAGCTCATGCCCCAACTCCGCGCGCAACGCCGCCACCGTGCCCCGCACCCACGACGTCACCGCCTTGCCGGTACTGGGAAACAGCACGTAGACCCGCGAACCCGTCGAGGTCATCTGTGCGTCATGACGAAAAGCGCTGGCGCTCAAGGCCAGAGCATCGGCAAGCCGAGAGCTGGTCGAGCCACCCGTAGTTCTCGCGCCGCACGCGCGGCTGTCGAAACCGATCACCGCGGCCCGGCCGTCGACGACCACGCCGAGTTCCCGGGCGATCAGCGCAACCTCCACCGGGGCGTCGATGTCGCCCAACCCCAGCAGTTCCTGTACCCGCACCGCGTGCGTCGACGGGGTCGCGGCCAGCCGCGCCATGGTCCGCGCGGCCAGCACCGCCGCACCACGCAACACGTCCTCGGCATCCTCGGCCAGCGGGCGGTTGCCCTCCTGTACCCAGATGGTGCCGACGAACGTCGGCGCCTGGCGGTCGTCGGCGGCGGGCTGGAAGATGCCGATGGCCAACCGCGGGCGCAGCCCCAACTCGGGACGCTCGGCCACCCGCACGGCCTCTGGTCGGGAACGGAGCGCGTCGAAGATGCCCCACTGCGCGATCCAGGCCAGGTGTTCCGGCGGGCCGGCCCGCCCGAGGATCGACAGCCGACGCAACTCGTCGGCCTCTTCGCTGGAGGCCGAGTAGGCCAGCACGTGCGAGGTTTCGTCTTCGATGCTGACCATGCCGCGGGTGCGCTCGGCGACCGATTGGGCCAGGCTGAACAGGTCGGTGCCCGAATCATGCAGGGCGCCGTCGCCGTGGTGCTCGAAAACGTGGTTGACCAGGCGGTAGAGCCGCTCCCAGCGGGCCCGCGGATCGACGGCCACCACCGCGGTGCCCGCTGCCACCGCCTGTTCGACGACGGCGTTCGACGGCTCTTTGATGAACACCGCGGCCGGTGTCCGGCCCCCGCTCTGCTGTTCGACCCAGCGCAGCGCGTCGCTCTCGGAGACGCCGAGCAGGAAGAACACGTCGGCCGATCCAGCGGACGGGGCCAGGCCCAGCCGGACATCGTCGGCGTCGACCAACGTGGCCGAGGCGACCGGGAGGTTCAGGCCGCGGGGTGCCTGCACGAGCCGGACCAGCGTGGCATCCAGCGCCAACAGCAGTTGGCCCAGGCTGACGCCGGTGGATCGCATGTTGTTCGATTCTACGGTTAGCGCTGCCGATTGTTATCTGATCGGACAAGTGTTGTGTGGGTCACGTCCGCGATTCTTGAATCATGGATGCCATCACCGACGTGCCGCTACCGGCCAACGAGCCGGTCCATGACTATGCCCCCGGCTCGCCGGAGCGCGCCCGGCTCATCACCGAGCTCGGTCACCTGGCCGACGCTCCGATCGACCTGCCGCACGTCATCGGCGGCGAACACCGCATGGGTGGCGGGGCGCGTATCGACGTCGTCCAGCCGCACCGCCATTCGTCGCGGCTGGGCACACTGACCAATGCCGACCACACCGACGCCGGCGCGGCCATCGAGGCCGCCCTCGCGGCCAAGTACGACTGGGCCGCCCTGCCGTTCGACGAACGTGCCGCGGTGTTCCTGCGGGCGGCCGACCTGCTGTCCGGGCCGTGGCGGGAGAAGATCGCTGCGGCGACCATGCTCGGCCAGTCCAAGACCGCCTATCAGGCCGAGATCGACGCCCCGTGTGAACTGATCGACTTCTGGCGGTTCAATGTCGCGTTTGCCCGCCAGATCCTGGCCCAACAACCGATCAGCAGCCCCGGCGTCTGGAACCGCACCGATCATCGGCCGTTGGAGGGCTTCGTCTACGCGATCACACCCTTCAACTTCACCGCGATCGCCGGCAACCTGCCCACCGCGCCGGCGTTGATGGGCAACACCGTGGTGTGGAAGCCCTCGCCCACACAGACTTTCGCGGCCTACCTCACGATGCAACTGCTGGAGGCGGCCGGGCTGCCGCCCGGGGTGATCAATCTGGTCACCGGTGACGGAATCGCGGTGTCGGAGGTGGCGCTGGCCGATCCCCGCCTGGCCGGTATCCATTTCACCGGGTCCACCGCCACCTTCCAGCACCTGTGGCGGGAGGTCGGTGCCAACATCGACCACTACCACACCTATCCGCGGCTGGTCGGCGAGACCGGCGGCAAGGATTTCGTCCTCGCACACACCTCGGCGCGGCCGGATGTGTTGCGTACCGCCCTGATTCGTGGGGCATTCGACTACCAGGGGCAGAAGTGCTCGGCGGCGTCGCGTGCCTTCATCCCGAGGTCGCTATGGCAGCAGATGGGTGACGACTTCCTCTCGGCCACCGCCGAACTCGCCTACGGTGACGTCACCGACCTGACCAACTACGGCGGCGCCGTGATCGACGATCGCGCGTTCGCCAAGAACGTCAAGGCGATCGAGCGGGCCAAGGGAGCCTCGGGTGTCACGATCGCGGTCGGTGGTGAATACGACGACAGCGAAGGCTATTTCGTCCGGCCCACGGTGCTGCTGTCCGATGATCCGACCGACGAGGCGTTCGGCACCGAGTACTTCGGGCCGATCCTGGCCGTGCACGTCTACCCCGACGCCGAATACGACGAGATCCTCGACGTGATCGACACCGGTGCGCGATATGCCCTGACAGGGGCGGTGATCGCCGACGACCGCGCCGCCGTCCTCACCGCCGCAGAACGGCTACGCAACGCCGCGGGAAACTTCTACATCAACGACAAGCCGACCGGCGCGGTGGTCGGTCAGCAGCCCTTCGGTGGATCCCGCGCCTCGGGCACCAACGACAAAGCGGGCTCGGCGCAGAACCTGTTGCGCTGGACCTCGGCCCGCTCCATCAAAGAGACCTTCGTGCCGCCCACCGACCACACCTACCCGCACATGGGGGCCTGACCATGACGCGCACCCGAGGAGTCATCGAAACAAGCTTTCAGCGCGTCGCCCGGCCGGCGATCCTGGCCGCATCCCGTTCACCGCGGTTGCGTCAGACGGCCGAAAGACTCCCCATCACCCGCAAGGTGGTGGACCGCTTCGTGGCGGGGGAGACCATCCCCGATGCGCTGTACACCGTTGGGGCGTTACGGGATTCGGGCAGACTGGTCAGCGTCGACTACCTGGGAGAGGACACCACGAGTGGCGAGGACGCCGAACGTACCGTCCAGGCGTACCTGGCGCTGCTCGACGGTCTGGCCCAGCGCGACGAGGCGGGCTCGGCGGTACGGCCGCTAGAGGTTTCGCTCAAGCTCTCCGCACTGGGCCAGGCGCTGCCCCGTGACGGAGAAAAGATTGCCTACGAGAACGCACACACCATCTGCACCAAGGCCCGCGAGGTGGGCGCCTGGGTGACGGTGGACGCCGAGGATCACACCACCACCGACTCCACTTTGTCGATCGTGCGGGACCTGCGTACCGAATTCGACTGGCTGGGCACTGTTTTGCAGGCGTACCTGCGTCGGACCGAAAACGATTGCCGCGAATTCGCCGCGTCGGGAGCCCGGATCCGGCTGTGCAAAGGCGCTTATGACGAACCTGCTTCGGTGGCCTACCGCGATGCCGAGGAGGTCACCGACTCCTATCTGCGGTGCCTGCGGGTACTCATGGCCGGATCCGGTTATCCGATGGTGGCCTCACACGACCCGGCGGTCATCGAAGCGGTGCCCGCACTGACGGCGGAATTCGGCCGGGGCGTCGACGGTTTCGAATACCAGATGCTGTACAACATCCGCGACGGCGAACAACGCCGGCTGGCCGAGGCCGGTAACCACGTCCGGGTGTATGTGCCGTTCGGCTACGAGTGGTACGGCTACTTCGTGCGGCGGTTGGCCGAACGGCCGGCCAACCTGATGTTCTTCCTGCGGGCGCTCACCGAGCGTCGTTAGGTCGACCTCAGCGTCGAATATCGTTCTCTCGCAACAACAGCAGCGTCCACGCCGCGATGCTCTGGGCATCGGTGATCTCACCGGCACGGATCATGGTCTCCAGCTCAGCGCGGGAGAACCACGCACTGTGCATGTCCTGTTCTTCCTGTTCGCGTTCATGCTCGCCCTCGGTCAGGCCGCCGGCCAGGAACACCCAACCGCGCTGACTGCTCATGCCCGCAGCCACATCGAGTAGCCCCAGCCGTTCCATGCTCACGGCGCGCAGCCCCGTCTCCTCGCGCAGCTCACGCTGGGCCAGCGCCGTCGGGTCGAGATGGGCGTTGTCGGGTGCAGTGCCCTGCGGGAACTCCCAGCGGCGCAGCCCCAACGGGTACCGGAACTGTTCGACGAGATGAAACCGGTCCCCATCGCGCGGGATCACCAGGGCATACGTCGGCTTGTCGATGACGGCGTAGACACCGGGGCTGCCGTCGGGCCGCACGATGGCGTCCTCGCGCAGCGTCAACCAATCGTTCCGGTACACCTCGCGTGTGGATAACTGCCGGATGACACTCACCGGTCGAGATTATCCGCGCGGGTAACCTCAAGGCGTGTTGCTGGCCTCCCTGAACCCCGCGGCGATCGCCGCCGGAGCCGATCTTGACGACGCTGTCCGTATGGACGGTGCGGTGCTCAGCCGCAGCGATCTGATCGGTGCAGCCACTTCGGTCGCCGAGCGCGTCGCGGTGGCGCGATGCGTCGCTGTCCGGGCAACCCCCAGTGCCACAACGGTTCTGGCGATCATCGGATGCCTGATCGCCGGGGTGCCGGTGGTCCCGGTGCCCGCCGACGTCGGGGCCACCGAACGTCGCCACATGCTCACCGACTCCGGTGCCCAGGCCTGGCTGGGCGAGAAGCCGGACGACGGCGATGATCCTGCGGGGCTGCCGCACATCCCGGTACGGCTGCATGCCCGGTCCTGGCACCGCTATCAGGAACCCGCACCCGAATCCACCGCAATCATCATGTACACCTCGGGCACCACCGGAATGCCCAAGGGCGTGCCGATCAGCAGGCAGGCCATCGCCGCCGACATCGATGCGCTGGCGCAGGCATGGCAATGGACCGCAGACGACACGCTGGTGCACGGGCTGCCGCTGTTCCACGTGCACGGGCTGGTACTCGGCCTGCTCGGCTCCTTGCGGATCGGAAACCGCTTCGTCCACACCGGCAAACCGACGCCCGAGGCGTACGCGCAGGCGCAGGGCACGATGTATTTCGGTGTGCCGACGGTCTGGTCGCGCGTGGTCAAGGATCTGGACTCGGCGTTGGCGTTGTCGACCGCACGCCTGCTGGTCTCCGGCAGCGCACCTCTGCCTGTGCCCGTGTTCGACGAGTTGGTCCGGTTGACCGGGCACGCGCCCGTCGAGCGCTACGGCAGCACCGAATCGCTGATCACGCTGAGCACCCGGGTCGATGGGGAACGCCGGCCCGGCTGGGTGGGGCTGCCGCTGACCGGGGTGCAGACGAGGCTGGTGGATGACGAGGGTGCCCCGGTGCCGCACGACGGCGAGACCATCGGCCGGCTGCAGATCAAGGGCCCCATGGTGTTCGACGGCTACCTCAACCGGCCCGAGGCCACCGCCGACGCGTTCGATGCCGAGGGCTGGTACCGCACCGGTGACGTCGCCGTGATCGACGGCGACGGCATGCACCGCATCGTGGGCCGTGAATCGGTGGATCTGATCAAGACCGGCGGATACCGCGTCGGCGCGGGTGAGATCGAGACCGTGTTGCTCGGCCACGACGGCGTCGACGAGGTGGCCGTGGTCGGTATGCCCGACGACGACCTCGGGCAGCGGATCGTCGCGTTCGTGGTGGGCAACGCCGCACCGGATGCCCTGATCGAGTTTGTCGCCCAACAACTTTCCGCGCATAAGCGGCCACGGGAAGTACGGCTCGTGGACAGCCTGCCCCGCAACGCGATGGGCAAGGTGATGAAGAAGGAGCTGGTCCAGAACGGTTGAGGTGACGCGCCAGGCGGTAACGAAAGGCGTACCGTGGGCGATAGAGGGGTCAGAAAGTGCACGTCAACCTACCGATGTTTGGAGGCCACACGTGAATCTGAAGAAGTTCGCGGGAACAGCAATGATTGCCGGTGCGTTGGGAGCCGGATCCCTCGGGTTGGGCGCTGGAGCGGCCATAGCCGACCCCGGCCCGAACATTCCGTGGGTGCCGGGACCGGGCTGGGTCGACCGGCACGCCTGGCCCGTCCCGACGAGATGGTCGGCGCGGCGCTGCTGATGTGTTCGGACGCCGGTAGCTACATGACCGGGCAGGTGATCATCGTCGACGGTGGCGGGACGCCTCGGTGACATCGGCAAGACTGCCGGTGCCAACCGACAGGATCTGGCTGCGGTTCTCCACGTGCAGTGCCGTCTCCAGGCAGCCGGCGTCGAGGTTGGCCCACAGGACCTGCTTGGTCGATTCCAGACCGAATTTGCCGTAGCCACAGAGGGTTTCGGCGATTTCCAGGGCTGCGTCGAGCAGGTCGGCGGTGTCGTCGACGATGCGGGTGACCAAACCGAGCCGCAGCGCCTCGGCCGCGTCGACGGCGCGGGCGGTGAGGATCAGATCGAATGCCGGACCCGCGCCGATGATTCGGGGCAGCGTGTAGCTCACGCCGATGTCACAGCCGCCGATGCCCAGCTTGATGAACTGCGTGCAGAACTTCGCCGCCGGTCCGGCGATGCGGATGTCACTGGCCGCGGCCAGGGCGAAGCCGCCGCCGTAGGCCGCGCCGTTGACCGCGGCGATGACGGGCTGGCGCAGACGGTGCAGTGTGACCGTCAGGTTGGCGATGCGTTCCTGCCAGCGCATGCCCGAGCGGGGAAACTCGGTGCCGCCACCGGCCTCGGGCGGATTGGGGTTGCTCAGATCCAGGCCCGAGCAGAATCCGCGTCCGGCGCCGGTGAGTACGATGACGCGGCACTCGTTGTTCGCGGCGATCGCGCCGAGGGTGTCGTGCAGGGCCTCGACCAGCTCGTAGGACAAGGCGTTGAGCTTGTCCGGCCGATTGAGTGTGATGACGGCGATGTCGGGCCGCGGATAGGCCAGGTCGAGTGGCTCTGCGAGGGGCATGAGCGGACACTAGCCGGTGCTGTGCCACCCGTTGACGCCAACGGCGATCATCCGTAGTTGTTTGACCGCGGTGCGGTGGATGGCCTCGACGGCTGACGCATCGCCCGCGTCTTCGAGCGCTTCTGCCGTCGAGATCATCGCGTTGACGAACAGGGTCGCCAGGATGTTGAGATCCTCGCTGCTCCAGTCCTTCATGGCCGGGAATCGGGCCAGGTCGATCGCGAGTTCGGAAGTGATCAGCCGGATCTCGGTGCGGATTGCGTACCGCAGTACCGACACGCCGCTGGAGCGTTCCCGGGCGATGAACCGCCAGTGCTCGCGCCGGTCGTTGACACTGCCGATCAGGATCTCGGCCGAGGATTCGATGACGTGGTGCGGATCGAGCTTGCCGGCACGCGCACCGCGCAGCATGTCGCGCAGAGAGCGAAATGACTCGTCGATGAGGACGAGTCCGAGCGCGTCCATCGAGTCGAAATGCCGGTAGAACGCGGCGGGCACGATGCCGGCCTCGCGGGTGACCTCCCGCAGGGACAGCGCACTGAAGCTGCGGTCTTTCAGCAGCGTGAGCGCCGCGGCGATGATTGCGCGGCGGGTGGCTTCCTTGCGTTCTTCCCGGGACAGCGTGTCCCGCGAGCGGGAGCTAGATGTTCGTGAAGTGGGCGTACGTCTGTTCACTGATGTGAACCCTACCACTTGCTGCATTTTTATCGTTGACAGATGCGCTTGTGCACGCGCACTGTGTACACATGTTCACTCAAACTATGGCTGAAGGCGTTGGTCGACGGCTGCTGGCCGGCCCCCGGCTGAGTGCGCTCGCGAACTTGCTCACCGGACCGCACGGCGTGGATCGTTACACCGAGCTGGTCGAGCCGACGTGGACCCGCGGCGAGGCCCGCGCCAAAGTGGTGGCGGTGCGGCGACAGACGTCGCGCAGCGTCACCCTGACCCTGGAGCCCAATGCGGCGTTCGCCGGGTTTCGAGCTGGTCAGCACATCAACCTCTCCGTCGAGATCAACGGCCGACGTCGCACGCGGTGCTATTCGCCGGCGAACGCCGAAGGCGCGCGGCACCTGGAATTGACCATCGGCCGTCACGACGGCGGGCTGGTCTCGAACTACCTGTGCGACCACGCGTATCCGGGGATGGTCCTCGGTCTCGATTCGGTCGGCGGCGACTTCGTGCTTCCGGAGGTCCTGCCGCAGCGCATCTTGTTCGTTTCCGGCGGCAGTGGGATCACCCCGGTGTTGTCGATGCTGCGCACCTTGCGTGCACAGGCGTTCACCGGCGAGATCGTGTTCGTGCACTACGCGCGCAGCGCCGACGAGGCCTGCTACCGCACTGAGCTGGCGGGCATGTTCGGCGTGCGGGTGCTGCACGGGTTCACGCGCGACGGCGGCGGCGACTTGGACGGCCATTTCGGTCCGGCGCATCTGGCGGCTGCTTTCCCGGACGCGACGCCGGACGCCGTGTTCGTCTGCGGTCCGCCCGCGCTCGTCGACACCGTCCGCGAACACTGCCCGGGTGCCCACTCGGAGAGCTTCGTGCCCCCGACCTTCACAGTGCCCGGGGAGGCGTCCGGCGGCACGGTCACCTTCACCGACAGCTCCGTGACCGTCACCGACGACGGCCAGACCCTGCTCGCCCAGGCCGAGGCCGCCGGTCTGACGCCCGAGAGCGGATGCCGCATGGGTATCTGCCACAGCTGCACCCGGCTCAAGAGCCGCGGCGCAGTACGCAACTTGATCACCGGCGCGGTGTCCACCGCGGATTGCGAAGACATCCAGATCTGCGTCACCGCGCCCGTCGGTGACGTCGAAATCGATCTCTGACGAAAGGACGTGCCATGTCCGACAAGACCTACACCCTGACCCCCGACCAGTTCGAGGAGTTCGGTCGCGAACTCGACACCATCCGCGAGCGCGCGCTGGCCGATCTCGGCGAGCGCGACGCCACCTACATCCGCGACATCATCAAGATGCAGCGCAAGCTCGAGGTCGGCGGCCGAGCGCTGTTGTTCTTGCCGCCGGCCTGGCCGGTCGGGACGGTGATGCTTGGCCTGTCGAAGATCCTCGACAACATGGAGATCGGCCACAACGTCATGCACGGCCAGTACGACTGGATGGGCGATCCCGCGCTGCGCGGCCAGAACTTCGAATGGGATTCGGCCTGCCCGTCCAATCAGTGGCGGCACTCGCACAACTACTTGCACCACACCTACACCAACATCGTCGACATGGATCGCGACATCGGCTACGGCATCCTGCGCATGAGCGAGGACCAGAAGTGGAGCCCGTACTACCTGGGTAATCCCTTGTATGCCTTCCTGTTGATGGTGTTCTTCCAGTACGGCGTGGCCCTGCACGAGTTGGAGACCGAACGCATTCGCTCCGGTGAGATCCGGCTGCGGGACAAGAAGGACATGCTGCGTGAGATGTGGGCCAAGGTCCGCAAGCAGACCGTCAAGGACTACGTGGCCTTCCCGCTGCTGGCCGGACCGTTCGCGCCATTTGTGTTCGCCGGCAACATGACTGCCAATCTGATGCGCAACGTGTGGTCCTACACCATCATCTTCTGCGGCCACTTCCCGGAGGGCACCCACGAGTTCACCATCGAGGAGACCCAGAACGAAACGCGCGGGCAGTGGTACTTCCGCCAGCTGTTGGGTTCGGCAAACCTGTCGGGCGGCAAGTGGTTCCATATCTTCAGTGGCAATCTGTCGTTCCAGATCGAACATCACCTGTTCCCGGATATCCCGGCACACCGCTATGCCGAGATCTCCGGTGAGGTGAAGGAGATCTGCCAGCGCTACGGTCTGCCGTACAACACGGGCCCGATCCACAAGCAGTTCGCGTCAGTGGTGCGCAAGATCGTGCGACTGGCCTTCCCGTGGGGCGGTAAGCCGAAGGATCCGAAGCCGGCCGTAGAAGAGCCTGTCGTCGAAGAGTCTGCACACGAACCGGTTTCGCAGCCGATCTGCGAGCCTGAACTCGTCAATTGCTGATCTGAATCCGGTCCTTGGCACCGGCCCTCCTGGCCCACCCCGTGGCAATATCGGAACCACGAGTGGTCATCCGGGCTCCGAGGTGGCAGGAGGAAGCCCGAGGTGCTGACCGCGAAACTCTCAGAACGGCGGGGGTGGTCCGTATTCTTCGGCGAGCCAGATTTGGTATTGGCGTTCGACGTCGAGGTCGTTGTTGATTTCGGCCAA
>NZ_MBEJ01000123.1 GCF_001953975.1 Mycobacterium sp. NS-7484
TGGTCAATCGGACCGCAAACGGCACTGCGCCTCGCTGATGCTGCTATCGCCGCGCACCTGAAAGCGCTCGCCGATGAGCGGGTCGTCGCGGTGGAACTGCCCGAGCAGATGGTGGACCGCAGCAACGTCGCCGAATCCCTGCGCGGCGAACCGATGTGGGAAACGGGCGGGTCCTGGACCTGCCTTACCTCCCCGGACTGCATCGAGTTCGAGGCGGCACATCAGACCGAGTACGGCACCCTCAGCGTTCGAGAGGCCCGAGAGTTAGCCGCCGCCTTACTCGCTGCGGCCGACGCTGCGGAGGCATCCCGATGACCGCCCGCCCGCCCGGTTGCTGCGGTGGGTGCCCACCACTCGCGCGCGGCGGCTACGACTGCACGTGCAGGGGCAACGTCAACTGCTCGGCCCGCATCAAGGTCCAGGCGGTGCGCGCCGCCAACGGACGCATCCAAGGCTGGGCAATCAACCGGGGCAACCAGGAACTCGACTTCTACTACGTCAGCCTCCGCGTCCTCGGCGAGCCCACTGCCCACGCACTGGCGATGGCCAAAGCCCAACGAATCGCACGAGGTTAACGATGAACGAAGCGCTCTGCCCGGGTTCCGGCCACCAAACCGGCGTCATCGGACGCATCGGATGCGAACGCGGCATTCCGCACTACGCGACATGCCCCTACTGCCGGCGCGGGTACGCAACGAACCTCAACGGCCGCATCCGCAAACACCAGGGCCTCCCCAAACCGCCCGACGGTGGCTGCCCCTACAAGTGCCCCGGACCCGAATGTGACTTCGCCTGCTACCACCCGGAGGTCACCGATGCCTGAGTACACCCCACAAGACACCGGCGTCACCCGCGAGTGGTGGACCACCCACGCACGCAACCCCGACCGGGTACTCCCTCGCGGCGTGTTCGGATCCACCGGCCCAGGAGGCGAACCGATCACGACAACCACCGATCATCGGCGAGCGCTTTCAGGTGCGCGGCGATAGCAGCATCAGCGAGGCGCAGTGCCGTTTGCGGTCCGATTGACCA
>NZ_MBEJ01000124.1 GCF_001953975.1 Mycobacterium sp. NS-7484
CCTGTGCGGACTTCTGCGCGGCGCGTTTGCGTGGTGCTGCCATTGTTCCGACTCCTCGAATGGTGATCCGACTCAGATATGACGAGGCCCCAGACCCGGCCGGGGAGTCGGGCCCGACCGGGCTGGGGAGCTTGGGGTTACGCGACGGCGACCGTGCCGCCGGTGCCTGCCGCCGTCACCGTGGTGACCGGGCCCGTGAACACTGCCACCAGCGGGCCGCCGTCGGGACCATCCACGGTCACGCCGGGTGCGTCGAGGGCCTGCACGCTGTCCAGCGCCCGCAGCGCCGACTGCAACGCCGCCTTCGTCTTCGTCGTGATCGACGTCGTGGTGTCGCCGTCCACCGTCACGGTGTACGCGGTCACGCCCACCGGGATCGTGAACGTCTTGGCCACGTCATCGGCGGTGTCGTGGACGGCGAGCTGTCTTTCGCCGAGTGCATCGTGCACCACACCGCGACGTCGGAGGGTGACGTGTTCGAGGTCGTCGACGACACCGCCGATGACGTGGCCAAGACGTTCACGATCCCGGTGGGCGTGACCGCGTA
>NZ_MBEJ01000125.1 GCF_001953975.1 Mycobacterium sp. NS-7484
GACCTATTCATTACTGGTCAACCGATAACGGCTCTACCGGCGAACTATCCCCGGTCCTGCCCTTCCCGGCATGTCTGCCAGTCCCGGTTGACCCCTTCACGGAACCAATCGGGGCGTGATCGTCCTGGCCCGCAACATCACGGGCCCTGGCTAACACAACTTCGGCACGCTGATCGTGATGGTCTCGTGTCGAACCTGTAGTCGTTCCGTTGCCGATTGATAGGTGATCTTCATGTCGCGAGTGCAACAGTTACCCCGTAGTCAAAAAGCTGATTTGAGGGGGCTGTATCCCGTGTTAACCACTTGGCGTACATGGCAATTCGCACAATCGCTGTCTCGCCGCACGGTCGACGAACGCACCGCCATCGTGCGACGAATGGCCGACTGGTGCAACGTCGCACCCGAGCAGGCCGATATCGAACAGATCGTTACCTGGCTCGCCGAGGGTGGCGACTGGTCAGCAAACACGCGATGGACCTACTACACCGCGTTGGCCGCATGGTTTCGCTGGCTCCAGAAGACGGGGCAACGCATCGACAACCCGATGGTCATGATCGACCCGCCAAAGCGATCCAAGGGCATCCCACACCCAACCACCAACGATGGCATCCAGCGACTACTCAAGGTCCGGGCCCGCCGCAAGACGCGCGCCATGCTGCTGCTCGCGGCCTTCGAGGGATTCCGCGCCCACGAGATCGCCAAGGTCAAAGGCGAGGACTTCGACCTCATCGCCCGGACTGTC
>NZ_MBEJ01000126.1 GCF_001953975.1 Mycobacterium sp. NS-7484
CATCGACGGCACTCGGAACGCGTTGTTGATCAGGACGTCGACCTTGCCGTAAGCCTCCAGCGACGCGTCGACGAGGTTGTTCACCTGTGCTTCGTCGGTGATGTCGGTGCCCACGGAGACTGCCCGACGGCCCAGATCGGTGACCTGCTTGGCCACCTCGTCGAGGCGTTCCACGGTGCGTGCCGCCAACACCAGATCGGCGCCGGCCTCGGCGCAGCGCCGGGCCAGGGTGGTGCCCAATGCGGGCCCGACACCGCTGATGACGACAACCTTGTTTTCGAGAAGTCCGGCCATGGCTACCCCAGCATCCTGTTCGCGATTTGATTCTGGCGCAGCGCAATCCGGGCCCGCCAGTCCTGTTCGGAGATCTTGTTGTGTTCGTGGTACGGCAGCGCCTTTTCGACGTCGGCCACGTCGACGATCTCGACCGTCGGACCGTCGGCCTCGGTGAGCTCGCGCGAGAGCCGCTGCCACCGGAACTGCAGATAGCCCTTGGAGTGGCCGAGAGTCTCACACCAGTTGGTCACGCCCGGGTTCGCCTCGGAGACGACGATGCGGATCTTGCCGTCGGGATCCGCTTGCGCTTGAGTGCCGTTGAGCGAGGTCTGGTGGTTGATGTAGTCCAGCGAGATGTACCACAGGCTGCCCAACTGGAAACCGACGTAGGGCGCGTCGCTGACCGGCAGGGTGAGGATCATGGCCTGGTCGGGTGCCAGGTCGTAGTGCCCCACCGACGAGTACTGCGTGGCCAGGCCTCCGGGCGTGAGCCGCGGCGCCACCATGGTGTTGACCGGCAGTGTGTTGTAGAACCACTGCGGGAACTGCAGCCATGTCTTCACCCGTTGTACGAGCTGCTTAGCCGCGACGGCGTAGCGCTTCTCGAGCAATTCCTTGGTCAGCGGCGCCGGGGCGGTCCCCGCCGTGTCGGTCCGCGCGACGCTGATATAGCCCCGCTGAGCCGACCAGTCGTTGTACACCTCGCGAATCAGCAGCTGCGACGGAGTGGTCGGAGTGAAGCGGTACTCGAACGTGCCGTCGGCGGCGATGTCGAGTTCACGGTCGTCGAAGGCGGCCTGGCTGGCCGGCACGTTGTCGTCGGTGTACTCCCCGCCGAGGATCTGGAAGCTCAGATCCGTGGTGGTGCCACGTTTTCCGGTGACGACGTACTCATGCCCGGGCTGCACACGGGTGCCGAAGTACAGGGTGTCGGGGTTGTCGAGCGCCATCTTGGTGAACGGGCCGGTCCCCGACTGCAGGAACGGGTGGTCCCGGTCGTAGTCGAAGGCCAGGTGGATGCATCCCGAGATGCATCCGGCGAGGTATTGCAGGCCCTCGAGGAGATCCGCCTCCGATTCGATGAAGGGCGCGGTGGTGACCAGGTGTTCGGCTTCGGCGATGGCGTCGGCCAACGGCTGTGTGTACATCCGGCATCTGCTCTCTCGGTCCAATAATGAACCGCAGTGGTAGAGTTTCCGACCTGACACTAGAACGCGTTCCAGTTCACGTCAACGTCCAGGAGGTCAGATGCCCGACGCCGAGCCGGCCGGTCGCGCCTCGCCGCCCACCGCACGGGTGGTGGCCATCCTGGATTTCCTGTCCCGCCACCCCCAGGAACGGTTCGGGCTCTCAGAGCTGGCTCGTCGAGTGGAGTTGAGCAAGCCGACCTGTCTGGGCATCCTCGGCACGCTCACCGAATCGGGCTACCTGATCCGCGACAGCGTCGACAAGACCTACCGCCTGGGGCCCAGTCTCATCACCCTCGGTCACATAGCGCAGGAGTCGATGCGTGTCAGCCCCGCCGCGCGCCTCGAGTTACGGGACCTGTCAGCGGCTTTCGACACCTCGGCTGCCCTCTCCGCTGTGGTCGATGACCGCATCACAGTGCTCGAACTGGTCGGACCTTCGGGCCGCGACCCCGGCGTGCGCGTCGGGCAGAGCTATCCCTTCGCGCCGCCCGTCGGATTGATGTTCGTGTTGTGGGACGACGACGCCCTGCGGGCGTGGCTGGCCAAGGCGCCGACGATTCCCCTGCGCACCGAATCCGATCGGCTACAGCGCGTGATCGAAAACTGCCGCACCGATGGGTATCTCGTGGAACGACTCACCCCCGGCGGTCGTCGGCTCTACGCACTGATGGCCGGAATGTCGACCAACCTGCCCGACGAACTACGCGCACTGTTGAGCGAGCTGGTGTCCGATATCGGCGAACGGGTCTACCTGCGCGACGAGAACTCCCCCGTCGGTTCTCGCGCACGTTCGGACATCAGCGTGATCTCTGCGCCGGTGTACGACCACTACCAACGCCAGGTCATGGCGGCTTCACTGCATATCGGAACGGCCTTGACGGACAAGGAGATCACCGAACGGGCCCGTGCCCTGGTGTCCACTGCCGATGCCCTGACCAAGCAACTGGGCGGCGTCAAACCGAAGCGGTGACCCTGCTCAGTAGTTGTTGCAGGTGTCGAAGGTCGTTTGCAGCAGACCGAGATACTGCTGATTCGCCGGTTGAGCAACGATAGCCTCGGCCATTCGCTGACGTTGCGCCGTTGGAGCGGCCAGGAACTGACGCAACATCGATTGCGCCACCGGCGACTCGTTCGCCCGGGGATCCTGCGCTGTCAACGCTGCCATCACCTGTGGATAGCTACAGGTGGTATTGACCGCCGAATCCAGGTTGGGGCCCGCGGCCGCGACTCCTGTGCCGGCCCCCAGAATCAGCGTCAGACCGCCGACGGCGGCGGCAACCACTCTGCTCGGTTTAATTGTCATCCTTAGACCTCCTCCCCCCGATGACCGGACTCTACTCGCCGATAGCGACGCTGCTTGGTTTTTCACCATTTGCTGCAACCGTCGCTGCCCGCGTATTTTCCCAGGAAAGCTGTTTGGCGACGAGACGTCGGAAAAGTGCTGGGATCAGTCTGATTCAGGCCTGAGCAACAGTGAACGCACCACCGGGCGCGGCCCGGTGTCACGTAGCAATACGCTCGCCGGACGCGGTCGGACGCGTTGTGGCCACCAGAACCAGCGGCCCAGAAGAGCGGCAATGGACGGGGTCATGAGCGCACGCACGACGAGGGTGTCGAGCAGCAGTCCGATGCCGATGGTGGAGCCGACCTGACCGATGATCCGGAGGTCACTGGCGACCATCGACATCATGGTGAACGCGAACACCAGACCCGCGGCCGTCACGACTTTTCCGCTACCGCCCATGGCCCGGATGATGCCAGTGTTGATGCCTGCGCCGATCTCCTCTTTCATCCGGGACACCAACAGCAGGTTGTAGTCCGACCCGACCGCCAGCAGGATGATCACCGACATCGCGAGCACCAGCCAGTGCAGGTTGATGCCCAGAATGTGCTGCCAGATCAGCACCGACAGCCCGAAGGCCGCGCCGAGGGACAGGGCGACCGTGCCGACGATGACCACCGCCGCAATCAAGCTCCGCGTCATGAGGAGCATGATGATGAAGATCAGGCAGAGCGCCGCCACGCCCGCGATCAGCAGGTCGTATTCCGACCCGTCCCGCATGTCCTTGAATGTTGCCGAGGTACCGGCCAAATAGATCCTCGCGCTCTCCAGAGGCGTCACTTTGAGCGCTTCTTCGGCCGCCCGGACTATCGCCTCGGCACGGGCGATGCCTTCGGGTGTGGCGGGGTCACCTCGGTGCGAGATGATGAACCGGACCGACTTGCCGTCCGGGGAGAAGAACAGGTCCATCGCGCGCTTGAAATCTTCGTTCTCCAACACCTCCGGTGGCAGGTAGAAGGTGTCGTCGTTTCTGGCCGCGTCGAAGGCCTGTCCCATCGCGGTGACGTTCGCGCTCATCTCGTCCATCAGGTCGAAGGTGCCCATCATGGTGCTGTGCATGGTGAGCGTCATGGACCGCATGGTCTTCATGGTGGCGATCATCGGTGTGAACTGTCGGACCAATTGCGGCATCAGCGCATCGAGCCGATCGGATTCGTTGACGAGATCCCGCACATTGTCGACCACCGCGTCGACGGAGTCCAACGAATCGAACAGCGACCGGAACGACCAGCAGAACGGTATGTCAAAGCAGTGCGGTTCCCAGTAGAAGTAATTGCGGATCGGTCGCCAGAAATCGTCGAAATCTGCGATATGGTCCCGTAATTCCTTGATATCGCCTTCCAGCTCACGGATGGTCTGCGTCATGTCGTGGGTCGTGTTCACCATTTTCTGGGTGACGGCCAACATCTGGTTCATCAGGTTGACCATCGTGGTCATGTCGTCGGCCTGTTTGAGCAGGCTGCCCATCTGGTCGCGTTGAAAAGGCAACAGCTGCTTCTGGTTTGCGTTCTGCAGACTGAGGAGAAACGGTATGGAGGTGCGGTTGATCGGATTTCCTTCGGGACGGGTGATCGCTTGGACCCGCGAGATGCCCGGTACTGCGAAAATCGCCTTGGCGACCTTGTTCAGGATCAACAGGTCCGCTGGATTACGCATGTCATGATCGGTCTCGAGCATCAGGATGTCCGGTGTCAATCGGGACTGCGGAAAGTGCCGCTCAGCGGCGGCGTATCCAAGGTTCGCCGGAATGTCGGCAGGCACGTACAACCGGTCGTTGTAACTGGTCTGATAGGCCGGCAGCGCCAGCAGTCCGATCAAGGCGATCACGCACGCGGTGATGAGAATGGGTGCGGGCCAGCGCACGATCGCGGTGCCTAACCGCCGCCAGCGCCGGACGATGATCTTGCGTTTGGGTTCGAACAGCCCGAACCGACCGCCGACCGCGAGGACCGCCGGGATCAGGGTGAGCGCCACCATGACCGCGACCACCATGGCCACGGCGGTCGGGATGCCCATGGTGTGGAAGTAGGGCAGGCGCGCGAAGCTCAGGCAGAAGATCGCCCCCGCGATGGTCATGCCAGATCCGAGCACCACCTTCGCCACGCTTCGATAGGTGGTGTAGAAGGCGGCTTCCCGGTCCTCGCCGGCTTGTCGCGCCTCCTGGTATCGGCCCAGGAAGAAGATGCCGTAGTCGGTTCCGACCGCAATGCCGAGCGAGACCAACAGGTTCACCGCGAACGTCGACAGACCGATGATTCCGTGATCGCCGAGTATCGCGACCACGCCGCGGGCGACCTGCACCTGGATGCCGACCATGGCGAGCAGCAGCACGGAAGTGACGATCGATCGGTAGACGATGAGCAGCATCGTCAGGATCACCGCGAGAGTGACGATGGTGATCTTGATGATCGATTTATCGCCCGCGTGGTTCATGTCCGACACCAGCGGAGCCGGACCGGTGACGTACGCCGCGACTCCCGGTGGCGGCGGTGTCCGATCCACGAGGTCGCGGACGGCCTGCACAGACTCGTTGGCCAGCGATTCACCTTGATTGCCAGACAGATTCAACTGAACATAGACAGCTTTGTTGTCCGCACTCTGGACAGCTGTGGCCGTGAGTGGATCTCCCCAGTAGTCCTGCACGTGCTGGACATGGCGGGTATCGGCCTTCAACTGCCGGATCAAGTCGTTGTAATAGTGATGCGCATCCGCACCGAGGGGTTGCTGCCCCTCCAACACGATCATGGCCACACTGTCGGAGTCAGATTCATCGAAGTTCGTTCCCATGCGCTGCATGGCCTGAAATGACGGGGCATCCCGGGGTACCAGCGAGACCGAATACTGTCGGCCGACGGTTTCGAGGGACGGGATGGCGAAAGTCAGGATCGCGACGACCACCAGCCAGGCGAGAATGATCGGCACCGCAAGCCGGTGGATCGTCCGCGCAATGAACGGCGGATCGGGCGTCATCAGGATCCGCGTTCTTCTGGCTTCAACAGCAGGGACCGCACCAAAGGCCGCGGTCCGGTGGCCCGCAGTAGCGCGCTGGCCGGACGGGGCCGCACCCGCAATGGCCACCAGAACCAACGTCCCAGCAGCGCGGCGATGGACGGCGTCATGAATGCGCGCACGACCAGGGTGTCGAACAGCAGGCCGATCCCGATGGTGGAGCCGACCTGGCCGATTGTTCGGACGTCACTGGCCAACATCGCCAACATGGTGGAGGCGAACACCAGACCGGCAGCGGTCACCACCTTTCCGCTGCCGCCCATGGCCCGGATGATGCCGGTGTTGATCCCCGCCCCGATCTCCTCCTTCATCCGGGATACCAACAACAGGTTGTAGTCCGAGCCGACGGCCAACAGGATGATCAACGAAATGGCGAGCACGATCCAGTTCAGCTGGATACCGAGGATGTGTTGCCAGATCAATACCGAGAGCCCGAAGGCCGCTCCCAGCGAAAGCGCCACCGTCCCAACGATTACCAACGACGCCACCAGGCTGCGAATCATGATCAGCATGATGATGAAGATCAGACACAGGGCGGCGATGCCGGCGATCAGAAGATCGTAGGTGGACCCGTCAACTTGGTCTTTGGCCATTGCCGCGGTACCGGTCAGGTAAATTCTGGCATTCTCCAGCGGTGTCCCCTTGAGCGCTTCCTCGGCCGCGGTCTTTATCGGACCAACCCGGGCGATACCTTCAGGTGTGGCCGGGTCACCCCGCTGGGAAATCAAGAGCCGTACCGACTTTCCGTCCGGCGAGATGAAGACGTTCATGACGCGCTTGAAGTCGGCGTTGTCGAAAACCTCTGCCGGCATGTAGAACGAGTCGTCGTTCTGCGCCGTGTCGAACGCCCGCCCCATGGCGGTGGCGTTGTCACTCATCTCTTCCATCTGCGAGAAGATCCCCGACATGGTGGTGTGCATGCCCAACAACACGCTGCGGGTGCTCTGCATGGTCGCGATCATCGCCGGGAACTGGGCCATCATCTGTGGCATGAGGGCATTCAACTGGTCGAGATTGCCGATCAGCTGATGCATGGTCACGGTGACCTTGTCCACCCCGTCCAGCGCCTCGAACAGAGATTTCAATGACCAGCAGATCGGAATGTTGTAGCAGTGCGGCTCCCAATAGAGATAGTTGCGCACCGGCCGGAAGAAATCGTCGAAATCGGCCATGTGGTCGCGCAATTCGTTGGTGGTGTCTTCCAGTTCGTGGGTCTTTCCGACCATGTTGTTGGTGGTGGCGGCAAGTTGTTGCATGAGGCCGTACATGCGCTGCATCACGCCGACGGTCTTGGTGATCTCGTCGGCCTGGGTGACCAGATCATTCATCCGTGCTTTCTGGAACGGGAGAAGCTGGAGTTGGCCGGCATTCGACGAGCTGATCAGAAATGGAATCGTGGTGTGCTTGAGTGGAATTCCTTCGGGCCGGGTCACCGCCTGCACGCGTGCGACTCCGGGAACGGCCAATACCCCCTTGGCGAGTTTGTTCAGGATCAGAAAGTCCGCCGGATTCCGCAGGTCGTGGTCTGCCTCGACCAGCAGGATGTCCGGCGACATCATCAGTGATTGTGGGAAGTGCCGTGCGGCGGCGTCATATCCCTCATTCGCCGGGATGTCTTTCGGTAGGTACTTCTGGTCGTTGTAGCCGGGCTGGTAGGCGGGCAACGCCAGCAGACCGATCAGCGACACCGCACACGTCGCCACGAGAATGGGGCCCGGCCAGCGCACGATCGCGGTGCCCAACCGCCGCCAGCGGCGAGCGATGATCGACCGCCTCGGCTCGAACAGTCCGAACCGGCCCCCCACGGCGAGAACGGCCGGAATCAGGGTCAATGCCACACAAACTGCGACGATCATGCCCAAAGCGCAAGGGATGCCGAGCGTCCGGAAATATGGAAGCCGAGTGAAGCTGAGGCAGAATACTGCGCCGGCGATCGTCAAGCCCGACGCCAGTACAACTTTGGCGACGCTGCGGTAGGTAGTGTAGAAAGCTGCTTCCCGTTCTTCGCCGGCCTGGCGCGCCTCTTGATAGCGACCGACATAGAAGATGCCGTAGTCCGTTCCGGCCGCGATTCCGAGTGTCACCAGCAGATTGACGGCGTAGGTGGACAAACCCAGAAGTCCGAGATCACCGAGTAGCGCGACCACCCCGCGGGCCACCTGCAACTGGATGCCCACCAGCAGAAGCAGGATGACCGCGGTGAAGATCGAGCGGAAGAAGAACAGCAGCATCGCCAGGATCACCGTGAGACTGAGTCCGGTGACCAGCAGAACCGTCCGATTGCCGCTGTCGGCGAGGTCGGCGACGATCGCCGCCGGTCCGGTCACGTAAGCCCTTACCCCGGGCGGGGGTGGGGTCCGTTCGACGATGTCCCGAACGGCTTGTAGTGACTCGTCGGACAGGGGTTGGCCGAGGTCGCCGGACAGGCTCATCTGGACGTACACGGCCTTGTTGTCGGCGCTCTGGGCGGCACCGGCGGTAAGCGGATCTCCCCAGAAATCCTGCACGTGCTGCACATGCGTCGTATCGGCCTTCAGTTGCCGAATCAGATCGTTGTAGTAGCGGTGTGTCTCGTCGCCGAGCGGCTGTCGTCCCTCCAGCACGATCATCGCCACGCTGTTCGACTTGGACTCGCCGAAGCTGTTACCCATACGGCGTACCGCTTCGAATGACGGCGCATCAGTCGGGATGAACGAGACCGAATGCTCTTTCTCGACCTGTTCCAGCGGCGGCACCGCCACGCTCAGGACGTAGGCGATCACCAACCAGACCAGGATTATGGGCGCAGCCAGCGAACGAATCCACCGCGCTACGCGTGGCGGGTGGGTGGTGGCGGGCGGGCTGCTCATGCGGCCTTCAGCAAGCAGTAGGTGAACGCCTTCTCCCCCTGGTCAAAGCGTTCGGCTTTGACCTTGTCGTCGACGGTGATTCGGCACCCGATGCTGTCACTGTCACCCTGTGCAATGACATTGACCATCGCGGTCGCCTCGGTCATCGGAAACTCCAACGTCCATGGCAATCTTGCCTTTTCAACAAACTTGGGTTCGGCATCGGCATCGAAGTAGCTGATGTTCGCCACCGTTCCCGGAGGGCCGAACACCTCGTAGACCAGCTGTTTGGGGTCGTAGGGCTTTCGTTCCTCCAACTCGGTGTCGGCGTATGCGGGGCGCACCTGAGAGCCGAAAACTCCGTGCAGCCGCATCACCGTGAACCCCCCGGCGACGAGCACCACCAGGATCACCAGCGGAATCCACAGCCGCTTCAGAACCCGCAATTCACGAACCCCCTGAATCCGTGGTGCCGTCGAGACTTTCCCCGCCCCGGCGATCGACCCTGCGCGTCCACCGCGGCCCCCAGACCGCCCGGCGACCCCGAGTCGGCAGGCACCCGCACCGACCGCCAGACAGAGCTACAGCAAACACAAGGCAACCCGCACAGAAGGGGCCGACCATGTCGAGTACAGCATGTGAAAGACCTCCATATCGGCCCATTCCCAAGGTGATACGGGATCGTAATGCATTCGGCCAGCCCACGACGCGGAACGGAATTTACCGTTGCTAACAGTCACCCGCCGCGGAATAACTGCTGCATGATGGGCATGGCACGCGCGAACACCGCTAACCTCAGGCACGTTCGCAGGCCTTCACGAAGAAGTCCCGGATCGCCGCGTTGACCACGTCCGGTCGTTCCAGGAAACCGAGGTGGCCGGCATCGGGAATTTCGAGATATCGGCCATTTGGCAAAGCATCGGCGACCTCTGCGCCGAGATGCGGGGGCATCACCAGGTCGTCGGCGAACCCAATCACCAACACGTCGGCGGTGATCGACCGGTAGGCCGGCCGCCGATCACGCTGCGGGGCGACGCCATACTGGGCGCGGATTCCCGGTGTCACCCGGGCCGGCCACCTGGTGAACATGTCGATCCAGTCCCGCACCGAGTTCTCGTTATTGAGGGTTTTGGGTGAAAAGCTTTCGATCAGGCGGACTTTCGCCTCATAGGTGGCAGGCAGCTGCACACCGGCGTCGGCGAGATCCCGTTCCGCGATCCGGAAGAACTCCCGGGTCCGATCGTGGCGGCCCCGGGTGGCCATCAGCACCGCCTGGCTCACCAACTCCGGACGCGCCAGCATGAGTTCCTGTGCGATATAGGAGCCCATGGAGACGGCGACCACCCGTACCGGGGCCAGTCCGAGTCGCTCGATCAATGCCGCCGTGTCCGACACCATCGTGGCGCACGTGAAGCCGTCGGTTTCCGACGTCGCGCCCACACCCCGGTTGTCGAACGTGACGACGCGATATCCGGCTTTACGAAAAGCCGGTACCTGATACAGATCCCAGGTACGTCCGAGCCCGCCCTGCCCCGCGATGAACAGGATGGGTTCGCCCTCGCCGCGGTCCTCAAACGCCAGATTCACGTGGCCGCCTGCACCGGCGCCTACGCGTCCAGGCGGGCGAACTCGCCCTGTCGATATTGCGTCACACATTCCGCACGGCGAACCTTGCCGCTCGTCGTGATCGGAATCGATCCCGGCGAGACCAGAACCAGATCGGCGACACCCAGACTGTGCGTGTTGAAGATCGCCGACGTTACTTCGCGTTTGACGTCAGTCAGTTGCTCCCCGTCGTCGCCGGAAGAATCCGTGTGCTTCCGCACTTCGATGATCACGACGAGTTTCTCGGTATAGCCGTCCGGCACCGCGATGGCAGCACACCGGCTACGGCTGATCTCCTGGATGGTCGCCTCGATGTCATCCGGAGAGTGATTGCGGCCGTAGACGATCAGCAGATCCTTGATGCGGCCGATGACGAACAGCTCGCCCTCGAAGATGAACCCCGAGTCACCGGTGCGCAGCCAGGGCCCCTCGGGGGTGCCGGCCGACGGCGCATCAAGCCACGCGCCGAAGGTGGTCTCGGTCTCTTTCGGGCGCTGCCAGTAGCCGGCCGAGACATTGTCACCGTGCACCCAGATCTCACCGACTGCCCCGGCCGCACACTCGGTCCGGGTCTCGGTATCCACGATGCGGATCGTCGGTGCAAGCGGGACGCCGTAACTGACCAGGGGTGTGCCTGCACCGTTCGCGGAGCGTCGCGCCGTGCCGAGAGTCAACGCCTCGGAATCGAATCGTACGATCGCCGGCGGCTCACCCGATTCACGGGTGGCCACATACACCGTGGCCTCGGCCAGACCATAGGACGGCCGGATTGCCGCGGGGGGCAGATTGAACCGATCAAAACGCCGAGTGAAGCGCTCGAGCGTGGCTGGGTGCACCCGTTCGCTGCCGGTGATGATGGTGAGCACATCCGAGAGATCGAGCCCGGCCATATCGTCGTCCGATGTCTTGCGTACCGCCAGTTCGAACGCGAAGTTTGGTGCGGCCGTGTAGGTTCGACCGTTGGTGGCCAGGTGCTGGATCCACCGGGCGGGCCTCTGCAAGAATGCCACCGGGCTCATCAGCACCGCCGGAACTCCCGCCAGCACCGGCGCACAGACACCGAGGTACAACCCCATGTCGTGATAGAACGGCAGCCAGGACACGATGGTCGAACCCTCGGGGATCACATTGTTGAATTCCGCGAAGTATCCCGTCGTCAGTTGTTCATAGTTCGCCAGCAGGTTGCGGTGCGACATCATGACGCCGGCCGGATTGCGCGTCGATCCCGACGTGTACTGCAAATACGCAGTCTCCGTGACGCTCCCATGTTGCGATAGCGCTCTCACCGGGGCATCGGAGCTCAGGGTGTCCACCTCGACGATCACCGGGGCGGGAACGTCCGGTTGCGTATCGCCGTAGTGCGCCGCTACATAGTCCGTCACCGCGCCGACCACCGCGGAGGTCGTCAAGATGACCGTAGGCGTGGCGTCCTGCAGCACCGAACTGACGCGTTCGTCGCTGACGCCACCCAGCGGAACGGCCAACGGGACGGCGATCCGCCCGGCCTGCATCGCACCGAGAAAGGCGACGATGTAGTCCAGCCCCTGCGGCGCGAGAACCAGCGCACGGTCTCCAGCCGAACCGAAACGTTCGAGTTCACCCGCGACAATCCCGGCCCGCCGATATAGCTGCGAATAGGTCAGGCTCTCGCGGACGCCGTCCCAGTTCGTTTCATAATCAACAAACGTCACTGCCGTGTCGTCGCCTTGCAGGCCGGCACGTTCGGACAGCAACGTCAAAATGGACGTCTCAACCACGGGCACAGGGTAGCGCCATAGCCGCGCGCATATATCGAATAACAGCAAACTATCGATAAACGGCCTGAAGATAACACTCGCGTCATTCATCCGAGCAATCTCCGCGACACTTCCCCCCCGGCACAGCGACCACACAGCATCTGATCTTGGACGGAGTTACGGCATCCGACGTAGGGCCGGAAGTATTTGAAAGCGGAGATACCTTGACGTCCGATTGCCCAGATTTTGGGACAAGGCACCACAGCGAACTTACCGTTGTTGGTTGTGACCGCCCGATTTGGGCGCTGCGCCACCACGTCCGTATCACCACGCGGCCGCGATCATCTGGCGTTTAGCGCACAAATACAGGGCATCGAGCCTTACAGCGGTCGACCGCGGAAAGGCCTGTGGGAGGAGGGGCAATTGACCGCATTCGAAACTGTCCGCGAGGGGATTCCAGAGCCGCACTTCCGCAGTCCCCGGGATTCCGGGCAGGCTTCACCGGTTACACCGGTGGCCGTGATCGGCATGTCCTGTCGGCTGCCCGGCGGCATCGATTCCCCGGAGGGCCTTTGGGACTCCCTACTTCGTGGCGACGACCTGGTGACCGAAGTGCCATCCGATCGATGGGATGCCGACGAGTACTACGATCCGGAGCCCGGCGTGCCGGGCCGGTCGGTGTCGAAATGGGGTGCGTTCCTCGACGACGTCGCCGGCTTCGATGCCGAATTCTTCGGCATCAACGAACGAGAGAGTGCGGCCCTCGACCCCCAGCATCGGTTGCTATTGGAGACGTCCTGGGAGGCCATGGAGCATGCCGGTCTCACCCGAGAGAGCCTGGCCGAGTCGCTGACCGGGGTGTTCGTCGGATTGACCCACGCGGACTACCAGATGCTGGCCGCTGATGCCCAGGCCCTGGAGGCGGCATACGGGTTCAGCGGCAACAACTTCAGCCTGGCGTCCGGACGAATCGCGTATGCCCTCGGCGTGCACGGTCCTGCGCTTACGGTGGACACCGCTTGCTCTTCTGGCCTCACCGCGGTGCACCTGGCGTGCCGAAGCCTGCACGAGGGAGAAAGTGATCTCGCGCTGGCCGGGGGTGCGACATTGGCCCTGGATCCCCGCAAGTTCGCATCAGGCTCCGCAGAGGGCATGCTCTCGGCAACCGGGCGCTGCCACGCCTTCGACGTCGCCGCCGACGGCTTTGTCGGCGGAGAAGGTTGTGTCGTCGTCTTGCTCAAGCGGTTGCCGGATGCACTCAGGGACGGCGACCGCATCCTCGCCGTCATTCGCGGCACGGCCGCGAACCAGGATGGCCATACGGTCAACATCGCGACACCATCGGATGCCGCCCAGACAGCGGTGTACCGCGCCGCCTTGACAGCGGCCGGTGTCGAGGCCGCGACAGTCGGAATGGTCGAGGCACACGGCACGGGGACGCCGGTCGGCGACCCAATCGAATACTCCAGCCTGGCAAAGGTTTACGGCGTCGACGGCCCCTGCGCGCTGGCATCGGTCAAGACCAACATGGGGCACGCGCAGGCGGCGTCCGGAGCCATCGGACTGATGAAAGCAGTACTCGCGCTCCAGCATGGCCTGGTCCCACAGAACCTGCACTTCCATCGTCTCCCAGACCAACTCGCCGAGATCGAGACCAAACTTTTTGTGCCACAGGAGACGACGCCCTGGTGCACCAACGGCCACCATCCTCGACGTGCCGCAGTCTCCTCCTACGGGTTGTCGGGAACGAATGTGCACGCCGTATTGGAGCAGGCGCCACAACATGTCTCAGAACCGGCGGCGACACACTCACTGTCTACTTCGGCGACGCCGATGCTGTTTCCCTTCTCCTCGACATCGCCGGATGAGCTTCGACGCACGGCCGGCCGGTTGGCAGACTGGGTCGAGGCCCACGAGGACGTCGCTCTCCCGGATCTGGCCTACACGCTGGCCCGTCGACGAGTGCACCGGCCGGTGCGTACCGCAGTCAGCGCAGACAACCGATCGGAACTCGTCACGGCATTGCGGGACGTCGCCGACGGAGATACTCCGTATCAAGCCACGGTCGGCCGCGACGACCGCGGCCCGGTATGGGTGTTCTCCGGTCAGGGCTCGCAATGGGCGGGAATGGGTGGCGAGCTCTTGTCGACCGAGCCGGTGTTCGCCGCCACGGTGGCGCTGGCCGAACCGATCATCGCTGCCGAATCCGGTTTCTCGGTGACCCAGGCGATGACGGCAACGGAGGTGGTGACCGGCCAGGACCGGTTACAGCCGACATTGTTCACCATGCAGGTCGCCATGGCCGCCGCGATGAAGGCGCACGGCGTGCGCCCCGGTGCCGTCATCGGCCATTCGCTCGGCGAGGGCGCGGCGGCGGTCGTCGCGGGTGCACTGTCGATGGAAGATGGACTGCGGCTGATCTGCCGCCGGTCCCGGCTGATGTCCCGCATCGCCGGTAAAGGTGCCACGGCGGCCGTGGAACTGCCTGCCAAACAGGTCCTTTCGGAACTGACCGGCCGGGGTGTCAACGATGTCGTGGTAGCCGTCGTGGCGTCGCCACAGTCCACCGTCATCGCCGGGACCACCGAGACCGTCCGAGTTCTCGTCGCCGACTGGGAGCGACGCGGGGTGATGGCCCGCGAAGTGCCGGTGGACGTGGCCTTCCATTCGCCTCAGGTGGAGCCGATCGTCGACGATCTGGCCGCTGCACTCGCCGACCTCAAACCCATGACTCCCGAGATCCCGTTCTATTCGGCGACGTCGTTCGATCCCCGCGAACAGCCCGTCTGCGATGCCAACTACTGGGTCACGAACATGCGCCGGATGGTCCGCTTCGCCACCGCGGTACAGGCGGCGTTGGAGGACGGCTATCGGGTCTTCGCCGAACTGTCTCCCCACCCCCTGCTCACCCGGGCCCTCGAACAGACGGCCGCGGGTCGCGAGACACCGATGGCCGCACTGGCCGCGATGCGCCGTCAGCAATCGATGCCAAATGGGTTGCGCGATCTCTTGATCGATCTTCACAGCGCAGGCGCATCGGTCGATTTCTCCGTGCTCTGTCCGGTCGGGCAGCTGGTCGAGGCGCCGCTGCCAACCTGGACGCACCGTCGACTGTGGCTGGCCGGTGGCAGCCAGGAAGCCCCCACCCACGGTGGTTGCACCATCGCCGTGCATCCCCTGTTGGGCGCCAACGTACGGCTGCACGAGGAGCCGGAACGCTACGTGTGGCAGGCCGATATCGGCACCGCCGCTCAGCCTTGGCTCGCCGATCACCAGATCCGCGGTGTCGCCGTACTTCCGGGCGCGGCTTACTGTGAGATGGCACTGGCTGCCGCGCAGGCTGTGTACGGTGCAGCTTGCGGAGTTCGCGACATCCGCTTCGAGCAGGCGTTGCTCGTCGACGACCACACCGTCGTCGGCGCCTCGGCCTCGATGTCGGCGCCCAACACCGCGACCTTCACGGTCGAAACCGACGAGGACGGCCAGCAGACCCGGCACGCGACCGCGGTCCTCCATGCCTCGGCGGACGAACAGCCTCCGACCTACGACATGACGGAAGTCCTTGCCGCCCACCCCGATGAGGAAGACGGTGCAGAAGTACGTGATCGCGTAGCCCGGCACGGTATCGAATACGGCCCGGCGTTCACCGGTCTGATCACGGTACGCCCCGGTCAGGGCGGGACGCGCACAGTGCTCGCCGAAGTCGCACTGCCCCGCTCGATCCGCTCGCAACAGGACGCCTATGCCGTGCACCCGGCTCTCCTCGACGCCTGCTTCCAGTCCGTCGAAGCCCACCCCGACATCCAGGCGCTCGGTGGTGACGTACTGGGGTTGCCACTCGGGGTCCGGCGCCTGTGCGCCTATGGCTCGGCCCGCACCGCGCACTACTGCTACACGCGCCTGATCAAGGCCGACTCGACCGGCATAGAAGTCGACATCGACGTCCTCGACGAGGGCGGGACGGTCCTGTTGAGCGCGCAGGGGTTGCGGCTGGGCACCGGAGCGTCCGGGAACGGTCGCGACGATCAGGTCCTCAGCGAGAGACTGCTGACCGTCGAATGGCGCCAACAGGAATTGCCGAAGGTCGAGTACGTCGACGCCGGATCCTGGTTGCTGATCGGCGAGTCAGATGGTCGGGATGCGGTTACCGAAGATTTGCGCGACGTCTTGAAGGACCGTGGCGCTCAATGCACGACGATGAGTTGGCCCGACCAGACCGACGACTCGGTAACCTGCCGACAACTCGCCCACCATCTGCGGGCCGGCCGATTCACCGGCGTGGTGATCCTCATGTCGCCGAATAACGGCGACCACGCCGACCAGTCCCCGCTGTTGGGCCGCGAATACGTGCGCCACATGGTGCATCTCACCCGCGAACTACCGGAGATCAATGGCGAATTGCCGCGCCTGTACGTCGTGACGCGCAACGCTCAGACCGTCGTGGCCGGCGACGTGGCAAACCTGGATCAGGCAGAGTTGCGTGGGCTGTTCCGGGTCATCGGCACCGAACATCCGCATCTGGCCGCCACACAGATCGATCTGGACGAAGCCACGGGCGCCGAGCCGGTGGCCAGGCAGCTGTTGAGCGGGTCCGAAGAGGACGAAACGGCGTGGCGCAACGGCCGGTGGTACACCGCGCGGTTGTGCGTGGCCCCGCTCCGGCCGGAGGAGCGGCAGACAACTGTTGCCCTCCTCGATCGCGACAGAATGCGGTTGCAGATCCGTACCCCTGGGGATCTGGAATCGATGGAACTGGTTGCCTGCGAGCATGTCCCACCGGGACCGGGCCAGATCGAAGTCGCGGTGACGGCTTCGAGCATCAATTTTGCCGACGTACTGGTCGCATTCGGCCGCTATCCCGCATTCGACGGACGGCTGCCGCAGCTGGGCATCGATTTCGCCGGCGTGGTGATCGCGGTCGGCCCCGGAGTGACCGGGCATCGCATCGGGGATCACGTCGGCGGATTGTGCGCCGACGGGTGCTGGGGGACGTTCGTGACCTGCGATGCCCGCTTGGCGGTCACCCTGCCGACGGGCCTGACCGATCAACAGGCAGCCGCTCTCACGATCGCGACGGCGACCGCCTATTACGGGCTGAACGACATGGCGCGAATCAAAGCCGGTGACAAGGTGCTGATCCATTCGGCGACAGGTGGGGTGGGCCAGGCAGCAATGGCCATCGCACAGGCGGCCGGCGCGGAGATCTTTGCCACCGCAGGCAGCGAACAGCGCAGACAACTTCTGCGAGATATGGGTGTCGAGCACGTATACGACTCGCGCAGTGTGGAATTCGCCGATCAGATCCGCGAGGACACCAACGGTTACGGGGTGGACATCGTGCTGAATTCCGTGACCGGTGCAGCGCAGCGCGCCGGACTTGAATTGCTTGCGTTCGGTGGAAGATTCGTGGAGATCGGCAAACGAGACATCTATGGAGACAGCAAACTCGGGCTTTTCCCGTTCCGCCGCAATCTCTCTTTCTATGCCGTGGATCTGGCGTTGATGTCCGTCAGCCATCCTGAACGGCTCCGAGAGCTCCTCGCCACGGTGTATCTGCTCACCGCCGAGGGTGATCTTCCGATGCCTGAGTTCACCCCATATCCACTGGCCGACGCTGCAAACGCGATTCGGATGATGAGCGGTGCGCAGCACACCGGCAAGCTGGTGCTCGACATCCCGCACACCGGCTCCAGCCGACTGGTGGTCCCGCCGTCGGAGGTGCGCGTCTTCCGTGCCGACGGCGCGTACATCGTGACCGGTGGACTGGGCGGCCTCGGACTGTTCCTGGCCGAGAAGATGGCGGCCAACGGATGTGGACGTATCGTGTTGTCGTCTCGCTCGCAGCCCGGTGAAGCGGCATCGGAAGCTCTCGATCGCATCCGGGCGACCGGTGTCGACGTGCTCGTCGAGTGCGGTGACATCGCCGAGGCCGGTACCGCCGAGAGGTTGGTGGCCGCAGCGACCGGTGGCGGATTACCTCTGCGCGGCGTTTTGCACGCGGCCGGGGTGATCGAGGACGCCGCGCTGACCAACATCACCGATGATCTGATCGAACGTGACTGGGCTCCAAAGGTCTACGGTGCCTGGAACCTCCACAACGCGACCGCCGGCCAGCCCCTGGACTGGTTCTGCTCGTTCTCGTCGGCGGCCGCGCTGGTGGGCTCGCCGGGACAGGGCGCCTACGCTGCGGCGAACAGTTGGCTCGACGCTTTCAGCCTGTGGCGGCGAGCGCAAGGTCTGCCTGCCACCTCGATCGCCTGGGGCGCCTGGGGCCAGATCGGCCGCGGCACTGCGCTGGCCGAGGGCGCCGGGATGGCCATCACTCCCGACGAAGGCGCGTACGCATTCGAAGCGCTGCTACGGCACGACCGCCCCTACACCGCTTACGCACCGATCACCGGGGCGCCGTGGTTGTCGATGTTCGCCGAACGTAGCCCGTTCGCCGAGGCGTTCCGGTCCGCCGGCCAGGGCTCGACGGGCACCAGCAAGCTACGCGCGGAGCTCGAGGAGCTGCCACCCGACGAGTGGGCCGCCAAGTTGCGCCACCTCATCTCCGATCAGGTCAGCGTCATATTGCGGCGCAGTGTCGATCCCGACCGTTCTCTGTCCGAGTACGGGATGGACTCGCTGGGGGCACTCGAGCTACGCACTCGCATCGAAAACGAAACGGGAATTCGTATCTCGGCCACCGGGATCACGACCATTCACGGGTTGGCGGAGTTGTTATGCGAAAAACTCACACCGGTCGAAGCGGCATGACGGTGGACACCGGCACCCAGACCATCGTCAGGATGCCGAGGGGTGGGCCGGACGCGTCGTGGTTGTCACGGCGACTGCAGACCGATCGCCCGGAATATCTGGATCGCGACGACGTCGACGTTCTTAAACAGAAGGTGGTTCGGGCGATCGATCGCGGCGGCCGTCGAGGCACCTACGAGAAATATGCGCGCATGGCGCTCGACGAAGTCGAGCACCGCTCGATGCCGAAAATCCTCGAACTCGGGTGCGGCCTCGGCGGGTTGGCACGCAAGCTGCTGGAACTGCATCCCACCGCCGAGGTGACCATCACCGATGTCGACGCTTCGTTCACGTCGGCGATCGCTGCCGGCGATCTGGGCCGGCATGCCCGCGCGACCGTTCGGGTGATGGACGCCACCGACATCGACGCCGCGGACGGATCATTCGACCTTGCCGTGTTCGCGTTGTCGCTGCACCACCTTCCGCCGGATTCGGCCGCCCGCGTTTTCGCCGAAGGCACGCGAGTGGCCCACAAGTTGATGATCGTCGACGTGCATCGGCCGTCACCACCGCTGCACCTGGCTATGCTGGCCGCAGCGATGCCGTTCACCCGCATCGCGGTGATCCACGATGCGGTGATCAGCGGGCTGCGCGCCTACAGCACATCGGCCTTGGAAGCGTTGGCCCGGCATGCCGACCCAGCGATCGACCTCGAATTCCGTCCTCGTCGCATCGGCCCGACAGTGCTCTTGGCGCAGCGTCACCAGCAAACGAATTCTGTCAGCCACGGGGGCCGCATCGACTGAGTGGAATTGTCGCGTAGTCAGTCTCCGGATCAAGATCGGCCCTCCCACTGCCAGTGGGAGCGTCGAGCCATACCCCGTGCGCGAGTTGTCGAGACGCATTGGGGCCCAACAGGTATAACGTCATAACCGATGGATCTTCCGACCGGGATACGACCTCCACCGGATAGACGCGTGCGTATCGCGCGTTGATCGCGCAACACACCGGTGTTGATGCTGAAAATTGCCCGGAAAATCGCCGAGAATCCACACAGCAAATAGCTGACGGGGTAGCATTTCGGCCATGTGGGGGTCGTTGGCCGTACTGGCACTCTTGACGACGATCAATCCTGTGCGCCTCGGACTCATCCTTCTCGTCTTGTCCAGGCCTCGGCCGATGACGAACCTGCTCGCCTACTGGACCGGCGCCCTCGCGGTGGGGATGGCGACCCTGCTCATCCCGCTGATCATCCTGCACGCCGCGCCGTCGTCGGCCTCGTTCGCCGACAAGTTCGCCGACCCCACGTCGAGTCCGGCCGCCCAACGGAGCACCCTCGGCACGGGTGCCCTCCTGCTGTTGATCGCCGTCGCGATCGGCGTGCACGCTCTGGTGCGGTCGCGAACTCCGGAACCCAGTGTCGTCGGCGCGGCCGGGGAATCGGATGGCACGACCAAAACCTCGACGATGCTGATGGATTCCTCGATCCCGCCGGCGCTCAGGCGCTTCCTGCACCCGGCGCCCGAGGACGGGGCCGAGGGTGCATCGAAGGTACGGCGAGTCCTCGCCAGGGCCCGCTCGGCATGGCGGGACGGCTCGCCGTGGATATCCTTTTTCATCGGCGTCTGGTTTCTTCCCCCGCTGGACGGAGTTTTCTTCGCCCTCGGCATCGTCATCGCCTCGGGAGCGTCCACCGGAGTTCAGGTCATAGCGCTCGTCGCATTCGTCTTCGGCGTACTCACCGTGGAGGAGATCATCCTGGTCAGCAACCTCTTCGCGCCACAACGCACGCAGGCGGTGTTGCGCAGGGTCCACGACTGGGCGCACGTCCACCGGCGCAAATTCGTCGCCGCCATCCTGACCGTCGTCGGACTTTCACTGGTCGCCCGCGGCCTGGGTGGCCTCTGACCAGATTCTGGAGCTGTCCGGTCGACCCGGTCGGTATCATCTTCGCGGCATCAGTAACGAACGTTGTTCTCCTGGGGCGGATCACATGTGCGCACACGTCGAACGGATGGAATTTCAAGCGGAGGCCCGGCAGCTGTTGGAGCTGCTGGTGCATTCGGTCTACTCACATAAGGACTCATTTCTTCGGGAGCTGATCTCGAACGCATCCGACGCACTGGACAAGTTGCGCCTCGAAACGATGCGCAACAAGGACCTCGACGTCGACGCCTCGGACCTTCACATCGAGATCGAAGTCGGTCATGACCCACGTACGCTCACGGTCCGCGACAACGGCATCGGCATGACCCACGACGAGGTCGTCGACCTGATCGGCACACTGGCCAAGTCCGGGACCGGCGAGCTGCGCCAACGGCTGCGTGAGAGCAAGAAGGCGGCCGATTCCGAGGAATTGATCGGCCAGTTCGGTGTGGGCTTCTACTCGACGTTCATGGTGGCCGACGAGGTCGAGCTGCTCACCCGCAAGGCCGGCGAAAGCGGTGCCACCCGTTGGGTGTCCAGCGGTGACGGCACCTACACGATCGAGTCCGTCGACGACGCCGCGCAGGGCACCTCGGTCCTCCTGCGCCTCAAGCCGGAGGACGTCGAGGACCAGCTACCCGACTACACCGCCGAGTGGAAGATCCGGGAGCTCGTCAAGAAATACTCGGACTTCATCGCCTGGCCGGTCCGGATGCAGGTCGAGCGCACCACCCCGGCCCCCGAAGAAGGTGGCGAGCACACCGTCACCGTCGAGACCCAGACGCTCAACTCCGGCAAGGCTTTGTGGGCCAGACCGAAAGACGAGGTCTCCGACGAGGAGTACCGGGAGTTCTACAAGCACATCGCCCACGCCTGGGACGACCCGCTCGAAATCATCACGATGAAGGGCGAGGGCACCTTCGAATACCAAGCGTTGTTGTTCATTCCCTCGCACGCTCCATTCGACCTGTTCACCCGGGATGCCAAAACCGGCGTGCAGCTCTACGTCAAACGGGTCTTCATCATGGGCGACTGTGACGAGCTGATCCCGAGTTACCTGCGTTTCGTCAAGGGCGTGGTCGATGCCCAAGACATGTCGCTCAATGTCTCCCGTGAGATCCTGCAACAAGATCGGCACATCACCGTCATCCGACGACGACTGACCAAGAAGGTCCTCTCGACGATCGGTGAGCTGCAGACCGCGCGGCCCGACGACTACCGCACGTTCTGGACGCAGTTCGGTGCCGTCCTCAAAGAAGGCCTGGTGAACGATACCGACAACCAGGACACTCTCCTTCGGATCTCGTCCTTCGCCTCGACCCAGACCGCCGACGACCCGACCACGTTGGCCGCATACGTCGAGAGGATGAAGGACGGGCAGACGCAGATCTTCTACGCCACCGGGCCGTCGCGTGACCAACTGCTGAAATCGCCGCACCTCGAAGCATTCAAGGCCCGGGGTTACGAGGTGCTGTTGCTCACCGACCCGGTCGACGAGGTCTGGGTGGGTTCCGTGCGGGAATTCGACGGTAAGCCACTGCAATCGGTGGCCAAAGGCGAGGTGGACCTCGACTCCGATGACGAGAAGGCGACGAAGGAAGCGCAGCGGGAAGAGCAGGAGCGCGATTTCTCCGATCTGCTCTCCTGGCTGCAAGAGACCTTGAGCGACCACGTCTCCGAAGTCCGGTTGTCCACCCGGCTGACCGAATCGCCGGCCTGCCTGATCACCCCGAGTTTCGGAATCACTCCGGCGCTGGCACGCATGTACCGGGCGTCCGGACAAGATGTCCCGATCGGGAAACGGATTCTGGAGATCAATGCCGGGCATCCACTCATCACCGCTGTGCATCAGGCATACAAGAACCGCGGCGACGATTCCGCAGCCACCGCACAGCTCGGCGAGACAGCCGAATTGCTTTACGGGACAGCACTTCTCTCCGAAGGTGGGGAACTCGACGATCCGGCGAAGTTCGCAGCGCTGCTCGCCGACCGGCTGGCCCGCACAGTATGAACCGACAGCGTTACCCGGACGGCTGCCCCTAACCGTTCTCCAGCGAAAGCTTGAGCAGGTTGCCGTATTGGCGCAGCGACGCGCCGGTGAACATCTCGTAGTGCGTGCAGTCCACCGGATGGGCCGTGATGTTGCCGGTGACGAACGGTCGCCAGCTCTGCAGGTGAGAGCGGACCGCCGCACGGTTGCGCATTCTCCGCCACCGTGACCGGATTGTCGTACCCGCGTTGTCGCCAGGCCGCTGACTTGAGGCGGAGAAGATCACGACGTCGCCGTCGAAGACCTCGGGTTCATGGTCGAGCAGTCGCAACTGGTTCGCGGTGAGGCTCTTGACCATGAACTCGACCAGCGCCCTGGGCGGCGGGACGAATCCCGAATCCCTGTGTTGCTCGGCCATCTTTTCCACCCGTCGATAGCCAAGTGGCCGCCGATGCGTCGGGACCTCAATGTGGTTGGAGCCCAACATATATTCAAGTACCAGCCCCTCGGCCAGCGCGTGGTTCTTCGCCACCGTGCGGTAACCGCCGACCCGCAATCCTCGTGCTTTGTTCAGGTTGAGGGCCGCATCCATGAGGATCAGTCGTTGCACCTCGCAGCCGCGGCGCTGTAGCTCGATGGCCACCTCGTGCGCGACAACTCCACCGAAGGACCAGCCGAGAAGCTGGTACGGCCCCTCCGGATGGAGGGCTTGCAGCCGGTCGGCATATTGTTCGGCCATGTGCCGGATCGTCACCGGCTCGGATTCGTCGTCGTGTGGGACCTGGTTGAGGCCAGTGATCGGACCATCAAGGTATTCGCCTAGCGCCCGGTACGACCAGCTCAAGCCGAAACCATCGTGAATGCACCACAACGGCACGCCCGCACCATCCTTGAGCACATCGACCGGCACCACTTCCTGCTCGCTGTCGGCTCTCCCCACCTGTCGCGCCAGGCTCCGCACCGACGGTGCGTCGAACATGACGCGCACCGCCAGCTGGGTGTCCAGTGCTTTGTTGATCGCGGCGACCGCTCGCATGGCCGACAGCGAATCTCCGCCCAGATCGAAGAAGGAATCGTCGATGCTGACGCGGTCCAACCCGAGCACCTCCGCGTAGACGCCGGCCAGGATCTGCTCTGTGGGAGTCCCGGGTGCCTGATAAACACCCAGCCGGTACTCCGGCGCGGGTAATGCCCTGGTATCGAGCTTTCCGCTAGACGTCAGCGGCAGCGCATTCACGACCACCACCGCGGCCGGAACCAGATAGGCGGGCAGACGTTCTGCCAAGTCCGCCCTCAGTCGCTCCGGATCAACCGTGCCGCTGGTTGTTTCCGTGGCGTAGGCAACCAGTCGCTTGTCGCCCGGTCGATCCTCACGCACGATCACCGCAGCCTGATCCACTCCAGCCATACCGGCCAAAACTGCTTGTATCTCCCCCAACTCAACGCGATACCCACGAATCTTGACCTGCTCATCAGCCCGACCCAGATACTGCAACTGCCCATCAGCACCCCACCGCACCACATCCCCGGTGCGATACATCCGCGTCCCCGGCCCACCGAACGGACACGCCACAAACCGCGATCCCGTCAGATCCGACCGCCCGAGGTACCCACAGGCCACTCCGCGACCTGCCACGTACAACTCGCCCGTCACCCCCGCAGGCACCGGACGCAACCACTGGTCGAGCACGAACAACGCCGCCGTCGACACCGGAGCACCGATCGGCACCACACCCGACGCGGGCACCAGCGGAGCACTCATCGACGCATACACCGTCGCCTCGGTCGGCCCGTAGGCGTTGATCACGACTCGGTCCGGCGCCCACCGATCCACCACGTCGGACGAGCAGGCTTCACCACCGAGCAACAACGCAACCGACTCCAAACCTTCCGGGGCGAGCGCCGCCACCGCGGACGGGGTTTGGGTCAACACGTTGACCTGCTGCGCCACCAGGAAGTCATGGAATTCTGCCGGCGAGGCGGCCACGTCTTCGGGCACCACGACCAGCCGACCACCGGTGAGGAGCGCAGCCCAGATCTCCCACACGGAGAAATCGAAAGCGTACGAATGACATTGTGTCCAGACCTGCTTCGCCGGCAGTCCGGTCGGCATCGACGCGGCCAGATGAGCCAGGCTGTGGTGGCTGATCGCGACGCCCTTGGGTGTACCGGTGGTGCCGGACGTGTAGATCAGATAAGCGATATCCGAAGCCGACGCCGGCGGTACCGCCGTCGTGGGGTAACCGGCGATCTCGGCGCTGCCGATGTCGATGACCGGCAGGGCGAATCCCGCCAGCCGGCCGGCCGCGGCCGCCGTGGTGATCGCGACCGCCGGCATCGAGTCACCGATCATGAACTGCACACGGGCATCGGGCAGGGCCGGGTCGATCGCCAGGTACGCTGCCCCCGTCTTCAGTACCGCCAGCATCGCAATGATCGCCTCGGCACTGCGGCTGAACAGGAGTGCCACGCACATGCCCGCCCCGACACCTCGGTCGATCAACAGGTGAGCCAACTGATTCGAGGCCTCATCCAACTCTCGGTAGGACATCGAGCCGCCGGTGAAACTCAGTGCCGTGGTCTCGCGAGAGTGGGCGACCTGATGGGCGAACAGCTCCGGTACCGACTTCGCGGGGACCGACTCGGTCAACGACTTCCAGTTGCCGACCTCTTCGACGAAGGATTGCTCCGCCCCATCGAGCAGGTCCACCGACGAGACCGCCCGGTCCGGATCGACGATCAGCGCCTGCACGACGCGCCGCAACCGATCGACGAGTACCCGGATGCCGGCCGCGTCGAACACGTCCGTGCGAAACTCGACCATTCCGCCGATCCCCGCGGGTTCACCCGCCGGGCTGAAGCGCTCTTCGAGAGAGAAGGCCAAATCCATTCGCGCAGAATGGGTATCAGCCGACAGTGGGCTGATCCGAACATCGTTCAGCAGCGAGACCGAAGCGGATTCCCCACTTTCTTTCACGGCGAAGTTCTGCCAGGCGAACAGTACCTGAATCAACGGATGGTGGGTGAGGCTGCGACTGGGGTTGAGCCGATCCACGAGCACCTCGAAGGGTACGTCCTGATGCTCATACGCGGCGAGGCTGCGGGCACGCACCTGTTCGAGCAACGCCGCAACGGTGGGATCACCACTCAGATCTACCCGCAGCACCAGCGTGTTGACGAAGAAGCCGACCAGATCTTCCAGCGCCGGGTCCCGCCGACCGGCGATCGGGAAGCCCACTGCCACATCGCTGCTCGCGCTCAGCTTCGACAACAGGATCGCCAAGGCTGCCTGCATCACCATGAAACTGGTGGCGTCATGCAGTCGAGCCAGTTGTGCGATTCCCTGCTGTAACTCCGCAGGCCAGTCCACTGCCACACTGGCACCTCGATGGTCGGCCACTTGCGGGTAGGGCCGGACGGTCGGCAATTCGAGCCGCTCGGGTAGCCCGGCCAACGCCTTTTCCCAATACGCCACCTGCGCGGAAATGACGCTGTCGGCGTCGCCCAGATCACCGAGATGTTCACGCTGCCACAGTGTGTAATCCACATACTGAACCGGCAACGGCTCCCACTCCGGAGCCAGTCCGGCGCAGCGGCAGGCGTAAGCCACCCCCAGATCACGCATCAACGGCCGGATCGATGATCCGTCGGCCGCGATGTGGTGCACCACCACCGTCAACACATGCTCATCGGCTCCGACGCGCAGAAGCTTTGCGCGCAGCGGAATCTCGGTTTCCAGGTCGAAGCTGTGCCCGACCTCGGCGCCGACTGTCTCGGTGATCCGCTCGACCGGCCAGTCTTCGGCGTCGACAACCTGCCAGTTGAAGTCCACTCGATCGACGGGCAGCACCACCTGCTGCGGAACACCGTCGGGTGCAGCGAACACCGTGCGCAAGCTCTCGTGACGACTCACCACATCACGCAGGGCACGCCCCAACGCCTCGGCGTCCAATGTCCCGCTGATCCGATATGCGGCCGGCATGTTGTACACCGGTGACGGTCCCTGCAACTGGTCCAAGAACCACAGCCGTTGCTGGGCATAGGACAACGGGACCACCGGCGGCCGCGCATATGCATGTAACGGCGGTCCGTCGTGTTGGGCGGCGTGGAGGCGGATCCATTCGGCCAGTGCGGCGACACTCGGCGCGTCGAACAATGCCTTGATCGGGATGTCGACCCTCAGCTCGAGCCTGATCCGGGCGATCAACCGGGTGGCAGACAGCGAATGCCCGCCCAGATCGAAGAAGCTGTCGTCGATACCGACGCGGCTGATCCCGAGAACCTCACCGAACAAGGACGCCAGCAACCGTTCCCGCTCGTCCCGCGGCGTCCGATAGGCCGTCCCACTGCTGAATTCGGGCGCCGGGAGCGCACGATGGTCGAGTTTGCCGTTGACCGTCAGCGGCAGGGAGTCCAACACCATGATCGCGGCCGGAACCATGTAGTCAGGCAAGCGGTCACCGGCGAAGGCGCGCAATTCGGCCACTCTCTCGATCGCCGCCGGATCGTTGACGTATGCGGCCAGCGATCCGACCGCGCTCTGCGGCAGGTAGACGTCCGCCAGGGTAGGGGGCGTGCCGGTCTCCACCACTGCGCGGGTGAGGATGACGTCGACGAGGCCGTCGGTCGGTGACCAGGTCACAGCCGTGCGGTAGCCCAGTTCTCGGCCCAGCCGGTGACACTCGTGTGGCAACACTGCCTCGGCACAAGACCTTGCGCGGCTATGCAATTCACCGACAGTCAACCGGTCCCCCGGTTCCGCCAGTGCGTGCGCCATCGCCACGTCCGACCAGATTCCGGCGTGGGGTACTCCCGTGACACGCAGCTCGGAGGGCCGTTGTGTCCGTAGATGCCGCTCCAGTCCTGCCAGGCTGCCGAAACGCTCCCACGGTTCGGACGGCAGGTGGGCGACCGAGTACACCGGTGCCGGCCCCTTGCGCAGCACGACCTCGTAGCGATACCGACTCAGCTCGTTGACCGCGCGCATCTCCTTGAGCTGTAACTCGACCGCCGTGACGTCGGGCAGGTGCTCGGGTAGCGCAACGAAAAACTCTGGTGCCAGCAGCAGTTCCTGCTCTGCGAGCATCTCCCGGCGGACCCTCTCCGCCACCGCGGCACCGTCCTCGTCGCCGCTGCTGTCGGCGCACACCACTCCGGTGGTGAACGCCCGCAGCAAAGACAAGTGCCGCACGTCGCCGAGGAACAACGCTCCACCTGGCGCCAGGGCCCGCATGGCGATGGCCAGCACGTCCAAGAGGTAACCCGCGCTGGGGAAGTACTGGATGACCGAGTTGAGCACCACCACGTCGAAATGTCCGGCCGGAAGGCCGTCTTCCGCATCGGCCGGCTGTACCCGTAACCGCACCCGGTCCGCCCATTGCTCACCGCTCACCCCGGCCTGCAGCGTCTGAATCGTCGGTGCGGAAAAGTCAGTGCCCCAATACTCGACACATTCGGGTGCCACCTGGGTGAGGAGGAGGCCGGAGCCGACGCCGATTTCTAACACCCGTTGCGGCCGCAGATTCAGGATCCGGTTCACCGTATCCGAGCGCCAATCGCGCATCTCGTCCAGCGGAATGGGATCTCCCGTGTAGCTGCTGTTCCAGCCGCCGAAATCCTCGCCCAGCTCCGTCGGTGCGCCTTCGGTGAAGGATTCACCTGTATACAAGTCTCCGTATACGCCTTGCCACTGTTCGACCAACGCGATCTCCCGTGCCGGCTCGCGGACCAACATCCTCTCTTTGTCGAGCACGACGTAACTCACCAACTGCTTCTCGCCGGTGGTCGAGGCGGACGCGTGGGCGACAGTCACCGCCTGGGCCACCCGCGGCTCGGCGGTCAGCACGGCCGTGATCTCGCCGAGTTCGATGCGATAGCCGCGAATCTTGACCTGTTCATCGGCGCGGCCGCCGTAGTACAGCTGTCCGTCAGAGCCCCACGACACCAGATCACCGGTTCGGTACATCCGGGCTCCCGGAATGCCGAAGGGGCAGGCCACAAAGCGCGATCCGGTCAGACCGGGCCGTCGCACATAGCCGACTCCCACACCTCGTCCGGCCACATACAACTCGCCGACCACCCCTTGCGGCACGGGGCGCAGGAACCGATCGAGCACGAACAATGCCGCACCCGGCACCGGCAGACCGATCGGCACTGCCCCGCTGCCGACCTGCAACGGAGCGCTGACCGTGGCGTACACCGTGGTCTCGGTCGGCCCGCAACCGTTGAGCATCACCCGACCCGGCGCCCACCGATCCACCACCTCGCGCGGGCACGCCTCGGCAGCGACGATCAGGGTCGCCGACTCCAGACCGGTCGGGGAAAGCATCCCGACCGCCGACGGGGTCTGGCTCAGCACCGTCACCTCTTCGGCGATCGCCAATGCGTGTAGTTCCTGTGGTGAGCGTGTCGTCTGTTCGGGCACCACCACCAAGCGGCTGCCATGCAGCAAGGCGCCCCAGATCTCCCACACCGAGTAGTCGAAGGCCAATGACGAGCATGCCGACCAAACCTGGTGCGGCCCCATCTCCAGGCCCGCAAAGTGACCGTCGAAGAGCCGGGTCACATTTTGATGCGTGACGGCAACGCCTTTGGGGCGGCCGGTGGTACCGGAGGTGTAGATCACGTACGCCAGGTCTTCGGGGGCAGGGTCGGTCAAAGCGGTCGACGGCTGCGCATCGATGCGCGGATCGTGGACATCGATGACGGTGAAGGCGCCATCGTCGAGTCGGTCGGCCAGATCAGCGGTCGTGACCGCCGCGACCGGACGGCAATCGGCCAGCATAAACTGCACCCGCCCCTGCGGGTGAGCCGGATCGATCGGCAGATACGCCGCTCCGGTCTTGAGAATCCCCAGGATCGACACGATCGCCCGAGCGGACCGGGCCATCAGCAACGCCACATACTGTCCGGGGCCCACGCCATCATCGATCAGCATGTGCGCCAACCGATTCGACGCCTCATCCAATTCGAGGTATGTCCACGACCGGCCCTCGAACCGGAGTGCCACCGCCTCCGGTGCGCGGTCCACCTGCGCGGCGAACAATGCCGGGATCGACGCCGTCGCCACCGGCCCGCTCAGTACGTCACGATGGCCGAGGATGTCCAGCCGAGCACACTCGGCAGGATCGACCACGCCCACCGAGGACAGCCGACGCGAGGGATCCGAGGTCATCACCGTCAACACCCGCTGCAACCGTCCGACCAGCGTTTCGATGGTCACCGCATCGAAGACATCGGTCCGGAATTCCACCGTCCCCCAGATTCCCGCCGGCGCACCGGACTCCGTCCAATGCTCGCGCAGGAAGAACACGAGATCCATTCGGGCCGAGTGGGTCTGCGCGGCCAGCGGCGCGGCCTGCACGTCGCCGAGGGCGAGGGCTGCCGACGGGTCACCATCCAGACCGGGGAAGTTCTGCCAGGCAAACATGGTCTGGATCAACGGGTGATGGGTCAGGCTACGGGTCGGATTGAGCCGCTCCACCAATACCTCGAACGGCACATCCTGGTTCTCGTACGCGGCCAGGCTGCGGGCCCGTACCTGCTCCAAAAGTTCGGCGACGGTCGGATCCCCGGCCAGATCCACTCGCAACACCAACGTGTTGACGAAGAAACCGACCAGTTCGTCCAGCGCCGGATCACGCCGGCCGGCGATCGGGAATCCCACGGCCACATCGGTGTTCGCGCTCAGGCGGGACAGCAGCAGCGACAATGCGGCCTGCACCACCATGAAACCGGTCGCGTTGTGCTCGCGTGCCACCCGCGCCACCTGCTCTTGCAGTGCGGCCGGCCAATCGATGGCAACACTGGAGCCCCGATAATCGGCCACCGGTGGATAGGGCCGATCTGTCGGCAACTCCAACAACTCCGGCAACCCGGACAACTCCCGCTCCCAGTAGGCCACCTGGGCAGCGATCGGGCTGTCCGCATCGGTCAGGTCCCCAAGATGATCCCGCTGGCACAGGGTGTAGTCCACGTATTGCACCGGCAGCGGTACCCAGTCGGGGGCATGGCCTGCGCTGCGGGCGGCATAGGCCATCCCCAGATCACGTACCAGCGGCCCGATGGACCAGCCGTCGGCGGCGATATGGTGCACCACCGCAACCAGCACGTGTTCGCCGTCGGCAACCCGGAATACCATGGCCCGCAACGGGATCTCGGTCGCCAGGTCGAAGTTGTGGCCGACTTCGGCAGTCACCGCCTCGGTCAACCGCGCTACCGGCCAGTCACCGGCGTCGACGATGCGCCAGCCGAAATCAGCCTGCTCTGCGGGTACCACCACCTGCCGGGGCACCCCTTCGGCTGCCGGGAACAGCGTGCGCAGACTCTCGTGCCGGCCGACCACGTCGGCGAGCGCTGCCCGCAACGCCGCGGTATCCAGCGCCCCACTGATCCGGTACGCGGTGGGCATGTTGTAGGTGGCGACCTCGCCCTCGATTCGGTTGACGAACCACATCCGGTTCTGGGCGTAGGACAACGGCACCACGTCGGGTCGTGGCCGCGCCACCAACGCCGGCAACCCGCCCGAGCCGGCGCCGATCCGCGGTGCCAACCCGGCGACGGTGGGTGCATCGAACAGGGTGCGTACCGCCAACTCTGCATCCAGGCTGGTATTGATCGCGGCAATCAACCGCATGGCCGACAGGGAATCTCCTCCCAGCTCGAAGAAGGAGTCGTCGATCCCGACCCGCGGCAGTCCGAGCACCTGTGCATAGATGCCGACCAGAATCTCCTCCACCGCGGTGGTCGGCGCCCGATAGCGATCAACGTCGGAGTAATCCGGTGCGGGCAATGCCCGTTTGTCCAGCTTGCCGTTCACCGTCAACGGCAACGCCTCCAACACCATCACGGCCGCAGGGACCATATAACCTGGCAACCGCTGCACCAGGCGAGTCCGCACGTCATTGAGATCGGCGGTGGCGCTGGTTGTTTCGGTAACATAACCAACCAGTCGCTTGTCACCCGGTCGATCCTCACGCACGATCACCGCAGCCTGATCCACTCCAGCCATACCGGCCAAAACTGCTTGTATCTCCCCCAACTCAACGCGATACCCACGAATCTTGACCTGCTCATCAGCCCGACCCAGATACTGCAACTGCCCATCAGCACCCCACCGCGCCACATCCCCGGTGCGATACATCCGCATCCCCGACCCACCGAACGGACACGCCACAAACCGCGACGCGGTCAGAGGACTGCGACGCACATAGCCGACACCGACCCCATGGCCCGCCACATACAGTTCGCCCACCACTCCCGTCGGCACCGGACGCAACCACCGATCGAGCACGAACAACGCCGCCGTCGACACCGGCACACCGATCGGCACCACACCGGATCCGGGCACCAGCGGGGCGCTTATGGTCACGCCCATAGTTGTTTCAGTCGGGCCGTAGGCGTTGACCATCACCCGGCCCGGTGCCCACCGATCCACCACCTCGGGCGCACATGCCTCACCGGCCACCATCAAAGCCGTCGACTCCAGGCCTTCGGTCGAAAGCATGGCCGCCGCCGAAGGAGTCTGGGTCAATACGCTGATTCGTTCGGCCACGAGAAGATCGTGGAAATCCTCCGCGGAGGCCACCACCGACTCGGGTACCACGACCAACCGACCACCGTGCAAGAGCGCGCCCCAGGTCTCCCACGCCGAAACATCGAACGCCAGAGAATGGCACAGGGGCCAGGCGCCGCCCAGAGGTACACGAAGTCCGGACAGCATCAGTTGGGTGATGTTGTGGTGGGTGATGGCTACTCCCTTCGGCACACCGGTGGTGCCGGAGGTGTAGATGACGTAGGCGACGTCGTCGGGTGACGGCGCCGGTAAGGCGGCGCTCGACCTCGAATCGATTCTGGGATCGTCGACGTCGATGACCGGCACGCCGTGGCCGAGCAAGCGGTCGGCCAATCCACTGTTGGTGATCACCGCAATCGGCGCAGCATCAGCGAGCACGAATTCGATCCGGGCGTCGGGATGCACCGGATCGATCGGCAGGTAGGCCGCACCTGACTTCAGCACCGCGAGGATCGACACAACCGCCTTGTCAGATCGCTCCAAGAGCACGGCTACGCAATTGCCGGGCCCGGCACCATGTTCGATCAGTTCGTGCGCCAATCGGTCTGACGCCTCATCCAGTTCCCGGTAGGTCATCGAGTGCCCGGCAAACGTCACCGCGAGCGCCCCGGGGGCCTTGGCGACCTGCCGGGCGTACACGGCTGGAACCGATGCCGGCTGCATCGGTGTCACCAGCACCGCCCGGTTACTGACCGCATCCAACCGCACCTGATCAGACTCGTCGAGCAGGTCGACCGACGACCACCGCCGCGTCGGGTCGGCGGTCATCGCCGTCACGACCCGCTGCAATCGGGCGATCAGGTTTTCGATACTGGCCCGGTCGAAGACATCCGTGCGGAACTCCACGTTCCCGCCGATGCCGGCGGCGGCTCCGGAGTCGTCAAAACGCTCTCCCAGGGAGAACACCAGATCCATTCGGGCCGTGCGGGTGTCCACCGGCAGTGCCGTTACCTGCGCATCGCCCAGCACTGCCGCGGCGGTCGGATCATCGCCGAAGTTCTGCCAGGCCAAGGTGACCTGCACAAGGGGGTGATGAGTCAGGCTGCGGGTGGGGTTTATCCGGTCCACCACCACCTCGAACGGCACATCCTGGTGTTCGTAGGCGGCCAGGGCCTGCCCACGGACCTGGGCCAGCAGATCGGCGACGGTGGGATCTCCGTCGAGATCCACCCGTAGTACCAGCGTGTTGACGAAGAACCCGACCAGCCCGTCGAGTGCTGGATCACCCCGCCCGGCGATCGGAAACCCCACTGCCACATCAGTACTGGAACTGAGCGTACCCAGCAGCATCGCCAATGCGGTCTGCACGACCATGAAACTGGTGGCGTCGTGTTCCCGTGCCACCCGAGCGATCTGTCGCTGAACCTCGGCCGGCCATTGCACCTCTACGGTAGCGCCGCGGAAATCGGCCACCGGCGGATAGGGCCGATCCGTCGGCAGCTCCAATCGCTCGGGCAGCCCCGCCAGCGCGGCCTGCCAGTATGCGGTCTGCCGAGAGATGCGACTGTCGCCGTCATCCAGATCACCGAGGAAGTTGCGTTGCCACAACGCATAATCCACGTACTGGACAGGCAGCGGCGCCCACTCCGGCGGGTGGCCCGCGCATCGGCTGACGTACGCCGTCCGCAGATCCGTCACCAACGGCGTCACCGACCACCCGTCGGCGGCGATGTGGTGCACCACGACGACCAGGACATGACTTTCCTCGGCGACGCGGAACAACGTGACCCGCAAAGGAATCTCGGCAGCCAAGTCGAAAGTGCGGGCCTGGGCCGCGTCGATCGCCGCCGCCAGTTGCGCCGCCGACCAGTCACGCCCGTCGATGACCTGCCAGCCGAAGTCGGCCTGCTCGGCCGGCATCACCACTTGCTGCGGTACTCCCTCGACCGCCGCGAACAGGGTGCGCAGGGTTTCCTGCCGCCCGACGACGTCGGCGAACGCCCGGCCCAGAGCCGCGGCATCCAGCCGCCCGTCGATACGCAGTGCCGCCGCCATGTTGTAAATGGCCGAGGGGCCCTGCAATTGGTCGAGGAACCACAGGCGCTGCTGCGCGTAGGACAACGGCAGCACGGCGGGGCGGTCGGCCGCGACCAACGGTTCGCGCCCGCCTGAGCCGGTGCCGACGCGAGTTGCCAACTGTGCCACCGTGGGCGACTCGAACACCGCCCGCACTGCGACATCGGCATTCAGGCTGGTGTTGATCGAGTTGACCACCCGGGTTGCCGACAGCGAATCACCGCCGAGGTCGAAGAACGAGTCGTCGACACCGACGCGGGTGAGTCCGAGTATCTCGGCGTAGATGCCGACCAGGATTTCCTCGACCGCAGTGCTCGGCGCCCGGTAGGAATCTGCATCGACGTATTCCGGCGCAGGCAAAGCGCGTTTGTCCAGCTTCCCGTTGACGGTCAACGGGAGCGCGTCGAGTACCACCACCGTCGCCGGCACCATGTAGGACGGCAACCGCTCGGCCAACGCGGCACGTATCGCCCCGCAATCGACTGCCGTCGGGGCGGTTTCGGTGACATAGCCGACCAGACGCTTGTCTCCGAGGTTGTCCTCACGGGCGATCACCGCCGCTTGGTCGACACCCGGTAGACCGGCCAGCGCCGATTGAACCTCACCGAGTTCGATGCGATAGCCGCGGATCTTGACCTGTTCATCGGCCCGGCCCAGGTATTCCAACTGGCCGTCGACGCCCCACCGCACCAGGTCGCCCGTGCGGTACATCCGCGCCCCCGGCCCACCGAACGGGCAGGCCACGAAACGGGCGGCGGTCAGCCCGCTGCGGTGCACATAACCGACTCCCACACCACGGCCGGCGACGTACAACTCCCCGACCACGCCCACCGGCACCGGGGAAAACCATTGATCGAGTACGAACAACGCCGCACCGGGCACCGGGCCCCCGATGGGGACGACTCTGGTCGCCCCGTCCTCTGTCCCGTCCAGTGGAGCACTGATCGTGGCATACACCGTCGTCTCGGTCGGTCCATAGGCGTTGATCGTCAACCGATCACCCGACCACCGGTCGACCAACTCCGGCGGACACGCCTCGCCTGCCACCACCAGCGCAACCGATTCCAAACCCTCCGGTGCGATCATCCCGGCGGCCGAGGGCGTCTGACTCAACACCGTGACGTGCTCGGTCACCAGCAAGTCGTGCAGGTCGTGGGGCGATCGCGCCACATGCTCGGGCACCACGACCAGACGGCCCCCGTGCAACAGGGCACCGAAGATGTCCCACACCGAGACGTCGAACACCAGCGAGTGCCACTGCGTCCAGACATGGTCCGGGCCGGCCAAGACCGGATCCACCGACTCGATCAACTGAGTGACGTTCTGATGAGTGATCGCCACCCCTTTCGGGACACCGGTGGTGCCCGAGGTGTAGATGACATAGGCGAGGTCGTCGGCAGCTGCTCCAGGCAGTCCGCTGACCGGATAACTGTCGATCCGGGAATCGTCGACGTCGATGACCACCAACTCGATGCTGTCCAGCCGCGAGGCCAGCTCAGCGGAAGTCAACGCAACGATCGGCGCGGCGTCGTCGATCATGAACGTCATCCGTGCATCGGGCAGACCTGGGTCGATGGGCAGATAGGCTGCCCCAGATTTCAGCACGGCCAAGATCGACACGATCGCCTGCAGAGAGTGTTCCAGTAACAGCGCGACGAATTCACCGGGGCCGACACCCAGTCCGATCAACGAGTGCGCCAACTGGTTCGATGCCTCATCGAGTTCCCGGTAGGTCATCGTTCGGCCGTCACAGGTGACTGCAGCTGCCTCCGGCGCGCGAGTCACCTGCTCAGCGAACAGAGCCGGAATCGACGCGGGAGCCACCGGTGCGGTCAGCACCGCACGGTTGCCCATCTCGAACAGCCCGGCATGCTCGTCCTCGTCGAGGAAATCCAGCGACGACAGCCGCCGACTCAGATCAGCGGTCATGACAGCCCCTCCACCTCGGCGGTCATCGCCACCAAAACCCGACGTAACCGTTCAACCAACCGCTCAACGCTTCTCGCGTCGAATACATCGCTGCGAAACTCCACCGTGCCTCCAATCCCGGCCGGTTCGCCGGTTGAGCTCCACCGTTCCCCCAGGGCGAAGGTGAGATCCGTTCGCGCTGTATGGGTTGCCGCGGTCATCGGAGTGACGCGTACGTCGCCCAGGGCCAGTCCGGCGGCGGGATCGGTGCTGTGCTGCCAGGCCAGGTTCTGCCACGACAGGATCACCTGCACCAGCGGGTGGTGGGTCAAGGACCGGGCCGGCCGGAGTCGATCGACGAGCACCTCGAACGGCACGTCCTGATGCTCCAAGGCGGCCAGACCGCGTTGCCGTACCTGGTCGAGCAACTCGGCAACGGTGGGGTCACCGCCCAGGTCGACCCGAAGGACCAGGGTGTTGACGAAGAAGCCGACCAGGTCGTCCAGTGCCGGGTCGGTACGCCCGGCGACGGTGATCCCCACCGCCACATCCGAAGTGGCGCCGAGCTTCGACAGCAGTAGCGCCAGCGCAGCCTGGACCACCATGAAGCTGGTGGCATTGTGCTGCCGCGCCACCGCGGTGACCCTTTGCTGCAAGTCGGCCGGCCAGTCCACCGCCACACTGGCGCCGCGGTAGTCGGCCACGGCCGGGTAGGGCCGATCTGTGGGTAGCTGCAGCCGCTCGGGCAGGCCGGCCAGTGCTTCTCGCCAGTAATTCAACTGTGCAGCGATGCGGCTGCCACCGTCGGTGAGCTCGCCGAGATGCTCGCGCTGCCACAAGGCGTAATCGGCGTACTGCACCGGCAGCGGAGTCCAGGCCGGCTCCCGACCCTCACAACGACGGGCGTAGGCCGCGCCCAGATCAGCCACCAGTGGAGTGACCGACCAACCGTCGGCAGCGATATGGTGCACCACGGCCGCGAGCACATGTTCGTTCTCGGCGACCTCGAAAAGGGTGGCCTGTAAAGGTATTTCGTCGGCCAGTCGGAAGGGGTGGCGCGCCACCGCGCCGATCTCCTCTGTCAACCGGTCATCTGACCATCGGGAGGCGTCGACGACCCGCCAACGCAGCTGGGCATCCTCGGGTGCCACGACCGTCTGCTGCGGTATCCCATCCGAAACCGTGAACAGTGTGCGCAGGCTCTCATGTCGGCCGACGACATCCGTCAGCGCTTGACCGAGCGCCCCCACGTCCAGATCGCCGCTCAGCCGCAGCGCGACGGCCATGTTGTAGACCGGCGACGGCCCCTGCAGCTGATCGAAGAACCACAACCGTTGCTGCGCATAGGACAACGGGATGAAGTCGGGGCGGGTAACCGCCCGAAGGGCAGGACGGGCTCCGTCGCACTGATGTCGCTCCAGGTACTCCGCGAGGCTTGCGGCGGTCGGCGCGTCGAACAGGTACCGCACCGGCACCTCGCGGCCCACCGCCGACTGCAGCCGTGCACTGACCCGAGTCGCGGTCAACGAATCTCCGCCCAAGGCGAAGAAGTCGTCATCGAGACCGACCTGCTCAAGACCGAGCACGTCGGCGAATGCCTGGGTGATCGCCTTTTCGATCGGTGTCTGTGGCGCCCGGAAGGCGGTAGCGGCAAACACCGGTTCGGGCAACGCTTTACGGTCGATCTTTCCCGAGGTGGTGAGCGGGAACTCCTCCAGCACCATGATCTGACTCGGCACCATGTACTCGGGGAGCCGTTCTGCCAACCACTGGCGTACCACGCTGACCTTGCTGTTGGCATCGGGATCGTTGGCGTAAGAGCTTCGCTGCCGGCTACCGGGACGCGGCACATAGAGATCTGTGAGTACCCCTGCGGCCGCCGCGCCTTCCTCTGAAATGAAGACCGCATCGACGGTGCCCGGCTGAGCGCCCCAGGTCACCGCGACCCGATATCCCGCGGCCTCGCCCAATCGGTAAATCTGCTCGGGCGTGACCGGGTCAGCCGGGGCGGTCACCTCGGTCAGCGGGAGGCCAGCGGCCAAAGCCTGTTCAGCCATCACGTCGGCAATCACGCCGTCCCGCGGAATCGCGATGACGCGCACCATGTTCGGGCGTTGCGACGTCAACTCGACATGCAGCCCACTCAACCCCGCGCAGTCGCTCCACACCCACGCTGGGGCGGTCGCCGGCGAGCACATCTGCACCGGCGCCTTGTGGATGACGACGTCGTAGCGGTAGTGGGTCAGCTCATTCGCGGATTCACCGCGTTTGACCTGGATGTCCAAACCGGCCACGACCGAGTTCTCTGCCGCCCAGGTGGTGAAGAACTCTGGCGCCAAGAGCAATTCCGGATCACCGAGCAGTGCTCGCTGGACCCGCTGGCGGATATCGTCAGGGTCTTCGCTCGCGTTCCGGGCCAGTGCCACCCCGGTCTGGAAAGCACCTTGCAGACTGTGGTTGCGTACGTCGCCGAGGAACAGCCGGCCGCCGGGTGCCAAGAGTTCGACAGCTTTGCCGATGACCTCGGACAGATATGCGGCATTGGGGAAGTACTGAACGACCGAGTTGAGGACGATGGTATCGAAGTGATTCGCGCGCAGACCATCGGTCACGTGGGCCGGCTGGGCCAGTAGTTGCACGTGGTTCCGCCACGGAACCTGCATGCGCTCAAGCGAATCCGCCAAGGATTCCATTGCCACGGCCGACATGTCGGTGCCTACATACTGTTCACAGTGTGGCGCCACCTGCGACAGGATCAGACCTGAGCCCGCGCCGATCTCCAGCACGCGCCGCGGCCGCAGTGCCAGAATTCGATCCACGGTGGCCGAACGCCACTCCCGCATCTGCGCGAGCGGGATCGCCGCGCCGGTGTAGCTGCTGTTCCATCCTCGGAAATCGCTGCCGAACTCCGGAGTCTCGGCCTGCGCGTCGTACAGTTCGTCGTACATCTGCTGCCACTGATCGACGACTTCGGCATCGTGATCGGCCGTGCTGGACTGTTCCAGGGCGACATAGGCGACCAGATGATCAGCGGAGTCTCGGTGACACACCGCCGCAGCGGCCCGGCTCACCTGCGGACAGGCCAGCAGAGTGTTCTCGATCTCCCCCAACTCCAGCCGCTGCCCACGCAATTTGACCTGCGCATCAGCCCGACCGAGGTACTGCAGCTCCCCGCCCGGGGTCCACCGCACCAGGTCTCCTGTCCGGTACATCCGGTCGCCCGGATTGCCGAAGGGGTTGGCAACGAACCGATCCGCAGTGAGGTCCGATCGTCCGGCGTAACCCCGAGCCAACGGCATCCCGGCCAGGTACAGCTCGCCCACCACGCCGACCGGCACCGGCTGCAGCCGAGAATCGAGCACCAGCGCACACACCCCGGGAATCGGGGCACCGATGCCGACCGGTTGTCCCGCCGTCAACGGCGACGTACAGGTCGACCAGATGGTGGCTTCGGTGGGGCCATAGGCGTTGTACATGGACCGCCCCGGCGCCCAGGCGGCCACCAACTCCGGCGGGCAGGCCTCCCCGGCTGTGAGTAGGGTGTCCAGTCGCTCGGCCAACTGAGCGCGATCCAGAGTCGCCAGCACGGTCGGCGTGATCACTCCCGCATCGACCCGTTGGTCGTGCACGAGCGCCGTCAATGCCTCCCCGGCGTAGGAGTCCGGCGCTGCGATAACCGAAGCCGCTTGGCAGCCGACCGCCCAGATCATCTCGAAGACCGAGGCGTCGAAAGTCGGTGCAGCCACCATCAGCACCCGGGAAGGCCAGCCGGCATCGAACAGATTGCGTTGCGCGGCAGCCACACCCACCAATCCGGCGTGGCTGACTGCCACACCTTTGGGGGTACCGGTGGAACCTGACGTGAAGATGACATACGCAGCGTCGTCAGTGCTCAACGGTGCCGACCGGTCAGCGTCGGTGACCGGATCGGCCGACCAGTTCGATACGTCCAACTGATCGACGCATAGCACCGAACGGTCGCCGGCGCCGGCTACGGTGTCAGAGCCGTAGGTCAGCACGCAGGCCGCTTCGACGGTGTCCAAGACGGTCGCGACCCGGTCGGCCGGATGGGCACGGTCCACGGGCACGTACACACCACCGGCCTTGAGCACCGCCCACCAGGCCACCACCAACTCGGCAGACCGACCGATCGCCACCCCCACCGCGCGCTCGGGCCCGACTCCGGTTCCGATCAGCAACCGGGCCAACCGATTGGACCACTCGTCCAGTTCGCGATACGACAGCTGCCGTGACCCATCGATGACGGCCACCGCGTCGGGCGCGGCGGCCACCGCATCTTTGAGCAACTGATCGGCCGGCGCCACCGGCGCATCGACTCCAGAGCCAGACCAGCTGTGCAGCACCAGTTCTCGTTCATCCTGTCCGAGCAGGCCGACCTCGCCCACCACGACCGATGGATCGGTCACCACCGCCGTGACCACCCGGTCGAACCAGCCCACCAGCCGCTCGATGCTGGACCGCTCGAACAGATCCGTGGCATAGGTCAGCACTCCGGCAGCCATCGGCCCGCCGTCGCCAGGCACTTCGCGAATATCGAAATCCAGATCGAACTTGGCGGTCCGGGTGAGCACTGAGACCGGCTCGATGTCTGCGCCGTCGAGGGACACCTCCGGTAACACGTTGTTCTGGAACACCAACGCCACCTGGAACAACGGATGATGTGACGTCGAACGCGCTGGATTGAGCTGCTCCACCAACAGCTCGAACGGCACATCTTGATTGGCGTAGGCATCCAGCGCCTTCTGCTGTACCCGATCCAATACTTCGGTGAATCGCAAGCCGGGATTCACCTCTACGCGCAGCACCCAGGTGTTGACGAAGAACCCGACCAGATCGTTCAGTGCGGCATCCATTCGACCGGCGATGGCGGTACCCAACGCCACATCGTCACCGACGCCGGCCCGGTTCAGTACCACGGCGGCGAGCGCCTGCAGCATCATCGACGCTGTGGCGTGGTGTTCGGTCGCCACAGCCTTGAGCCCGGCCCACTGCTTCGCGCCGATGCGCAACTCCACGCCCTCACCGCGATAGCTCGGCACCGGCGGGCGCGGCCGATCCGTCGGCAGCGACACCACCTCCGGCAGGTCCGCCAGCTCGCGCCGCCAGTACGCCAGCTGCCCGGCGATCCGGCTGCCCTCGTCGGCCAGGTCGCCGAGATGCTCACGCTGCCACAGCGTGTAGTCGGCATACTGCACCGGCAGCGGCCTCCAATCCGGAGTCCGGCCGCCGTGGCGAGCCCCATAGGCCGCCGCCACATCGCGCACCATCGGTGCCATCGACCAACCGTCAAAAGCGATGTGGTGGAAGATGATCCCGAGTACATACCGGTCGGAATCGACCTTCCAGAGCCTGGCGCGAATCGGAGGCTCGGCGGACAGGTCGAACCGATATCCCGCCAGTGCCACCAACTCGGCGGTTACTTCATCCTCTTCCTCGACGGCCGACAGCGACACCATCGTCGGACCGCCCCGACGCCACATCCCAACCTGCGCGGGCAGCACCTGTTGTGATGGCACCCCGTCGACGTCGATGAACACCGTGCGCAGGGATTCGTGGCGGGCGATCACGTCGTCCAGCGCCGCGCCCAGTGCCTCGACGTCCAACGCACCGTTGATCCGGAACGCGATCGGCATGTTGTACGTGGCTGCGCCGTCTTCGAATCGGTTGAGGAACCAGAGTCGTTGCTGGGCATACGACAACGGGATGACGGCGGGGCGCGGTTGCGGGATCAACGGGTCCCGCCCGCCTGCGCCGGCGTCGACGCGGGGCGCCAGTCCGGCGACAGTTGGAGCATCGAACAGGGTCCGCACGGCCAGCTCGGTGTTCAAGGCGGTGTTCACCGCGGCGATCAGCCGCATCGCCGACAATGAATCGCCGCCGAGATCGAAGAATGAATCGTCGACGCCGACTCGATCCAAGCCGAGCACCTCGGCGAAGATGCCGGCCAGAACCTCTTCCCGGGGCGTGTCCGGAGCCCGGTACCGAGCCGTGTCGGTGTAATCCGGTGCCGGTAGGGCCCGCTTGTCGAGCTTGCCGTTGACCGTGAGCGGCAAGCCCTCGATCACGACCACAGCCGCAGGCACCATGTACGCGGGCAATCGCGTGCCGAGTTCGGCTCGAATCCCAGCGGGATCGACGGTCCCCGGAAGCATTTCGGTCACATAGCCGACCAGACGCTTGTCACCAGGGCGATCCTCTCGCGCGATCACCGCGGCCTGGTCGATTCCCTCGATACCGGCCAGAGCCGCCTCGATCTCGCCGAGTTCGATGCGATAGCCGCGGATCTTGACCTGCTCATCGGCGCGCCCGCCGTACCGCAACTGGCCATCGGCGCCCCACGACACCAGATCTCCGGTGCGATACATCCGCGCCCCAGGGCCACCGAACGGGCAGGCCACAAAACGCGAGGCGGTCAATCCGGTCCGACGCACATAACCCACCCCGACCCCACGGCCGGCCACATACAACTCTCCGACCACCCCCGGCGGCACCGGACGCAGGAACCGGTCCAACACAAACAACGCCGCGCCCGGAACGGGTAAACCGATCGGCACCACCCCACTGCCAGGCTCCAACGGAGCACTGACCGTGGCGTACACCGTGGTCTCCGTGGGACCGTAACCGTTGATCATCACCCGACCCGGCGCCCACCTATCCACTACCTGCGCCGGACACGCCTCGGCAGCCACCATCAGCGCTGCCACCGACTCCAGCGCCACCGGCGACAGCATCCCCACCGCCGAGGGGGTCTGACTCAACACCGTGACGCCCTCGTCGACCAGCAGCGCCTGCAACTCCTGCGCCGACCGAGTGGTGTGCTCGGGAACCACCACCAGGCGGCCGCCATGCAGCAGCGCTCCCCAGATCTCCCAGACCGAATAATCGAACGCCAGTGAGGAACACGCCGCCCACACTTGCTTTGGCACCAACGCCACACCGACATCCATGCCATCGAACAGCCGCGTCACGTTCTGGTGGGTCACCGCGACGCCCTTGGGCAGCCCGGTGGTCCCCGAGGTGTAAATGATGTGGGCGATATCGTCAGCAGCCGGCACCGGCAACGCCGTCGCCGGTCCGTCCCCGAGACGGGCATCGTCAACCTCGACCACCGGTACACCCCAACGCGCCACCCGCCCGGCCAGAGCGCCGGTGCTCAGCACCGCCACCGGTGCAGCGTCGGTCAACATGAACTCGACGCGCGCATCCGGATGAGCCGGATCGATCGGCAGATAAGCCGCACCGGTTTTCAACACCGCGAGGATCGACACGATCGCCTGCGCCGAGCGTTGCAGCATCAGCGCCACACACTGCCCGGGACCAGAACCCATACCGATCAGATGGTGCGCCAACCGATTCGACGCCACATCCAGCTCGCGGTACGACCACGACCGGCCCTCGAACCGCACCGCCACCGCCTCCGGCGACTGATCCACCTGGATGGCGAACAACCCCGGAATCGACGCCTCCACCGTCGGTGCGGTCAACGCCTGCCGATGACCAAGGACATCCAGACGCGCCACCTCGGCCGCATCGAGTACATCAACCGACGACAACAACCGCGACGGATCCCCCGTCATCGCCACCAGCACCCGCCGCAACCGCTCGACCAACACCTCGATGCTGGACGCATCGAACACATCGGTGCGGAACTCCACCAACCCGGTGATACCGTCGGCGGTCCCGGATTCCGTATGGCGCTCGGACAACGCGAACACCAGATCCATTCGAGCAGTGCGCGTTTCGGCCGGAAGCAGCGTGGCGCGGGCCTCACCCAGCGTCATTGCCGAGGCCGGGTCGCCGCCGAAGTTCTGCCAGGACAGCATCACCTGGACCAGCGGATGATGGGTCAGGCTGCGGGTCGGGTTGAGCCGCTCGACCAACACCTCGAATGGGACGTCCTGGTGTTCCAGGGCGGCCAGACCACGCTGGCGCACCTGGTTCAGGATGTCGGCGACAGTGGGATCACCGCCCAGATCGACCCTGAGTACCAGCGTGTTGACGAAGAAGCCCACCAGCTCGTCGAGAGCCGGATCATTGCGGCCGGCTGTCGCGATACCCACCGGAACGTCGCTGCTGCCGCTGAGTGCCGACATCAGCACCGCCAGGGCGGCCTGCACCACCATGAAGCTGGTCACGTTGTGTTCCCGAGCCACCCGGGCGATCTGCTGTTGCACATCGGCGGGCCAATCGATGGCCACACTCGAGCCCCGGTAATCCGCGACCGGGGGATACGGACGATCCGTTGGCAGCGCCAGGGTCTCGGGCAGATCAGCGAGGGCGTCCTGCCAGTAGGCCACCTGGGTCCCGATCACGCTCTCCGGGTCGGTATCCGATCCAAGCCACTCTTGCTGCCACAGCGCGTAGTCCGCATACTGCACCGACAATGGAGCCCAGTCCGGCCCTCGGCCCGCACACCGGTTGACGTAGGCCTTCTCCAGATCGGTCACGAACGGGTTGATCGACCAGCCGTCAGCAGCGATGTGGTGCACCACCGAGATCAGCACGTGCTCCCCGTCGGCAACCTGGAACAGGGTGACGCGCAGAGGAATCTCGGTGGTCAGGTCGAAGCAGTGCCGTGCCGCGGCACCGGCCGCCTCATCGAGTCGGTCCGACGACCACCCGGTGGCGTCCACGAATTGCCAACCCGGGTCCGCCTGTCCGGCCGGCACGATCACTTGCCGGGGGACCCCGTCGACCACCTTGAAGACGGTGCGCAGGCTCTCATGACGGCCCACCACGTCGCGCAGTGACAGGCTGAGGGCATCGGCGTTCACCGGTCCGGTGAGTCGCAACGCCACGGACATGTTGTAGATCGGAGAGGGGCCCTGCAACTGTTCGAGGAACCACAGCCGCTGTTGGGCGTACGACAGCGGGAGGACCGGCGGCCGCTGCTGTGGGATCAACCGCGCCCGGCCGCCTGAACCGGCATCGATGTGCGGCGCCAACTGCGAGACGGTGGGCGCATCGAACAACGTGCGCACCGAGAGGTCCGCATCAAGGGAGCTGTTGATCTCGGCGATCACCCGCATCGCCGACAGCGAATCGCCACCAAGGTCGAAGAACGAGTCGTCGACTCCGACCCGGTTCAGACCGAGGACTTCGGCATAGATCCCGGCCACGACTTCTTCGATCACGGTGCTCGGGCCTCGATAGCCCCCGCCGGCGTACTCGGGCTCGGGCAGGGCGCGCTTGTCGAGTTTTCCGTTGACCGTCAACGGCAGTGCTTCCAGCACCACCACCGCTGAGGGCACCATGTAGGCCGGCAACCGCTCGGCGAGCGCACTGCGGGCCGACACCGGGTCCGCGCTTCCGGTGACGTAACCGACAAGCCGCTTGTCTCCGGATCGGTCCTCGCGCGCGACCACCACGGCTTGCTGGACCCCTTCGAGTCCGGCGAGCAGCGATTGGACTTCGCCGAGTTCGATGCGATAGCCGCGGATCTTGACCTGTTCGTCGGCGCGGCCGGCATACCGCAACTGACCATCACTGCCCCACGACACCAGGTCTCCGGTGCGATACATCCGAGCGCCGGGAGCCCCGTACGGGCAGGGCACGAAACGCGATCCGGTCAAGCCCGGCCGTCGCACATAGCCGACTCCGACACCTCGGCCGGCGACGTACAACTCGCCCACCACTCCGGCCGGCACCTCCCGCAGCCACGGGTCAAGGACGAACAACGCCGCACCCGGCACCGGGCGACCGATCGGCACGATGGTCGGGCCGCCTGTCGTCGCCCTCTGCAACGGAGCGCTGATCGTGGCATATACCGTGGTCTCCGTAGGACCGTAGCCATTGATCATCACGCGGCCGGGCGCCCAACGATCGACCACCTCGGGCGGGCAGGGTTCCGCGGCGACCATCAAGCCGGTCACCGATTCCAGACCGGCCAGTCGCAACATCCCTACCGCAGAAGGGGTTTGGCTCAACACGCTCACCTGGTGGTCGACCAGCAGCGCGTGCAGCTCGGCAGGTGACCGCGTCACCTCATCAGGCACCACTACGAGATGGCCGCCGTGGAGCAGCGCTCCCCACATCTCCCACACCGAGTAATCGAAAGCCAGGGACGCACACTGCGCCCACACCTGCTCCGGGCCCATGGCCACACCGACGTCCAGGCCGTCGAAGAGACGCGTCACGTTCTGGTGGGTGACCGCCACTCCCTTGGGAACTCCCGTCGTCCCCGAGGTGTAGATGATATGGGCGATATCGTCAGCAGCGGGCATCGGCAACGGGTCGGCGGACTGCTGCCCGATCTGTGGATCAGCCAGATTGATGACGGGTACCGCAGTTTCGGCCAGACGCTCGGTCAATCCATCGGAGGTCAGCGCCACGACCGGAGCGGCGTCGTCAAGCATGAACTCGATACGGGCGTCGGGCACTGCCGGATCGATCGGCAGGTACGCCGCTCCGGATTTCAACACTCCCAGGACGGCCACGATCGCCGCGACCGACCGATTCAGTAACAGCGCCACACACTCGCCGGGGCCGGCGCCTTCAGCACCGAGCATGTGGGCCAATCGATTCGATGCCTCGTCGAGTTCCCGGTAGGACATGGACCGGCCGGCGCAACTGACCGCAACCGCATCAGGGGCCCGGGACACCTGACGGGCGAACGCGGCCGGGATGGAACTCTCGAGCACCTGCTGGCTCAGGACGGCACGATGCCCGAGCGTATTCAGCCGCACCCGCTCGGCGACGTCGAGCATGTCTACCGTCGACAACCGGACGGTGGGGTCGGCGGTCATCGCCGTCAACACCCGCTGCAGGCGATCCACCAGGGTTTGAACGGTGGACGCATCGAACACGTCGGTCCGGTATTCGACCAACCCGGCGATTCCCGCCGGTTCCCCGGTGTCGGTGCTGCGCTCAGCCAGTGAAAACACCAAATCTGTTTTGGCGGTGCGTGTTTCGGCGTCCATCGGCGTCGCTTCAACGTCACCCAGCGCCAGTCCGGCCGCCGAGCCACTACTGTTCCAAGGCAGGTTCTGCCAGGTGACCATGACTTGCACGAGCGGGTGATGGGTCAGTGACCGGACCGGGTTGAGCCGCTCCACCAGCACCTCGAAGGGCACATCCTGGTGTTCGAACGCGGCCAGGCTGCGCGCTCGCACCTGTTCCAACAACTCGGAAACGGTGGGGTCGCCGGCTACGTCGACCCGCAACACCAACGTGTTGACGAAGAATCCGACGAGCTGATCGAGCGCCTGATCGCCACGCCCGGCGGTCGCGATACCGATGGCGACATCGCTGGTGGCACTCAACTCTGCCAACAGCACCGCCAATGCGGCCTGAACCACCATGAAACTGGTGGCATTGTGCTCCCGCGCCACCCGGGCGACCTGCTGCTGCACCTCCGCCGGCCACTCCACGGCCACACTGGCCCCGCGATAATCCGCAACCGCCGGATACGGCCGATCGGTCGGCAATTCGAGCCGCTCGGGCAATCCCGCCAGCGCCTGCTCCCAGTAACTGAGCTGTGCCGAGATCACACTGTCGGCATCGGAGACCGACCCAAGCCAATCATGTTGCCACAGCGTGTAATCGGAGTACTGAACCGGCAATGGCAACCAGTCCGGAGCGTGGCCGTCGTCACGGCTGGCATAGGCGACGGCCAGGTCGGTCACCAACGGGGCAATGGACCAACCGTCGGCTGCGATGTGGTGCACCACCGCCGTCAGCACGTGCTCGTCATCGGCAACGTGGAACAGCGCCGCTCGCAAGGGAATCTCGGTCGCCAGGTCGAACGTGTGGCGGGCGACCGCTCCGACCGCCTCGTCCAGTTGGTCCGTCGACCAATCGCGGGCATCGACGATGCACCAGCCGAAATCGGCGCGCTCGGAGGGGATTACCACCTGTCCCGGCACTCCATCTACAGAGACGACGAGCGTCCGCAGACTTTCCTGGCGGGACACCACATCGGCCAGCGCCTCACCAAGCGCGTCGGCATTCAGCCGCCCGTGCAACCGCAGCGCCACCGCCATGTTGTAGATCGGTGACGGGCCCTGCAACTGCTCGAGGAACCAGAGCCGCTGCTGCCCGTAGGACAACGGCACTGCCGCAGGCCTCGGCTGCGGCGTCAACGCCGGCCGGGCCGCCTCACCTTGATGCTGGTCCAGATATTCGGCCAGCTTTCCGACCGAGGGTGAATCGAACAGGCAACGCACCGGAACCTCACGGCCCAGTGCCGACTGCAGGCGGGCACATACCCGGATGGCGATCAACGAATCCCCGCCCAGGGCAAAGAAATCATCGTCGAGACCGGCGCGGCCGAGCCCGAGCACCTCGGTGAACACCTCGGCCACCGTCTTCTCGGTCGGCGTCTGCGGGGGCCGGAACGACGTCGCGACGAAGGTGGGTGCCGGTAGCGCCCGACGGTCGATCTTGCCGGAGGAAGTCAGCGGTAGCTCATCGAGCACCACGATCTGGCTCGGCACCATGTATTCAGGCAGCCGCTCTGACAACCACTGCCGGACCTCCCCGATCTTGGCGTTGGTCTGGGGGTCGTTGGCGTAACCGCCACGCTGACGGGCATCGATCGGCGCCAGATAGAGGTCGGTCAACGCCGGCGCAGGCCCGTCCCCGGGGCCTGCCACAAATACGGCATCAAGCGTTCCGGATTGCGCGCCCCAGGTGACGGCGGTGCGGTATCCGGTCGCCTCCCCCAGCAGGTACAACTGTTCGGGCGTGACCCCGGCATCGACAGCCGCCGCGGCACCGGCCTGGGCTTCGGCCAACGGTAGCCCGGAGGCGAGCGCCTGTTCGATGAACACATCGGTGATCACACCGGCTCGCGGTATCGCGCTGACCCGCACGAGGCCAGGCCGTTGCGAGACCAACTCGGCGCCCAGGCCGTTCAGTCCAGCACACTCGGTCCACCACCAGGTGAGCGCACGGGCCAGCGAGCGCACCTGGGTTGGCGTCTTGTGGATGACGACGTCGTAGCGGTAGCGGGTCAGCTCGTTATCCGATTCACCTCGTTTGACCTGAATGTCGATTCCGCCCACAGCCGGGTGATCGGAAGCCCAGGTGGTGAAGAACTCTGGGGAGAGCAGCAATTCGTGTTCCGCGAGTACCGCGCGCTGTACGCGTTGACGGAGTTCGACGGTGTCGGTGTTACCGATTCCACTGCGCGCCAAAGCGATGCCGGTTTGGAACGCACCCTGCAGGCTGTGGTTGCGCACATCCCCGAGGAACAACCGACCGCCTGGTACCAACAACTCCATGGCCTTGTCGATGACCTCGGCCAGGTACTCCGCACTGGGGAAGTACTGGATGACCGAGTTGACGATGATGGTGTCGAAGTGGCCGGGCGGCAAACCATCGGTGAGATGCGCGGGCTGAGACAGCAGATGGACCCGAGCCCTCCAAGGCTCACCGGCCACGGCGGCGGTGAGTTTGGCGACCGTCGCCGTCGAGAAGTCCGTACCCCAGTATTCCTCGCACGCCGGGGCCACCTGGGAGAGCACCAATCCCGAACCGACGCCGATCTCCAGCACCTGCCGTGGTTGTAGCGCCAGGATTCGGTCGACCGCCGCCGAACGCCATTCCCGCATCTGCTCCAGCGGAATCGGCTCGCCGGTGTAGCTGCTATTCCACCCGCGGAAATCGCTTCCGTATTCCGGTGTGTCGAGTTCGGCATCATAAAGCTCGTCGTAGATGTGCTGCCATTGATCGACGACATCGGCCTCATGGTGGGTCGCGGCGGACTGCGCCAGGGCGATGTAACCGACCAAGTGGTCGATGCCGAGTTCGCTGTGATGGACTGCAGCCGCCGCGCGACTGACCTGCGGGCAGGCCAGCAGCGTGTTCTCGATCTCGCCGAGCTCCAATCGCTGCCCGCGCAGCTTGACCTGTGCGTCAGCGCGACCCAGGTATTCCAAAGCGCCGTGTGTGGTCCAGCGCACCAGATCACCCGTTCGATACATCCGTTCCCCTGGACCGCCAAACGGGTTGGCCACGAACCGATCCGCCGTCAGGTCGGACCGGCCCACATATCCGCGCGCCAACACCGGACCGGCCAGATACAGCTCGCCCACGACCCCCACCGGCGCCAGGTGCAGCCGCGCGTCGAGCACCAGAGCGCAGGTTCCGGGGATCGGGGCGCCGATGCGGACCGGCTGTCCGGCCGCCAGTGCGCTCCATGTGGCCCAGATGGAAACCTCGGTGGGACCATAGGCGTTGTACATGGCCCGTCCGGGCGCCCAGGCGCCGACCAACTCCGGCGGGCAGGCTTCGCCGCCCGTGACCAGGGTCTCAACCCCGCCGAGCCGCATGCGGTCCAGGGTGGCCAGGACTGTCGGGGTGATCAGGGCGGCGCTGACCTGCTGGCGCTGTATCAGTTCGGTGAGCGCGGCCCCGGCGTACGAATCTCGCGGTGCCACCACGAGCGCCGCCCGTGACGCGACCGCCCACAACCATTCGAACACCGAGGCATCAAAGGTGGGTGCGGCGACCATCAACACTCGGCCGTGGGCCCCGACCCGGAACAGGTCGCGATGTGCCGCGGCTACGCCCAGCAGGCCTGCATGGGTGACCGCCACGCCCTTGGGGGTGCCGGTCGAACCGGAAGTGAAGATCACGTAGGCGGCATCGTCAGTTCCCAAGGGCGCCAGTCGATCCTGGTCGGCGACCAGGCCTGGTCCGTATCCGGAGAGATCCACAGCGTCGAGACGAAGCACCGGGCGCTTTCCGGCGCCCGGCACGGTGTCGGATCCACAGGTGAGGACGCACACTGCCGCGACGGCGTCCAAGACAGTGGCGATCCGCTCGGCTGGGTTGGTTCGATCCACCGGGACGTACACCCCGCCGGCCTTCAGAACGGCCCACCACGCGGTGACCAACTCGACAGACCGGTCCATCGCCACCGCGACGGCGCACTCGGGGCCCACTCCTACCTCGATCAACTTGCGTGCCAACCGGTTGGAGGAAGCGTCCAGTTCGCCATACGACAGCTGCCTCGGCCCGTCGATGACCGCGACGGCATCCGCGTCGGCCGCCACCGCGGCCGCGAGCAGTTGGTCGATCAAACCGGTAGGTGTTCGGACTCCGGCCCCAGACCACCTGTGCCGCAGTAGTTCCCATTCGTTCTGGTCGATCAGGCCGACCTCGCCCACCACGGCCGACGGGTCGGTCACCACCGCTTCGATCACCCGTCCGAACCGGTTCACCAGGCGTTCGACACTGGACTGCTCGAACAGATCCGTCGCGTAGGTGAGCACCCCGGTGGCCATCGGCCCACCATCGCCGGGCACCTCCCGGATGTCGAAATCCAGATCGAACTTGGCGGTCCGGGTGAACACCGATTCCTGCTCGACCTCCATCCCGTCGAGCGAAACCGTAGGCAGCACGTTGTTCTGGAAGACCAGGGCGACCTGGAACAACGGATGATGGGACGTCGAACGCGTCGGATTGAGCTGCTCCACCAACAATTCGAACGGCACATCCTGATTGGCATAGGCATCCAGCGCCTTCTGCTTCACCTGGTCGAGCACTTCCCTGAACCGCAAGGCAGGGTTGACACCCACCCGCAGCACCCAGGTGTTGACGAAGAAGCCCACCAGATCATCGAGCGCTTTGTCGGTCCGTCCGGCGATCGGGGTGCCGAGAGCCACGTCCACGCCGACACCTTCGCGGTGTAGAGCCACTGCCAGCGCGGCCTGCAGGACTATCGACGTCGTGGCGTGATGTTCGGCTGCAACCGTTTTGAGCCCAGCCCAGGTGTGCGTATCGATGCCGAACTCGACAACCTCACCACGATAACTGGGCACCGGCGGTCGGGGACGATCCGTCGGCAGCGACACCACCTCCGGCAGATCGGCCAACTCCTGTCGCCAGTAAGCCAACTGGCCGGCGATCACACTTGTCGGGTCAGCCTCATCACCGAGTCGATCCTGCTGCCACAACGTGTAATCGGCATACTGCACCGGCAACGGTGACCAGTCCGGGGCGCGCCCCGTTGTCCGGCAGGCGTAGGCCAGGCCCACGTCACGCACCATGGGCGCCAGTGACCACCCGTCGAATGCAATGTGGTGCACCACTATTCCCAACACATGCTGCTCGGGACCCAACTCATAGATCCGGGCCCGGACCGGGATTTCGGCCGATAGGTCAAACCGGTAACCGGCCAGGTCCATCAGCTCGCCGGTCACGTCACCGCCCGGCCCGATGGCCGATGACACCACCATCGGGCCGGCACACCGCCACATGCCCGGCTCGGCCGGCAGCACCTGCTGGAACGGCACCCCGTCGACGTCGACAAACACCGTGCGCAGCGACTCGTGCCGCGCGATCACATCATCCAACGCCGCGCCCAACGCCTCGACGTCCAACGCGCCGTTGATCCGGAACGCCGTCGGCATGTTGTACGTCGCCACCCCGCCCTCGAACCGGTTCAGGAACCAGAGCCGCTGCTGGGCGAACGACAACGGGATCAGTTCCGGCCGCTGTTGACGCACGAGCGGCGCCCGACTGCCCGAGCCGACAGCGACCCGCGGCGCCAACTCGGCGACAGACGGTGCGTCAAACAAGGTGCGGACGGCCAGATCGGCGTCCAATGTCGTGTTGACATCGGCAATCACCCGCATCGCCGAAAGCGAATCGCCCCCGAGGTCGAAGAAGGAGTCGTCCACCCCGACCCGGTCCAAACCGAGGACCTCGGCATAGATGGCGGTCAGGGTCTCTTCCGTGGGAGTGGCAGGCGCCCGGTAACGGTCGGCATCAATGTATTCCGGAGCAGGCAGGGCTCGCTTGTCGAGCTTTCCGTTGACCGTCAGCGGCAAAGCGTCGAGCACCACGATCGCGGCCGGCACCATGTAGCTGGGCAACCGGTCGGCCAATGCCGCCCGGGCGCCGGCCGGGTCGACGGCACCGACGGAGGTTTCGGTGACATAGCCCACCAGACGTTTGTCACCCGGGCGATCCTCGCGGGCGACGATGATCGCCTGCTCCACCCCGTCCAGATCGGCCAATGCAGTTTGGATCTCGCCCAACTCGATGCGATACCCACGGATCTTGACCTGCTCGTCGGCACGACCCGAATACCGCAGTTGCCCGTCGGCACCCCACGACACCAGGTCACCGGTGCGATACATGCGCTGACCGGGGGCACCGAAAGGGCATGCCACAAAACGAGATCCGGTCAACGAACCGCGGCGCCAATAGCCGACACCGACATTACGGCCGGCCACATACAACTCGCCCACCACTCCGGCCGGAACCGGTCGAAGCCACTGATCCAGCACGAACAACGCCGCACCGGGCAACGGCGAACCGATCGGCGGAACCCCCGCCCCGGCGGCCAACGGCGCGCTGAGCGCAACCCACATGGTGGCCTCGGTCGGCCCGTACTGATTGATCATCACCCGGTCGGGAGCCCAGCGATCCACCACGTCGGCCGGGCAGGGCTCTCCGCCGACCAGCAAGGCAACCGAATCCAAGCCGGCGGGTGACAACGCGGCCACAGCGGTCGGGGTCAGCCCCAGCACGTTGACCTCTTCGGCGACCAGTAAGGCGTGGAAGTCGTGGGGCGAACGGGCGATCTCCTCGGGAATCACGACCAACCGTGCGCCGGTCAGGAGCGCATTGAAGATCTCCCAGCCCGAGATGTCGAAGCTGTAGGAGTGCCACTGCGACCACACCTGGCCCGACGGCTCCAGGTTCGGGTCGAGGCAGCCGATCAACTGGGTGACATTCCCGTGGGAGATGGCAACCCCTTTGGGCACACCCGTGGTTCCCGAGGTGTAGATCAGGTAGGCGATGTCGTCAGAGCCGGGTTCCGGCAAGGCACCGCACGGGTAGGTGTCGACCCGCGGATCATCGACGTCGACAAGTGTCAGAGCCTGTCCGGACAGGCGATCGACCAGATCAGCGGTGCTCACCACCGCAACGGGGTCGGCATCGGAAACCATGAATTCCACTCGGCCCTGGGGGTGGGCCGGGTCGATCGGCAGATAAGCCGCCCCGGTCTTGAGCACCGCCAAGATCGACACGAGTGCCTGGGCACACCTGTTGAACAGCAGAGCGACGCAGCGACCCGGGCCGGCGCCCTGGTCAATGAGAAGGTGCGCCAACCGGTTCGACGCCTCGTCCAACTCGCGATAGGTCATCGCCGCGCCATTGCAGCTGATCGCCACCGCCTCGGAAGCACGGTGGACCTGCGCCGCGAACATCGCCGGGATCGAAACCGCGGTCAGCGGATGCGACAGCATTCCGTGATTGCCGACCTCGAACAGCCGGTCGCGCTCGGCGTCGTCCTGCACAGTCACCGACACCAGTGACCGCGACGAGTCGGCCGTCATCGACAGCAGCACCTGCTGCAGCCGATCCGCCAATTCCGCGGGATCGAGGTTCGACAACGGGTGTCCGACGCCTGCGGTGTTGACGAAAACCTGTTCCCCTGCACTCGAGAAGAACATTCCGAAGCCGCCGACGACGCCTGCGTTGGCCAACGATGCCGTTGCAGTCGCCCCACCGAAGTCCAATGTGAAAGAGGACGGAAGGAAGTTGACACTCACCCGGTTGGCGAGTTGTCCGGCCGCGCGCGAGTTGATCTTGCGCTCGAGCGCCTGGACCGGGAACCGTTGGTGTTCAAGGGCTTCACGGATCCGCAGGTCGACATAGCCACAGAAGTCCGCCACCGAAGTGGCGGGTGCGGTGTGAAGCACCAACGGTACGACGCCTGCCAGCATCGCGGGAAGGGTCTTCGTGTCAGGCCCGACGCGACGGCTGACCGGAAAATCCAGGACCACCTCCGAGCCCTCAGACTGCCAGCCGCGCACCAAAAGTGCACAGGCCGCGGTGAGAACCGAGGATCGCGGTAGGTTCAGCGACAGCGCCAGTGCGTCGACCCGGCGCAGTACATCGGGATCCAATTCGACTGGGGCCGAAGGCAGATACGATTGTGCCGCGCCTTCTTCCGGAAGCCATCGATACTGCGGCTCACTTTCCGGCGGAAGATTCTCGGTCCAGTACGCGCGGTCGCGCAGGTAGTCGTCCGAAGACTCGTAGCCCGATTCGCAGTCGATCAGATCGGACAACGTCCCGAACAGCGACGGGGGAATCGGCGCCCCGGACACCACCGCGGAGTACACCGAGGCCAGCCGCTGGCCCACCATCGCGATACCGGTTCCGTCCAGCACGATGTGATGGCAGCAACCTACCAGGAAGAACTCGTCGGCCCGGGTCTGGAACAAGGCGAACCGGAACAACGGCCCGGCCAGTGACATCGGCGCACGCTGGATCGACGCCGCAAGTTCACGAGCCTCGCGCACCGGGTCCGGCGAAGACCTCAGATCGTGGAAGTCCGGTTCGACCCCTGGGTAGTCGATCGGCCTCTGGAAGATCTCGCCTCGGGACTCGAAGAAGCCGGCTCGGACCGGTTCGGCTTCCTTCAGCACCCGGCGAATCGCCCAGGCCAGGGCCTCACGGTCCACCGAGCCAGAGATCTTGACGAATAATCCGAGTTGCCACTCGGCACCCGAATCCACCAGATCATGCGCCAGCCATATGTCGAGCTGGGCACGGGTGACCGGCAGCGACTGTTCATCGAACTGCATCAAGACTCTCCCACCGCGAGATCTGATAGTGGTGTCGAGCCGCTAGTTGCCCGAGCCTCGGTCCTGTGCCGCCAGCCGATCGCGGAGGCTCTTCGGCCGGATGTCCGGCCAGTTCTGTTCTATGTAGTCCAAGCAGGCGGCGCGATCAGCTTCGCCGTACACCGCCGTCCAACCGGCAGGAATGTCGGCAAAGGTCGGCCATAGGCTGTGTTGCTCCTCGTCATTGATCAAGACGAGAAAATTGCCATTGTCGTCATCGAACGGGTTGATGCTCACGTGGTCCTCCCCACCTCCGAGTCGACCAGTGAAAGTGCTCAACGATATGGACACAAGGCGGCATCCCCCGCACCTCGCCTCCGCGTTGTTTGTCTCCCGTGGCCGATTCCAGCTACGACTTGACTAGTTGCAGGGCGCCAGCATATCCACTCTTCTTAACGCTGGTGCAGAAATCGGAGATCCCGGCGTAGTCTGTTGCTGTGTCGCGGTCACTCGACTTCTCAGTCGACTCTCGAGCCCAAGTCGAGCAAATTTTGTCGGCTTTCGGCGAACGCGACTATTGGCTCGACCGGATGTCGAGGTTCGGAGGCCTCGACACGCTGGCCAGCCTGTCGGTGGAACCCGACGGCACGGTGACCGCCGTGATGGTCAAAGATGTGCGCCGCGGCCAGGAACGGTCGCCGATCGCCAAGTTCCTCCCGGTGCAGTGGCGGGTCGTACAACAGGAGCGTTGGCAGCCCGTCGGCGAGCGGCGGATACGGGGCGAGCTCAGCGTCACACCGCACGGCACTCCTGCGTATGCAGCGGGAACAGCACTGTTGATGCCCACGGCTGCAGGCTCACGGATCAGGTGCGTCGCCACGGTCGAGTTCAAGGCGCCACTGCTCGGCCAGCAGGTCGAGAAGATCATGGGCCGGATGCTCACTCAGAACGTCACCGCGCTCCAGGACTTCACTGCCGAGTGGATCGACGTCCACTCATGATCGACCAAAGGGTGCACCACATACATGTGGTTCCATCCAGCGAAATAAGAAGCGCCGGCGCGAGCGCTGGCACCAGCGTCACCGCCGGTAGAACCCGTCATGCCACCCCACACGATGAGGACAGCAAATTCACAGGCAGGCGGCCAGGAGACACAAAACCGGCGTTGCCGTTCTTTGACGGCCCCCATTGAGTTCGCCAGACATTGAAGCCGCACGGCCTTTTCAAGATCGTTTGACTAGAATTTGCGGAGGCAAACAACGGCGAACTTTGGGTGACAGCGACCGCACAGCCGTCTCGCATCGGGGACTAAATCTTCCCGGCGGCAAGAAGGCGATTGTTGACAAGTGAACTAAGTGGAAATGCAAAAAAGCCGTCTGCGTTATTCCGGCCTGATTCAAATTTCGGAATATGTCTGCACCGCTCAACTCACGCTTGCCAGCACAAACGGCAATACCTCAGGCGCACCGGCCTCACGCAGCACGATCGTCGCCATGGTCAGCGTCCAGCCGGTGTCGGTCAGGTCGTCGACCAACAGCACCGGCCCCTGCGGATCGAGTTGCGGTCGTTCCCAGGCACCGTCCAGGGCCGCCACTCGATAAGCCGAATTCACCGCGCTGACCGGTCGGTGTTCTGGCGTGTAGTTCAGGATGCCGAGGTCGGTCAGCCGCCCGATCTGGGCCAGTCGCCGCACGGTCGAGGAGATCAGCAGTGGATGTGTCTGTGAATCCAGGCCCATCACCGCGACCGGGCGTCGATCCCACTCCCAGGCCTTGAGCACCTCGATGGCCGCGCCGATCACATCGTCCGGCACTTCGCCGTCGGGTTCGGCGAGCAGCCGCCGCAGCCGCGCCCCCCAGCCCAGGTCGGTGAGTCGTCCGATCGCGCGGCCGGGTGCAGCCCCCTCGGTGATCCGGCCGGACAAGGTCAGGCCCAGGGCACTCAGCCCGGTCGGCCACTGTCTGCGGGGTGCCACCAGTACTCCGGGCCGGGATAGGCGTTGTGCGGTATCGGTCAGAATGTCCTGTGCCACCGCGGCGGGGTAGTGCCGGCCAGTGCAGTTGTCACATCGCCCGCACTGCGCGCCCGGTGTCAGCTCGGGATCGTCGAGCTGGCTGCGCAGGAACACCATGCGGCAGCCGTCGGTGGACTGGTAATCCAGCATGGCCTGCTGTTCGCGGCGACGCTCCTCGTCCAACGCCCGGTAACGCGCCTCGTCATACGTCCAGGGCACGCCGGTGCCGATCCAGCCGCCTTTCACCCGGCGGACGGCACCGTCGACGTCGAGCACCTTGAGCACCATCTCCAGGCGGGACCGGTTGAGATCGACCAGCGGTTCCAGCGCCTGGGTGGACTGTGGACGGTCGGCCTCCAGGGCCCCGATGACGTTGCGCACCATGGGTTCTGACGGAAAGGCCACGGAGGCGAAGTACCGCCAGACGTTCTGATCTTCGGTGCCGGGCAGCAAGATCACCTCAGCGTTGTCGGTCGCACGCCCGGCACGGCCCACCTGCTGGTAGTAGGCAATCGGCGACGACGGTGCGCCAAGGTGCACGACGAAGCCCAGGTCGGGTTTGTCGAAACCCATTCCCAACGCAGACGTCGCCACCAGGGCCTTGACCCGGTTCTCCAGCAGATCGGCTTCCAGTTGCTCGCGCTCGGTAGGGTCGGTGGACCCGGTGTAGGCCGCAACTTTGTGGCCGTTCTCGGCCAGCAGTGCGGCCACGTCGTGGGCTTGAGCCACTGTCAAGGTGTAGATGATCCCGGAGCCCGGCAAGGCGTCCAGGTGCGCCGCGATCCAGGCGGCCCGTTGCGCGGGAGTCCCCACCTCGACCACCGACAGCCGCAACGACTCACGGTCCAGGCCGCCACGCAGCACCAAGGTGTCGGCTCCGCCGACGCCCAACTGCGCTGCCACATCACCGACGACCCGATCGTTGGCGGTCGCCGTGGTCGCGAGAACCGGTATCTGCGAACCTAATTCACTGACCAAGGTCCGGATGCGTCGATAGTCCGGCCGGAAGTCGTGTCCCCAGTCGGAAACGCAGTGCGCCTCGTCCACCACCACCAGACCCGCGTCGGCAGCCAGTGCCGGCAACACGTTGTCCCGGAAGTCGGGATTGTTGAGCCGTTCGGGGCTCACCAGCAGCACATCGAGATCCCCATCGGCCACCTGCCGATGGATCGCATCCCACTCGGTGACGTTGCCGGAGTTGATCGTCGCCGCGCGGACGCCGGCGCGCTCGGCCGCGGCCACCTGGTTGCGCATCAACGCCAGCAGCGGCGAGACGATCACCGTCGGACCGTGGCCTGAAGCGCGCAGCAGTTTGGCCGCGATGAAGTAGACCGCGGATTTTCCCCACCCGGTCCGTTGCACGACCAGGGCGCGGCGACGCTGCACCACGAGGGCTTCGATGGCGGCCCATTGATCATCGCGAAGCCGCGCCGCGGGGCCGGCCAACTGTTCGAGGATCGACTGGGCCTGCTCGCGGGTTGCCATGGCCCCATGATGCCGACCGGAGCCGACACTCTCCTATTTCGACAAACCCATCCCCTCCCGACACCGGGTCCGGTAGACGTGAAGCATGCATATGGGGGGATATGTAGGGCGCGTCGGCGGGCTGGCCGTTGCCCTCGGGGTGGGATGTGCGGTGACCATGGGGATGGGGTGTGGGGCTGCGACGGCCGACCCCACGGATTCGTCCGCCTCGTCCACCAAGGACACTTCCACCAAGAGGGCAGGCGTCGAGGCTCGCGACCACGAGGCGAAACGAAAAACGACGTCGCGAATCCGCAAGGCCGACGAGTCGGCGTCACCCCGCGAAGCCGTCGACAAGGTGACCACCACAGTGCGTACTGCGGTGCGGGACGTATTGGATTCTGTCGGCCTCGATCGGGCTGATATCGATGTGCCCGCAGCGAAGACGTCACCTACCACCAAGGTTTCGCCGAAGCGCAAGGCCAAGACCGTCGAGCGGCAGCAGCCGGACACCGTGCGAGAACAAGTTCGACACGAAACCGACAGCGAGACAGCCGAGCCGGATACGACGACACCGGTGACCGTCGACGTCGACGCTGTCACCGCCATCCCCAAGTCACCCCCCACCACCGGGGCCCGCGTGGTGTCGGTGATCACCGCGGATCCGGTTCCGCACCTGCCGGCACCGCCGAAGATCGAGAAGGTACACACCCGGGGAAACACCGCGGGCGTCGCCGATGTCCCGGCGACGATGGCGCAGGCCATCTCCACCGTGATCCACGCCGTGCTCAACCCGTTCTCGGTGAACTCGACGCCGAACGCTCCGGCCGAGCCGCCCACCGCATGGGCCATGTTGGCCTTCGCGCGGCGTGAGTTCGACAAGACGCTACGTCAACCGCAGGACCTTCTGACCCAGGTCGACACCCTCACCAGCGCAGTGACCGCGGCCGGATCCGTCGCCCTCGCGCCCGGCATCGTCGTCCCTCCGGAACTGACCGATCATGTCGTGGCGACCCCGGGTCCGTCACTGACCGACCAGATCACGGTTCTCGGCATGGAGGCGATGAAGGCCGTCTCCCAGGTCGTCGGGGTCAACATCACGATGAAGCTGGGTGAGCTGATCACCACCCCGACCCCGCCGTGGTTCACCACGATCGGACTGGACGTCACCAAAGAGACCTACGAGGGTGGCGACGTCTGGGTGATCACCCCACCCAACCCCACCGGCGAACGCGTCATCGCCGTACACGGCAGCGGATTCGTCTACAGCCCCAACATCATTCACTGGATGGACTACACGCAGATGGCACGGCAGACCGGCGCTACGATCGTCGTCCCGCGTTATCCGCTGATTCCCGACGGCGGCACCGCGGAGAACTCGGTCCCGCCCATGGCTGATTTCATCGCGGCACAAGTTGAGGAGTACGGCGCCGAGAACGTCAGCATCTATGCGGATTCGGCCGGTGGCACGCTCTCGACGCTGGCCGTGCAGAAGATCGTCCGCGACTGCAATGGCGATTCGAGCTGCCTGGCGAACAAGGTGCCGTCGCGCATGGTGCTGCTGTCCCCCGGTCTCAGCGGCCCGGACATCTACACCGATCCCAACGTCGAGCTGGTCAACGACCCGGTCGCGTGGCTGACCGAGGAAGACAAGGAGTACTACGCGCAGTGGTCCACCGGGCCCGAAGAACTTTGGAATGCGATGGTCGGCCCGACCGAGGGCATGCCGCCGACCACGATCTACATCGGATCGCGCGAATCATCGGCACCGGGCGCGTTGCTCTACGCACAGCGGATGGTCGATGCCGGCGGCGACGTCGACGTGGTGATCGGGATGGGCCAGATCCACGACTGGGCGCAGGGCGGACCGATCCCGATCAACTCACAGTCGGCGAACTATCGCGACGACATCTACCGAGAGCTCGGCATCGTCTCTGATGATCCGGCCGACGCCGCACCTGTCTCAGGCATTGCCGCGATGCTGAACGACATCACGTCGACCCAGAAGGCCAGCCCCGCCGGTGCGATCGCCCTCGCGTCCGGCATCGTCGTGCCAAACAGCCTCGCCGACAACGTCGACGTGACCGACGGCGCATCGTTGTTCGACCAACTGACGGTGTCGGCGTTGGCGGCGTTCCGTCAGATCTCCGAGGTCATCGGCGTCGACATCACGACGAGCCTCGGTGGCGGGATCGTCGTGCCGGATCCGCCGCGGATCCTGACCCTCGGGCTGGATGTTCGGGCGACGGAGTTCACCGCCGAGGACGCCGACGGCGTCGAGCAGACCTGGCGGGTCTGGGAAATCTCGAACCCCAGATCGGACTCCGACGAGCACGTCATCGCGTTTCACGGAGGCGGATTGACTGCCGCGCCCACCATTTTCCATTGGCTGGACTACGCCCAGATGTCACGCCAGACCGGCGCGACGGTGATCGTGCCGCGCTACCCGCTGATTCCCGACGGCGGGTCCGCCGACAACACCATTCCACCGGCGGCAGATCTCATCGCTGCTTACGTCATCGAGCATGGCGCGGAGAACGTCAGTGTCTACGGGGAATCCTCCGGTGGAATGATCGCCATGCTCGCGGTGCAGAAGATCGCGCGCGACTGTGCGGGCGACACCCAGTGCCTCAGCAGGCGGATGCCGTCGCGCATGGTGCTCAGCTCACCTGCCTTCGCCGATCCCGACTTCTCCACCGACCCGAATGTGGTCCTGGTCAATGATCCGCTCTTCGGGGTCCCGACGTCTGACAACGGCTTCGCGCAGTGGCAATCGCAACAGCATCCTGAACTGTCCGACACATTCGGCGGGCCGGTCGAGGGCCTACCGCCGACCACTATGTACATCGGTACGCGCGAGGTCATCGCGCCCGGCGTGTTGAAGTTCGCCAAGCTGATGGACGATGCCGGCAGCGACGTCAGCGTTGTGATCGGGATGGGCCAGATGCACGGCTGGGCCACGCTCCCGATCAACTCGCAGAACGCCAACTACCGCGACGACATCTACCGACAGCTCGGCATCGTCGCTGAAACCGACGATGCCGAGACCGTCAGCGTTTAGGCCTTCGCCTTCTCGGCTTCCCGCTCGCGCTGGATCTCCAGGGCGATGTCGATCAATTGGTCCTCCTGACCACCGATCAGCTTGCGCTGTCCGGCGCGGTGCAGGAGCTCATGTGCGGGAACGCCGTACCGCTCGGACTGACGGATGGCGTGCTTGAGGAAGCTGGAGTACACCCCTGAGTAACCCATGATGAGCGCGTTGCGGTCCAGCAGGCACTCGGCGGGCATGGCCGGGGCGACAACCTCTTCGGCGGCGTCGGCGATGTCGAAGAAGTCGATGCCGGTCTTGACGCCGATCTTGTCGAACACTCCGATGAGCGCCTCGACGGGTGCATTACCCGCACCCGCACCGAACCTCCGGCACGATCCGTCGATCTGCTTGGCACCGGCGCGCACGGCCTCGATCGAGTTCGCGACGCCCAGGCCGAGATTCTCGTGACCGTGGAAGCCCACCTGCGCATCGTCACCGAGCTCGGCGACCAGCGCGCTGACCCGGTCGGCGACACCCTCGAGCACCAACGCGCCGGCCGAGTCGACGACGTAGACGCACTGGCAGCCGGCGTCGGCCATGATGCGGGCCTGCTTGGCCAGCTTCTCCGGGCTGATGGTGTGGCTCATCATCAAGAAGCCCACGGTCTCCAGACCGAGTTCCCGAGCCAGACCGAAGTGCTGAATCGAGACGTCGGCCTCGGTGCAGTGCGTCGCGATGCGGCAGATCGAGCCACCGTTGTTCTGGGCTTCCTTGATGTCTTCCTTGGTGCCCACACCGGGCAGCATCAGGAAGGCGATCTTGGCTTCCTTGGCGGTTTCGGCGGCGAGCTTGATCAGCTCCTGCTCCGGAGTCTTGGAGAACCCGTAGTTGAAGCTCGACCCGCCCAGACCGTCACCGTGGGTGACCTCGATGACCGGGACGCCGGCGGTGTCCAGGGCGGCGACGATGGCACCGACCTCGTCCTTGGTGAACTGGTGCCGCTTGTGATGCGACCCGTCGCGCAGCGACGTGTCGGTCATCCGGACGTCCCAGATCGGATTGAAGAAAATGTCACTCATGCTTGCACTCCTGCCGAGGCACGTTCTTTGGCGATCTCCTCGCCCACCTTGGTGGCCGCGGCGGTCATGATGTCCAGATTTCCAGCGTAGGGCGGCAGGTAGTCACCCGCACCCTCCACCTCCACGAACACGGTGACCAGGTGGTTGCCGCCGTTGACCACCGATGGCTCGTCGAACTGCGGCTCGTTGAGCAACCGGTAGCCCGGGACATAGGTCTGCACCTCGGCGACGACGTCCTTGATCGACTGGGTGATCGCGGCGTGGTCAGCGTCTTCCGGAATCGCGCAGAAGATGGTGTCGCGCATGATCATCGGCGGCTCGGCCGGATTCAGGATGATGATCGCCTTGCCCTTGCGGGCGCCACCGATGTTCTGCACACCGGCACTGGTGGTCTTGGTGAACTCGTCGATGTTGGCCCGGGTGCCCGGCCCGGCCGAGGCCGACGACACCGACGCCACGATCTCGGCGTAGGGCACGTCCACCACACGGCTGACGGCGTAGACCATCGGGATGGTGGCCTGGCCACCGCAGGTGACCATGTTGACGTTGGGCGCATCGAGGTGCGCGCGCAAGTTCGCCGGCGGAATGACGCCGGGGCCGACGGCGGCCGGGGTCAGGTCGATCGCCCGGATTCCGGCCTCTTCATAGCGTGGCGCGGCGTCGCGGTGGACGTAGGCGCTGGTGGCTTCGAACACCAGGTCCGGCTTCTCGTCCTGGGCCAGCAGCCAGTCCACCCCCTCATGGGAGGTCTCCAAACCGAGTTTGCGGGCCCGGGCCAGACCCTCGGACTCCGGATCGATGCCGATCATCCAGCGCGGCTCAAGCCACTCCGAGCGCAGCAGTTTGTACAGCAGGTCGGTGCTGATGTTGCCCGACCCGACAATGGCAACAGATGCTTTCTCAGCCATAAAACGGCTCCCTTATTCGAAACTCAGTCTTACTGAACCTAACCCGGCGAAGTCTGCGACGAAATCGCTGCCCGGAGGTGCATCTATCGCACGCGTGCACGAGCCCGGCAACACGATGTCCCCGGCCTTCAGACGCACCCCGAAGCTCTCCACCTTGCGGGCCAGCCAGGCCACCGCAGTCACCGGATTTCCCAGCACCGCATCGCTGCGTCCCTCGGCCACGACCTCGCCGTGATTGGTCAGCACGGCGTCGATGTTGCAGATATCGATGTCCTTGGGCGAGACCCGCGCCTCCCCCAACACCCAGCCGGCGCTGGAAGCGTTGTCGGCGATGGTGTCGCACAACTTGATCTGCCAGTTGGTGATGCGGGTGTCGATCAACTCGATCGCCGGGGCGAATGCGGCCGTCGCCGCCAGCACATCCTCCTCGGTGCAACCCGCGCCGGGCAGGTCGTCGGCGAGGATGAATCCGACCTCGACCTCGACCCGGGGGTACAGAAATCGCCCGGACTTGACCGGAACGTCTTCGAAGACCTCCATCTCGTCGAGGAGGTGGCCGTAGTCCGGCTCGTCGACGCCCATCATGTCCTGCATCGCCTTGCTTGACAGACCGACCTTGTGGCCGACGATCTTGGCCCCCTCGGCCACCCGTTGGCGGATGTTGATCAGCTGGATCTCGTAGGCATCCACCACATCGATATCGGGATGGCCATCGGTCAACGGGGTCATCGGAACCCGGCTTCGCTCGGCCTGGGCCAGGTCGGCGGCTAGCTGGGCACGCACCTCGTCACTAAGCATTCTGGTGAAGTCCCCTCACTTCTTTGACCGGGGGTGTTGTTGTATGGCCGGCCAATTCTATAACGTGTTCTACATGACTGGACAGGAGTATGACGTCGTCGTGGTCGGTAGCGGGGCTGCCGGCATGGTCGCCGCCCTCACCGCTGCCCACCAGGGCCTCTCGACAGTAGTCGTAGAAAAGGCCCCGCACTATGGAGGTTCCACTGCGCGGTCAGGTGGCGGGGTGTGGATCCCGAACAACGAGATTCTCAAGCGCGACGGGGTCAAAGACACTCCCGACGCGGCCCGCACCTACCTGCACAAAATCATCGGTGACGTGGTGCCGGCCGAGAAGATCGACACCTACCTCGACCGCTCGCCGGAGATGCTGTCCTTCGTCTTGAAGAACTCGCCGCTCAAGCTGTGCTGGGTGCCCGGGTACTCCGACTACTACCCCGAGACGCCGGGCGGCAAGCCCACCGGCCGCTCAGTGGAACCCAAGCCGTTCAACGCCAAGAAGCTCGGGGTCGACGAGAAGGGCCTGGAGCCGCCGTACGGCAAGGTGCCGATGAACATGGTGGTGATGCAGCAGGATTACGTCCGGCTCAACCAGCTCAAGCGTCATCCCCGCGGTGTGCTGCGCAGCATCAAGGTCGGCGTCCGCTCCGTGTGGGCCAACGCCACCGGCAAGAACCTGGTCGGTATGGGCCGTGCGCTCATCGCCCCGCTGCGCATCGGCCTGCAGAAGGCCGGCGTCCCGGTCCTGCTGAACACCGCGTTGACGGATCTCTACGTCGAGGATGGCGTGGTCCGCGGCATCTACGTTGTCGATCCCCGCGACGCAAATGCCGAACCGCAACTGATCCGCGCCCGTCGCGGCGTGATCCTGGGCTCGGGCGGATTCGAGCACAACGAGCAGATGCGGGTGAAGTACCAGCGGGCGCCCATCACCACCGAGTGGACCGTGGGCGCGGTCGCCAACACCGGCGACGGCATCTTGGCCGCCGAAAAGCAAGGCGCGGCACTCGAATTCATGGAGGACTCCTGGTGGGGACCGACCGTTCCGTTGGTCGACTCCCCGTGGTTCGCGCTGTCCGAGCGCAACTCCCCCGGCTCGATCATCGTCAACATGGCCGGCAAGCGATTCATGAATGAGTCGATGCCGTACGTCGAGGCCGTGCACCACATGTACGGCGGCCAGTACGGCCAGGGTGCGGGCCCCGGCGAGAACATCCCGGCCTGGCTGATCTTCGACCAGCAGTACCGCGACCGCTTCATCTTCGCGGGCCTGCAGCCCGGACAACGTATTCCGAAGAAGTGGCTGGAATCCGGCGTCATCGTCAAGGCTGACACCCTCGAGGAGTTGGCCGCCAAGACCGGCCTGCCCGCCGACGCGTTCGCCGCCACCATCGACCGGTTCAACGGCTTCGCCCGCTCGGGGGTGGACGAGGACTTCCACCGGGGCGACAGCGCGTACGACCGCTACTACGGCGATCCGACCAACAAGCCCAACCCCAACCTCGGTGAGATCAAGCACGGCCCGTTCTACGCGGCCAAGATGGTGCCCGGCGACCTGGGCACCAAGGGCGGTATCCGGACCGATGTGCACGGACGGGCGCTGCGCGACGACGACTCCGTGATCGAGGGCCTCTACGCCGCGGGTAACGTCAGCTCACCGGTGATGGGTCACACCTATCCCGGCCCCGGCGGCACCATCGGTCCCGCCATGACCTGGGGATACCTCGCCGCACTCGACATTGCAGGGAAGAAATAGATGCCGATCGATCTCGACAAGGCGCTGGGCGCCGAGCTGGAACCCATCGAATTCTCCTGGACCAGCAGCGACATTCAGCTGTACCACCTGGGCCTGGGCGCGGGCGCCGATCCGATGAGCGCACGTGAACTGCGCTACCTCGTCGACGACACCCCGCAGGTGCTGCCGACGTTCGGCAATGTGGCCGCCAGCTTCCACATGACCGAGCCGCCCAAGGTGCAGTTCCCCGGCATCGACATCGAGCTGTCCAAGGTGCTGCACGCCAGCGAGGCGGTCAGCGTGCCCGGTCCGATCCCGACCAGCGGCACCGCCAAGTCGGTGCAGCGCTTCACCGAGATCTGGGACAAGGGCAAGGCCGCCGTCATCGTCAGCGAATCCACGGTGACCGATGAATCCGGCACGGTGCTGTGGACCACCAAGCGGTCGATCTTTGCCCGCGGCGAAGGTGGTTTCGGCGGCGAACGTGGCCCGGCCACCTCGGGCGAATTGCCCGATCGCGCACCGGATATCGAGATTGCGTTGCCGACGCTGCCGCAGCAGGCCCTGCTGTACCGGCTGTGCGGTGACCGCAACCCGCTGCACTCGGACCCGACGTTCGCCAAGGCCGCCGGCTTCGACCGGCCGATCCTGCACGGACTGTGCACCTACGGCATCGGCTGCAAGGCCATCGTCGACAACCTGCTCGACGGCGATGTCTCCCAGGTGGCGTCCTACGGAGCGCGCTTTGCCGGCGTGGTGTTCCCCGGCGAGACGCTGCAGGCCAACATCTGGAAGGAAGACGGCAAGTTCATCGGCGTCCTGACCGCACCATCGCGGGACAACGCCGTGGTGCTGTCAGGCGTGGAGCTCGTCCCGGCCTGACGCCGTACCCCGCTGTTTTACCCCGCCCCTTTTCCTCGCTTTGTCACGCTGGGGTGGCTGTCGATGTCGACGGCCACTCCAGCGTGACATTGGCGGGCATTCCAGCCGATATGCCCTCGCCATCGTCACGCCAGCGTGGCCGTCGCTGCCGACAGTCACTCTGGTGTGACAAAGCGAAGGCGATAGCACATCCCGCCATCGACATCATCTGTCACGTCAGCGGGGCTGTGGACAACGGCCGTCACGCTGGCGTTTGTGGATAACCGAGGTGACGGATACGACCTTGCGCTGCAGACTCTCTGACCATGGGGGAACCATTCGTCGGCAGTGAAGCCGTCGCCAACGGCGAGCTGCGCAAGAGCGCGCTACGCACCAAATACACCCGGGTGTTCCGCGACGTCTACGTCAGTCCGGGTACTGAACTCACACCGCTCATCCGCGCCAAGGCCGGTTGGTTGTGGTCCCGTCAACGCGGAATCATCGCCGGTAAATCAGCGGCCGCAGTCCACGGCGCGAAGTGGGTGCCGGCCGACTCACCGCTGGAGATGATTCATTCCAACCGCAATCCCCATGCCGGGCTGCATGTTCGGACTGAGGCGATTGAAGTCGACGAGATCGTCCGTGTCGATGGAGTGCCGATCACTTCAGTCCCCCGTAGCGCACTCGACATCGGCAGTTGGTATCCGCGAGACGATGCCGTGGCAACGCTCGATGCACTGGCTCGCGCAACCGATCTCAAAGCCGCCGACGTCGAGCTGTTGATTCAGCGATATGCCCGTCGGCGAGGTGTTCAGCGCGCGCGGATTGCCTTGGATCTCATGGACGGTGGTGCTCAGTCACCACAGGAAACCTGGCTTCGGCTGGCCCTCATCGATGGTGGTCTACCTCGACCGCGAACTCAGATCCCGGTTTCCGACGGCCCAGGTGACCCGTTCGCCTTTCTCGACATGGGCTGGGACGACATCAAAGTCGCTGCCGAGTACGACGGCGAGGACCACCGCGCCAGCAATTGGCGGTACAACTGGGACCTCAGGCGCGCCGAGCGGATACAACGACAAGGCTGGCTCAACGTCCGAGTGGCCGCCGGTGTCCGTAAAAGCGAAATTCTGCAACGGGTGAATGCCGCACGGGCACAACGATTGTCACGCTAGCGTGGCATTTGACGGCGAGGGCCACTCTGGCGTGACAGTCGCCGGCGGGCGGCGACTACATCCGCTTCCAGAGATCGTCCGGGCTGGAATGACGCGGGGCCTCCGGGGCCACCGGAACCGGACCGGGCGCCGGGTGGCTCGGCGCAGCAGGAGCCGCCGCGGCGGGCGGCGCCGACGCAGGCGGAGCCGACGAAACGGGAGGCGCCGAATGCGGAGCCGCCGACGCGGCCCCACCGGAACGGTCGTTCAGCTGCGACTCGCGAGCCTCCAGCCCGGCCTCGCGCCGGTCCTGTGCAGTATCGCGATCGTTCTGCTGTGCCTCGCGGTCGTTTTGTTGCTTGTCCCGCTCGTTGAGCTTGGCTTCGCGTTCGTCCTGCTGCTGTTGGGGGTTCGGCCCACCGGGACCGCCTGGGCCGCCGGGCTGGCCGGCGCCGGGTGCACCGCCGCCGCTCTCTCCGCCGCCCTTGGCGCCTTCCATGGCCTTCATCAACGGCTCCATCAGTGAGCCGAACTGCCCGCCCATCTGACCTGCCATCTGAGCGGGTTGACCGGCCATCTGGCCCATCTGGCCGAGCTGCCCCATCATCTGGCTGAGCTGACCGACACCCTGCCCACCGGACTCGTCAGCCTTCTCGTAAGCCCCCTGGGCGTCGGAGAGCTTGCCGTTGAACATGTTCTCTTTGGCCGACAGCGCTGTCACATTCGTGGTCAGCGACGCAGCCAGCGTCGGCACGATTCCAGCGATCGTCATGCTCATCGCGTCCTCGCCGGGCTGAATGGCCGGCAGGTCCGGCAGCTGTACCTCGCCGGGGCTCCAGTTGAGCGCACCGGGAGTTGTGAGCGGACTAGACACCGTTGCCACCTCTTTCCCGTCGCGACAGATCACCAATCGTCGTCATCGTCGACCTCCCCCAGATCATGTTCCAATGCGGCCGGTGCGACCAGGCCTGCTGCGGTGCCTCCGCCGCCACCGCCACGCTGTCCGCCGCCCATCATGCCCATACCGCCGCCCATGCCGCCGCCCGCTGCATTGGCGGCGGCCAGCGGCGCGACGCCACCGATCACGGCGGCGCTGGCCCCGGGGTCGACCGACACCGGCGCGGTGCTGCCGCCGACCATCTTCGCCAACAAGGGAGTCTGCGGGCTACCGCCGCCGGCCCCGCCGGGCAGACCGGCCGACTTCACCAGGCCCGCACCGCTGCTCGGCCCAGACCCACCGGCCAACGGGTGATTCGAGAACGCCGAGAACGGGCTGGCGCCACCGCCGGTGCCCTTCCCGCCCGAACCGAGCATCGACGTCAGCTGCTGAAGCGGCTGTGACAGCTGCTGCAACGGCTGGGCGAGCTGCTGAGGAATCTGCCCGGCCATCTGCGGAATCTGCCCCAGCATCTGCGGCAGCTGGCTGATCATCTGCAGCATCTGATCGGCACCCTTTTGCGCGGCCTGCTGTGCCTGGGCGGTGGGTGGCGTGCCGACCTGCGGGAGGTTGGCGATGGTGCTGAGGCTGCTGGCCATCTCGGAGCTGGCCGCCGAAACCGTCGCGATGTTCTGCGAGAGCCCCATCTTGATCCGGCTCTCGATCAGCTCCTGCTTGTTGCTGAACGGCAGCGCCTGCAAAGCCATGACCTCTTGCTGAACCTCTTCGGCCGCGGCATTGAGCATGGTCTTGGTCTGCACCACGGCTGCGGCCATCTGGGTCAACGCGGTGGCGATGGCCTGCGCCTGGGCGGCGTTAGCCTCGTGCCCGGCGATCATTCCGGTCGCCTCACCCGACGCCGCCAGCGAGGCACCGCCCTGCCACTCCCCGGTGAGCTTCGAGAGTTGGCTGGTCTGTTGAGGAACGACGGAGCCGCTGATCTTCGTCGCGACCTTGGTGTACGACGCCGCCGCTGCGGTCAGCTGGTCCTCATCGATATTCGGCCAAGCCGGTCCCTGCAACGTCTGCGACCCGTACGGGCTGCTGTCGCGCGGCATCCCCATGCCACGGCCCCCTTCTACGCGTGGTGCACATCCGGAGCAAACATTACCGTGCCATGCGGCGGTGACAATGCACCTTTTATCCCAAGATCAACCCGGAAGTCGGCACCCCGGTGCCCGCGGTGACCAGCACGTGCTCGACGCCCTCAACCTGGTTCACCGAGGTGCCCCGCAACTGGCGCACACCTTCGGCGATGCCGTTCATGCCATGGATGTAGGCCTCACCGAGCTGACCACCGTGGGTGTTGATCGGCAGCCGGCCACCGATCTCGATGGCACCGTCGGCAATGAAGTCCTTCGCCTCACCCTTGCCGCAGAAGCCGAGCTCCTCGAGCTGGATCAGCGTGTAGGGCGTGAAGTGGTCGTAGAGGACCGCGGTCTGGATGTCGGCGGGCGACAGACCGCTCTGCTCCCAGAGCTGACGTCCCACCAGGCCCATCTCGGGTAGGCCGAGCTCGTCGCGGTAGTACGAGTACATCGTGAACTGGTCGGTGCCTGCGCCCTGGGCGGCCGCCTCGATGATCGCCGGCCGGTGCTTGAGATCCTTGGCCCGCTCGGGGGTGGTGACGACGATGGCCACGCCACCGTCGGTCTCCTGGCAGCAGTCCAGCAGACGCAGCGGCTCGGCGATCCACCGGGAATTCTGGTGATCCTCGATGGTGATCGGCTTGCCGTAGAAGTGCGCCTTCGGATTGTTGGCGGCGTGCTTGCGATCGGCCACCGACACCGCACCGAAATCGGCGCTGGTAGCGCCATATTCGTGCATGTACCGCTGGGCAATCATGGCCACCGAGGCGGCCGGCGTGCTCAACCCGTGCGGGTAGGACCAGCTGTACTCGACGCCGCGCGAATCGGCGTTGACGGTCAGGCCGGTCATCACCTGCCCGAACCGGAACTCCGAGCGCTCATTGAAGGCTCGGTACGCCACAACGACTTCCGCGACACCGGTCGCGACGGCCAGCGCCGCCTGTTGGACGGTCGCTGCCGCGGCACCGCCGCCATAACCGATCTGGCTGAAGAACTTCAGGTCGCCGATCCCGGTGGATCGGGCCACGGCGGTCTCCAGGTTGGAGTCCATCGTGAACGTGACCAGACCGTCGACGTCCGAGGGCGCCAGGCCCGCGTCGTCGAGCGCGTCGAGCACCGCCTCGGCGGCCAGACGCAGTTCACTACGACCGGAGTTCTTGGAGAAGTCGGTGGCACCGATCCCGGCGATCGCTGCCTTGCCGGACAAGCCGCTCATGCCTGGTCTCCCAAAGTAAGCGTGGCCGTGGCGATCACGTGATCGCCGAGGCTGTTGGATCCGGTCACCTTGACGGTCACCACATCATCCTCGATCGCGGTCACCTCACCACGGAACGTCACGGTGTCATATGCGTACCACGGCACGCCGAGGCGCAACCCGATCGACTTGATCCGCGCCGACGGCCCCGCCCAGTCGGTGAGGTACCGCTGGACCAGCCCGGTGTCGGTGAGGATGTTGACGAAGATGTCCTTGGATCCCTTGGCCTGCGCCTTGTCCCGATCGTGGTGCACGTCCTGGTAGTCGCGGGTGGCGATGGCCGTGGACACGATGAACGTCGGGTCTCCGTAGAAGGCGAGCTCGGGCAGCTTCTGCCCGACGGTTGCGACGGGCGCGCTCACTTGGCCGGCTCCCATGCGTAGAGCGTCCATGCCGGGCTGACCTCGCTGTCCGGGAAGTCGATAAAGGTTGCGCGCACGGGCATTCCGATCTCCACCTTGTCGGTGTCCACATTGCGCAGCTCACCGAGCATGCGCACGCCTTCTTCGAGTTCCACCAGCGCGATGACGAACGGCAGGCTGCGGCCCGGCACCTTGGGCGCGTGGTGCACGACATAGCTGAACACCGTGCCGTTGCCCGAGGCCACGACATACTCGATCGGTTCTTCTTTGGCCTGCCACACCGCAGGCACCGGCGGATGCTGCAGCGAGCCGTCCGGACGCTTCTGGATGCGCAGCTCGTGCGCGTTCACACCGTCCCAGAAGAACTGGGTGTCCTTCGACGATGCCGGACGCATCAGCTTGTCCGGGTCGAGGTCCTCGGGAACAGCCGGTTTGTCGGCCGCCCGTGGCTTGAATTTCATGATGCGCCAGTTCATCTCGGCGACAGTCTCGGTCTCACCGACGTCACCGACGGTCCAGGTGATGAGCTGGTTGATGAAGAAGCTTTCACCCAGCGCAGTTTGCTTGGGGCCCACCACGTCGACGATCTCGGCGTGGATGGTGACTTCTTCGCCGGGCTGCAGGTACCGGTGGTAGGTCTGCTCACAGTTCGTCGCGACCACCCCGACATATCCGGCATCGTCGAAGAGCTTCATGATCTTCGACAGCGGATCGTCGTCGGATCGACCCTGACCCAACCCGCCCATCGTCCACACCTGGATCATCGCCGGCGGCGCGACGACGCCGGGATGACCGGCGGCCTTGGCCGCTTCGGCATCGACGTAGATGGGGTTCTTGTCGCCGATGGCGTCGACCCAGTGGTGAATCATCGGCTGGTTCACCGGGTCTCGGCCCGCACGCGGCTCGCTCGTACCGGCCGCCTTGATCTTCTCGATTCCGGCCTGCAGATCACTCATCGGCGTACTCCCCGTCGAAAGTGAAGTTGTTTGCGAGAATCGGACAATTTCTCGCCATCGAGTTCACGCTCGACGTCGTCCACCATCATCGCGGAACCCTCGGCACGCGCAGACCCGACGCCGCAATCATCTCCCGCATCACCTCGTTGACTCCACCACCGAAGGTGATGACCAGGTTGCGCTTGGCCATCTTGTCCAGCCACACCAGCAATTCGGCGGTCTCCGGGTCGGCGGGGTTGCCGTACTTGCCGACGATCTCCTCGGCCAGCCGGCCGACTTCCTGGATCCGTTCGGTGGAGAACACCTTGGTGGCCGCGGCATCGGCCACGGCGATCGTCTCGCCGGAGGCGGCCACCTGCCAGTTGAGCAGCTCGTTGATCCGCCAGATCGACTTGATCTGCCCGAGAAGGCGTTTCACGTCGTCGTGCTCGATCGGGGTGACCCCGTCCGAACCGGGCTTGGACGCCCAGGCGTGCACCTGGTCGTAGATGCCGGCGACGCGGCCGGCCGGGCCCAGACCGACCCGCTCGTGGTTGAGCTGGGTGGTGATGAGCTTCCAGCCGCCGTTCTCCTCCCCGACGAGCATGTCGGCGGGCACGTGCACGTCGTTGTAGTACGACGCGTTGGTGTGGTGCGCACCGTCGGACAGGATGATCGGGGTCCAGGAGTAACCCGGATCCTTGGTGTCGACGATCAGGATCGAGATGCCCTTGTGCTTGGCGGCCGTGGGATCGGTCCGGCAGGCCAGCCAGATGTAGTCGGCATCGTGGGCGCCGGTGGTCCACATCTTCTGCCCGTTGACGATGTACTCATCGCCATGCCGCACCGCGGTGGTACGCAGCGAGGCCAGGTCCGTTCCGGCGTCGGGCTCGGAGTAGCCGATCGCGAAATGCACGTCACCGGAAAGGATGCCGGGCAGGAACTTCTTCTTCTGCTCCTCGGTGCCCAGCGCCTGCAGGGTGGGGCCCACTGTCTGCAGCGTGACCATCGGCAACGGGATGTCCGCGCGGTTGGCCTCGTTGATGAAGATCTGCTGCTCGACCGGGCCGAAACCCAGACCGCCGTACTCCTTGGGCCAGCCGACACCGAGCTTGCCGTCGCTGCCCATCCGCTTGATCACCGTGCGGTAGGCCTCGTTGTGCCGATCGGACTCCATCGCCTTGGCTTCTTCGGGCGTGATGAGAGTCGAGAAGTATTCGCGCAGTTCGGCTTGTAGCGCCCGCTGTTCGGGCGTCAGATCGATGAACATTTACGCTCCCACCAGGTCGAGGCGATGCGACGGACCACCCAACAACCGGGTCAGATCCTTGATCGAGGAGTAGTAGCGGTCCATCGGGTAGGTGATGTCCATACCCATACCGCCGTGCAGGTGATGGCACAGCCGCATGGCCGGCGCGGCCTGCGAGGTCAGCCAGTAACCCAGGATGCCCAGATCCTCGTCGGCGTCGAGACCTTCCGACAGCCGCCACAGCGCCGACGTGGACACCAAAGAGATTGTCCGCGAGGCGATGTAGACCTCCGACAACTGGGCAGCCACGGTCTGGAACGTCGACAGCGGGCGACCGAACTGCTCGCGGGTGGCCACATAGTCGGCGGTCAACCGCAGGGCACCGGCGACCAATCCGGCCGCGAACGCCCCGGTGACCGCCAGCGCCAACTCGTTGACCCGGTGCGCCGTCGCGCCCTCGAGCACGTCGGCGGCATCCACGGTGACGTCGGCGAAGGTGACGACGTACTCATCCGAACCGTTGGCGGTCGGGGTCTTGGTGACCGTCACACCGTCGGCCGTGGGCGACACGACGACCACCGCGTTGTCGGCGGTGACCACCAGCCACTTGGCCGTCTCGGCATACGGCACACCGGTTTTGGTGCCGTTGAGCTTGCCGTCGGCATAGTTGGCGGAAGGCCGCTCCGGCAGCTGCTGCCCGGGCTCGTTGAGCGCGGCGGAGAGCACCGCACCGGTGGCAACCCCGGACAGATACCGGTCCTGCTGGGCATCGGAGGCCAAATCGAGCAGCGGCACCAGCCCGAGACCGAGGGTGGCCAGCGCCGGGCTGATCGTGCCGTGGCGGCCGATCTCGGTGAGCGCGGTGGACAACTCGGACAGGCCCAGCCCGTCTCCCCCGAGGCGTTCCGGCACTCCCAGCGCCGCAACACCACCGGAAACCAGTGCATCCCAGGTGTTGTCGCGTTCCAGAACAGAGGTCACCACATCGGCGACAGCCTGCTGCTCCGGGTTCGGTGTGAAATCCACCCGAATCCTCCTCGATTCGTTAGACGATCAATGGCTGACCGGGCACTTACCCGTGTAGTCCACGGGCCAGTGCTTGATACCGTTGAGCCATCCGGACTTCAGCCGCTCCGGCTCGCCGATCGGCTTGAGGTCGGGCATGTGGTCGGCGACGGCGTTGAAGATCAGGTTGATCGTCAGACGGGCCAGGTTGGCGCCGATGCAGTAGTGCGCGCCGGTGCCGCCGAAACCCACATGCGGGTTCGGGTCACGCAGGATGTTGAACGTGTACGGGTCGTCGAACACCGTCTCGTCGAAGTTGGCCGAGCGGTAGGACATCACCACTCGCTCACCGGCCTTGATCTTGACGCCGGCGATCTCGGTGTCCTCGCTGGCGGTGCGCTGGAACGCCGAAACCGGTGTGGCCCAACGGATGATCTCGTCGACGGCGGTCTTGGGACGTTCCTTCTTGAAGAGCTCCCACTGGTCGGGGTTCTGCGAGAACGCGATCATGCCGTGGGTGATCGAGTTGCGACTGGTCTCGTTGCCCGCCACCGCCAGCATGATGACGAAGAAGCCGAACTCGTCGTCAGACAGCTTCTCGCCGTCGATGTCGGCCTGGATCAGCTTGGTGACGATGTCGTCGGTCGGGTTCTTGCCCCGCTCCTCGGCCATCTTCATGGCGTAGGTGATGACCTCGAAGGAGGACATGGCCGGATCGATGTCGGCGTATTCGGGATCGTCGCCGGCGGTCATCTCGTTGGACCAGCGGAACAGCTTGTCGCGATCATCCTGGGGCACACCCAGCAGCTCGGCGATGGCCTGCAACGGCAGCTCACAGGACACCTGCTCGACGAAGTCGCCGGAGTTGGACGCCGCGGCGTTCTTGGCGATCTGCTGCGCACGGTTGTTCAGCTCGTCCTCGAGGCGCGAGAGCGCACGCGGGGTGAAACCGCGGGAGATGATCTTGCGCAGTCGGGTGTGATGCGGGGCATCCATGTTGAGCAGCACGGCGCGCTGCAGATCGACGGCCTCGCGGGTCATCTCCTGCGGCCACACCGGGATCGCCCCGTTCATCGCGCTGGAGAACACGTCGCTGCGCAGCGAGACGTCCTTGACGTCCTCGTGCCGGGTGACCAGCCAGTAACCCTTGTCGCCGAAGCCGCCGGTGCCGCCGGGCACGTCGACCCAGCGAACGGGCTCGGCCTTGCGCAACTCGGCAAGTTCCTCGACCGGCAGCCCCTTGAGGTTGAGCTCGGAATCGAGGAAGTCGAAGTCCTTGGGGATGTTCGGGCAGCCCATGTGTCTACTCCTTGGGTTTGTAGCAAGCCGTGCGCGTAGCCAGCAATGCTTGAAACAACGTGGTCTAGTACCAATTGAGACCATTGAAACACGGCTTGACCGCAGATCAAAGGTAGTGATGCATCGGCGCTTGTCAGAGTAATGAAACGTGTTCTAGCCTGGCTTCATGGGTAACCCTGTCATCGTCGAAGCCACCCGCAGCCCCATCGGTAAGCGCAACGGCTGGTTGTCCGGTCTGCACGCCACCGAGCTGCTCGGCGCCGTCCAGAAGGCCCTCGTAGAGAAGGCCGGGATTGACGCCGGTCAGGTGGAGCAGGTCATCGGTGGCTGTGTCACGCAGTATGGCGAACAGGCGAACAACGTCACGCGGCAGTCCTGGTTGATCGCCGGCCTGCCCGAGCATGTCGGCGCCACCAGCATCGACTGCCAGTGCGGCAGCGCCCAGCAGGCCAACCACCTGGTCGCCGGATTGATCGCCGCCGGCGCCATCGACATCGGCATCGCCTGCGGCATCGAGGCGATGAGCCGGGTGGGTCTCGGCGCCAACGGTGGCGGCGCCCGGGCGGCCTCGTGGGATATCGACCTGCCCAACCAGTTCGAAGCCGCCGAGCGGATCGCCAAGCGTCGCGGCCTCACCCGCGCGGACGTCGACGCACTCGGCCTGGCCTCGCAGACCCGGGCCAAGCAGGCCTGGGCCGAGGGCCGGTTCGACCGGGAGATCTCCCCGATCGTCGCGCCGGTGATCGACGAGAACAAGCAGCCGACGGCCGAGCTGAACACCGTCAGCCGCGACCAGGGTCTGCGCGACACCACCGCCGAAGGCTTGGCCTCGCTGAAGCCGGTGATGGAAGGTGGTATCCACACCGCGGGTACATCGTCGCAGATCTCCGACGGTGCGGCCGCCGTGCTGTGGATGGACGAAGACAAGGCGAAGGCCCTCGGCCTGAAGCCGCGGGCACGCATCGTCGCGCAGGCCAACGTCGGCGCCGAGACCTACTACCACCTCGACGGCCCGGTGCAGTCCACCGCCAGGGTGTTGGAGAAGGCCGGCATGAAGCTCGGGGACATCGACCTGGTCGAGATCAACGAGGCCTTCGCCTCCGTCGTGCTGTCGTGGGCGCAGGTGCACGGCGCCGACATGGACAAGGTCAACGTCAACGGCGGCGCCATCGCCCTGGGACACCCCGTCGGGTCGACCGGTTCACGGTTGATCACCACGGCGCTGCACGAGTTGGAGCGCACCGGCAAGAGCACCGCGCTGATCACCATGTGCGCCGGCGGAGCGTTGTCCACCGGAACGATCATCGAGCGCATCTAGTGGCATTCAGTGAAGCTCAGCGCATCGCGGCCGCACAGGCCTACATCGATGCGCTGGCCAGCCACGATGCCAGTGCGGTGCCGTTCGCACCGCACTGCACGCGCACCGAGATCGGCTTGAAGACAGGTTTTTCCGGCAAGCAGATGCGCCGCGATCTGGATCGCGGCCCGCAGTATCGGGTGATCAAGTCGATCTCGACGCCGGAGTTCACGGTGTCCGGCGACGAGGTCCGGGCGCGGTTCGAATTGCTGACCAAGCCGACGCTGGCCGGTCGGCGCGTCGGCGCCCGCATCGACGAGACGTTCGTGATCCCGGAATCCGACGGTCAGATCCATCGGATCACAGCCAGCATCCGGCCCTTCATCGCACGTTAAGGTCACTCATGCCCGAGACTCCCCGCCCGCTGTCCCCCAAGCAGGTCGAACGCCTCAACGCGAAATCGACCGGTACCGCGATCAAATGGATGTCGCGGGCGCAGACCTGGATCTTCAAAAAGTCCGGTGGGCGCCTGGGCGACAAATTCCTGCGGGGCGCCCAGGTCGGCATCTTGACCACGATCGGGCGCAAGTCGGGCGAGGAACGCGACAGTCCGTTGCTGTATCTGCAGGAGGGCAAGCGCATCGTGCTCGTCGCTTCGCAGGGTGGCCGGGCGACCAACCCGATGTGGTACCTGAACCTGGTGGCCAATCCCAAGGTGAAGTTCCAGACCAAGCACGAGACGCTTGAGCTCACCGCACGCGACGCCACCGATACCGAACGCGACGAGTACTGGCCCAAGTTGGACGCGATGTATGCCGACTTCGCGAACTACCGGTCCTATACCGACCGCAAGATCCCGATCGTCATCTGCGACCCCGCCTGACGCTGCGACCGCACCACGCCCTCGGACTTTCGTCCGGGGGCGTTTTGCGTTGTCAGCGGCCGCGGAACCGGTGAATTACGAAACTGTCCGTAGCTGAATTGACGGGTGAACACAATTTTGATTATGTTCTGTGAGCCCGCCCACAGTGAACGGCAAGTGAGCGGCAGCCCACATTTTCGTGAACCGATGGAGACCCTATGCAACGACCCACCCGCCGCCGCCGGGCTGCCGGTGCCGCCGCGACCACGCTGACCGCATGTTCGCTGTTCGCGGCCGCGACTCTGCCTGCCGCCGCCATGACCGTGACGTTCATCCGGCATGCCGAGTCACAGGCCAACGCCTCGGGCTACATCGACACCAGCACACCCGGGCCGCATCTGACCAATGACGAAGTCGACCAGACCGGCGGACTGACCGGCGAGGAGCAGGCGCAGGCGTGGGCCAATGGCCAGTCCGCCACCGCGTTCGACGCGCTCTACGCCTCGACCATGATCCGCACCCAGGAAACCGCGGCGCCGTTCGCCGAGAAGAGCGGCTTGCCGGTGACGATCCTGGGTTCCTACGATCCGACCCGCCCGCAGCGGAACTCCGGCGTCCAGGAAATCAGTGCCGGCATTTTCGAGGGCTTGTCCGAAAAGGAGGGCGTCGGCCGCATCGGCTACATCCTCGCCCCGTTGGCCTGGACGTTGGGCCTGCAGTTCGTCTCGGTGCCCGGCGGGGAGAGTGGCCTGGAGTTCAACGAGCGGGTGACGAACGCGCTTGCCGACGTCGAGGCCAACACCACCGACACCAACGGCGACCACCAGATCGACGCCGCGGTCTTCTCCCACGGCGCCACCATCATGATGTGGACGTTGATGAACGTCGACAATCCGAGCTTGACGCTCCTGGCGAACACGCTGGACAACACCGACACCGTGGTGGTCACGCAGAACGATGACGGCAGTTGGCATCTGGTGAGCTGGAACGGCCAAGAAGTCGGCGAGGCCGACTATGCGACCAAGATGTTCGTCAACGTACGCGATCTGATCGTGGCGCCCCAGAAGGCGATCTACGACATGCGCCTGCCTGTCCTGTCGTTCGACCCTGAGTCCATTGCGGACGCCGGCGCCAAGGGCATTCAGGATGTCGGCAAGGCGACGGTGAAGTTCGTCAGCGATTCGATCAACGACACCGTCGAGGCGATCGCCGGCATTCCCGGCTCGCTGAACAAGTCCACATCGCAGCAGTCCAAGGTCGGGATCCAGAACACTGCCGCCCAGACCGATGAGCCGGTTGCCGACAAGGCCACCGAGCCGACGGTCGAGCAGGACGTCGAGCAGGTGACCGAGAACGTCAGCAACGAGGTCACCGAAAAGGCAGCTGCGCGCACCACATTGGTGCAGAACAGGATCTCGAGTACCCGTACCGCCAACGGTGCGACCAAGCTGGTCGCAGGCAACAAGGTGGAGCCGGGCAAGGCACTGTCCGCGATGCGAGACCGGGCCGATCGCGCTTCAGACGAGGTGCGCAGCGGGATCGAGTCCTCGGTCCAGCGCGCCCGCGAGACCGTCAAGAAGCTCGCCGGTGCCGACAAGCAGGACAAGAAGGACGGCAAGGCCGGCGAGAAGGCGAAGTCCGCCGGTAAGGACGCCGCCTGATCTGCCGACCAGACGTAAACCGGTACCAAATCGCTTGATTTGGTACCGGTTTGCGTCTGCTCGCGGGAGGAAAATTAGGCGCCGTAGACGGGGACTGCCGGGCGGGCTTTGGCCAACAGGTCATTGACGACGGGGCCCAGCTCGGCCGGATCCCACTTGGCGCCCTTGTCGATCTCGGGGCCATGCGCCCAGCCCTCGGCGACGCGGATCTTGCCGCCCTCGACCTCGAACACCTTGCCGGTCACGTCCTTGGACTCGACACTGCCCAACCACACCAGCAGCGGTGAGACGTTCTCCGGAGCCATGGCGTCGAAGGCCTGGTCCTGGGTGGCCATCATGTCGGCGAACACGGTCTCGGTCATCCGGGTGCGCGCCGAGGGTGCGATGGCGTTGACGCTGACGCCGTAACGGCCCATCTCCGCGGCGGCGACCAAGGTGAGTGCGGCGATGCCGGCCTTGGCGGCGCTGTAATTCGCCTGTCCCACACTGCCTTGCAGGCCGGCGCCCGAGCTGGTGTTGATGATGCGCGCATCGACAGTGTTGCCCGCCTTGGACTGGGCGCGCCAGTGGGCCGCGGCGTGCTTCATCGTGGCGAAGTGCCCCTTGAGGTGCACGGCGGTGACGGCGTCGAACTCCTCTTCGGAGGTGTTTGCGAACATCCGGTCGCGCACGATGCCGGCATTGTTCACGAGAACGTCGAGCCCGCCGAAGGAATCGACCGCAGTCTGGATCAGGGCCTCGGCCTGTGCCCAGTCCGCGACGTTGGAGCCGTTGGCGACGGCTTCGCCTCCGGCGGCGACGATCTCGTCGACCACACCCTGGGCGGCGCTACCGCCGCCGGCCGGTGAGCCGTCCAGACCCACGCCGATGTCGTTGACCACGACGCGTGCGCCTTCGGCCGCGAACGCCAGCGCGTGTGCGCGGCCCAGGCCGCCGCCGGCGCCCGTCACGATGACCACCCGGCCGTCCAGAAGTCCCATGTGAGTGTGTCTCCTTCTATTTGATGTCTGCTGTAGTGGTCGACAGGTAATGCGGCGGTTCGCCGCCGCCGTGCACCTCCAGCGAGGCGCCGCTGATGTACGAGGCCGCAGCCGACGACAAAAACGCCGTGGCCCAACCGATGTCGGTCGGCTTGGCCAGCCGCCCCAGCGGGACGTTCCGCGAGATGGCCGCGATGGACTCGGCGTCGCCGTAGAACAGTTCGGATTGTTCAGTCTCGACCATGCCGACGACGACCGAGTTCACCCGGACCTTCGGCGCCCACTCCACGGCCAGCGTGGACGTGAGGTTGTCGATGCCGGCCTTCGCCGCACCGTAGGCCGCGGTGCCCGGCGTCGGGCGGTGGCCACTGACGCTGGAGATGTTGACGATGGAGCCGCCGGAGTCCTGCTGCTGCATCACGGCATTGGCGTGCGTAGACACCGAGAGTGCGCCGATCAGGTTCAGCTCGATGATCTTGGTGCTGAACTTCGCCGACGCGTCGGCGGCGAGCACATACGGCGAGCCGCCGGCATTGTTGACGACCACATCGAGACGGCCGTGCTTGTCGACGACGGCGTCGATCAGCGCCTTCACCGAGTCGTCATCCCGGATGTCGCAGCTGTGGAACTCGTAGGGCAGTCCCTCAACCGGACGACGTGCGCAGGTCACCACGGTGGCGCCCTGACCGGCGAAAACCGCGCTGATGCCAGCGCCAACCCCTCGCACTCCGCCGGTTACCAGGACCACCTTGCCGGCCAAACCCAAATTGATTGCACCGGCTTCTGGCGTATCGGTCACTGTGCTAGCGTACCAAGCAAGTGCTTGCTTAGGTAGCGACCCCTCCAGGAAGTGGATTGATGACGATCACCACCAAGACAGTCGAACCGGGCATCGTCTCGGTCACCGTCAACTACCCCCCGGTCAACGCCATCCCGTCGGCCGGCTGGTTCGAACTCGGCGATGCCATCACTGCCGCCGGCCGCGACCGCAGCACCCACGTGGTGATCCTGCGGGCCGAGGGCCGCGGCTTCAACGCCGGCGTGGACATCAAGGAAATGCAGAACACCGAGGGCTTCACCGCACTCATCGACGCCAACCGCGGCTGCTACCACGCATTCAAGTCCGTGTACGAGTGCGAGGTCCCAGTGGTGGCCGCAGTCAACGGCTTCTGCGTCGGTGGCGGCATCGGTCTGGTCGGCAACGCCGACGTGATCGTCGCCTCCGACGACGCCAAGTTCGGGCTGCCCGAAGTGGAACGTGGAGCGTTGGGCGCCGCGACCCACCTGTCCCGGCTGGTCCCCCAGCACCTGATGCGCCGGTTGTTCTTCACTGCCGCGACCGTTCCCGCCGAAACCCTGCATCACTTCGGCTCGGTGCACGAGGTGGTCCCGCGCGAGGAGCTCGACGAGGCCGCGCTGCGCGTCGCCCGCGACATCGCCAGCAAGGACACCCGGGTGATCCGGGCGGCCAAGGAGGCCTTGAACTTCATCGACGTGCAGCCTGTCAACGCGCGGTACCGCATGGAGCAGGGCTTCACCTTCGAACTCAACCTGTCCGGTGTGTCCGACGAGCACCGCGACGCCTTCGCCGGAACTGACAAGGGGTCCAAGGCATGACAGACAAGAGGACAACTCTCGACGAGGCAGCCGCCTCGATCGAAAGCGGCATGACCATCGGCATCGGCGGCTGGGGCTCGCGGCGCAAGCCGATGGCCCTCGTCCGCGCCCTGCTGCGCACCGACGTCAAGGATCTGACCGTGGTCACCTACGGCGGCCCTGACCTGGGCCTGCTGTGTTCGGCTGGCAAGGTCAAGCGTGTCTACTACGGCTTCGTGTCGCTGGACTCGCCGCCGTTCTACGACCCGTGGTTCGCGCGCCGTCGCACCGAAGGCGCCATCGAGGCCCGCGAGATGGACGAAGGCATGCTGCGTTGCGGGCTGCAGGCCGCCGCCCAGCGGTTGCCGTTCCTGCCGATCCGCGCCGGACTCGGCAGCGACGTCCGCGCGTTCTGGGGCGACGAACTCAAGACCGTGACGTCGCCGTACCAGACCGACGGGGCCCACGAGGAACTCATCGCGATGCCCGCACTGAACCTCGACGCGGCGTTCGTGCACATGAATCTCGGTGACGCTCAGGGCAATGCGGCCTACACCGGTATCGACCCGTACTTCGACGACCTGTTCTTGATGTCGGCCCAGCGCCGCTTCCTGTCCGTCGAGCGCGTGGTCTCCACCGAGGAACTGGTCAAAGCCGTTCCGACGCAGGCCCTCCTGATCAACCGGATGATGGTCGACTCCGTGGTGGAGGCACCCAACGGTGCCCACTTCACCACCAACGAGCCCGATTACCGGCGTGACGAGAAGTTCCAGCGCCACTACGCCGAGGCCGCCGGCTCCGACGAGACCTGGGCTGAGTTCGTCAAGACGTACCTGTCCGGCAGTGAGGACGATTACCAGGCCGCGGTGCGCAAGTTCGCCGAGGCCCAGAAAGAAGGTGCCAAGTGAGTGACGTGACCCGCGCCGAAATATGCGCCGTCGCCTGCGCCGAACTGTTCCGCGACGCCGGCGAGATCATGGCCAGTCCCATGACCACCGTCGTCCAGATCGCCGCCCGGCTGGCCCGGCTGACTTTCTCCCCCGACATCGTGCTGACCGACGGTGAGGCCCGGATCATGGCCGACACCCCGGCCATCGGCGGCTCCTTCACCGTCGAGGGCTGGATGCCGTTCAACCGCGTGTTCGAGACCCTGGCCTGGGGCAAGCGCCATGTCGTGATGGGCGCCAACCAGATCGACCGCTACGGCAACCAGAACCTGTCGGCGTTCGGACCGATCCAGCACCCGACCCGCCAGATGTTCGGCGTGCGCGGTGCGCCGGGCAACAGCATCAACCATGCCACCAGCTACTTCGTCGGCAACCACTCCAAGCGGGTGTTCTGCGAGTCGGTGGACATCGTCTCCGGAATCGGCTGGGACAAGGTTGATCCCGCCAATCCGGCCTACCGGTTCGCCAACATCTACCGCGTGGTGTCCAACCTGGGCGTGTTCGACTTCAACGGCCCCGACCACCAGATGCGCGCGGTGTCGTTGCATCCCGGTGTCGAGGCTCAGCAGGTCGCCGACAACACCTCCTTCGAGGTGCACGGGCTTGACAGCGCCGAAGAAACCCGGATGCCGACAGACGAGGAGCTCACGCTCCTGCGCGAGACCATCGATCCGAAGTCGTTGCGCGACAAAGAGGTCAAGGTCTAACGCATGGGCAAGCTCAAGACTCCGCTGACCGAACTGGTCGGGATCGAGCACCCGGTCGTCCAGACCGGCATGGGCTGGGTGGCCGGTGCGCGACTGGTTGCCGCCACCTCCAACGCCGGCGGGCTCGGCATCCTGGCGTCAGCGACCATGACGCTCGAGGAACTGCAGACCGCCGTGACCAAGGTCAAGGCCGCCACCGACAAACCCTTCGGCATCAACATGCGTGCCGATGCGGGTGATGCCGGTGCGCGCGTCGACCTCCTGATCCGCGAAGGAGTCAAAGTCGCCTCCTTCGCTCTGGCTCCCAAGCCCGAGCTGATCGCCAAGCTCAAAGACGCAGGCGTCGTGGTGATCCCGTCGGTCGGCGCGGCCAAGCACGCCAAGAAGGTGGCCGGCTGGGGTGCCGACGCGGTCATCGTGCAGGGCGGTGAAGGCGGCGGCCACACCGGTCCCGTCGCCACCACGCTGCTGCTGCCCTCGGTGCTCGACGCGGTGAAGGACACCGGCATGCCGGTGATCGCCGCGGGGGGCTTCTTCGACGGCCGCGGCCTGGCCGCTGCCTTGTCGTATGGCGCCGCTGGGGTTGCCATGGGGACCCGGTTCCTGCTGACCTCTGATTCCACCGTGCCCGACGCGGTCAAGCAGCGGTACCTGCAGGCCGCACTGGACGGCACCGTGGTCTCTACCCGTGTCGACGGCATGCCGCACCGCGTGCTGCGCACCGGCCTGGTGGAGAAGCTCGAAAGCGGCTCAGGGGTTCGCAGCCTCGCCGCCGCGGTCGGCAACGCCCAGAAGTTCAAGAAGTATTCGGGGATGTCCTGGCTTTCGATCGTCAAGGACGGACTGGCCATGCGGGAGGGCAAGGAACTCACCTGGTCGCAGATCGTCATGAAGGCCAACACAGCGATGCTTTTGAAAGCCGGTCTCGTGGATGGCAACACCGACGCCGGTGTGCTGGCCTCGGGTCAGGTGGCCGGCATCATCAACGACCTGCCGTCGTGCGCCGAGCTGGTCGAAAAGATCGTCGACGACGCCGTCGCACACCTGCGTGCTGCCTCGTCTTTCGTGGTCGACTGAACGGGGGCGCCCGCACGGGGTATCGCGCAACCGGGCGGGCGCGTCGCGCAGGGAAACCGGGTGTGCGACTTGCCCGCCTATGAGCGACTTTTCAGCGACAATCGCCTCACGAACCTATTTTCGCATCATCTGCCCCAGCGACGATCAGTACTTGCGTCACTCCAGTATCAATCAGGCTCACGCACAACAAATTTCAGGTTGACCAACTATCAGCGACAGAGTCGCTGGCATGCGGGCACTGGACACCTGATGCTCATGAGGTCAGTGGTGTGCGAGTGCCAAAATCGCGGAGCGACAATGGGACTGACGAGGCACAACGATATCAACGTGGCGATTGTCGCTGAACAGTCGCTAACAGGCGGGCGCAACGGCCATCGTCTCCCATTCCGGGACGGCTGTGACCAATGTGACTGACCGGCCAGGCACTGCACACCTTCAACAACAGGCATCCGTGGAGCCACAACGACCATTTCCACGGCTGGATCCTGGCGAACCTGTCGGCCCACCGTGGCACTGCCATTGACATCAATTGCGGCCAAGGCGCATTGGTGGCAAAACTCGCCGAACGTTCGAGCACGTCCACGGCACGGATCTGGACGCGGGGATGCGCGCCCAGGCCGCTCAACGGTCCGCCGGGCTCACCAACGTCACGATCGACGACCACAGACTCGGCGAGCTCGCGGGACCCGTCGACCTGATCACGCGATCGTCGACGCCACGCTGCCCGGTGCGGTGATGCGGCGCCGACCCGCCTTCCGGCACACCATCGCGTGGACAAAGCCGCCATTGCTTTGACGACCCGACGACGTGTTACCGCGGTGATAAATCCTGGGCCGTCCGGGCCTGACTCACGCCGCCTACCGACTGTGGCAAACGCCCGGATCTCGGCCCGCGAGGGGCACAGTTTATGCAGGTAGGCGACATGAATGCGGAATGACCGACCGATCGCCGCATGACCGCTGTGTTCCTGTGAAATGACTGCCGGGTTACCGCGCTTTCACAGCGCCCCATGGCGCCGAGTGCGTTCTTTTGAGGCACTGAAAACCGCCCTTACGCTCGTGCATCAACAGCGTGGAGGGACAGATCTTGGTTGATTCACCCGCGGGCAGTCAGACACCTGCCGATGCGTTGCTGCGACTGGGCAAGTACTTCCACCGCGGCGAAGTCTCAGACGATCACCGGACCCTGCACAAGGTCGGGGGCCGCTCGGCCGATGACTTCTACCGTGACCGGTGGGCCCACGACAAAGTGGTGCGATCAACTCATGGCGTGAACTGCACGGGGTCCTGCTCGTGGAAGATCTACGTCAAAGACGGCGTCATCACCTGGGAGTCGCAACAAACCGACTATCCATCGGTCGGCGCCGACAAGCCGGAGTACGAGCCACGCGGGTGCCCGCGCGGCGCGTCGTTCTCGTGGTACACGTATTCGCCTGCGCGCGTGCGCTATCCCTATGTGCGCGGCGTGCTGCTGGAGTACTACCGCGAGGCCAAGGAGCGGCTAAAGGATCCCGTGCTGGCCTGGGCCGACATCGTCGAAGACCCGGAGAAGTCCAAGCGGTACAAGGCCGCCCGAGGCAAGGGCGGATTTGTCCGGGCCGAATGGTGGGAGGCCGCCGAGATCGCCGCAGCCGCCCACGTCCACACGATCAAGAAGTACGGGCCGGACCGGGTGGCCGGATTCTCGCCGATCCCGGCGATGTCGATGGTCAGCCATGCCGTCGGCGCCCGGTTCATCTCGCTGCTCGGCGGGTCGATGCTGTCGTTCTACGACTGGTACGCCGACCTGCCGGTGGCCTCGCCGCAGGTCTTCGGCGATCAGACCGACGTACCCGAATCAGCCGACTGGTTCGACGCGGGCTACCTGATCATGTGGGGCTCGAACGTCCCGGTCACCCGCACTCCGGACGCGCACTACATGACCGAGGCCCGCTACCGCGGCCAGAAGGTCGTGGTGGTGTCGCCGGACTATGCCGACAACACCAAGTTCGCCGACGAATGGCTGCCGGCCCGCCCCGGTACCGATGCGGCCCTCGCCATGGCGATGGGGCATGTCATCCTCAAGGAATTCTTCGTCGACAAGCAGACGCCGTACTTCACCAACTACGTCAAGAAATACACCGACCTGCCATTCCTGGTCACACTCGTCGAACGCGACGGGAAGGTGCTGCCCGGAAAGTTCCTCACCGCAGCCGATCTCGGTGACACCGGCGAGGGGGCGGCGTCCAAAACAGTCCTGTTGGACCAGGCCGGACGGCCCGTGGTGCCCAACGGATCGCTGGGACACCGGTTCACCGCCTCCGGTGAGGGACGTTGGAACCTGGACCTGCAAGGTGTACACCCCCTGCTGACAATGCACGACAGCGACGCCAAGGCGGCCACGGTGTCCCTTCCGCGGTTCGACGGCGACCAACCGGGCGTGCTGGAGCGTGGCGTGCCGACCAGAATCGTTGCCGGACACCGGGTGACGACCGTCTTCGACCTGATGCTCGCGCAGTACGGGGTGGCTCGGGAGGGTCTGCCCGGGCAGTGGCCGTCGGGATATGACGATGCGGCCGAGCCCTATACCCCGGCGTGGCAGGAAGAGATCACCGGCGTCCCCGCCGCGGCCGCGGAACGGATCGCCCGCGAGTTCGCCGACAACGCCGAGCGTTCCAAGGGACGGTCGATGATCCTGATGGGCGCGGGCACCAATCACTGGTTCCATTCCGATCAGATCTACCGGTCATTCCTCACCCTGGTGATGCTCACCGGCTGCCAGGGCGTCAACGGCGGCGGCTGGGCGCACTACGTCGGCCAGGAGAAGTGCCGGCCCGTCACGGGTTGGGCCACATTGGCTTTCGGCCTGGACTGGCAGCGACCGCCACGGCAGATGCAGGGCACGGTGTTCTGGTATCTGGCGACCGATCAGTGGCGTTACGACCCGTTCACCTCGGAGGTGATGGCCTCACCTCTGGCCGAGGGCAAGTTCGAAGGCCGCACCGCCGCGGACAACATCGCTCTGGCCAGCCGGCTCGGCTGGATGCCGAGTTACCCCACGTTCAACCGCAACCCGCTGGATCTGGCCGACGAGGCTGACCGCCTCGGCAAAGACGCCGCCGGTTACGTGGTGGACGGCCTCAAATCGGGCCATCTGCAGTTCGCCTGCGAAGATCCAGACGCCCCGGAGAACTTCCCGCGCTGCCTGACGGTGTGGCGGTCGAACCTGCTCGGCTCGTCGGCAAAGGGCAACGAGTACTTCCTCAAACACCTGCTGGGCACCGACTCCGCGGTCGCCGCGCGCGACGAGGACGGTATCCGGCCACAAGAGGTCCGTTGGCGCGACGAGGCCCCGGTGGGCAAGCTGGATCTGTTGCTGTCCCTGGATTTCCGCAACACCAGCACGACGCTGTTCTCCGACATCGTGCTGCCCGCGGCCACCTGGTACGAAAAGCACGACCTGTCGAGCACCGACATGCACCCGTTCGTGCATGCCTTCTCTCCGGCCATCTCACCGCCGTGGGAGACGAAGACCGATTTCGATGCGTTCCACCGCATTGCCCGTGGCTTCTCCTGGCTGGCCGAAAAGCACCTCGGCAAACGCAACGACATCGTGGCCATGCCGTTGCAGCACGACAGCGCGGACGCCACCGCGCAGCCCGGCGGTCGCGTCCTGGACTGGAAAGCCGGTGAGTGCGCGCCGATTCCCGGCCAGACGATGCCCCGGCTTGTGATGGTGGAGCGCGACTACCCGGCGATCGCCGAGAAGATGGCCGCTCTGGGGCCGATGGTGGAAACCGTCGGCCTCACCACCAAGGGGGTGACGACGCATCCCGAGCCCGAGGTCGAGTACCTGTGCGGGGTCAACGGCACCGTGGTCAGCGGCGTCGCAGTCGGACGTCCGTCGTTGGCCAAGGACACCCACGCTGCTGAGGCCATCCTCGCGCTGTCGGGCACCACCAATGGGCGCCTGGCCGTCGAAGGCTTCGAGGCGCTGGAGCGTCGTACCGGCACCGAGCTGGTCGATCTCGCCAAGGAGAACGAAGGTAAACGAATCACGTTCGCCGACACCCAGGCCCGGCCGGTGCCGGTCAACACCTCGCCGGAATGGTCGGGTTCGGAGACCGGCGGCCGGCGCTACTCCCCCTTCACCATCAACACCGAGCGACTCAAGCCCTGGCACACCCTGACCGGCCGCCAGCACTTCTATCTGGACCACGACTGGATGAGTGAGCTCGGTGAGCAACTGCCGACATTCCGGCCGCCACTGGACATGACGGCGCTGTTCGACGAGCCCGTGGTAGGAAGCACAGCCGGTCGTTCGATCACCGTGCGCTACCTGACGCCGCACTCCAAATGGTCGATTCACTCTGCGTACCAGGACAACCTGTACATGCTGACCCTGTCCCGGGGCGGTCAGTGCATCTGGATGTCGGACGTGGACGCCGCCAAGATCGGCGTCAAGGACAACGACTGGATCGAGTGCACCAACCGCAACGGTGTGGTGAATGCCCGCGCCATCGTCAGCCACCGCATGCCCGAAGGTCTGGTGTTCATGTACCACGCCCAGGACAAGGCCGTCGACGTGCCACGCACCGAGAAGAACGGCAAACGCGGAGGCATCCACAACGCGCTGACCCGGATCATGATCAAACCGACGCACCTGATCGGTGGGTATGCGCAGCAGTCCTTCGCCCTGAACTACCACGGGCCCACCGGAAATCAACGCGACGAGGTGACCACGATTCGTCGTCGCTCGCAGGAAGTGGAGTACTAGACGATGACCGGACACGAAGCTTGCGGAGTGGACCAATGAGGATAATGGCGCAGCTGGCGATGGTGATGAACCTCGACAAGTGCATCGGCTGCCACACCTGCAGTGTCACCTGCAAGCAGGCCTGGACCAACCGCAGCGGTGTGGAGTACGTGTGGTTCAACAATGTGGAAACCCGTCCCGGGCAGGGTTATCCGCGTCAATATCAGGACCAGGAGCGCTGGAAGGGCGGCTGGACGCTGAACAAGCGCGGCAAGCTCACCCTCAAGTCGGGCTCCCGGTTCAAGCGTCTGCTGAACATCTTTGCCAATCCCGACCTGCCCACGGTGTCGGACTACTACGACCCGTGGACCTACGACTACGAGAACCTGCTCGCCGCACCGGCCATGGACACCACGCCGGTGGCACGGCCCAAGTCGCTGATCACCGGTCGCGACACCAAGGTCACCTGGGGAGCCAACTGGGACGACGATCTGGGCGGCGGCCCGGAGCAGGTGAGCCGAGACCCGTTGCTGGGCAAGCTCGAAGACAAGGTCAAGCTCGAGTTCGAGCAGACGTTCATGTTCTACCTGCCGCGGATCTGTGAGCACTGCCTCAACCCGGCCTGCGCCGCAGCGTGTCCCTCCGGCGCCATCTACAAGCGTTCCGAAGACGGCATCGTGCTGGTGGATCAGGACAAGTGCCGAGGCTGGCGCCAGTGCGTCACCGGGTGTCCGTACAAGAAGATCTACTTCAACCACAAGACCGGCAAGGCCGAGAAGTGCACGTTCTGCTATCCGCGCGTCGAGGTCGGCATCCCCACGGTGTGTTCGGAGACCTGTGTCGGCCGGCTCCGCTACATCGGCGTGATGTTGTACGACGCCGACGCGGTGTTGGAGGCGGCATCGGTCACCGAAGACAAGGACCTCTATCCCTCCCAGCTCGGCGTGTTCCTCAACCCGCATGATCCCCGGGTGGTGGCCGAAGCCGAGCGGGCCGGCATCTCCCCCGAATGGATTGACGCCGCGCAGAATTCACCGGTGTACCGGCTGATCGTCGACTACCAGGTGGCCCTGCCGCTGCATCCGGAATACCGGACCATGCCGATGGTGTGGTACGTGCCGCCGCTGTCGCCGGTGGTCGACATCCTGAAAGAGACCGGTCACGACGGCGAGAACAAGAACAACCTGTTCGGCGCCATCGACACACTGCGAATCCCGGTCGAATACCTGGCCGAGCTGTTCACCGCGGGTGACGTCGCACCCGTCCGGGCCGCGCTGCAACGACTGGCCGCCATGCGCGCCTACATGCGCTCGGCGAACCTGGGCGAAGAGTTCGACGAGACCATCCCGGCGTCGGTGCGGTTGAGTGGCGACGAGATCGAATCGATGTACCGGTTGCTGGCCATCGCCAAATATCAGGACCGCTATGTCATCCCGACCGGGGCCGGTTCGGATGCGCACCGGCTCGACGCCCTGGCCACCGGTTGCAGCCTGAATGGCGACGGCGGACCAGGGATGACGGCATTCGACACGATGGTGGACAAGTTCCATCTGACCCACACCAATGACGCTGTTCCGCAAGGTGACCCGACCCGGGTCAACCTGCTCAACTGGGACGGCCGGAGCACAGACGGGTTGTTGCCGACCACATGAAGCTACTCACCCGCACCCGCAGGACAGGCACCGGCTCTGCCCTGTCCGAGCGCCAGCAGCGCCTGGTGTGGCGCGTCACTGCCTTGATGCTCGACTACCCGACGGCCGAAACCGCCGCGCTCGTCGACCAATTGGATGCCATATCCGACGAACTTCCGGAATCGGTGCGAGCGCCGCTGACCGAGTTCGCATTGCGGTTCCGGCAGGCAGACACCATGCAACGGGCAGCCAACTACGTCGAGACCTTCGACATGCGTCGGCGTTCCAGCCTTCACCTCACCTATTACGCCTACGGCGACACCCGCAAGCGCGGTATGGCGCTGCTGCGGTTCAAGCACGCCTACCGGCAGGCCGGCCTGGACGTCGGTGAATTGGAGAACACGGAGCTGCCCGACTACCTGCCGATGGTGCTCGAGTTCGCCGCCACCGTCGATCACGCCCAAGGGGAACGGCTGCTGGCCGAACATGTCCCGGTGCTCGAGCTGCTGCGGCTTTCTCTGCAGGACAACGAGTCCTACTACGCGGGTCTGCTGGCGGCGATCCTGTCCACACTGCCGCCAGTGAACAGCGCTGACCGCCGCCGCATCGCCCAACTGGCCGCCGAGGGTCCGCCCGACGAGGACGTCGGGCTGGATCCGTTTGCGATGGATCCCATGGCTTCAGGAGGTCGAGCATGAGCAACGTGTTGTGGATGACCCTGCCCTACATCGCCTTCACGTCGTTCGCACTCGGGCACATCTGGCGTTACAGGGCCGACCAGTTCGGTTGGACCACACGGTCTTCCCAGATCTACGAGAGCAGGTTACTGCGCCTGGGCAGTCCGTTGTTCCATTTCGGCATCCTGGGCGTGCTAGCCGGTCACGTTGTCGGGCTGCTGATCCCGCAGTCGTGGACCTCGGCCGTCGGCGTTTCCGAACACGTCTACCACCTGATGTCGGTGAGCATGGGGGCATTGGCCGGCATCGCCGTCGTCGCCGGAGTGGGCATCCTGCTGTACCGCCGGGTGACCGTGCCCGAAGTGCGCACCGCGACCACACTCAACGACAAGGTGATGTACCTGCTGCTGGTCGGTGCGCTGGCCACCGGGATGCTGAACACGCTGACCAACGTCTTCTCGACGTACAACTATCGCGAGACGGTGTCGCCGTGGTTCCGCAGCCTGTTCACCCTGCACCCGGCGCCCCAGTTGATGGCCGAGACGCCGTGGACGTTCCAGGCCCATGTTCTGATAGTCGTTGCCCTGCTCGGCTTCTGGCCCTACACCCGGTTGGTGCACATGTTCAGCGCGCCGATCGGCTATCTGGTCCGTCCCTTTGTGATCTACCGCAGCCGCGATCCGCAGCGGGCCGGGAAGAACCGCTACGCCAAGGCCTGGGTGACGCCGCAGGCCCCGCCGGCCCGCAGCCGGTGGGTGTGAGCGAACATGCTTTCTCAGCCCGGGGCGGACTTCTGGACGCGGACGCGGATGTTCTTCATGATGGGCTGATCGCTCTGGGTGCTGTAGTCGCCGATCGCGCACAGGACATTCATCTCGGGCATGTACCCCGCGGCGCAACCGGGCGGGATGCCATATGGAATGGCCTTGTAGTGCCGCAGCGAGCGCGTGCTGCCATCGCGGGCAGTGGCGACGATGTCGACGTCGTCGAACTCCTTGAGCCCGCGGTCGGCCATGTCCTGCGCATTCATGAAAACCAAGGTGCGCAGGTTCTTGACGCCGCGATACCGGTCGCTGTCGGAGTAGATGGTGGTGTTCCACTGATCGTGCGAGCGCAGCGTCGCCAAGGTCAAGGTGCCCGCCTCGGTGCTGTCGTCCGGTAGCCCGACCGCCGAGAACTCGGCACGCCCGGACGGGGTCAGGAAAATCAGTTCCCGTGCGGGCTGCTTGATCCGGAAGCCCAGCGGCAGGCGGACCCGCCGATTGAAATCCTCGAAACCGTTGAGCACCTTGGCCATGGTGTCCCGGATGCGGTCGTAGTCTTCGACATACCAACTCCACGGTGTACTGCTGGAAGGAAGTGCGGCCCGCGCGATCCCGGCGATGATGGCGGGCTCGGACATCAGGTGCGGCGACGCGGGCTTCTTCATCCCGACCGAGAGGTGCACCATGCTCATCGAATCCTCGACCGAGGCGGACTGCACGCCGGCCTTCTGATGATCCTTTTCGGTACGGCCCAGGCAGGGCAGGATCAGGGCGCGGCGGCCGTGGATCACGTGGCTGCGGTTGAGTTTGGTGCTGACCTGGACGGTGAGATCACATTTCTGCAGCCCGGCGAAGGTGTACGCGGTGTCTGGGGCGGCACTGGCGAAATTGCCTCCCATCCCGACGAATACCTTCACTTCGCCGCGGTTCATGGCCTCGATGGTGCGCACGGTGTCCAGACCGGGCTCGCGTGGCGGGTCGATCCCGCACACGTCGGCGAGCCGGTCGAGGGAGGCTCCGGCCGGCCGGTGGTCGATGCCACAGGTGCGGTTGCCCTGCACATTGCTGTGCCCCCGCACCGGTGACGGCCCGGCGCCCTCGCGACCCAGGTTGCCGCGCAGTAAAAGGAGGTTGACGATCTCGCGCACGCTGTCCACGCCGTGCTCGTGCTGGGTGACGCCGAGACACCAGCTGATGATGCTGCGGTCGGCGTCGCGGTAGATTATGGCGGCTTTGCGGATATCCGCTTCGCACACACCGGATTTGTATTCGATCTCTTCCCACGAGGTAGCTTCGACGGTCGACCGGTAGCCCTCGAAACCCGTCGTATAACGCTCGATGAACTCGATATCCAGCGCCTTCGGGTCGGTTTGCGCCTGTTCCAGAACGGCTTTCGCGATGCCACGGATCAGCGCCATGTCACCGCCGATGCGGGGTTGGAGATTCAGCGTGCTGGTCTTGGTGGAGCGGAACGTGGCCATGCGCAGAAAGTCGTGCGGGATGATGGTCTTGGTCGCTCCGGCTTCCACCAACGGGTTGATGTGCACGATCGCCGCGCCCCGGCGGTAGGCGTCAGCCAGCGCGGTGAGCATGCGCGGCGTATTGGATGCGGCGTTGACGCCGATGATGAAGAGCGCGTCGGCAGTCTGCCAATCTTGAAGGTCGACAGTGCCTTTGCCCGTTCCGAGCGCCGCCGTCAAGGCCCGACCGCTGGCTTCGTGGCACATGTTCGAGCAATCCGGCAGATTGTTGGTGCCGAGTTCGCGCGCCATCAGCTGGTACAGGAACGTGGCTTCGTTGCCCAGCCGACCCGAGGTGTAGAACGACGCCTGGTTCGGGTCTTCCAGATCTGCCAGGGCCGTGCCCACGAGGTCGAACGCGTCACGCCAGCTGATCGGTTCGTAATGATCGGTCTCGGCGTTGTACACCATAGGCTCGGTCAGCCGGCCTTGATCTTCGAGGGCGAAGTCGCTCCAGGTCGCCAGCTCGGCGACGGTGTGTTGGGCGAAGAATTCCGGACCGCAGCGCTTGTGCGTCATCTCCCAGGTGACGTGTTTGATGCCGTTCTCGCAGATGTCGAGTTTGAGCCCCTTCAGGTCGTCGGGCCAGGCGCAGCCTGGACAGTCGAAACCGCCGTCCTCGTGGTTCATCTTCATGATCGCTCGGGGGCCGTCGATAGGCTCGCGCTCGCGGATCAAGAACTTGGTGACGCTCGTGGCCGCGCCCCATCCTGCCGCGGGGTGGTGGTAGGGATGAAATTCAGGCTGGTCGTGCCCCTCGGCGTCGGTGCGCGGCTCGATGCGGGTCATTACTCAAGTCTGCGCGCCGCACATCAGTCACGTACGTGGTTTTGCGGTCGATCCTGCCGGTACCAGTCGGGTAGCTCCTCGGGCCGTAGGTCGGTGGGATCACCGGGGCGGGTCAGGGTGAGGACCGCACGCACGATCTCCGGGCGGCTCTGCAAGGCATCGGCGATCGCGTGGAGCCGGGCGGCTACGTCAGACTCGGCGGCGTCGCCAATCAGATCGACCGCGGCTACCAGGTAGATGCGGTCGGCGCCAACCCATTCCATGTGCAGATAGCTGACCCGTTCGATGTCGGTGTGGTTGAGCAACTGCCACAGCACGCTGTTGCGGGCCAGTGGGGTTGCCGCCTCACCGGTCAGAAAGTCCATGTTGCGTCCGATGAGGAACAGGGCGACGCCACCCAGCAGCACACCGACCAGGATCGAGCCGAGCGCATCCCACACCGCGTTTCCGGTGAGCTGGTGTGCCAGGACTCCGAGCGCCGCGATCACCAAGCCGATCAGCGCGGAGAGGTCTTCGGCGAATACCGCGCGCAGCATCGGATTCGAGGTCACCCTGATATAGCGCAGTGGGTGGATACGCCGTTGCACCGCACCCGATCTCGTCTGATGAAGCGCCTGCGCAAACGACGTGCCCTCGAGCACGAACGCGACGCCGAGCACGGCGTAGGCCCAGCCGTACGACGTCGCCTCACCTTCGCCGCCGAGCGAGGAGATCCCGTGCCAGATCGACACCACCGCGCCGACGGTGAACAACCCGAAGGCGGCGAACATCGACCAGATGTAACCGGCCCGCCCGTAACCCAATCGGTGTTCGGCGTCGGCCGGCTTCATCGACTTGCGGGTGCCGATCAACAGGAACACCTCGTTGCCGGTGTCCGCCCAGGAGTGCGCCGCCTCGGCAAGCATGGACGCCGAGCCGGTGATGCCTGCGACCACGGTTTTGGCGACCGCGATCAGGGCGTTGGCACCGAGTGCGACGGCGACGGTCAGGGCGCTCTCGTCGCCTTTAACCTCCGTGCTCATCACCCACACTTACCCAGTGCCGAGCAGACGCAAAACCCCCCCCGGGCCGGGCAAACGGGGGGTTTTGGGGGGGTGGGGGGGACGGCGGGGGCGAGCC
>NZ_MBEJ01000127.1 GCF_001953975.1 Mycobacterium sp. NS-7484
CGAGGTCCCCGCCCTGCGCGCACCCTCGATCGCCGGCGTGGGTACGCCCGGGCCGGCTGCGCTGGGCGGGCTGCCCGACATCGCAGATGGCCCAATCCGTTTCGTCGAGGCGCAGCGGTGGGCCGAGATGGGACGGCGCGCCCGGGATGCCGACCAGCGGGCCGCGCCGAAGCTTCGCCAGGGCCGCCTCGTTGACCGCGACCGGGTTCGCCGGCGCGCCGGCGACGAGCCGGGCCGAGGTCAGGTTGAGCGCGGGGTGTACGACGTCGTCGACCCTGACGTACAGCGCCCCGGTATCCCGGACCATCAGGATCGGTGCGTCCCGCGGTGCCGCACCGGGACGCACGACGGCGATCACCGCGCACACCGCGACTGCGACGGCGGCCAGCACGCAGCCTGCGCTGTAGGCCACGGCTTGTGCGCGCAACGGATCGTCGAGCATGCGGGCATCACCGCGGACCAGTGCATGCGCCGTGCGTCGCATCAGAAACCGATGCCCGCTGAGCTGTAGCCGAGTGGCCGATCGCCGTGCCATATCTCCCCCGTGGGCAACCCTATCCCGGGGCGAGACACCACGATCACGCCGATTTACGCCTGGGGTCAGTCGGCGCGTTGCCGCTGCCGGTAGGCGGCAACGTGCTGACGGTTACCGCAGTTTCCGGTGTCGCAGAAGATGCGGGAACGGTTGCGCGACAGATCGGTCAACACGGCCTCACAGTCGGGCGCCGCACAGATCTTGAGCCGGCGGAGTTCACCGCCGCGGATCAGATCGGCCAGCGCCATCGCCATCTCCGCGCCCATCCGCTGCGCCAGCGGGTCGTCGACCGAGGCCAGGTGCAGATGCCATTCCGGCATCTCCTTGTGCCGGGTCAGCCACGGCGCGGCCTTGGTGTCACTGAGCAAGGCGTTGACCCGACGGACCGTCTCCTCTTCGTCGGCGGCCACCGCCCAGATCTCGCCGAGTCGTCCGCGCAGGCCGCGCACGGCCGCCAATTCGGCCTCGTCGCGGTCGCGTCGCCCGGTCCATCCGAATTCGTCGAGATAGGCGCTTAGCGCGGCCTGGTCGGTGAGCGTCTCGCCCGTCACCCGATCGGTGTTGACCAGCACCATCGCGGCCCGCAGTGTGAGCTCTGTGTCATAGGTGAAAAGCATTTGACTCATGACTCCCTGTCGCCGTAGCGTCAACACTACTGTCACTACCATAGACACTTTTACTCATGACATGCCCCCGGGGAGGTGTACCGATGACCGCCGAGATCCAGCTCGACCGCACGACCGCCGACAACCACTTCCGACTCGGACTGATGTTCGCCGTGAGTTCCGCGCTGGCGTTCGGGTCGTCGGGCCCGTTCGCCAAAGCGCTGATGGAGTCCGGTTGGAGCCCGACCGCGGCCGTCACGGCCCGGCTCGCCGGCGGCGCGCTGATGATGGCCGTCTTCGCCTGCATCGTGCGCCCCGGTTGGCTTCGCGAAGTGCGCGACCATGCCCGGACCGTCGTCGTCTACGGCGTCTTCCCGATCGCCGGCGCCCAACTCTGCTACTACAACGCCGTCGCCCACCTGTCGGTCGGCGTGGCCCTGTTACTCGAATACACCGCGCCGGTCCTGGTGGTCGGCTGGGTATGGGCCACCACTCGCCGGCGCCCCGGCGCCATGACGTTCGGCGGGGTGGCACTGGCGATCGTCGGGATCATCCTGGTGCTCGACGTGTTCAGCGGCGCCCACATCAACCTCGTCGGGGTGGGCTGGGGCCTGGCCGCCGCCGTGTGCGCCGCCTGCTACTTCCTGATGTCCAACCGGGTCAGCACCGACGGCGACGGGCTCAATCCGATCAGCCTGGCCGCCGGCGGCCTGATCGTCGGCACCGCAGCGGTGTCACTGCTCGGGTTCAGCGGTGTGATGCCGTTGACCTTCACCGCCAACGCGGTGATGCTCGCGGGGCACGCCACCGCGTGGATCGTGCCGGTGCTCGCCCTCGGCCTGATCCCCACGGCGCTGGCCTACACCCTCGGCATTCTCGGTATCGCCCGTCTCAAGCCGCGCTTCGCCTCACTGGTCGGCCTTTCGGAGGTACTGTTCGCGGTCCTCATCGCGTGGGCCATGCTCGGCGAGGCCATCTCGATGAGCCAGGCGATCGGCGGCGCGGTGGTGCTGACCGGGCTGGCCCTGGCCCGCCAAGGCGACCGTAGTGAGCAAACGATTAGCCTTGGCTAACCATTTTGTGTGACTATGGCGGTCGTGACTTTTCTGTGGAAGCCGTTCCGGCTGGCCGCCATGGTCTCAGCCATCGTCTGCGCAGGCGCCCTGGCCACCGTCTCTTCTCCGAGCATCCCGACCGCCGCGGCTGAGCCCTGCTCCGACGTCGAGCTGATCTTCGGGCGCGGCACCAGCGAGCCGCCGGGCATCGGACGCGTCGGGCAGGCCCTCGCGGACGCACTGCAGGCGCAACTCGGCGGCCGCACGGTGAGCACCTACGGCGTCAACTACCCGGCCACCTACGACTTCATGGCCGCGGCCGACGGCGCCAACGACGCCACCAACCGCGTCGCCACCCTGGCCGAACAGTGTCCCTCCACCCGTGTGGTGCTCGGCGGCTACTCGCAGGGCGCCGCGATCGTCGACATGCTGATCGGTGTGCCCCCGTTGGGCAACAAGGTCGGTGAGGTCGGCTCGGCCCCGCCGCTGCCCGCGGACCTGAACAAGAACATCGCCGCGGTCGCGGTCTTCGGCAACCCGTCGGCCAAGTTCGGCATCCCGGTGACGTCCAGCCGGTTCGGCGGACGTGCGATCGACCTGTGCAGTGACGGCGACCCGATCTGCTCCGGCGGCCGAAACCCGTTTGCGCACACGCATTATGAGAGCTCGCCGTTCATTCAGCAGGCTGCCGGGTTCATCGCCGGATTGGTCTGATCCGGCGGCCCGCTCGCGGCAGACGTTACGATTCGGTGTGGCCAATGATCTTGTTCGTCGCTGCACCGTATTCCTCGCGGCAGCGCTGACCGCTGCTGTCGCCGTCGTCGCCCCCGTGCTGATGCCCACTCCCACCGGGAGCCTCGGCGTGGCCGCGGCGGACTGCCCCGACATCGAGGTGGTCTTCGCGCGCGGCACCAATGACACGCCCGGCCTCGGCCGGATCGGCAACGCGTTCGTCAGCTCGCTGCGCAACAAGGTCGGCGGTCGGTCGGTGGGCGCCTACGCGGTGAACTATCCGGCCAGCTTCGACTTCCTGGCCGCGGCCGGCGGTGCGAACGACGCCTCCGGCCATATCCAGTGGATGGTGGACAACTGCCCCGACACCCGGCTGGTGCTCGGCGGCTACTCCCAGGGCGCCGCGGTGATCGATGTCATCGCCGCCGTACCGTTCCCGGCCGTCGGCTTCACTGCGCCGTTGCCGCCGAACGTGCCCGAGCACGTCGCCGCCGTCGCCGTGTTCGGCAACCCGTCGGCCAAACTGGGTCTGCCGCTGACCGCGAGTCCGGTGTACGGATCCCGTGCCATCGACCTGTGCAACCCCGGTGATCCCATCTGCGGCGACGGCGACAGCGTTGCGGCGCACCGCGCCTACGAAGGCCCGGCCAACGAGGCCGCCGGCTTCGTCGCCGGGCTGTTGTAGCCAACGTCCGCTACGATCGCTTAGGTGGTCAAACTTTCGGGTGGCCGACGACTTCGGCGATGGATCTCGGTAGGTGCCATCCTGGCTGCGGTCGCTACCGCGCTGCCGGTGGGCTCGGCGGTCTTTTCGGGCTCGCTGGCCGTGGCCGACGCGGCGCCGTGCCCTCCGGTCGAGGTGGTTTTCGCCCGTGGCCGGACGGAGCCGGCCGGGGTCGGGACGCTGGGCAACGCCTTCGTCAATGCCCTGCGCTCGCGGGTCGACAAGACCATCGGCGTCTATGCCGTGAAGTACCCGGCTGACACCGAAGTCGACATCGGCGCCAACGACATGAGCAGCCACATCCAGTACATGATGAACAACTGCCCGGACACTCGGTTGGTGATCGGCGGATACTCGCTGGGCGCCGCGGTCGCCGACGTGGTGCTGGCCGTTCCGTTCACCGGCTTCGGGTTCAAGACCCCGCTACCGGCCGGCGCCGACGGGCACATCGCCGCGGTCGCGCTGTTCGGCAACGGCGCGGCCTGGGTGGGCCCCATCAGCAACTTCAGCCCGATCTATGCCGACCGCACCATCGAGTTGTGTCACGGTGCCGATCCGATCTGCAACCCGGCCGATCCCAACACCTGGAAGAACAACTGGCCCGATCACCTGGCCGGCGCCTACATCGAGGGTGGCATGGTCAACCAGGCCGCGGACTTCGTGGCGGGCCGGCTCTGACCTGACCTGACCTGACCTGACGTTGTCGGTGGCCTCGGCGACGCTGGGCCCATGAACCAACCGTTGCTGGGCAGCCGCGCGCTTGCCACCGGGTTCCTCACCGACCGCGACCTGCGGACGAATTATCAACCTGTGTACCGAAATGTGTACCTGGCCAATGACGTCGATCTGACGGCGGCGCTACGCGCCCGCGCGGCGTGGCTCTTCGCCGGACCGGACGCTGTCCTGTGCGGTGTGTCGGCTGCAGCGGTACACGGCGTTTCGTGGCTGGACGCCAACGTTCCGGCCGAGGTGGTGCGCACCAATCGTCGAGCCCCGGCCGGACTGCGGGTGCGTTCGTATGCGCTGTCCCCGGACGACATATGCGAGGTCGACGGTATGCGCCTCACCACCGTAGCCCGGACAGTGTTCGACCTCGGTCGCTCGCTGTCTTTTTCCGATGCGGTCCCGATCATGGATGCCCTGCTGCACCACACCGGCCTCGACCCGGGCCAGGTGTGGTCGTTGGTCGATGCCCATCCAGGGATTCGTGGCATCGACCGCCTGCGAGCGGCGCTGTCGTACGCCGACGGCAGTGCGGGGTCGCCACTTCAGAGTCGAACTCGAATGATGCTGCGGAACGTAGGAATACCCGGGCTCGAGACGAGAATTCCCATTCTCGACCAGTGGGGAATGGTCTGGACGCACGCCGCGATGGGCTGGCCTCGTCTGCGGGTCGCGGTCGAGTGCGACGAAGCTCTCGATTCAGCCGATCCAACCGCCGACCGAACCTGGGTGCACGCTCACACCGCCGACCTCGAAGACCACGGCTGGGTCGTCGTCTGGGTCACCGAGCCGATGATGTCTCGGCAGCGCGCGATAGTGGCGCGGGTCCGAGAGAAGTTGTTCACCGCGCTGCGGCGGCGGGCGAGCTGAGCGGCCCGATATCCGCTTCCGCGCACTGTGACGAATGTGCCGGATATCGTGCCCACCGTCGTCGGATTCAACGAGAACGTACACAGTCGTCACAGTGTTCGAGACGGTATACTCAGCGGGGTGAGGCGGTCGCCCGTCAGACGCGAAGCGCCCGATCCCAGACGTCAGACGTCACAGCGTGCGCAGGTCCCGGGTGACGACGTTGCGGGCGGCCATTTCCTCATCGGCCGGATAGTCGACCTGCACGAGAGTGAGCCCCCGGGCCGGCGCTGCGGCGAAGTCGCTGGAGCGGCTGGTCTCGCTCAACAGCCCGGCCGTCCAGTCAGGCGACCGCCTGCCCTCCCCCACCGCGAGCAATGCGCCGACCAAGGAACGAACCATGTTCCAGCAGAAGGCATCTGCGGTGACATAAGCGGTGACGTAGTGGCCGACACGCTCCCATTCCAGGCGCTGCAGGTCGCGGATCGTGGTGGCTCCGGGGCGATGCCGACAGAAGGCCGCAAAGTCGTTGAGCCCCAACAACTCTTGCGAGGCGGCAGTCATCGCGTCGAAGTCGAGCGGCTTGGCCCACGGCGTGACGAACCGGGCCTCGGCCGGCTCGACACCATAGGGAGCCAAGCTCAACCGGTAGGTGTAGTGGCGACGCAGCGCCGAGAACCGGGCATCGAAACCCGCAGGCGCCCGCACGATGTCACGCACCCGGACATCCGTCGGCAACAGCCGCGCCAACCGGCGCACCAGCGGGGTGAACTCCGCATCGCCTTCGCGAGTGCTGCGCGGGTAGGCGCGCGGAAGTGCGTCGGCCGAGACGTCGACGTGGGCGACCTGGCCGGTGGCATGCACGCCGGTGTCGGTACGTCCGGCCGTGCGGGTCACCACCGGGGTGCGAAACACCGTGGAGAGCGCGTCGTCGATCACGCCGGCGACAGTGCGTTGACCGGCCTGCAGCGCCCAGCCGGCGAAATCGGTGCCGTCATAGGAGATGTCGAGCCGCAAACGAACATGCCCGCCACCGGATTCGGTGGCGGGCATGTCCATGTTGTCACTACGACTTGGCAGCGTCATCCTCAGCAGCTGCCTCGTCGGCGGGTGCCTCGTCGGCGGGTGCCTCTTCGGCTGCCTCGACCTTGGCTTCCTCGGCTTCTTCAGCCTTGGGAGCCTCTTCGGCCTTGGGAGCCTCAGCCTCGGCAGCCTTGGCCTGCGCGGCGGCGGCGCGACGTGCGCGATCCGCCTCGGAGGTCACGGTCTTCTCCCGCACCAGCTCGATGACCGCCATGGGAGCATTGTCGCCCTTACGGTTCTCGACCTTGATGATACGGGTGTAGCCACCGTTGCGGTCGGCGAAGTGCGGGCCGATCTCGTCGAACAGGACGTGCACGACGTCCTTGTCGCGGATCTTCTTCATCACCTCGCGCCGGTTGTGCAGCTCACCCTTCTTGGCGTGGGTGATCAGCTTCTCGGCGTACGGACGCAACGCCCGGGCCTTCGGCTCGGTGGTCTTGATCCGGCCGTGCTCGAACAGCGACGTGGCCAGGTTGGCCAGCAGTGCCTTCTGGTGTGAGGACGACCCGCCGAGGCGAGGACCCTTGGTGGGTTTGGGCATTGCGACTATCTCCTAATTGGGGCCGGCCCCCGTATCAGGTAGGACCGGGACGACTGTTCTTCTTTAGAGCTGTTCGGTTTCGGCGTAGTCCTGGGTGTCGTCCAGGTCGTAGCCGCCGGCGTCCGCGGTCCAGGTGCCGGTTGCGGCGTCGTAGCCGGCGACCTCGGACGGATCGAACGTGGCCGGGCTGTCCTTGAGCGAGAGACCCAGCTGGTGCAGCTTGATCTTGACCTCGTCGATGGACTTCTGGCCGAAGTTGCGGATGTCCAGCAGGTCGGACTCCGTGCGGGCGACAAGCTCGCCCACCGTGTGCACACCCTCGCGCTTGAGGCAGTTGTACGAGCGGACCGTCAGGTCCAGATCGTCGATCGGCAGCGCGAAGCTGGCGATGTGGTCTGCCTCGGCCGGCGACGGGCCGATCTCGATGCCCTCGGCCTCGACGTTGAGTTCCCGTGCCAGACCGAACAATTCGACCAGGGTCTTGCCGGCCGACGCCAGGGCGTCACGCGGGCTGATCGAGTTCTTGGTCTCGACGTCCAGGATCAGCTTGTCGAAGTCGGTGCGCTGCTCGACACGGGTGGCCTCGACCTTGTAGGTCACCTTCAGCACCGGGCTGTAGATCGAATCGACCGGGATACGGCCGATCTCAGCGCCCGAGGCCTTGTTCTGCACGGCCGGGACGTAGCCGCGACCGCGCTCGACGACGAGCTCGACCTCCAGCTTGCCCTTGTCGTTCAGCGTCGCGATGTGCATGTCCGGGTTGTGCACCGTCACACCGGCCGGGGGCACGATGTCACCGGCGGTGACCGCACCCGGGCCCTGCTTGCGCAGGTACATGGTGACCGGCTCGTCCTCTTCGGAGGACACGACCAGGCCCTTGAGGTTCAGGATGATGTCGGTGACGTCTTCCTTGACCCCGGGGACGGTGGTGAACTCGTGCAGCACACCGTCGATGCGAATGCTCGTCACGGCTGCGCCCGGGATGGACGACAACAGTGTGCGCCGCAGCGAATTGCCCAGGGTGTAACCGAAACCGGGCTCCAGCGGCTCGATGACGAACTTGGAGCGGTTGTCGGCGAGGGTTTCCTCGGACAGTGTGGGTCGCTGAGAGATCAGCATGGTGTTTCTTCTCCTTCTCGGCACCCGCTATTTGATGCCGTCTGGTACCTGCCGGTCGGCTGACCGGCAGGTCATTCACTACTTCGAGTAGAACTCGACGATGAGCTGTTCGGTGAGCGGAACGTCGATCTGCGCGCGCTCGGGCAGCTGGTGAACGAGCACCCGCTGACGCTCGCCGACGACCTGCAGCCACGACGGGATCGGGCGCTCACCCGCGGTCTGCCGAGCCACCTCGAACGGCAGGGTGTTGAGCGACTTCTCCTTGATGTCGATGATGTCGTACTGCGACACCCGGTAGCTCGGGATGTTCACCTTGACACCGTTGACGGTGAAGTGGCCGTGGCTGACCAGCTGACGGGCCATCCGGCGGGTGCGCGCCAGACCGGCGCGGTACACCACGTTGTCCAGCCGGCTCTCCAGGATCTGGAGCAGGTTCTCGCCGGTCTTACCCGACTGCCGGTTGGCCTCTTCGTAGTAGCGGCGGAACTGCTTCTCCAGCACGCCGTAGGTGAAGCGAGCCTTCTGCTTCTCCTGCAGCTGGGTGCGGTATTCGCTCTCCTTGATCCGCGCGCGGCCGTGCTGGCCGGGCGGGTAGGGGCGCTTCTCGAACGACTGATCTCCACCGACCAGGTCGACGCCGAGACGACGCGACTTGCGGGTGGCGGGTCCGGTATAACGTGCCATTTTCTAGATCCTCCCTAGACCCGGCGCCGCTTGGGCGGACGGCAGCCGTTGTGCGGCTGCGGAGTGACGTCGGAAATCGCGCCCACCTCGAGGCCGGCGGCCTGCAGCGAGCGGATGGCGGTCTCGCGGCCCGAACCCGGACCCTTGACGAACACGTCGACCTTCTTCACGCCGTGCTCCTGCGCCTTGCGGGCAGCGTTCTCGGCGGCCAGCTGTGCGGCGAACGGGGTCGACTTACGCGAACCCTTGAAGCCGACGTGACCCGACGATGCCCAGGCGATGACGTTGCCCTGGGGATCGGTGATCGAGACGATCGTGTTGTTGAACGTGCTCTTGATGTGAGCGGCGCCGTGCGGGACGTTCTTCTTTTCCCGGCGGCGGGTGGTCTTACCGCGCTTGGCGCCGGCTGCCTTCTTCGGGGGTGCCATCGTGGTTACCTAGCCTTCTTCTTGCCGGCGATGGTGCGCTTCGGACCCTTGCGGGTACGCGCATTGGTCTTGGTCCGCTGGCCGCGCACCGGCAGACCACGGCGGTGCCGCAGGCCCTGGTAGCAGCCGATCTCGATCTTGCGGCGAATGTCGGCCTGCACCTCGCGGCGCAGGTCACCCTCAACCTTGAGGTTGCCTTCGATATAGTCACGCAGAACGGTCACCTGATCGTCGGTCAGGTCCTTGGTGCGCATGTTCTTGTCGATGCCCGTCGCGGCGAGAATCTCGTTCGAACGGGTACGGCCGATGCCGTAGATGTAGGTCAGGGCAATCTCCATGCGCTTGTCGCGCGGAAGATCAACGCCCACGAGCCGTGCCATGTGGCGGTTTCCTTCTTCTCTGTCGGAGGTCTGGTCCCAGCCCGTTCCCGTCAGCCCCTAAGGGCTCCAAGGGGTCCGGCCTCCGTGCCGGACGTGGATGACTGCTCATCGCGGATGAACGGCGGATCCGTTCAGTGGTGCTGGGAGTTCATCATTCAGTTGTGTTGTGATCCGTCAGTTGACGGGATCAGCCCTGCCGCTGCTTGTGGCGGGGATCGCTGCAGATCACCATGACCCGCCCATGCCGGCGGATCACCCTGCACTTATCGCAGATGGGCTTGACGCTCGGGTTCACCTTCACGGCTGTTCGATCCTTCTGGCTTGTTGGTGACATGCAGGCACGCACGCCGCCGTTTCTCGTCGTTACTGGTCGGGCTTCTATCGGGTCACTTGTACCGGTACACGATGCGGCCCCGGGACAGGTCGTAGGGAGAGAGCTCCACCACTACGCGGTCCTCGGGCAGGATGCGGATGTAGTGCTGCCGCATCTTGCCGCTGATGTGGGCCAAGACCTTGTGTCCGTTCTCCAGCTCAATGCGGAACATCGCATTGGGCAGAGGTTCGACCACGCGACCCTCGACCTCGATGGCACCGTCTTTCTTGGCCATACTTTTCGGCGATCCTTGCTTTCGTTTCGTAGCTTCATCAGTCTCAATGCAGCCCGTCGTGATGCTGCGACCGACCAACTTCAAAACGTGAGCCGGATCGAGGCGAAGTTGCAGAAATTCAGCAGTTCCAAGACGGGGCACGCAAAAAGTCGGCGCGATAGCCGCACCGTTGGTCCACAATACCCGCTCGGCGGCCGGTACCAAAATCACGGCTGATCAGCTCCGGCAACCCAGATCTGTGCCGAAGATTGGTGCACGGCGATGCCGCCGTTCAGGCGAGAATGGTACGGACTGATCCGCGCTCTGCGAACGGAGACCCCGAGCTCGTGTTGGCTGTGTACCTGGCCGCATTCGTCGTCGGCGGCATTGCCGTTCTGGCCGCCCTGTTGCTCGCCGATGTCGGGCACGGCGACGGCATGCCCTTCCTGAGCCTGACCGGCCTGTCGGTCGGCCTGCTCGGCGCGGGCGTCGGCGGCCTGATCGGCACCTGGCTCGGGCTGGGCGCCCTCTGGTCTGCGGTGCTGGCCGGAGCCTGCGCCGTCGTGCTGGTCTTCACCCTCAACGGTCTGTTGTTGCCCTACATGCGCCGGCAGCAGTCGAACTCCCACCACGGCCGGTCCTCCTACGTCGGCCTGCTCGGCACCGTCACCCTCGAAGTCCCGGCGGGCGGCTGGGGTGAGGTCTCGTTCGTCGACGCCGACGGCAATCGGGTGTTCTCCCGGGCCAAGAGCGACGAGGCCGACGCGCTCCCCAAGGCCACCCGCGTCTACATCGCCGATATCGATCCGGATTTCGTCCACGTCGTCGCCGTTCCAGAAGCCTGAGCAGTTCCAGAAGCCTGAGCAGTTCCCGAGCACTGACCCACCGAGAAAGGCACCACCGTGTCCCTGTTGCTCATCGTCGTCTTGGCCGCCATCGCCGCCATCCTGATCCTGGTGGTGCTGCCGATGGTCTATGTGAAGAACTACATCAAGGTGCCGCCCAACGAGGTGGCCGTGTTCACCGGCCGCGGCACACCCAAGGTGGTCCGCGGCGGGGCCCGGTTCCGGATGCCCGGCATCGAGCGCGTCGACATCATGAGCCTCGAGCCGTTCAACGTCAGCATCAACCTGCAGAACGCCCTGTCCAACAACGGTGTCCCCGTCAATGTCGAGGCGGTCGGTCTGGTCCGCATCGGTTCGGCCGATGAGGCCGTGCAGACCGCGGTGCAGCGCTTTTTGACCTCCGACCTCAACGAGTTGCAGCGTCAGATCAACGAGATCCTGGCCGGGTCCCTGCGCGGCATCACCGCGACCATGACCGTCGAGGATCTCAACTCCAACCGCGACAGCCTGGCCCGCAGCGTCGTCGAGGAGGCCGGCGGCGATCTGGCCCGCATCGGCATGGAGGTCGACGTCCTCAAGATCGCCGGTATCTCCGACGCCAATGACTACCTGAAGTCGCTGGGCCAGCGCCGCATCGCCGAGGTCAAGCGCGACGCCACCGTCGGCACGGCCGAGGCCGAGCGCGACGCGCAGATCCAGTCGGCCAAGGCCCGCCAGGAGGGATCCATCGCGCAGGCCGAGGCCGACACCGCGATCGCGACCGCGAACCAGAAGCGCGATGTCGAACTCGCCCGGCTGCGCGCGCAGACCGAGGCCGAGAACGCCCAGGCCGATCAGGCCGGGCCGCTGGCCAATGCCCGCGCCCAGAAGGACGTCGGCATCGCGATCGAGCAGGCCGAGGCAGCCCGGGTGCAGGCCCGCATCGAGGTGGAACAGCGCCGTGCCGAGCAGGCGCAGGCCGCCCTGCAGGCCGACGTGATCGCCCCGGCCGAGGCGAAGCGACAGGCCGACATCGCGATCGCCGAAGGTCAGCGGCAGTCCTCGATCCTGGCCGCCGAGGCCGCGGCCGAAACCGAGCGGCGCAAGGGTCAGGCCGAGGCCGACGCCCGCAAGGCCGCCGCCGACGCACTGCGGGTCGAGAAGCAGGCGGAGGCAGACAGCTTGCAGGCCAAGTTGGTCGCCGAGGCCGCCGGTAAGAAGGAACTGGCCGACGCGCTGCGCGTCGAGCAGCAGGCCGAGGCCGCCGGTATCGAGGCCAAGCTGCTGGCCGAGGCCAACGGTAAGAAGGAGATCGCGGCCGCCCTCAACGGCTACACCGCCGACGCCGCGCGGCTGCTGATGCTGCCCGACGTGCTGGCCTCGGTGGTCAAGGCGACCGAGGCGGCCGCCTCGCCGCTAGCCGAGATCGAGCGGCTGTCGATCATCGGCGGGTCCCGCGACACCCAGGACGCCGTCGGCGGACTGCTCGGCATCAGCCCGCTGGCCGTGGCGAACATCCTCGAATCGCTCAAGTCCTCGGGCATCGACGTCGCGGCGATGCTCAAGGGTTCGGCAGATCCCGGCCCTGCCACCAATGGCAAGCCGGTGCCGACCGGGCCGGCCTCCACAGACGAGTGAACCAGGCGTTCTTGAACGCCGACCGAGGTGAGAAAACCGCTGGCGGCGGGGCGCATAATTACTAGCGATGACTGGCCCCGCCTCCCAGCCCCGTAAACCCGTGATCCTCACCGTCGACGATGACCCCGCGGTGTCCCGGGCTGTTGCCCGCGACCTGCGTCGTCATTACGGCGAGCGGTATCGGATCGTGCGGGCCGAATCCGGCCCCGACGCCCTGGAAACTCTCAACGAACTGAAGCTACGCGGCGACACCGTCGCGGTGTTCGTCGCCGATTACCGGATGCCGCAGATGAGCGGCATCGAGTTCCTGGAATCGGCCATGGACCTCTACCCGATGGCCCGGCGGGTGTTGCTGACCGCCTATGCCGACACCACCGCGGCCATCGACGCCATCAACGTCGTCGACCTCGATCACTACCTGCTCAAGCCGTGGGACCCGCCGCAGGAGAAGCTCTACCCGGTGATCGACGGCCTGTTGGAGGCCTGGCACGCCGTCGGCGACCGGGCCATCCCGCACACCAAGGTGATCGGGCACCAGTGGAGTTCGCGGTCCTGGGAGGTGCGCCAGTTCCTGGCCCGCAATCAGCACACCTTCCGCGCCTTCACCACCGACGAGCCCACGGGCCGCCAACTCCTCGACGCCGCCGGTCTGGACGGCCTGCAGTTGCCGGTGGTGATCACCGAGGGCGGGGAAACCCTCGTCGAACCCACCGACGGCGAACTCGCCGACATGCTCGGACTTTCCACCGCCCCGTCGCTGACGATGTACGACCTCGCAGTGATCGGCGGCGGCCCGGCCGGTCTGGCCGCCGCGGTGTACGGCGCGTCCGAGGGGCTCAAGACCGTGCTGATCGAAGGCACCACCACGGGCGGGCAAGCCGGTCGCAGCTCCCGCATCGAGAACTACCTGGGCTTTCCGACCGGGGTGTCCGGTGCCGAGCTGGCCACCTCGGCGCGGCGGCAGGCCGAGCGGTTCGGCGCCGAGGTGATCACCACCCGCGAGGCCGTCGCCCTCGACGTCGCCGGCGCCGCCCGAACCATCACGTTCGCCGATGGCGAGACCATCGGTGCCCGCGCGGTCATCCTGGCCACCGGCGTGGAGTACCGCGAACTGCCGGTGGCCGGCTGCTGGGCCGATCCCGACAATCCGAGCCACCTCGTGGGTCGCGGGGTGTACTACGGCGCCTCGGTGTCGGACGCGTCCGAATGCCGCGGCGAGGACGTCTACATCGTCGGCGGGGCCAACTCGGCCGGGCAGGCCGCGATGTTCATGTCGCGCGAGGCGAAGTCGGTGACGCTGCTCGTCCGTGGGCCGTCGCTGGAGGCGTCGATGTCGTACTACCTCATCCAGCAGATCGAACAGACACCGAACATCCATGTGCGGACCTGCACCGAGGTCGTCGGCGCCACGGGTGAGGACGATCATCTCGTCCGCCTGGAGTTGGTGAACCGGCAGACCGGAGAGCACGAGGAGGTTCCGGCGACGCGGCTGTGCTGCTTCATCGGGGCAACTCCGCGCACCGACTGGCTCGACGGGGTGGTCGCCCGCGACGACCACGGGTTCATCCTGGCCGGGCCCGATCTGCGCGACGTGTGCGGCTGGACCCTGGACCGTCCGCCGCATCATCTGGAAACAAGTGTGCCCGGGGTGTTCGTTGCAGGGGACGTGCGGGCGGAGTCCGCCAAGCGGGTGGCGGCCGCCGTCGGCGAAGGGTCGATGGCAGTGATGCTCGTGCACCGGTACCTGGCCGAAGCGTGAGGAGCAGCTGAAGATGGGCGAGATCTGCGTTCGCGACGAACTGCGGACCCTGTTCCTGTTCGAGCACCTGTCCGACGAGCAACTCGACACGCTGTGCCAGGCCGGCAGCATCGAGACGTTCCCGGCCGGCCCGATCGTCACCGAAGGTGATCCGGCCACGTGCTTCTACGTGATGCTCGACGGTGAGCTGGTGATGTCGAAACGCTCCGGCGGCGTCGACATCCAGACCAACCGCACCTCGCAACGCGGCGTCTATTTCGGCGCCTGGTCGGCATACATCCCGGGCGAGGAGCACATTTACGAGGCGTCGGTGCGGCTGACCAAGCCGTCGCGGGTGTTCGTCCTGGACGCCAACGCCTTCGCGGGTTTCATGCAGTCCCAGTTCCCGATGGCGGTCCATCTTCTGGAGGGACACAAGGTCGGTGGACGCCGCACCAGCCAGATCATCGACCAGCGCGAGAAGCTGCTGGCGCTGGGCAACATCACCGCGGGGCTGACCCACCAGCTCAACAACCCGGCCGCGGCCACCGCCCGCGCCGTGGCAGACCTGCGCGAGGGGGTCGGCAAGATGCGGCACAAGCTGGCGATGCTGGCCGACGGCAAGTTCACCCCGCAGGCGCTGCGAATGCTGGTGACGATCCAGGACGAGGTGGCCGAGCAGGTCGCCAAGAGCAGGGGCCTGGAGTTCACCGCGCTGGAGATCTCCGACCGCGAAGACGAGATGGGCGACTGGCTCGAAGACCACGACATCGTCGGCGCCTGGGACTACGCGCCGACGTTCGTCGAAGCCGGCCTCGACATCGACTGGCTGGAACGCATTTCGGCGTCGGTCGACGACGCGCTCCGCGACGGCGACACGTCGGCGACCCTGCAAGCCGCCCTCGGCTGGCTGAAGTACACGATCGACACCGAGTTGCGGATGAACGAGATCGCCGAGGCCAGCAAGCGGATCTCGGCGCTGCTGGCCGGCGCCAAGCAGTACTCGCAGATGGATCGCGGCTCCTACCAGAGCGCCGACGTCCACGAACTGCTGCGCAGCACGCTGATGATGTTCGGCGACAAGATCGGCAAGGACAAACCGGTCGCCCTGATCAAGGATCTCGACAAGACGTTGCCGGAATTGCAGTGCTATCCAGGCGATCTCAATCAGGTGTGGACCAACATCATCGACAACGCCATCCAGGCGATGGCAGGCCACGGCACCTTGACCCTGCGGACGTCGCGAGAGAACGACGACATGATCCGGGTGGAGATCTGCGACGACGGGCCCGGGATATCCGAGGAGGACCTCGGCCATATCTTCACCCCGTTCTTCACCACCAAGCCGTTCGGTGAGGGCACCGGGTTGGGTCTCGACCTGGCGTGGCGCGTCGTGGTGAAAAAGCACCACGGGGATCTGCGGGTGGAGTCCCGACCGGGCAACACCTGCTTCATCGTGCTCTTGCCGTTGCAGGCCCCCGAGCCGGATGCGTTGTACTCGGCCGACTTTTCGGAGCCGACTCCAGGATCTCGGTGATTTCATCGGAATAGCCCCCGCCGAGAGCCGAGTTGAGGTGTTCATGACCCAGACCACCGCGGGCCCCAAGCCTGACCTCGGCACGTTCGGCGCATTCGGCCACTACTCCCAGTTCCAGCAGTTGTCCCCGCAGCAGTTGCGCGACATCGAAAGCCTGGGTTACGGCGCGATCTGGGCCGGCGGCTCCCCGCCGGCCGAGCTGGACTGGATCGACCCGATCCTGGCCGCCACCACCACCCTGCAGCTGGCGACGGGCATCGTGAACATCTGGTCAGCCGACGCCGAGGCAGTGGCAGGATCTTTCCACCGCATCGAGGCGGCCTACCCGGGCCGGTTCCTGCTGGGCATCGGGGTGGGACACCGAGAGGCGATCGGCGAGTACCGCAAACCTCTCGACGCACTCAACGACTACCTCGACAAGCTCGACGAGTACGGCGTGCCGCGGCACCGCCGGGTGGTCGCCGCGCTCGGCCCGAAGGTGCTGCACCTGTCCGCGGCGCGTTCGGCCGGCGCCCACCCCTACCTGACCACCCCCGAACACACCGCCGGGGCCCGTGAGCTGATCGGCCCCGACGCGTTCCTGGCCCCCGAACACAAGGCGGTCCTGACCACCGATGCCGACAAGGCCCGGAGCGTGGGCCGCAAGGCGCTCGACGTCTACCTCGGTCTGTCCAACTACCTCAACAACTTCAGGCGCCTCGGCTTCACCGAGGAGGATCTGGCCAAGCCGGGCAGTGACCGGTTCATCGACGCCGTCGTCGCGCATGGCACGGTGGACACCGTGGCGGCCCGCCTGCGGCAGCATCTGGAAGCCGGAGCCGACCACGTGCCTGTACAAGTGTTGACCTCACCGGCGAAACTGGTACCGGCACTGGCTGAACTCGCCGGGCCGCTCGGCTTGACGTAGACAACCCAAAGACAAGGATTCTCATCGATGACCGAATCGCTCTCGCTCAAGCCGGAATTGGGCCGCTTTGGCGTGTGGACCTTCGGGGCGGTCCAGCCCGACCAGGCCGTAGAGATCGAGAAACTCGGTTACGGCGCGCTGTGGGTGGGTGGCTCCCCCGCCGCCGACCTCGCGTTCGTCGAGCCGATCCTGGAGCGCACCGAAACGCTTCAGGTGGCCACGGGCATCGTCAACATCTGGACGGCCGACGCCAATGAGGTGGCCGAATCGTTTCACCGCATCGAGGCGGCGCACCCGGGCCGGTTCGTGCTCGGGGTCGGGGTAGGGCATCCCGAGCACACCGACGAATACCGCAAACCCTATGACGCGTTGGTGGAGTATCTCGACGTCCTCGATGCGGCCACGGTGCCGACCAGCCGGCGGGTGCTTGCTGCGCTGGGCGACAAGGTGCTCAAGCTCTCGGCACAGCGCAGCGCCGGGGCCCACCCCTACCTGACGACACCCGAGCACACCGCGCACGCTCGCGATGTCCTCGGCGAGGCGGTGTTCCTGGCCCCGGAGCACAAGGTGGTGCTGACCACCGACGGCGCGGCGGCCCGTGCGATCGGCCGCGACACGGTCGACTTCTATCTGAATCTGAGCAACTACGTGAACAACTGGCGCCGGCTCGGTTTCACCGAAGAGGACGTCGCCAAGCCTGGCAGCGACAAGCTGATCGACGCCGTCGTGGCGCATGGCAGCGCAGACGCCATCGCGGCACGTCTGCAGCAACATGTCGCCAACGGTGCCGACCACGTTGCGATCCAGGTCCTCGGCGGCCCGGACAAGCTGATTCCGACGCTGGCCGAATTGGCGGGGCCGCTGGGTCTCCGGGACTGACGCCTTCGGCCGTTAGGGTTGACCCATGCGGCTACTGGTCACCGGCGGCGCCGGATTCATCGGTGCGAACTTTGTGCATCTGGCCCTTCGTGAGGCTCGCACCACCTCGGTGACCGTGCTCGACGCGATGACCTATGCCGGCAGTCAGGAATCGCTGGCACCGGTGGCCGACCGAATCCGGTTGGTGCAGGGCGATGTCGCCGACGCCGATCTGGTGACCCAGTTGGTCGGCGAGTCCGACGCCGTCGTGCACTTCGCCGCCGAAACACACGTCGACAACTCCGTGGCGAACCCGCAGCCGTTCCTGCACAGCAACATCATCGGCACCTATGCGGTGCTGGAGGCGGTGCGGGCGCACGGCGTTCGGCTGCACCACATTTCGACCGACGAGGTGTACGGCGACCTGGAGCTCGACGATCCGGCCCGGTTCACCCCGGGCACCCCGTACAACCCGTCGAGCCCGTACTCGTCGACCAAGGCCGCCGCGGATCTGCTGGTACGGGCCTGGGTGCGGTCGTACGGCGTGCAGGCGACGATCTCGAACTGCTCGAACAACTACGGCCCGTATCAGCATGTCGAGAAGTTCATCCCGCGCCAGATCACCAATGTCCTCACCGGCCGGCGGCCCAAGCTCTACGGCGCCGGCGCCAATGTCCGTGACTGGATCCACGTCGACGACCACAACACGGCGGTGTGGCGGATTCTGACCGGCGGCTCCATCGGACGGACGTACCTGATCGGCGCCGAGTGCGAGCGCAACAACCTCACGGTGATGCGCACCGTGCTGCGCCTGATGGGCCGCGACCCCGACGACTTCGACCACGTGACCGATCGGGCCGGTCACGATCTGCGCTACGCGATCGACCCGTCGGCCCTGCACGACGAACTGGGCTGGGCGCCCAAGCACACCGATTTCGACGAGGGCCTGCAGGCCACGATCGACTGGTACCGCGAGAACGAATCCTGGTGGCGCCCACTCAAAGACGCCGTGGAGGCGAATTACGCGGAGCGTGGCCAGTGACGGCGCGCGAGTTGAGCATCCCCGGCGCCTGGGAGATCACGCCCAAATTGCACGGTGATGCGCGCGGCATGTTCTTCGAGTGGTTCACCGAGGCCGGCTTCGCCGAGATGACCGGGCACCGCCTCGATGTCCGGCAGGCCAACTGCTCGGTGTCGGCAGCCGGAGTGCTGCGCGGCGTGCATTTCGCCCAAGTGCCGCCCAGCCAGGCCAAGTACGTGACCTGCGTGCGCGGCGCCGTGCTCGACGTCGTGGTCGACATCCGGGTGGGCTCCCCCACCTTCGGGCAGTGGGATTCGGTACTGCTGGATGAACGCGACCGGCGCTCGATCTATGTGTCCGAGGGTTTGGGGCACGCGTTCTTGTCGCTGGAGGACAACTCCACGGTGATGTACCTGTGTTCGGCGCCCTACAGCCCGGACCGCGAGCACACCATCCTGGCCACCGACCTCGGGATCGACTGGCCGATCGAGGGCGAACCGGTGCTCTCGGAGCGAGATGCCGCCGCCCCCACCCTGGAGCAGGTGCGTGCGAGAGGGCTGTTGCCGACGTGGGAGGAGGCCCGGGCGTTCGTCGAGGAGCTACGCGCCCGGGCCCAGGCTCACGCTTGAGGTGAGCCCGGCCTGCTCGCCAGCGCGCCCACCAGCAGGCCGGCGAACGGAATCGCGGCCAGGACGGCGCTGAGCGTCACGCTGCCTCCGGTCACCAGGGTGAAGTTGGTGAGCACCAGCCACAGGCTGCCGAGCAGTCCGGCACAGGCCAGCATCGGAGCGATGCGGGTCTGCCAGAGGCGTCCCCGCGCGTGCTCGGGGTGGCGCACGAAGTACACCAGCACCGCCACCGACGTGGTGAGCATCAGCAGCACCATCCCGACGGTGGCCACCCCGGCCATCGAGCCGAACACGCCGACCAACGGGTCGACTCCGAGGACCGCCAGGATGCTCACGATCACCGCGGCGGTGACGGTTTGCACCACCGAGGACACCGACGGTGAACCGTGCCGATCATGCACGGTGGCAAGCGGTTTGGGCAGCAAGCCTTTTCGGGCCAGCGCGAACTGATAGCGGGCGATGACGTTGTGGAACGACAAGACGCAGGCGAACAGGCTGGTCAACAACAGCACGTTGACGATGTCACGCCCGAGCCGGCCCAGGTTGTCGTTGGTGGTGTCCAGCAGCATGTTGGCCTCTCCGTCGAGGGTGCGCTGGGCCACCTCGGCGACCTGATCCGGGCCGATCGCCACCACGAAGGCCCAGCAGGTCAGCGCGTAGAAGCCACCGATCAGCAGCACCGCGGCGTAGGTGGCCCGCGGAATGGTGCGTTCGGGGTCGCGGGCCTCGTCGCGGAACACGGCGGTGGCCTCGAAGCCGATGAACCCGGTGAGCGCGAAAAGCACCGCGATGCCGAGCACACCGTTGGTGAACACCCCCGGTGTGAACGATGTCAGGCTGAGCCCGGCCGGGCCGGGATCGGCCACGATCACCAGATCGAGCAGCACCACGATGCCGATCTCGCACACCAGGGCCACTCCGAGCACTTTGGCACTCAGGTCGATGTGCCGGTAACCCAGCAGCGCCACGATGGCCAGCGTGGCCAACGAGTAGACCGGCCAAGGGATTTGCGGGCCGCCGTAGAACCGCACGGTGTCGTCGATGGCCCAGCCGATATAACCGTAGATGCCCACTTGGATTGCGGTGTAGGCGATCAGGGCGACTGCGGCGATGCCATTGCCCAGTCGCTGACCGAGCCCGAGCGTCACATAGGAGAAGAAGGCACCCGCCTCGGGCACATAGGGTGTCATCGCCACGAATCCGACGCTGAACACCAGCAGCACCAGGGCGGCGATCAGGAATCCGACCGGGGCCCCGGCGCCGTTGCCCAGGCCCATGCCCAGTGGCATGTTGCCGCCGATCACGGTCAGCGGCGCGGCGGCGGCAACCACCATGAACACCACCCCGACCGGGCCGAGTTTTCCGTGCAGGCGCTGTTGTTCGCCGGTGGTCACGGTCTGTTGGCTGCTCAATGTCCCTCCAGCAGTAGTGCGGTGCGCAACAGCTTGTGGTCGAGGGCGTGCGCGGTCAGTCCGCCTCGGCCGGAAAGGGTTTCGGCTGCCACCATCGCGTTGACGATGGCCTCCTCGGTGGCCTCGATCACCAGGTCGAACAGCCGGGTCATCAGCTGGGGAGCCATCATGCGTACCGGGATCTCGGGGCGCTCGACGTCGACGTTCTCGTCCCAGGCGTAGGGCGGGATGCCGCGGTTGCCGGTGGAGAAGGCCAGCATCAGATCGCCGCTGTACTGTTCACCGGTTCCGCCCAGGCGCCCCACGGCCAGGGCCGAGCGCTGCGCCAGCCGGGTGCACTGGTGCGGCAGCAACGGCGCGTCGGTGGCGATCACGACGATGATCGAGCCGGAGCCGGGCGCATATGCCGTCGGCAGCTCCGGCGTGGGGACCAGGTCCGGACCGATCATCTCCCCGACGTGCGCACCGTTGATCCGGAGGCGTTCGCGGCGACCATGGTTGGCCTGGACCAGAGCGCCGACGGTGTAGCGGCCGCCTGCGGTGTCGGTGACCCGGGAGGCGGTGCCGATCCCGCCCTTGAAGCCGTGGCAGATCATGCCGGTGCCGCCGCCGACGTTGCCCTCGGCGACCGGTCCGCCCGAAGCCCCGGCCAGGGCGGCATGGACGTGTTCGGCGCGCACGTGGTGGCCGTTGATGTCGTTGAGCAGCCCGTCGTAGGTCTCCCCGACCACCGGCAGCGACCAGTACAAGCCTTCGCCACGGGCCTGCACCTGGGCATCCACCAACGCATCGCGAACGACGCCGACGCTGTGGGTGTTGGTCAGACCGATGGCCGTGGTGAGCTCGCCGGATTCCCGGATCCACTCGACCCCGGTGAGCTCACCGCTGCCGTTGAGGCGGTGGGTACCGGCGAACACCGGCTCGGTGAAGATGCCGGGATGTGGGACGACGACGGTCACCCCGGTGTTCACCGGATTCGGGCCGGGCTGCTGGATCGTGGTGTGCCCCACGCGCACCCCGGCCACGTCGGTGATGGCGTTGTGCTCACCGGTGGGGTGCTCACCTATGACGACGCCGATGTCGCGGGCCCGGGCCCGCGATGGTTGGGAGCCATTGGTCATGCGGCCTCCGTTGCTCGAGTTTTTTTCACGATCGGAAAATAATGACCTCGGGTGCCCTCCGGCGCAACCGAAACGGGGAAATCGGTAAGGATGGAGCTGTGGCACGGCCAAACCGACAGGCACAACGACGCGAGGAGATCCTCGACGCGGCGATCGCGTTGATCGAGCATCACGACCTGGCCACGCTGCGCATCGCCGATGTCGCCGCCGAGCTCGGGCTCACCCCCAACGCCGTGCGGTACTACTTCCGGGAGATGGACCAGCTGCTCTCAGAGTTGGCGCAACGCTCCGACAGCCGGTTCTATGACGACCGACTCGCCGCGGTGGACCGGCTGGACAACGCCGGCGATCAGCTCGCGCTGACCATCGCCGCCGGCCTGCCCAGCGGGGCAGACGATGCCGAGTGGCGGGCGATCTGGCGGGCGGTGCTGGCCGCCGGGTTCGAACTCGACCAACGCCGCGATGTCCAGCACATCTATCACCGGCAGGTGAGCCTCTACGTGAGGATTCTCGAAAACGGCTCTGCTGCAGGCACGTTCAACCTGGCCGCACCGGCCCGCGACATCGCGATGACGTTGATGGCCATGGAGGATTATCTCGGCTACCGCATCGTGGCGCGGGATCCCGACCTCGACCGCGTCATCGCGCTGCGGTTGATGCGCGGGTACGCCGAACTGGCGACCGGGGCCACGCTTCCGGTGACGGAGTGACGGGTCGCGCCCCGTTCGGAGCCGCGGCCGAACCTCTCGGCTGAACCCTTGCCAAACACTTCAGACGATTACTAGGATATCCAAGTATCTCGGGTCTTTCCGGGCTGTACCACTCTGCTACCGCTGCGCATATTTCTTTGGATGGATGTCATGACCACACAAATTCAGCACTACATCGACGGCCAGCGCACCAACGCCGGGTCGACCCGCACCGCCGACGTGCTCAACCCCAGTACCGGACAGGTCCAGGCCCAGGTCCTGCTGGCCTCGGCCGCCGATGTGGACAACGCGGTCGCCTCGGCCGTGAAGGCCCAGAAGGAGTGGGCGGCCTACAACCCGCAGCGCCGTGCCCGCGTGCTGATGAAGTTCATCGAGCTGGTCAACGCGAACGCCGACGAGCTGGCCGAACTGCTCTCCAAGGAACACGGCAAGACCGTCGCCGACTCACACGGTGACATCCAGCGCGGCATCGAGGTCATCGAGTTCGCCGTCGGCATCCCGCACCTGATGAAGGGCGAGTTCACCGAGGGCGCCGGCACCGGCATCGACGTCTACTCGATTCGCCAACCGCTGGGCGTGGTCGCCGGCATCACCCCGTTCAACTTCCCGGCGATGATTCCGCTGTGGAAGGCCGGACCGGCCCTGGCCTGCGGCAACGCTTTGATCCTCAAGCCTTCCGAGCGCGATCCCTCGGTGCCGCTGCGGCTGGCCGAGCTGTTCACCGAGGCGGGCCTGCCCCCGGGTGTGCTGCAGGTCGTGCAGGGCGACAAGGAAGCCGTCGACGCGATCCTGGAACATCCCGACATCAAGGCCGTCGGCTTCGTCGGCTCGTCGGACATCGCGCAGTACATCTACTCCGGTGCGGCCGCGCACGGTAAGCGCGCCCAGTGCTTCGGCGGCGCCAAGAACCACATGATCGTGCTGCCCGACGCCGATCTGGATCAGGCCGTCGACGCCCTGATCGGCGCCGGTTACGGCAGCGCCGGCGAGCGTTGCATGGCGATCAGTGTGGCGGTGCCGGTCGGTGAGGAAACCGCGAATCGCCTGCGCGCCAGGCTGGTCGAGCGGATCAACCAGCTGCGGGTCGGCCACAGCCTGGACCCCAAGGCCGACTACGGGCCACTGGTCACCGGCGCCGCCCTGGAACGCGTCAAGGACTACATCAACCAGGGCGTCGAGGCCGGCGCGGAGTTGGTGGTCGACGGCCGCGAACGGGCCAGCGACGATCTGACCTTCGGTGACGAGGATCTATCCAAGGGCTACTTCATCGGCCCCACCCTCTTCGACAACGTCACCGCCGACATGTCGATCTACACCGACGAGATCTTCGGCCCGGTGCTGTGCATCGTGCGCGCCCACGACTATGAAGAAGCCCTGCGGTTGCCGTCGGAGCACGAGTACGGCAACGGCGTGGCGGTGTTCACCCGCGACGGCGACGCCGCCCGGGACTTCGTCTCGCGCGTGCAGGTCGGCATGGTCGGCGTGAACGTGCCGATCCCGGTTCCGGTGTCCTACCACAGCTTCGGCGGTTGGAAGCGGTCGGGCTTCGGCGACCTGAACCAGTACGGCACCGCGTCGATCCAGTTCTACACCAAGGTCAAGACCGTGACCGAGCGCTGGCCGTCGGGCATCAAGGATGGCGCCGAGTTCGTCATCCCGACCTTCAAGTAGTTCGGGCACGCACATGTTCGAGATGGATGACGACGAACGCGTGATCGCCGATACGGCGGCCGCGTTCGCCGAGAAGCGCATCGCGCCATACGCGTTGGAGTGGGACGAGACTCACCACTTCCCCACCGACGTATTGCGTGAGGCGGCCGAGCTCGGCATGGGCGCCATCTACTGCAGTGAGGACACCGGCGGCAGCGGGCTGCGCCGACTGGATGCGGTGCGCATCTTCACCGCGCTCGCCGCTGCCGACCCCACCCTGGCGGCGTTCCTGTCCATCCACAACATGTGCGCGTGGATGGTGGACAGCTTCGGCACCGAAGAACAGCGCAAGACGTGGGTGCCGAAGCTGGCCTCGATGGAGGCGATCGCGAGTTACTGCCTGACCGAGCCGGGCGCCGGGTCCGACGCGGCCGCACTGCGGACCCGGGCGGTGCGCGACGGCGACGACTACGTGCTCGACGGCGTCAAGCAGTTCATCTCCGGTGCCGGCGCGTCGGATGTCTACATCGTCATGGCCCGTACCGGAGCGGACGGCCCCAAGGGGATCTCCACCTTCGTGGTCGAAAAAGACACGCCGGGGCTGAGTTTCGGGCCCAACGAGGCGAAGATGGGCTGGAACGCCCAGCCCACCGCGCAGGTGATCTTCGAGGGCGCCCGGGTTCCGGCTGAGGCGCTGCTGGGCGGCACCGAGGGCACGGGTTTCGGGATCGCGATGAACGGGCTCAACGGCGGGCGGATCAACATCGCCGCCTGCTCGCTCGGTGGTGCGCAGGCGGCCTACGACAAGACCCTGAGCTACCTGGCCGACCGCCAGGCGTTCGGCGGCGCCCTGCTCGACGAGCCGACCATCCGGTTCACGTTGGCCGACATGGCCACCGGTCTGGAGACGTCGCGAAACATGTTGTGGCGGGCGGCGTCCGCGCTCGATTCCGATCACCCCGACAAGGTGACGCTGTGCGCGATGGCCAAGCTGTACGTCACCGACACCTGCTTCGAGGTCGCCGACAAGGCGTTGCAGCTCCACGGCGGCTATGGGTATCTGCGCGAGTACGGTCTGGAGAAAATCGTCCGGGATCTGCGGGTACATCGCATCCTTGAGGGAACCAACGAAATCATGCGTGTGGTGATCGGGCGCTCCGAATCGTCGCGCGTGCGCAACTCTGCATAGGAGATCTACGTGAGCACGATCGCGTTCCTCGGTTTGGGACACATGGGTGGTCCGATGGCGGCCAACCTGGTCGCCGCAGGCCATACCGTGCACGGGTTCGATCCCGTGCCGGCGTCGAAGGCAGCCGCTGAAGCCAACGGCGTCAAGGTTTTCGACACCGGCGCCGAGGCCGTCGGCGACGCCGAAGTGGTGATCACCTCACTGCCCAACGGCAACATCGTCAAGGCGTGTTACGCCGAGGTGCTGCCCGTCGCGCCGAAGGGCACGTTGTTCATCGACACCTCCACCATCTCCGTCGACGATGCCCGCGAGATTCACGCGAAAGCAGGCGAACACGGCCACGCCCAGATCGACGCCCCGGTGTCCGGCGGCGTGAAGGGCGCCACCGCCGGCACGCTGGCGTTCATGGTCGGCGGCTCCGACGACGCGGTCGAGCGCGCCCGTCCGGTGCTGGATCCCATGGCAGGCAAGATCATCCACTGCGGCGGATCGGGTACCGGCCAGGCCGCCAAGCTCTGCAACAACATGGTGCTCGCGGTGCAGCAGATCGCGGTCGGTGAGGCTTTCGTCCTGGCCGAGAAGCTGGGCCTGTCGGCTCAGTCATTGTTCGATGTGGTCACCGGCGCGACCGGCAACTGCTGGGCGGTGCATACGAATTGTCCGGTGCCAGGCCCGGTTCCGACGTCACCGGCCAACAACGATTTCACGCCGGGGTTCGCCACCGCGCTGATGAACAAGGACCTGGGGTTGGCGATGGCAGCGGTGATGTCGACCAAGTCCTCGGCGCCGTTGGGAACCCACGCGGCTCAGATCTACGCCGACTTTGCTCAAGAGCACGCCGACAAGGACTTCAGCGCGATCATCGAGACGCTTCGCGGCTGACAATCGCGGAAGTTACGCCGCCGTCGGACTGCGCTGAGCCCACCATTGGGTATGCAACCGCTGGCACGCCGGCAGGCGCAGCGGATCACCCCCGGCGAAATCGGGCCGGACGGCGATCGCCGCGGGGCAGAGCGCGCCGGCGTACGGATCGATGAGCACGCCGGCCATCCCGGCGTCGGCGCCGGCGCGCAGACCCATCGCCGATCCCGTGATCGCAAGCGCGTCGGGTCCGGGCACACCCAGTTCCGCCAGCACGTGCGGGTACAGCCCGGGGGCGCTGACGTCGTCGGTGGTCACCACGGTTTCCACCAGGCCGTCACCGACCAGTTGCCGGATCAGCGGCTCTGCCCAGCGCCGGCGACCGGCGGCCACCACCCCGACCGGCAGACCGGCCAGGAACGCGTCGTTCATCAGATCCACCAGACCCGGCCGGGGCGTCAGACCGGCGCCGAGGATCATCTCGTCGAACATCATGTCCTTGGTCATGCAGATCTCGTCGGCGAGCACTTCGGTGAGCACATCGCATTCCGGCCCCACGCAGCGCTTACGCAGCTCAGCGGTGACCCGCTGACGCTCGTCACGTAGTGCCAGCAGCTGCCGATACCGGGCGACACCCCATTGGATGGGTAGGTCGTGCGCGGCGAATGCGGCGTTGAACACGACGCGATGGCCGTCGACATCGAGGTCGGTCAGCGCGTCGAGATCGAGGATCAGCGCCCGCAGCGGATGGGGCCGGCTCTCGGCCTGCGGACAGTCCCACCAGAACCGCCCGGCACGCCATGACTTCTCCTGTGGTGTGGTCACGCATCGAGAGTGTCGTAGGTCACAACGGCGGCGCGTCCCCCCTACGGGGGATTGGGCAGTGGAAGTTCGGCCACCGACGCGGCCACCCCCTTTAGGGTGATGCCATGGCGCCCTCCAGTCCGGTGCGCCTTGTGCTGGTCGACGACCACGAGATGGTCATCGAGGGTCTCAAGGCCATGCTTGCCACGTTCAGCGACCGGGTCGAGGTCGTCGGCCAGGCGGTCGGTGCCGAGCGGGCTCTGAGTGTGATCGAGACGCTGGACCCCGACATCGTGCTGTGCGACGTCCGGATGGAGGGCTGCAGCGGGCTGGACCTGTGCCGGACGCTGCGCGAACGCGATCCGGACCGCCGGGTGGTAATGCTGTCGGTCTACGACGACGAGCAGTACCTGTTCCAGGCGCTGCGGGTGGGGGCCGCCGGGTATCTGCTGAAGAGCATCAGCAGTGACGAGCTCGTGCGTCAGCTGGAGTTCGCCCACAGCGGCCAGACGGCGATCGATCCCGGCATGGCGGCCCGCGCCGCAGGCACCGCGGCCCGGTTGCAGCGCGACGAGTTCTGGCCCGGCGTGCGCCAGGGCCTGACCCAGCGGGAGAGCGAGATCCTGTCGTTCGTCGTCACGGGCCTGTCCAACCGCGGGATCGCCAACAAGTTGGTGATCGGTGAGGAGACCGTGAAGACCCACCTGCGTTCGATCTACCGCAAGCTCGGGGTGAGTGACCGGGCCGGCGCCGTGGCCACGGCGTTGCGGGAGGGCATCTACCAGTGACCGACAAGCCGGCCCGCGAACTCGGCCCGATCGACCTGACCGCCGATCGTGAGCTGGCCCTGCTGCGTGAGCTCATCCAGGCCGCCTCGAGTGGTCCGGGAGTGGAGCCGCTGGCCGCCGCGGCCGCCCGGATGATCACCGCGGCCACCGCCACCGACGTGTGCTTCGTGCACGTGCTCGACGACTCCGACCGCTCCCTGACGCTGGCCGGGGCCACCCCGCCGTTCGACGCCGAGATCGGCAAGATCCGGTTACCGCTCGGGCAGGGTATCTCCGGTTGGGTGGCCAGCCACCGCCAACCCGTGGTGATCAGCCACGACAAGGAGTCCGATCCGCGGTACAAACCGTTCGAGTCGCTGCGCGGACGCGACTTCACCTCGATGGTCTCGGTGCCGATGGAGACCGGGCCGGGCGGGCTGGTCGGCGTGCTCAACGTGCACACGGTCGACCGCCGCGAGTTCACCCCACGGGACGTCGAGCTGCTGCTGGTGATCGGCCGGCTGATCGCCGGCGCATTGCATCAGGCCCGTCTGCACCGCCGGCTGGTGGCCCGTGAGCGCGCGCACGAGAATTTCGTCGAGCAGGTGATCGAGGCCCAGGAGCTCGAGCGACGCCGGCTGGCCGGCGACATTCACGACGGGATCTCCCAGCGGCTGGTGACGTTGTCCTACCGGCTCGACGCCGCAGCCCGGGCCGCCGAACCGCAGGTGGTGGCCGAACAGTTGGCGGCCGCGCGGGAACTCGTCGCGCTGACGTTGCAGGAGGCCCGGGCCGCGATCAGCGGGCTGCGCCCACCGGTCCTCGACGACCTCGGCCTGTCCGGCGGGCTGGCCAGCCTGGCCCGCTCGATCCCCCGGCCGATGATCGAGGTCGATCTGGCCGAGACCCGAGTGCCCGACCACATCGAGCTGGCGCTGTACCGGATTGCCCAGGAGTGCCTGCAGAACGTCGTCAAACACGCCGAAGCGGAGCGGGCGCGGTTGACGTTCGGCGTCGAGGACGGGGTCGCCCGCCTCGAAATCGTCGACGACGGAAAAGGTTTCGACACGTTCGAGCATCCGTTGGGCAGCGACGAGATGGGTGGCTACGGCCTGTTGTCGATGGCCGAGCGTGCCGAGATCGTCGGCGGGCGGTTGCACATCCGGTCCCGGCCGGGCGCGGGCACCACCGTCACCGCGGCCATCCCGTTGCCCGCGCCGATCCAGTAGTGAACAACCCCGAGGAGTCACCCGATGCCTGCACCACGATGGGTTGCCAAGGCCAACAAGGCCGGCCTCAATCGCCTCACCCGGTTCATCGCGCCCTGGGCACCCGGCTGGGCGGTGGTGATCCACCGCGGGCGCAAGTCCGGCCGGATCTTCCGGACCCCGCTGTGGGCGTTTCGTCGGCAGCACGGCTACGTCATCGCGCTGACGTACGGCTCCGAGTCCGACTGGGTCCGCAATGTGCTGGCCGCCGGGGGATGCGAACTCGAGACGCGGCGTCACCGGTACCGGCTGATCGAACCGAAGGTCTACCGCGACGAGAACGCCACGGACATGCCCGCGTTCATCCGCTTCATGCTGCGCCGGGTGATCAAGGCCCCGGAGTTCCTCAGCCTGCAGATCGCCGATTAACCGCCGAGTTTCCCGGCGAGGTCGGGGCACTCGTACTTGATCGCCACGTTCACGATCGTCATCAACGCATCGGGCGGGAGCTTGCTGCCCATCTGGGTCAGTACGTCGACGACGTCCTGCTTGGTCTTGTTGAAGCTGCCGTTGCCCATGATGCACGCCATGATCAGCTGGTTGCGGATGGCGCTGTCGGACCCTTCGATTCCGGCGGCACGAACCTCGGCATACGCCGCGGGCGGTAACGACGCCGAACCACCGCCCGGCGCTGCGCGTGTGGTCGGGGTCTTCGTTCGGCTGGGCGCCTTCGATGTCGTGGTGAAGGGCGTGACGTCGTCGGGTGCGGTGGCCACGCCGGTGGTGGTGGTGCTGCAGGCCGCGAGCAGCATGACCGCGACGGCACCCAGCGCCGCACTGAGTCGCTTGGCGTTCATCTCACTCCCCTCGCCTGACTTCGAGAGTAGGCGGGTTCGCTCGGGCGGCCTAGGCTTCAGAAATCCCCGGAGTGTCGGCGCAACGTCTCGATCGAGGACACCAGGGCCTGGGATTGTTCCTCCGACATCCCGACATCGGCGAACACCTGCTCGTTGAGGGTGACGGTGGCGTCCTCCACCGTCGAGCGGCCGAGGTCGGTGATGCGTACCAGTGTGGTGCGCCCGTCGGTGGGATGCGGGATCCGTTCCACCAGGCCGTTGGCCTCCAGCCGGCGGATCGCGTGCGTGACGCTGGTGACATGCACCTGCAGCCGATCGGATGCCTTCGTGATCGGCAGCGCGCCGGACCGGCTGAAGGCCAGCAACCGCAGCAGCTCGAACCGGGAGAAGCTCAGATCGTAGGGCCGCAACGCGGTCTCGACCCGGGCCAGCAGGATCTGGTGGGCCCGCATCACCGAGGTCACCGCGACCATGCCGCCGGCCACCTCGCCCCAGCCGGCGGCCTCCCAGTTCGCGCGGGCCTGCGCGATGGGGTCCCGCTTGTCCGGTGGTGAGGTCACGCCTCTTCTTACCGCATCACCGCGCGGGCACCGCGCATTCCACCCGTTACGCCGCGATCGGTTCCACTCAGCGTGCGGCCGTCACCGCATCGAGCACCGCGCGGGTGGACTGCCGTGATCCGACGGTGATCCGTACCCCCCCGTCGGGGTAATGGCGTAGTTGAAGTCCGCTGCCGTCGAACACCGACGACCACGGTGCGGCCCGGCCGGGCAGGAACACGAAGTTGGCCCGCGCGTCGGTGTTGTACACGCCCGCCGCACGCAGCCGCACCTGGAGATGCCGCCGCTCCGCGGTGATCATCCGGATCCGTTGGCGCAGCTGGCGTTCCGCAGCGTACGAGGCAGCGACGGCGACCTGGGCGTTGAGGCCGACGCCGAACGGCAGCTGCATCCGCCACAACGATCGGCCGAGATCTGGGGCGCAGAAGCCGTAGCCGATCCGCAGGCCGGCCAGCCCGTAGGCCTTCGAAAACGTCCGCACCACCACGACATTGCCGAACCGGCGGACCAGGTTCGGGCCGTCGATGCGGTCCGCGGCGGACAGGAACTCCACATACGCCTCGTCCAACACGACGACGGTGTCGGCGGGCAGCCGGCTCAGGAACCGCTCGATCTCGCCGGCCGGCTCGATGGTGCCCGTCGGGTTGTGCGGGCGGCAGACCACCACCACCCGGGCTTGCCGTGCGACCTCGGCCATCGCCTGCAGATCGTGACGGCCGTGCGCATCGAGCGGAACCGTCACCGTCTGCAATCGCGCCATCTGGGCGAAGATCGGATATCCGTCGAACGTCGGCGCCGACATCACCATCGTGTCACCAGGACTCGTCACCGCATGCAGCACCTGCATGATGACGCCCGTCGCGCCGGCACCCACGATCACCTGTTCTTCGGATATCCCGTCATGATCGGCGATCAACGAGCGCAACCGCTGCGGCAGGAACTCCGGATACCGGTTGGCCGCGCCATCGCAGGCGCGCAGCGCCGAGCGCACCGCAGGAAGCGGCGGGAAGGGACATTCGTTGAGCGACAACGCCAACGGATTGACCGCCTGCGGCAATGCCCCCACTGCGTCGAGCAGCGCGGTGCGGGGCGCCGCCATCAGGCGGTCCTCACATCGGCCCCGACGGCCGTGCGCCCGCCCCACCGCACCGCCGCGGCGCCCGCGAAATCACCGGCGTGGGCAAACGCCGCCATCAGGACGGTGTCGCCGGCCTTGACCCGCCCCTCCGTCACCGCCCGATCCAGATTGACGGGAATTCCTGCGGCGAAAAGATTTCCGCACTCGTCAAAGGTGTCGACATGGCGGTCGGCCGGCAGTTCCAGCGCCTCCCGCCAGTTCCGCAGGAACACCCGGTTGGGTTGGTTCGTGACGAGCAGGTCGACGTCTTTGGGCGCGATCCCGATCCGGTCACAGACCGCGTAGGACACCTCGGGAACCTGCCGGTTACCCCGCGCCAGCACCTTGGTGATCTTGCTTTCGGTGAAGCCGATGCAGCCCTCCCCCGGGCCCGGTTGCCACCACTTGCGCGGCGGGTCGACGGCGATGGTCATCTCCCCCGCGTATTCGCCGTAGGTACGGCATTCCACGTCGAGGATCGGCGACACATCAGAGCGGGTCACCAGGCCCACCGCCGCACCGTCGCCGGGGACCGCGGCCTGAGCTTTACGCCGGATCGTGGGCTGGTCGAAGATCTGCCCGGCCGCGTTCTGCGCGATTGCGATCACCGCGGTGTGTCCCTCACCCGAATTGAGCAGTGTACGGGCGACTTTCAGCGCGAGGACGAATGCCGCGCACCCGCCGTTGTGCAGGTCGATCACCCAGCTCGGCTTCATCCCGAGGCGGTGCGCGATACCTCCACCGCTGCCGTAGAACGGCGTATCGGGCAACTGGGTGTGGGTGATCAGCACGTCGGCGCCGGTGACGACGTCGGCGCCGTGACGCTCGATCACCCCGGCGGCCGCCTGTTCCACCATGTCGATCGCGGTTTCGTCGGGTCCGATGTGATGGCGGAATCGCGGCGCACGGAACATCATGTGCTCGGCCAGCTCATCGGTTTCGGCGAATCCGGCGTAGTAGTCGGCAGCGATCGGCTCACCGGGCAGATAGGTGGAGACGTCGACGAGGCTGACGGGGTTGGTCGTCATGTCTCACCTCATCCAGGCCGGGGTGACCGGAAGGCCGTTGCGGTAGCGGTATTCGGCGATCGCCTTGAGGTTGTGTAACTCCAGCAGGTGACCGGGACCGAACATGTCCCAGAAGTCGCCGACCCAGACACCACGTCCCGGTGGCGCGGTCTCGGGGTAGGGGTTCTCGTCGTAGAACGGATGGTGGCAATTGGTCCACAGCACAACCGATCCCGGCTTGTCGAAGACGAGCTGCGCGTCGACGATGCGCATCAGGTAGATCATCCACAGGTGCTTGCCCTGATCCCAGGCACAGTGGTAGTCGACGGTCAGCGCATCGCGGTGGGCCACGGTGCGGGTGTAGAGCTCGCTGCCCGGCCCGGCCGGCCCGGCCCCGAGCCGGTCGTGGGCCAGCCACATATCGGGCTGTTCAGTCTGGGTGAATCCTCGCAAGCTGTAGGTCCACTCCTCCAAACAGCGGGTGTCGGACAGATAGTCGAACAACTCATCGGGTGGGCAATCGATGTAGTCGTTGACCGTGCAGTATTGACCGAACACCTGATCATGCGGATAGACCGACCGCATCATGTCCATGATGATCGGCGTGGCCTTCTCCTTGGGTGAGGTCTCGATCCGGATCAACCCGTCGAGCGGGTCGCGGGTGGCCCGATGGGCCGTGATGTCCTCAAGCGCGGGCAGTGACATGACGCCTGTTCTCCTCTGCGGGTTGGTCGGATTCGGTGAGAAACGCGGCGAACGGCGGGATCTCGTCGGCCGAGCATTCGATGCTGAGCACCGAGGGACCGTCGGTGGCCAATGCCACCTGCAACGCTTCGGGCAACTGATCGATCTCGGTGACGTCGACGGCGGGCAGTCCGGGGAACATCGCGGCCAGCCCCGCACCCAGCCGGCTCGGCCCGAACCGGTTGTAGGAGTAGCGGTTGCCGTAGAACACCTGTTCGCGGGTGACGCACATGGCGTGCGCGTGGTTGTCGAACAGCAGGAAGGTGATCGGCAGCCGGTACTGGATTGCGGTGTGGATCTCCATGCCGTGCATGAAGAATGCGCCGTCGCCGGCGATCACCACGGTGCGGCTGCGGCCATCGTGGGCCCGGTGAAACGTCATCCCGATGCCGGCCCCGAAGCTGTAGCCCATGCCGCCCATGCCGAGCGCCACCATGAAGCGGCCGTCACGCCGAACCGGTAGGTAATGGATCGCCGCGGCGCCGATGTTGCCCGCATCGACCACGAGGTCGGTGCCGTGCGGCAGGGCCGTATCCAGGACGGTCATCGCGGCGCGGTACCGGATGCCCGGGCCGTGATGGTCCGGTGGTCGCAACTCGCTGGGCGCGAAGGCATTCGGTTCCCGCCGCGCAACGCTGCCGGACCGGCTCACGGCGCGGGCCAGATGCATCAGCGACTCACGTAGATCGTCGGAGTGGATGTGGCGACACGACAGGTAGGGCTCCCGCGCGCCGATCGAGTAGGTCGGCACGGCGGCCCACACGTCGTCGAGGCCGGCCCGGGCCGTCACCGGCATCCTGGTGCCGACCAGCAGGCACAACGCGCTGCGCGCCGCGGTGGCGGACACCCCGGGATGGCCCATCACCCCGGCCACCCCCAATCCGATGGACGAGCCGGGTTCTGGGATCCCCGCCACGTCCTTGGCATCGGGCACGGTGGCCACGGCGGCCCGCAGTGCGGTCCGCAGTGATTCCAGGGCGGTACGCGCATCGTCACGGGCCACCTGTTCACCGGCGATGATCGTGATCGGACCGTCGGCGTCGCGCAGCGCCCGCTCGAGCCGGATCAGATCGGAACCAGCCACCGAAGAAGGGATTTCGTTGCCCTCCAGGCCTGTCCACTCGTCGAGCAGTGTTTGCTGAATATCTTTGGGCAGCAACAACACCGCCGGTCCGCCGGTACGTGCGGCCGCGATCGCATCTGGCAACGCGGTACGGATGTCGTCGGGATCCAGCACCCGGCGGCAATACACCGACACCGCGGAGAACACGGCCTGCGCGTCGAGGCTTCCGTTGTCCCCGCTGGTGTCCTGGAACGCACCTCGACCGTCGAGCACCGTCGGCGCCTGTCCGATCAGCGCCAGTACCGGGACCCGGCTGGCCAACGATTCGGCCAACCCAGGCACGGTGTTGAGACAGCCGCCGCCCGAAGTCGCGGCCACCACGCCCAGTCCGGCTCCGCTGCGGCTGTAGCCGTCAGCCATTGCCGCCGCGGAGAATTCGTGTTTGGCCAGTACCGCGGTGATGCCGTCACAGAAGTATGCCGCGTCGTAGAGGTCTTCGATGTTGGCGCCGTCGACACCGAAGATGTGCGTAATCCCGGTCGCCGCCAGATGGTCGACGATGTGGTCCACGACCCTGTGCCGATTGGCCATTGGTCACCTACTTCCGCGTTCTGCCGTGTGACACGACCCGCGGACGTTCTGGGTTCAACCAACGCCGAAAACCGACGAAAACGGATTCAGAGCTTCTTTTCCAGCAGCACGGTGCCGTCGGGAGACGTAACCAGTTGCACCGCAGCGATATCGGCCATCGGCATCTGGGTGTTGCCGCTGGGCAGTGCGGTGGCCCCGGACAATCCCAGCCAGGTCGCCACCTCGTGGCGGCTGCCGTCGCGGCCGATCACCACCATGCCCAGGTTCTGTGGCGGTGTGTCCTGCTTGCCCCAGCTGCCGTAACTGCACGCCATGTCGATGCGGGTGCCCCAGGAGTAGCCGGTCATGGCGATGCTGGCGTTGATCGGCGTATCCGACATCTTGGACATCGTCATCATCTGCGCGTTCTGCTGCTCGCCACCGCTGTGCAGGCCGAACGCCTCGGGGCGGATACCGATCACGACGCCGACGGCCAGCAGAGCGGCTGCCACGCCGACCGCCGCCGTGGTCACCCAGCGCAACCGGCGTCGCCGCCAACGGACCTTGGCCAGGACGGAATCCAGCACCTCGGGACGAAGCGGCGGATCCGGTTCGTCGGCCTCGAGCGCACGCACGTCGTCGAGGTCGAGCATGGCCAGCAAGGCGGGCATACCGCTCAATTCCGCCACTGCGGAACGGCATTGCGCGCACCCCTGCAGATGCGCCTCGTACTCACGGCGTTCAGCGCCGTCCAGCGATCCCAGCACGTAGGCCGCATCCCAGGTCCGGTACCGGTCGGATTCCACCGGATCAGGAATGTGGGGCACACCGAACTGCGTCATCGTGTCACCCCCATCTCTTGCAGGTTGAGTCGTAGCGCGCGCACCGCGTAGTGCAGCCGTGATTTCACGGTGCCCTCCGGTATGTGCAGGTCCTCGGCGATCTGGCCGGTTGTCCAGCCCTGGTAGTAGGCACGGCGGATGACCGCCCGGTGATCGTCGGACAGTTGGCTCAGGGCTGTGGTCAGCAAGATTCGATCCAACGCGGTATCCACTTGGTCGGGGGCGCCGGCGACGCCGGAATGCTCTGCCACCTGTTCGGGGTCGGATACCCCGGTTTCGTTGCGAAACCGGGCACTCCGGCGTTCGTCGATGATCATGTTACGGGCGACGGTGAACAGCCAGGCGCGCGCCGATCGGGCCTCGTCCGCGGTGACCTCCGGGTGACGCCAGGCCCGCAGCAGCGTCTCCTGCACCACGTCCTCGGCCCGGGCCCGATCACCCGTGAGCCGCAGGGCGTAGCGCCACAGCGCTCCGGCGTGTTCGTCGTAGAGCACCCGCATCATCGCGGCCTCCGGATCGTCCATTCCCAACCTCCGTCTGTGATACGACGTTGGCGGTGATCCGGTTCAATTAGAACCTTTGCCAGGAGGTCGGCGCCAGAGCCGCCGCGCGAAATTGCCGGCAAACCTACTTGGTGAGGATGCGCGGGCCGTCTTCGGTGACGGCGACGGTGTGCTCCCAGTGCGCGGCGCGGGTGCCGTCGGCGGTGACGACGGTCCACTCGTCGTCGAGGATCACGGTCTCGCGGGTGCCCAGGGTGAGCATCGGTTCGATCGCCAGCACCGAGCCCGGCGCCAGGTACGGGCCGCGCCCGGGTGCCCCTTCATTGGGCAGGAACGGGTCCATGTGCATCTGCCGGCCGATGCCGTGGCCACCGTAGCCGTCGACGATGCCGTACTTGCGATCGTGGCGCGCCTCGGCCGCGTGGGTCTCGACCTCGATGGCGTGCGAGACGTCGGTGAGCCGGTTTCCGGGGAGCATCGCGGCGATGCCGGCCTCCATGGCCGCTTTGGTAGCTGCCGACAGCGCTTCGTCGGCCGGGATCAGCGCACCGACGCCGAACGTCACGGCCGAATCCCCGTGCCAGCCCTCGACGATCGCGCCGCAGTCGATGGACACCAGGTCACCGGCGGCCAGGAGCTCACCGGCCGACGGAATGCCGTGCACCACACGGTCATTGACGGAGGAGCAGATGCTGGCCGGGAAACCGTGATAGCCGAGGAACGACGGGGTGCCGCCCCCGTCGCGGATGACGGCTTCGGCGACCTGGTCCAGCTCCAGCGTGGACACCCCGGGTTTGGCGGCCGCCTGCACGGCACGCAGGGCCGAGGCGACCAGCGCCCCGGCTACCGCCATCGCATCCAGTTCTCCGGCGCTGCGCTGCGCGACAACCTTGCGCTTGCGCAACCCCGGCAACCCGATCACTTACCCAGTGCCTGCAATGCGCGGGCGAACACCTCGTCGAGGCCACCCACCGCATCCACGGTCTTCAGGTCGTCGCGGTAGTACTCCAGCAGCGGCTCGGTCTCTTCGCGGTAGACCTTCATTCGGTTCCGGATCACCTCGTCGGTGTCGTCGGCGCGGCCACGCCCTTTCAGGCGGGTCAGCAACTCATCCTCGGACACCTGGAACTCCACCACCGCGTCCAGCTTGGTGTTGCGGGCGGCGAGCATCTCCTTGAGTGCACCGGCCTGCTCGACGGAGCGCGGGTAGCCGTCGAGAATGAAGCCGGCCGCCGCGTCCTCCTGGTCGATACGGTCCTCGACGAGCCGGTTGGTCAGCTCCGCGGGCACGAGATTGCCGGCATCGAGGTAGCGCTTGGCCTCCAGCCCCAGCGGGGTGCCGTCGCCGATGTTCTTCCGGAACAGGTCGCCGGTGGAGATCTGCGGGATGCCGAGCTTCTCGGACAGCTTCTCTGCCTGCGTGCCTTTGCCCGCACCGGGCGGTCCGAGTAGAACGACTCTCACTTGAGGAACCCTTCGTAGTTACGTTGCATGAGCTGGCTCTCGATTTGTTTGACGGTGTCCAAGCCGACACCGATCATGATGAGAACCGCAACACCGCCAAATGGCAGATTCTGTAGCGTCGCCCCGCTGCCCATTTGCAGGAAGACGTTCGGCAGGACAGCGATCACGCCGAGGTAGATCGAACCCGGCAGGGTGATCCGGCTCAGCACGAACCGCAGGTAGTCGGCGGTCGGTTTTCCGGGGCGGATGCCCGGGATGAACCCGCCGAACTTCTTCATCTCGTCGGCACGCTCGTCGGGGTTGAACGTGATCGACACATAGAAGTACGTGAAGAAGATGATCAGACCGAAGTAGACGGCGATGTAGACCCCGTCGGCCGGGTTGGTCAGGTGGTCGGCCACAAACGTGTCCCACCAGCCGGTGCCCGGGTTGGAGCTGCCGCTGCGGATCAATTGGGTGACCAGCATCGGGATGTAGATCAGTGACGACGCGAAGATCACCGGGATGACGCCGGCCTGGTTGACCTTCAGCGGCAGATAGGTCGACGTGCCGCCGTACATCTTGCGGCCCACCATGCGCTTGGCGTACTGCACCGGGATACGGCGCTGGCCCTGCTCGACGAACGTGACACCGGCGAGGATCAGCAGTGCGGCACCGCAGACCAGGGCGAACACCAGCCCGCCGCGAGACTCCAGGATCATCTGGCCCTCAGCCGGGATGCGGGCGGCGATACCGGCGAAGATCAGCAGCGACATGCCGTTGCCGATGCCGCGCTCGGTGACCAGCTCACCCATCCACATCACCAGCGCCGCGCCTGCGGTCATCACCAGCACGATGACGATCAGACCGAAGATCGAGCTGTCCTGGATGACGTCGAGGCTGCAGCCCTGCATGAGTCCGCCGTTGGCGGCCAGCGCCACGATGCTGGTGCCCTGCAGGATCGCCAGTGCGATGGCGAGGTAACGGGTGTACTGGGTCATCTTGGCCTGGCCGGCCTGACCCTCTTTACGCAGCTGCTCGAAGCGCGGGATGACCACCGTCAGCAGCTGCACGATGATGCTGGCGGTGATGTAGGGCATGACGCCGACCGCGAACACGCTCAACTGCAGCAGGGCGCCACCGGAGAACAGGTTGATCAGGGAGTAGACCTGTGCCGAATCGCCACCACTGACCTGCTCGATGCATTTCTGGACGTTCGGGTAGTTGACCCCCGGAGACGGGAGGGTGGCCCCGACCCGGTACAGGATCACCATTGCGAGCGTGAACAGAATCTTGCGTCTGAGGTCGGCCGTTCGCAGCGACGAGATGAAAGCCGAAAGCACTCTTCCTCCTGCGCAGCCGACCTCTCAGCGCGGCGTGCCAAATGGGGCTGGTGGGTGCCAGCGTCTTGGTCAAAGTCATGTACGGCCGCCCTGCAGGCGCGCAGCCTGCGGACTCAGCCGCCAAATCAGTCTACGAGAGTAACAGTCGCGACGGGGTGGACCGTGCATGCACCCGCATCGATCAGCCCGATCCGAGACTAAGGCTCTCTTCAGTTTTGCGGCGTACAGTCGGCGCCAGCTGGTTATGCCACCTAACTAACACATCATCTGCACTGAGCTTTCGACTGAATTAAGGGGAATTCATGGCCCGTACGGCTGACGACACCTGGGATCTGGCCTCCAGCGTGGGCGCCACGGCAACGATGGTCGCGGCTGCCCGCGCGATGGCCACCAACGCCGACGATCCGGTGATCGACGACCCGTTCGCCGCTCCCCTGGTCCGCGCCGTCGGCATGGAGTTCTTCACCAAGCTGGTCGACGAGAACTTCACCACCGAGGGCCTCGACGAGGAGGCGGCGACCGGCCTGATCCGGTTCGCCAACGGCATGGCGGCGCGCACCCGTTTCTTCGACGACTTCTTTCTGGCCGCGGGCCGCTCCGGGATCCGGCAGGCGGTCATCCTGGCGGCCGGACTGGACTCGCGGGCATACCGGCTGCCGTGGCCGGACGGCACCGTCGTCTACGAGATCGACCAGCCCGAAGTGACGAAGTTCAAGACCGAGACCATGGCCGAGCTCGGCGCCGTCCCGACGACCGACCGGCGCACCGTCGCCGTCGACCTGCGGTTCGACTGGCCCACGGCGCTGGCCGAGGCCGGCTTCGACCCGTCGGCGCCGACGGCCTGGATCGCCGAGGGGTTGCTGGGTTATCTGCCGGCCGACGCCCAGGATCGGCTGCTCGACCAGATCACCGCGCTCAGTGCACCCGGCAGCCGCCTCGGCGTCGAGGGCGTGCCCGCCACCGAGACCAACGACGAGGAGACCATCCGGGCCCGGATGCAGGAATTCACCGACCGCTGGCGCGCCCACGGCCTCGACATCGACCTCAACGAGTTGATCTTCCTGGGCGACCGCGCTGACGTGCTGACCTATCTGCAAGGGCATGCCTGGAACGCGACCGGCATCTCCTCGAACGATCTGCTGATCCGCACCGGCCTGCCCCCGGTCGAGGACGAGGCCCACGCGGCGTCGGTGCTCTACATCAGCGCCGAGAAGTAAGGAGCACCCGGGCAATGGCACGTTCGGACGCCGACTCCTGGGATCTGGCCTCCAGCGTGGGCGCCACGGCGACGATGGTGGCCGCGGCCCGCGCGATCGCGAGTGCCGAACCCGATCCGCTGATCCGCGATCCCTTTGCTGCGGCGTTGGTGCGTGCGGTGGGGGTCGAGTTCTTCACCAAGCTCGTCGACGGTGAGATCGAACTCGACGGCGAACTGGCCGAGGGCGCGCAGCTGATGATCGGGGTGATGGCGGTCCGGACGAGGTTCTTCGACGACTTCTTCGCCTCGACCGGTCAGGCCGGTATCCGCCAGGCGGTGATCCTGGCCTCGGGCCTGGACGCCCGCGCCTACCGGTTGCCGTGGCCGGACGGCACCGTGGTGTACGAGATCGACCAGCCGCAGGTGCTCGGCGCCAAATCCGCGGCCATGGCCCGGATCGGTGCCGCCCCCGCGGCGGAACGCCGCACCGTCGCCGTCGATCTTCGGGAAGACTGGCCCGCGGCGCTGCGTGACGCGGGGTTCGACCCGGGCGCGCCCAGCGCCTGGAGCGCGGAGGGCCTGCTGGCCTACCTGCCGCCAGAGGCGCAGGACCGGTTGTTCGACAACATCACGGCGCTCAGCGCCCCGGGCAGCCGGCTGGCTACGGAGTTTCATCCCGACATCTCGGCTGCGCTGCGCGACCGCGGCCGGGCGATGAGCGACCAGTGGCGTGAGCACGGTCTGGATCTCGACTTGGCCAACCTCTGGTACGACGGCGAACGCAACTCGGTGGTCGAGTACCTCACCGCCGGCGGGTGGTCGGTGACCGCGCGGCCGCGCCCGGAGGTGTTCGCCGAATACGGACGCCCCTTCCCCACCGGGGAAGCCGCTGCGTCGCAAAGTCATTCATTAGCGGTCACCGCTATTCGAGATTAGGAGCAAGACATGGCACGCACCGAAGGTGACACCTGGGATCTGGCCACCAGCGTCGGGGCAACCGCGACCGGTGTCGCGGCCTCACGGGCGTTGGCCACCAAGCAACCCGATCCGCTCATCAACGACCCGTATGCCGACGCGTTGGTCCGGGCCGTCGGCCTCGAACACAGCATCCGGCTCGCCGACGGCGAGGTGTGCGTCGAGGGTGATCTGATGCTGGACCGGCAGCGGATGTGTGAGCAGATCGCGGTGCGCACCAAGTTTTTCGACGACATCTTCCGGTCCGCCGCCGGAATTCGCCAGGCGGTGATCCTGGCCTCGGGCCTGGATACCCGCGCCTACCGGTTGGATTGGCCCGCCGACACTGTGGTGTTCGAGGTGGACCAGCCGGCCGTGCTGGAATTCAAGACACGCACGCTGGCCGAGCTCGGGGCCGAGCCGGCCGCGACGCATCACACCGTGCCGGTCGACCTACGGGACGACTGGCCGACGGCCTTGCGGGCCAACGGTTTCGACCCGTCGACTCCGACCGTCTGGATTGCCGAAGGGCTGCTGATCTATCTGCCGCCAGAGGCGCAGGATCGGTTGTTCGACAACATCACCGCGCTCAGTGCCCCGGGAAGCCGGCTGGGCACCGAACACATGGACGTCAAGACGCTCACCGAGAACTGGTCGCAGCGGGTCAGCGAGTGGTCCAAGAAGGTCGGCTCCGACGTGGACCTGATGGACCTGTTCTATTCGGGCGAGCGGACCACCGCACGCGACTATCTCGCCGCGCGGGGCTGGGACGTGACGGTGCAACCCACCCGCTCGGCCTACGCGGCTCATGGTTTCGACTTCCCCGACGAGCTGGCCGATATGGCCGGCGATTCGGGTTATCTTTCAGCAGTCCTGAAACCGGCGAACTAGACGACCAGGAGGCCCGCGATGGCACGCAGTGACGGAGACAGCTGGGATCTGGCCTCCAGCGTCGGGGCGACCGCGACGCTCGTGGCGACCGGCCGGGCGATCGCCAGCCGCGACGACCACGGCCTGATCGACGATCCGTTTGCCGCGCCGCTGGTGCGCGCGGTGGGCATCGAGGCGTTCACCAAGATGGTCGACGGTGAACTCGATTTCGAAGCCCTGGCCCAGCTGTCACCGGACGCCGCCGAGAAGGCCCGCGCCAACATCGACGAAATGGCCGTGCGTACCCGGTTTTTCGACGACTTCTTCGCCGCCGCCGTAGGCGGCAATTCCACCGGAGCCGCCGTAGGCGGCAATTCCACCGCCGCCGCGGGCAAGGCGGGCATCCGGCAAGCGGTGATCCTGGCGTCGGGGTTGGACTCCCGCGCATACCGGCTGCCGTGGCCGGACGGAACCGTGGTCTACGAAATCGACCAGCCCGAGGTGATCGAGTTCAAGACCCGCACCTTGGCCGATCTGGGCGCGGCGCCGACGGCAGAGCGCCGCACCGTGCCGATCGATCTGCGCGACGACTGGCCGTCCGCGTTGCGCGCGGCAGGCTTCGATCCGGACGTACCGACCGCGTGGTGCGCCGAGGGACTGCTGATCTATCTACCGCCGGAGGCCCAGGACCGGCTCTTCGACAACATCGCCGCGCTCAGCGCCCCCGGCAGTGCGGTGGCAACCGAATTCGTGCCCGGGATCAAGGATTTCGATCCGGACAAGGCGCGGGCCGCCACGGCCACGTTCAGCCAGATCGGCCTCGACATGGACATGCCATCGCTGGTCTACCACGGCGAGCGGCATTCGGCCGCCGATTATCTCAACGCCAAGGGCTGGCAGATGAACGGCGTGCCGCGCTCCGAACTGTTCGCCCGCCACGGCCTGGCCGCGCCGGACCATGACGACGACGATCCGATGGGCGAAATCGTCTACGTCAGTGGCACCCTGCCCTGAGCCTCAGGCCGCCCGGCCCGTGGGATCGGCTTCCGCGTCGTACTCGAGGGCCGGGGGTGCCTCCGGTGTCCCGGGGATCTCGGTGCCGCTGATCGGACACCGCGCGGTCTCAGGGATTTTGACCAGCGCCACAGCGCCGATCACGCACGCCAGCATCATGTAGTAGGCGGGCACCAGGTTGTCGCCGGTGAGGTTGACCAGCCAGTCGTTCACGGCCGGTGCGGTGCCGCCGAATATCGACGTGGACACGTTGTAGGCGATCGCGAAGCCGGCGTATCGGACCTGGGTCGGGAACATGGCCGGGAAGGTGGCCGAGATGGTGGCCAACTGCGGGACGTACAGCAGCCCGAGCACCGCGTAGCCGATCACCGCACCGAGCGGGCTGGCGCCCATCAGAAGGAACATCGGCACACCCGCGATGAACAGACCGATCAGCGAGAACCACCACATCGGTTTGCGCCCAACCCGATCCGAGATGTGTCCGGCGAACGGTACGAACAGCATCATCGCCAGCATCCCGATGATCGGCACCACCAACGACATGTCGGTGGACAGGCCGATGGTGCTCTTCAGATACGTGGGCATGTAGGTCAGCAGCGTGTAGTTCACCACGTTGAGTGCCACCACTAGGCCGCCCAACCGCAGCACCGGGCCCCAGTATTGGGACAACAGTTCCTTGAGCCCGCCGGAGGAGGATTGCTCGGGAGCGGCCTCCTCGGCCTCGGAATGTTCCTGGAACACCGGGGTCTCCGACAGCCGGGTGCGCAGGTAAACCCCGATGAGCCCCAGCGGAGCAGCCACCAGGAACGGCAAACGCCAACCCCACGAACCCATCTGGTCCTCGCTGAGGATCAGCGAGAAGCTCAACATCATCAGCGCGCCCAGAGAGAACCCGGCCAGCGTGCCGAATTCCAGGAAGCTGCCGAGGAATCCGCGCCGACGCGAGGGTGCGTACTCGGCCATGAAGGTTGCGGCACCGCCGTACTCGCCACCGGTGGAGAAGCCCTGCACCATTCGCAGCAGCACCATCAGCACCGGTGCCCAGATCCCGATCGACGCATACGTCGGCACCAGCCCCACGCACAGGGTGGAGCCGGCCATCAACAGAATCGTGATGGCCAGCACCTGTTTGCGGCCGATCCGGTCCCCCAGCGGACCCCAGACGAACCCGCCGAGAGGCCGGACCAGGAAGGACACCGCGAACGTCATCAGCGCCAGCAGTGTCGCGTGCTCGGCACTGCCGGGGAAGATGGCCGCGGATATATAGCTCACGCCGTAGGCGTAGATGCCGTAGTCAAACCATTCGGTGGCGTTGCCGATCGCGGATGCGGCGACGGCACGCCGCTGCACTTCGGGGGGAGTGTCCTCCACCGCGGACTGGTCGGGCGATTCCGATGGATCCGATGTGTCGTTCGTGCCGTCCGAGTGCGCGGTGCCCACGGGACCTCCTCGTGCCTGACGACACTGCTCCCGCCACATACCTCGACGTCGGCTGATGAAGATCAACACCGCAGGGCCAGACCGTAGTTTGATTGGCTACCTTCTGCTCCGCAGCCGACGTTACCGCGCCGCACCGCCTGATGCGAATCTCCCCCGTCCTCGGCGGGTCCGGGTCAGAACCGGTGTTCGCCCAGCCAGAGGGCATTGGCCCCGGTCATGCTGCGTTCGGCCTGATCGAGGATGCCCACGACCGACCGTCCCACCATCACCCCCACGGCCTGCGGCAACGATGCCGCCGCCGGCTGTGACGAAGGCTTGGGCCGCAGCATGTCCAGCCAGGACGAGCCGGGATAGCTGAGAACCCGCACCTTGGTGTCCGGGTCCAGCCCGGCCAGCACCTTGGCCCGGGTGATCGCGGTGCGCAGGCCACCGAGTTCGTCGACGAGGCCGCGGTCCTTGGCGTCCGACCCGGTCCACACCCGGCCGCGGGCCACCTCCTCGACTTGCTCGACGGTGAGGTTGCGTCCATGAGCCACCCGCTCGACGAAATCGGTGTACATCAGGCCGGTCTCGGCTTCGATGTTGGCCTGCTGTTCGTCGGTGAACGGCGCATTCGGGGACCAGGCGTCGGCATTGGCGTTGGTACGCAACGAATCTGTGCCGACCCCGAGTTTGTCCTTGAGCTCACGCGACACCAGTTTTCCGGTGATGACACCGATGGATCCGGTGAGGGTACCGGGATTGGCCACGATCTCGTCGGCCGCCATCGACACGTAATAGCCGCCCGAGGCCGCCACCGCGCCCATCGACGCCACCACGGGCTTGCCCCGCTCCCGGGCCCGAACCACTTCTCGCCAAATGGTTTCGGATCCGGTCACCGATCCGCCGGGGCTGTCGACCCGCAACACGATCGCCGATACGTCATCGTCGGCCGCGGCCTCCCGCAGCGCCGCGGCGATCGTGTCGCCGCCCGCGCTCGAGTTCCCCAGCGGCAGCACCTGTGGCCCACCGCGGCCGCTGACGATGGGGCCGTGCAATGTCACCACCGCGACGGTGGGCTTGGCCTTGCGGCCGGGTATCTGCGGCGTCGGAACCTTGGGCGCCGTGCGTGCGTAACGCGAAAGATAAAGCCGCGGTAGGGCTTCGGGGTGGCTGTCGGCGTCGGCACCCACCTCGGTCGGGCCGCCGGACAGCTCCCCGATCCGCGAGTAGGCCTCGTCGCGGAAGCCGATGCGGTCGATCAACCCGGCGCTGACCGCCGCGTCACGCAACACCGGCGCGCTGTCGGCCAGCCCGTCGAGCGCCTCGATGGTCAGGTTCCGCGATTCGGCGATGGCGTGCCAGACCTGCGATTGCAGGCTTTCGATCATCCGACCGTCGGCCTCGCGTTGCGCTTCGGTGTACCGGCCTTCGGTGAAAACGTTTGCCGCCGATTTGTATTCGCCTCGAGTGACGAACTGCGCCTCGATGCCCACCTTGTCCAACGCGTCGCGCAGAAACATCGCGCTGGTGGCGAAGCCGATCAGACCGACGGTTCCCGACGGCTGCATCCACACTTCGCGGAAGGCCGAGGCCAGGTAGTAGGACAGCGTGCCCGGGTAGGTCTCGGCCCAGGCCACCGTCGGCTTGACCGCGCCGAACGCCGTGATGGCCTCGCGTAGTTCCTGGACCGGGCCGGGCGCGGCGGCCGGAAGCTGCACCCGAGCGATCAGACCGGCGACCCGATCGTCCTCGGCGGCGCGGTGGATCGCGGCGACGGCGTGGCGCAACGTCATCGGACGGCCTCCGCCGGCGATCATCGCGAGCGGGTCGAAGCCCGCGGTTTCCGGCGGGATGGAGAGCAGATCGAGCTCCAGCACACAGCCGCTGGGCACGCCGTTGTGACGGGCGGTGTCGACGCGCCGCACCAACGCCTTGAGATCGTCCTGGCCGGGAAGTCCTGGGAGGAAGGCGAACATGATTCCGAGCCTACCGATCGCCTGAGACTGGCGAGCAGACGCAAATGTCCCCGACACGCCGGGCGTGCGGGGACATCTGTGTCTGCTCGCGCAGAAAAGTGACTACAGCTCGGCGGCGAGCCGCCAATTACAGCTCGGTGGCCGAACCGCCGGCAGCGGTGATCGCCTCACGGGCGCTACCGCTGAACTTGTTGGCGGTCACGTCGACCTTGACGGCCAGCTTGCCGTCACCGAGAACCTTCACCAGGCTGTTCTTGCGAACCAGGCCCTTGGCGACGAGTTCCTCGACACCGACGGTGCCACCCTCCGGGAATGCCTTGTTGATGTCGCCGACGTTGACGACCTCATACTCGGTCCGGAAGCGGTTCTTGAAGCCCTTGAGCTTCGGCAGCCGCATGTGGATCGGCATCTGGCCACCCTCGAACATCACGGGGACGTTCTTACGGGCCTTGGTGCCCTTGGTACCACGACCGGCAGTCTTACCCTTGGAGCCCTCACCACGACCGACGCGGGTCTTGGCGGTCTTCTCCCCGGGGGCGGGCTTCAGGTCGTGAAGCTTGATAACACTCATTTGACTTCCTCAACCTCGACGAGGTGATGAACAGTCCGGATGAGGCCACGCGTCTGAGCGTTGTCCTCACGCACCACGGACTGACGAATCTTCTTCAGCCCCAGCGTCCGCAGGCTTTCGCGCTGCTTCCAGCGTGCACCGATGGTGCCACGCACCTGGGTGATCTTGAGCTCTGCCATGGTTATGCCGATCCCTCACGCGCTGCTGCGGCAGCCAGCGCTTCGCTCTCGCGCCGGGCCTTGAGCATGCCGGCCGGCGCCACGTCCTCCAGCGGCAGACCGCGACGGGCCGCCACTTCCTCCGGCCGCTGCAGCATCTTCAGCGCGGCAACGGTGGCGTGCACCACGTTGATCGCGTTGTCGCTGCCCAGCGACTTGGCCAGGATGTCGTGCACGCCGGCGCATTCCAGCACCGCGCGGGCCGCACCGCCGGCGATCACACCGGTACCGGGGCTGGCCGGACGCAGCATCACCACACCGGCAGCGGCTTCGCCCTGCACCGGGTGGACGATGGTGCCGCCGATCAGCGGAACCCGGAAGAAGCCCTTACGGGCCTCCTCGACGCCCTTGGCGATGGCGGCCGGAACTTCCTTGGCCTTGCCGTAGCCGACGCCGACCATGCCGTGCCCGTCACCGACGATGACCAGCGCGGTGAAGCTGAAACGCCGACCACCCTTGACCACCTTGGAGACGCGGTTGATCGACACCACGCGCTCGATGTAGTTGCTCTTCTCGCCGCTGTCGCGGCCGCCACGGCCACCGCGGTCGTCGCGACGACCACGGCCGCCACGGTTCTCCTGCGCCGGAGCGGCTCCTGCCTGCTCGGCCATCATGCAGTCCTCTCGTTGACCATCATCAGAATTTCAGCCCGCCCTCGCGCGCGGCATCGGCCAGCGCGGCGATCCGGCCGCCATAGGTGTAGCCACCACGGTCGAACACCACCGTCTCGACGCCGGCGGCCTTGGCGCGCTCGGCGATCAGCTGACCGACCCGAACGCTGTGCGCCTTCTTGTCACCCTCGACGGCGCGCACGTCGGCCTCGATCGAGCTGGCCGCCGCCAGCGTGACGCCCTGCAGGTCGTCGACGAGCTGGACGTGGATGTGCCGGGCCGACCGGTTGACCACCAGACGCGGGGTCGCCGCGGTGCCGGAGACCTTCTTGCGCAGCCGGGCGTGGCGACGCAGCCGGGCGTTGCGGCGGGTCTCGGAGATGTTCTGCCCCACCGGCTTACGGGCGGCTGCCGTACCTTCTGCTTTGGTAGCCATGGTTACTTACCTGTCTTTCCGACCTTGCGGCGGATCTGCTCACCCTCGTAACGCACGCCCTTGCCCTTGTAGGGATCGGGACGGCGCAGGCGGCGGATGACCGCGGAGATCTGACCGACCTTCTGCTTGTCGATACCGGAGATGGAGAACTTGGTGGGCGTCTCGACGGCGAAGGTGATGCCTTCGGGCGCCTCGATCACCACGGGGTGGCTGTAGCCGAGTGCGAACTCCAGGTTGGTGCCCTTGAGTGCGACGCGGTAGCCGACGCCGAAGATCTCCATCTTGCGGGTGTAGCCCTCGGTGACACCGGTGACCAGGTTGGCCACCAAGGTGCGGGAGAGCCCGTGCAGGGAGCGGCTGCGCCGCTCGTCGTCGGGACGGCTGACCACGATGGCGCCGTCGTCGTTGCGCTCGACGGTGATCGGCTCGGCAACGTCGAGGGTCAGGGTGCCCTTGGGGCCCTTGACCGAGACGTTGCGGCCGTCGATCGTCACATCGACCCCGGCGGGAACCGGGACCGGCTGCTTACCAATACGCGACATGTTCTGCTGCCCCCTACCAGACGTAAGCGAGGACTTCGCCGCCCACGCCCTGTCGTGCTGCCTGGCGGTCGGTGAGCAGGCCCGAGGACGTGGAGATGATCGCCACGCCCAGGCCGCCGAGCACCCGAGGCAGGTTGGTGGATTTTGCGTAGACCCGCAGGCCGGGCTTGGACACCCGGCGCAGGCCGGCGATGCTGCGCTCACGGCTGGGGCCGTACTTGAGCGAGACCACCAGGGACTTGCCGACGCGAGCATCCTCGGTGCGGTAGTCGTTGATGTAGCCCTCTTTCTTGAGGATCTCGGCGATGTTCGCCTTGATCTTCGAGTGGGGCAGAGTCACCTCATCGTGATACGCCGAATTGGCGTTGCGCAGACGTGTCAAGAAGTCTGCGATCGGGTCAGTCATCGTCATGACAACCGGCTCACCTTCCTCGCGGCGGTTCCCCGTCCCCCAGTTTTTGAGGGGAGGCCTTCCGCAACCTGTTGTTGGGGGTCTGTTACCAGCTGGACTTCTGCACGCCGGGCAGTTCACCGGCGTGCGCCATCTCGCGCAGGCAGATACGGCACAGCCCGAACTTGCGGTAAACCGAGTGCGGGCGACCGCACTTGTTGCACCGCGTGTACGCGCGGACCGCGAACTTGGGCTTCTTGTTGGCCTTGTGGATCAACGCCTTCTTTGCCATGTGCTCAGTTCTCCTTGAAGGGGAAGCCCAGCGCCTTCAGCAGCGCACGGCCTTCGTCGTCGTTGGTCGCCGAGGTGACGACGGTGATGTCCATGCCGCGGGGGCGGTCGATGGAGTCCACGTCGATCTCATGGAACATCGACTGCTCGTTGAGGCCGAAGGTGTAGTTGCCGGTGCCGTCGAACTGCTTGCCGTTCAGGCCGCGGAAGTCGCGGATACGGGGCAGCGCGATGGAGATCAGCCGGTCCAGGAACTCCCACATCCGGTCGCCACGCAGGGTGACGCGCGCACCGATGGGCATGCCCTCACGCAGCTTGAACTGGGCGATGGACTTGCGGGCCTTGCGGATCTCCGGCTTCTGGCCGGTGATCAGCTGCAGGTCGTTGACCGCACCGTTGATCAGCTTGGCGTCGCGGGCGGCGTCACCGACACCCATGTTGACGACGACCTTGACCACGCCGGGGATCTGCATGACGTTGTCGAACTCGAACTGCTTGTTCAGCGCATCCCGGATCTCTTCGCGGTAGCGCTGCTTCAGCCGGGGCTGAACCTTCTCTGGTGCAGTCATCAGATGTCCTTGCCATTGGTCTTGGCGATGCGGACCTTCTTGCCGGTCTCCTCATCGACGCGGTAACCCACGCGGGTCGGCTTGCCGTCGGAGTCGACGACCATCACGTTGGACACGTGGATCGCGGCCTCCTGGGTGACGATGCCGCCCGAGGATGCGCCGCGCTCGTTCTGCGACTGCGCGGTGTGCTTCTTGATCCGGTTGACGCCCTCGACGAGGACCTTGTCGCGGGTCGGGTAGGCCTCGATGACCTTGCCCTTGGCGCCCTTGTCCTTACCCGAGACCACCAGCACGGTGTCGCCCTTGTGGACCTTCATTTACAAAACCTCCGGAGCCAGCGAGACGATCTTCATGAACTTCTTCTCGCGCAGTTCGCGGCCGACGGGCCCGAAGATGCGGGTGCCGCGCGGGTCGTTGTCGTTCTTGATGATGACGGCGGCGTTCTCGTCGAACTTGATGTAGCTGCCGTCGGCGCGACGGCGCTCCTTGACGGTGCGCACCACGACGGCCTTGACGACGTCGCCGCGCTTGACGTTGCCGCCGGGGATGGCGTCCTTGACGGTCGCGACGATGACATCACCGATGCCGGCGTAGCGTCGCGATGAGCCACCGAGCACACGGATGCACAAGATCTCCTTGGCGCCCGTGTTGTCGGCGACCTTCAACCGCGATTCCTGCTGAATCACTCGATCTCCTGACCTGGTTTTGTATGCACGCCAGATACCGACCTGGACGTGCGCGGTCTTTGTTTCCGAAGGGCACGCGGGGCTGACTCTTAAACAGCAGTCAGCCGAGGTCTGCCCAAGGCAACCCCTACATAGTAGGTGAGCACGGCGAATGCACCAAATCGTGGCGCTTTTCCCACGAACGTGCGGTGAGCGTGCGGTGAGATCGTACTTTTCCCGCCGACGGCGATCTGTGTGCACCCTCGGGGCTACTGCCCCGCCGACTTCACCTCCGCCACGCAGCGAAACCCGATATGGGTCGTCGAGCTGTCCTGCGACTGCGGGGAGCGCGCCGCCGGACGGTACCGGTGGCAGTACTCCGGTGCACACAGGTGCGAACCACCCTTGAGCACCTGGTTCACCATCGGATCAGGGTCGGCTGCCGGACAGCAGGCCGGCGCGTCGGCATCCGGTTGATGGTGCGCGGTGAACCGCGTGGTGGTCCACTCCCACACATTGCCGATCATGTCGGCGAGACCGAAGGCGTTGGGCGGGAAACTGCCGACCGGCGAGGTGCCGCGCCAGCCCAGCGCGCCGTCGTTGCGGTACGGGAAGCGGCCCTGCCAGGTGTTGGCCATCACGCGCCCACCCGGGTTCGGGTCGTCGCCCCAGGCGTAGGTGCCGTCCACTCCCCCGCGCGCGGCGTACTCCCATTCGGCTTCGGTGGGCAGCCGCCGTCCCGTCCAGGCCGCGTACGCCGCCGCGTCTGGGTAGGCCACCTGGACGACGGGATGGTCGGGGGCCGCCGGCTCGCGGTCCGGGCCGAAGGGACGGCGCCAGTTGGCGCCGGGCGCCCAGTCCCACCACTGCCGCCAGTCCCGCAGGTCGACCGGGCCTGCGGAGGGCGTGAACACCAAGGCCCCGGGGGCCAGATCGGCCTCGTCCACGCCGGGGTACAGCGCGGGGTCCATCGGCCGCTCGGCGACCGTGACGTACCCGGTGGCCTCGACGAACTCACCGAACTGCGCGGTGGTGACGGGGTGGCGCTCTATCGCGAAGGCGCCGACGGTAGCGGTGTGCACCGGAACTTCCTCGGGGTAGAACGCCGTCGAGCCCATGCGAAAGGACCCGCCCGGTAGTTCGACGAGTTCGGTGAACACGGATCCGAGGCTAGTCGCGGCCGCTCAGTCCTTGGCGAAGGCGGCGGCGAGATCCCGCTCGAGGTCCTGGTAGGGCTCACCGGACAGGTCGACGGTGACCTTCGCGATGGTGCCGCCGGTGAATGCGAACGGGGCCCGATAGTGCTGGGACACCGCAGATCCCGGGTTGCGGCCGATGCAGATGCCACCGCCGGCGAGCGCGAACATCCCCGGATGGGTCTGCATTTCCGCCAGCTCGGCCACCGCTGTGTCGTCGACGAACATCGTGGTGTCACCGAGCGGGGTGTGACTGCCCTCGACTGTGCCGGTCCGCCGGTACTGCACACCGAAGATGTGCCGCCCCAACGGAACCGGGTCCGGTGAGACCAGCAGCTGCTCGTGTTCGCCGAGGAAGTTGTAGACGTAATGCAGCCGTCCGTCGGCGATGAACAACACGTGACCACCGTGGGCGCCGCCCTGCTTGAACAACACTCCCTCGGCGTCGGCGTCGGCGTCGTCCACGCTGACCTCGGCGAGCACGGTGAACGATTGCCCGCGCAGTTCGGCCGCGGCACCGAGTCCCACCTCGGCGGTGTGCGGATAGTAGGTGTAGCTGGTTCGCTCGCGGGCCAGATACGGCCGCCACCGCGCCATGGTCTCCAGGATGTTGAGGTCGGCCAGCGGCAGACCGTTGTACTTCTCGGCCTCGCTGAACCACAACGCCGTGAGTTCGGCGAGTTTGTCCGGGTGTTCGGCGGCCAGATCATGGCACTGGCTGCGGTCGGCCGCGATGTGGAACAGCTCCCAGCGGTCGGCGTCGAAATGTGACCAGCCCGAGGGCGTGGCGGCGTGCACGGTGTTGGCGAACCAGCCTTTGTGCCAGATTCCGCGGGTTCCGAGCATGGTGTAGAACTGGGTCTCTTTGCCCGTCGGCGCATCCGGATCATCCAGTGCCACTTTGAAACTCACGCCGTCCAACGGCTTCTGCGGCACACCCCGCACACTTGCCGGCGGGGTGATCCCGAGCAGGTCGTACACCGTGGGGGTGATGTCACAGACGTTGACGTAGTTGTCGCGAACCTCGCCATGCGCACCGATCCCGTTGGGCCAGGAGATGATCGCGGTGTCGGCGATCCCACCCTCGTGGGAGGCGTAGCGCTTGAACAGTTTGTAGGGCGTGTTGAACGCCAGGGCCCAGCCGATCGGGTAGTGGTTGTAGGTCTCCGGTGAGCCCAGCCGGTCGATGAACTTCAGCCCCTCCTCGGCACTGTCGATGTAGCCGTTGAAGAACTTGGTTTCGTTGACCGAACCGTTCGGACCGCCCTCACCGCTGGCACCGTTGTCGGAGATCACCACGATGATCGTGTTGTCGAGCTGTCCGGTCTCTTCCAGGAAGTCCAGGATCCGGCCGATCTGGGCGTCGGTGTAGGACAGGAACCCGGCGAACACCTCCGCCATCCGGGCGAAGAGCCGTTTCTCGTCGTCGCTCAAGGTGTCCCACGGCCGCACGGTGTCCTGCGCGGGCCACGGTTGGCCGTTGGGACCCATGACATCCGCGTACGGGTTGACCGGCGACAACTCGGTGTCGGGCGGCACGACGCCCAGCCGCTTCTGGTTTTCCAGCACGACGTCGCGGTAGGCCTCGTAGCCCATGTCGAACCGCCCGGCATACCGGTCGGCCCACTCTTTGAACACATGGTGGGGGGCATGACCGGCACCCGGGCACAGGTAGGTGAACCAGGGTTTGTCGGGCGCGATCACCTTGGCGTCACGGATGAACTCGATGGTCTTGTCGGCCAAGTCGCGAGACAGGTGGTAGCCATCCTCGGGGGTGGCCGGCGGGTCCACCGGATGGTTGTCGTACACCAGATCCGGATACCACTGGTCGGTCTCCCCGCCCATGAATCCGTAGAACCGTTCAAAACCCCGTGAGCACGGCCAATGTCGTTTGGTGGCAGCGAGGTTGGATTCCTCCAACGGCGTCAGGTGCCACTTGCCCACACAGTAGGTGTTGTAGCCGTTTTCGGCGAGCACCTCCGAAAGGAGGGCGGTCTCATACGGAATCCGGCCGTTGCAGTTGGGGAATCCGTCGGTGAATTCCTCGATGGTGGCCATTCCGACCGTGGTGGCGTTGCGACCGGTGAGCAGTGACGCCCGGGTGGGCGAACACAGCGCGGTGGTGTGGAACTGGGACAGCCGAACTCCCCGTTCGGCGATCCGACTCATCGCGGGCATGTCCACCAGACCACCGAAGCAGTCCCAGGTGGCGATGCCGGTGTCGTCCCACACCAGGTACAGCACGTTGGGGGCGTTCTCGACGGCAGTGGGCGCGGCGTACGGGCCCCAATCCGGTTCGGAATCCCTGATATCCAGCTCGATCTTGCCGTTGAACGCTGAGTTTGACCCGGCAGCCATGGCGACCTCGTTCCGGTAGGCGATTCGACCCCGGTAAGACTGATCGCGGAGGAGACTACACCTGCTCGCCGGCGTGTGCTGACGAAACTGACGTTGCGTTCAACGCCGATTCTGACGTGGCCGGGCTCAGCGTGAGCTGTCCAGTCGCAGCGCAATTCCGTCGAGCAGCAGATCAAGGGCGGACTCACATGCGCTGCGCCGCATCGACTCGTCGAGCAGGCCACTGGTGGCCGCGATGTTCGGATGGGTGGCGGCGGGCAACTGCGCGTAGGTGTCGCGCCACGTGTCGTCGTCGCGCTTCTTGTGTTCGGCCGGCAGCGCCTCGAAGGCGGCGTCGAGCGCGGCGAATCCCAGCATCTGGTCGATGAAGGCGTGGTACACCTCCACTGCGTCTCGCTCCGGGAACCCCGCCGCGCGCAGCGAACCCAGCACCGTCTCGATGATCTGGATCTCGTGGGCGCCACCGGTCACCCGGCTCGCGGCCAGCACACCCGCTTGCGGATGCGCGAGGTACACGCGGTGCAGGCGCAACCCGAGTTCGCGCATGTCGTCGCGCCAGCGGCCGGTCGGCTCCCAGCCGTCGACCACTCGTCGCAACAGTTCCTCGGTGACGGCCAGCACCACGTCCTCGATGCCGCGGAAGTAGCGGTACAGGGCGGTCGGGTCAGCCCCGAGCGCCACCCCGAGGCGTCGGACGGTCAAACCGCCGGCGCCGTGGTACTGCAACACGCGCAGCGCGGCCTCGACGATGAGCTCCTCGGACAGCACGACGCCCCGCTTCGTCTGCCGCCGCCGTCGCGTCGGTGACTCGGACTTCAAAGTTCTGCTCATCCGCGTTCTGCTATCCGCACTGCCTTCTCCGCGCTTACGTCAACGCTCTCGTGACATTGTGCGGCGTGCGCACGCCTCTGCGCACGACAATGCTTATCCGGCGAACGGCGCACTCATGAGTCGAACCCCAATCCCATCGCGTCGAGCGCTCTCAGCAGCACGTTGCGCCGGCCCTCGTGATGGTCGGCTCGGTCGAGCGACCAACGCGTGGCCTGAATACCGGCCGAGGCCAACGGCTCCGGCGGGAACGGCAACGGCATCGACTCGACCATCTCGAGTTGGGTGCGCGCTGTCGGCGTACCGGCGAACCGGTCGAGCATGACCTCGGCGGCGAACCGGGTGGCCGCCACACCCAGCCCGGTGAACCCGGCGGCGTATCCGATGCGACCTCCGCACGCCGAGCCGAAGAACGCACAGAAACGCGTCGAGGTGTCGATCATGCCTGCCCAACGGTGGGTGAACCGGATGTCCTCCAATTGCGGGAACGTCGTGAAGAAGTGGCCGGCAAGGCGGCGGTACGTGACGTCGCGGTCCTCGTACTGCGGGCGGATCTGGCCGCCGAAGTGATAGACGGCGTCATACCCACCCCACAGGATGCGGTTGTCCTTCGACAGCCGGTAATAGTGGAACTGGTTCGACATGTCGCTGATGCCCTGGCGGTTGCCCCAGCCGATACTTGCCAGCTGGGCGTCGGTCAGCGGCTCGGTCATCAACGCGTAGTCGTACACCGGCACCGTGTGGTAGCGGTAGCGCTTCAACAGCGATGGAAATCCGTTGGTGGCCAGGATTACTCGATCCGCGCGCAGCGCCGCGCGCTCGGTACGTACGGTCAGTGCTCCACGCCGACGGTCGGGGCGGACACCGAGCACCTTGCTGTGCTCGTAGATCTCCACACCGAGTTCCACTGCGGCTCGGCCGAGTTCGCTGACCAGCTTGGCGGGGTGCACGAGCGCAGCACTGTCCTTCGACCAGAGGCCGGCCAGATACGTGGGAGAGTCGACCTGGGCCCGAACGGCCTGCCCGTCGAGGTAGACGCGCCCCGGCCTGGCGGGGGCGGCGGCCAGTTCGGCGGCCTGATAGGCCTCGAGTGCCACCGCGATGGTCCCGGTCCGTTCGAAGTCGCAATCCAGACCGAGGGCACCGACCGTGTTCTCGATGGCGTCGAGGTTCTCCATCCCGAGCCGGTCGATGATGTCGATCTCATCGGGCCACCGACTGCGCCCGTTGTCCTCACCGTGGGTCAGGGAGGCTTCGACGAATCCGCCGTTGCGCCCCGAGGCGGCCCACCCAAGGGTCTGTCCCTCGAGCAGGGCGACTCGGATACCTGGATCCCGTTGCTTGGCCAGGAGCGCCGACCACAAGCCGGTGTACCCGCCGCCGACCACCACGAGGTCGTAGGGCGACGGCCGGGTCAGAGCTGGGTAGCTGGGCTGAGCCGGCAGGTCGTCGAGCCAGAAAGGTTGCAGGACGGCGGTGGCCAACGATCGATCGACGAGGCTGCTGGCCGGGGCGGTGCGTTCGAAGACAGTTTGCACGAGTTCTTCCTGGGTGGCTGGGGACCAACTCAGTAAGACGCATCGGCAGTACTACCTCAAGGGTGTTGACGTAAGGAGCCGCGGCACCAAAATCCGGGTGTCAGGAACGAAAGACCACTCCGGATCGGCCAGGTGCCGTGCAAGTTCGTCGTCGGTCCACCACCACCCGTCGGCGACCTCCTCGGGCTGGTGACGGATGGGCCCGTCCCAACGGGCCTCGAATGCGAACAGGTGACAACGCATGGGCTTGCCGGCCCATTGCCCGTCCCACGGCGCAGATGCCAGCGGCGCCAGCGTCACTCCGGTGACGCCGAGTTCCTCGGCAAGCTCACGAGTCGCGGTCTGTAGGGGTGTCTCCCCCGGGTCGACGACGCCGCCGGCCAGGCAGTCGTGCATTCCGGCGAACACCGCTTTGGTCAGCGTTCGGCGATGCACATAGAGGCGGGAGCCATCAATGGACCGCAACAACACCCCGGAACTGGCGTGCCACAGCCCTTCTGCGTAAACCCGGGAACGGGACGCGGTTCCGATGGTGTTGCCCTCGGCGTCGTACACCGCCACCTGTTCGTCAGCCACAGCTCGACACTATCGGCCGGCGAACGTATGGCCTTTACGGAGTGACGATGTTGAACCAGAACGGGAATGTGTCCAACATGCCCACGAAGTCGTCCACCGCCTGGCGGTTGCCGTCGAGAGTGACCTTGTTCTGGTCGATGCCGTCGTTAAGTTTCAGCTTGCCCAGCTGAATCTGGTTCATCGTGTCCTTGGTCAGTTTGAGATTCGCGTTGGCATTCGGGATCGGCGCCGTCGTGTAGTTGAGCACCCCGTTTTCGACCCGCAGGCCGTACTGCTTCTTGAGGTCGGTGAAGTCCACGTTCATCGTGATGTTCTTGCCTGCGGCCTTCTGTCCGTTGAGCCGCACGGCCAGATAGTCGAACATCATCTCCGGCGGCATGGCATTGATGGTGTCCGGACTGGCGGTATCTGTGCCACCGGCATTCGGCACCCCGTTGCGCAACTCATAGGCACCCTGCAGGTACACCGACCGCCACGGCCCGGATTCGGCCTGATAACCCATCTGCTCGAAGCTGTCGGCCAGCAGGTTCTTGGCATCGGTGTTGTTCGGATTGGCGAACACCACGTGCTTGAGCACCATCGCCGTCCAGCGGTAGTTGCCTTCGTCGAAGTCCTTCTTGGCCTTCTGCAGAATGGCGTCCTCACCGCCCATGTACTCGACGTACTTCTTGCCGGCCGGCTCCGGTGGCAGGTCGTCGAGGTCGGCCGGGTTGCCGTCATACCAACCCATGTAGCGCTGATAGACCGCGCGTGAATTGTGTTTGAGCGTGCCGTAATAGCCGCGGTCGGGCCAGAAGTTGTTGAGCTCCGGCGGCATCTGGATCTCTTCGGCGATCTCCGACCCGATGAGACCGTTGTTCAGCATCCGCACGGACTGGTCGTGAATGTACTTGTACATGTCACGCTGCTTTTTCCAGTAGTCGATGATCTTGTCGTGGCCCCACATCGGCCAGTGATGGCTCTGGAATTTCACCTCGGTATTCGGGCCGTAGCGGCGGATCGTCTCGTCGATGAACTTGGCCCAGATCCGTGCATCTCGCACCTGTGCACCACGCAACGTCAACAGGTTGTGCATGGTGTTGGTGGTGTTCTCGGCCATCCACATCGCTTTGAACTGCGGGAAGAATGTGTTCATCTCCGTGGGCGCCTCGGTGCCCGGGGTGAACTGGAACTCCATGTCCACCCCGTCGATGGTCATCTTCTGTCCGGTCTGGGTGATGATGTCGGTGGGTATGATCATGCCCGCGGTACCCGTCGAGTTGGTCTGCCCCAGACCGGCATTCACGCCACCTTGCGCGTTGCGTGGCAGCAGAGCCCCGAACATGTAGATCGAACGGCGGCTCATCGCGTTACCGGCGATCACGTTCTCGCTGACGACGTCTTCGACGAAGTTGGCCGGGGCGATGATTTTCACCTTGCCCGAGTCGACGTCCGCCTGATCGACGACACCGCGCACGCCTCCGTAATGGTCGACATGGGAGTGACTATGGATGACCGCCACGACCGGACGCGCCCCGAGCTTCTCGTTCGCCAGATCCAAGGCGGCCTTGGCCGTCTCGGCCGAGACCATCGTGTCGACGAGGGTCCAACCGGTGTCACCCTTGACCAGGGTCAGGTTCGACAAGTCATACCCACGGACTTGGTAGATACGGTCGGGTACCACCTCGAACAAGCCGTATTGCATGTTCAGTTGGGCATTACGCCAAAGACTCGGGTTCACGGTATCCGGCGCCGGCTTGTCCTCGGAGATGTACTTCTTGTATTCCTCGAGGTCCCAGACCACATCGCCGTTGGCGTTCTTGATGGTCAGGGTTTCGGGGCGCTCGATCAACCCCCGTTTGGCGTCCTCGAAATCCGATTTGTCGTTGAACGGCAGCGAGTCGGCGACTTTTCGGTTGGCCGCCTTGGTGGCCTCGGTCGCGCCTTTGACACCGCTGTCGGTCTTGACTCCGTCACCGCCGGACGATGATCCACCGTTGGTCTCGTCGTTGCAGGCGGCGATCAGTGTGGTGGCGACACCCGCCACGGCCAGCCCGCCCAACACCCGGCGCCGCGGGAACTGCGCACGCGATTCGTGCAGCTTTTCGGCTTGATACGACTTCGCATTCGGATCCATGTGCGCAAATTATGCCGCCGGCCGCGGTGATCTGCGGGCAAAACACCGTAACGGCGGCGCGAAGATCGGATAACGTCACCGCCGGCATTTCCACACCGAGAATTCCGGCAGCAGAAGACCTCAAACGGTCCACCAACTCACGTCGTCGGAAATCACATCCACGGATGCGCGGTCTACCAGCAAGAATTCCGGCTCGCCGTCGATGAGCTGGCCGGCCTGAGCGTGCATTCTCACATCGGCACCGGAGTTGTTCTTGACCGTGTATCGCGAAAGGTTGTTGCGCGCAGTGGGAAATACGACCGTTGAGGCACCGGTATCGAGCAGATAGACGTAATCCACGCCGGGCGCGTTGCCGACCGTCGCCGGACCGGACAGTGTGACGACCGAACGCTGCGGCCCGGCCCGGTTTCCCGACGTATTTCCGGCGACACCCACGTTGCGTCCCTCGGCCCGGACCGGCGCCACACTGTATCCGTTGTTGTCCCATTGATTTCCGGAGATCGCGAGGTCATCGACGTACTGCGCGTCGACGGCGTAACTCCATCCGGCGCCATCGTCGGTGTTGGCGATGAAGTTTCCGGTGATGCTGAAGCCTTTGGTCCGATGCTCGGCGTCGACCGAGTAAATGCCGATGGCCGGATACGTGTTCGACGCACCCTTACCGCCATTGGTGATGTTGTTGCCGACGATCGCCACTTGTTCGTGATCGGATGTCATCCACGACGGCATGGTGAACACGATTGCCTCGCGGCGGGCGCCCTCACAGATGTTGCCGATGATCGTGAGCTGTTTGTTGCCGCGCAGCTCGATGTTGTGCTGCGGAGCTCCGTCGAGGTGGTTGGCGATGATGCGCACCGGCCCGGCCTCGATCGACAGGTTGGGGCCCGTCGAGCCGATGTTGTTGTTGACGATCCACGAGTCGTAGAAGCGATACGTGGTGTGGATGCCGTAGCCGGAGCACTGTTCGACGAAATTGTCGTCGATCCAGTTCAACAGGCCTTCGACCGCGTGGTTCAACCGCATGCCGTATCCGGTCCAGCCCAGGACCCAGCAGTGCCTGAGGTAACTCTTGTCAAGGTCGACGTCGAATCCCGGCGCACCCGCAGAGTTTGCGTCGATGACGAGATTTTCGATACGACATTCGGTCCACCGGCCGCTGATCGGTGCGACATTCGTCGTCACCCGCAGCCGAGCCGCGTGTTCACCGGCACCGAGCAGACACACATGAGCGAATCCGTCGGAACCGTTTCCGATGGTGTCCGACAATGCATATTCGCCCGCGGGGAAGAAGACGGTGCCGCCGCCGGCAGCGTCGGCCTGCCGGACCGCGCTCATCACGGCGGCGTGGTCATCGGTTGCTCCGTCGCCGACGGCACCGTGCGCCATCACATCGATCACAGCCATGGTGCCCAATGCTATTTATGTCCCCTCCTGCCGCGGTGACGATGAGAGGATGACAGTCTCAACAACCAGCCATGGATCACTGTCCAGGGGAGGTTCGATGGTTCGAGTCATCGTTCTGCTCACCGTCGCTCTCACCGTGCTGTCGGCGTGCGGCGGATCGTCAGAACCGGCCCCGGCACAGGACGCGGACGACGCGGGCCACGTCCTGTCCCAATCACCGTTGGACAACCTGGTTCCGGCACTGCGGGACGCCAGTTCCGAAGCCAAGGTGATGACGTACGCGTCGCGCAACGGGGTCAACGACGCGGTGTCGCACGTGACGGGGACGGTGTTCGTGCCCAAGGCCGATCCGCCGAAAGATGGCTTTCCGATCGTCGCCCTCGGTCATCGCACCGCGGGCACCGCAGCGGACTGCGCGCCGTCGTTGTCGCCGGACCTGCGCGGCGAGGCCGCCACGGTGGTGGCCCTGCTGAATGCCGGCTATGTGGTCACCGTGCCCGACTACCAGGGCCTGGGAAAGCCGAGTACACCCGACGACTACGACTTTCACCCCTACCTCGACTCGACCACCGCCGCATACAACATGATCGACGCCGTCCGGGCGGCGCGGACAGTCGTGCCCACCACATCCACGTCGTGGGCGGCGCTGGGCGCCCAGGAGGGCGGCCAAGCCGCCTGGGCGGCAAACGAACTCGTCGACAACTACGGCCATGGCCTCAACCTGGTGGCCACCGCGGCCTTGGCCCCCATGGCCGACATCGACGGCCTCGCCGACGCTGCCGCGGCCGGCACCTTGACCACCGGCCAGAAACTCGCGTATGTCGGCTATCTCGCGGCGTTGAAAGACCAGTACTACTACGATTTCGAGCTCGACGACTATCGGCGGGGGGCCGCCCAACAACACTGGGACGCCCTGCTCAGTTGCACCGATCCGGCGCAGCGGACAGCGTTGGCCGAGCAGATCAGTGCCGACGACCTGCGCCCGGCCACCCCCGAGGCAATGCAGGCCTTGCAGGGATATCTCCAGAAAACGAATCTTCCACAGGGGCCCACACAGGCGCCGATGTACGTCATCTACGGCGGCCGAGACGACGTGATCCCGGCGGTGTGGACAGATCGCGCGCTGGCCGACGCGTGCACGATGGGCGACGGTATCCAAATCGCTTTCTGGCCGGACAAGACACGTGAGCAGATCGAGCCCGTCGCAGCGTTGGGCTGGCTCACCGAGCGCATGAAGTCGATTCCGGCGGCAAACGATTGCCCGGCATTCCTCGCCGGCCACCACCGATGACCGACGACCGCGGAGGAACCGATGTCACTGACCAGTGGTTGGCTGCCGATCACGCTCCAGGTACTCGCGCTCGCGGCCTTGGTGTTCGCGATCGGGAGACCCCCGCGGTCGTCGCTGCTGCGATGGGCGACCACCGCGCTGCTGGCGGGTGTGCTGTTCGCGGTGATCGTGCGGGCGGTGGTGAAATACCAGGGCTGGTCGGAGCGAGCCGCCTCGGTGGGCACCGTGATCTGGGTGGTGATCATCGGATTCGCCACAGCCACGATGATTCTGGCCTGGCGGCAGAACGCGTGGAGACGGCGCATCGTCTCGGTGCTGGCCATCGCGCTCGCGGTGCTGTGCGCGTTCGCCCACCTGAACATCGCCACCGGGTATTTCCCCACCGTGCAGGCACTCTGGCAGCGCGCGACGGGATCGGAACCGCCCCAATGGATCGACGAGGCCGAGTTGGCCGCGATGCGCCAGGGCGGCGAGCAGCCGACCCGCGGAACCATCACGTGGGTGGACATCCCTAGAGATGCCTCAGGTTTCGGCCACCGCCGCGAATTGGTATACCTGCCACCGGCCTGGTTCCGCTCCGATCCCCCACCGCAACTGCCTGCCGTGATGGCGATCGGAGCGGAGTTCAGCCACCCCTCCGACTGGCCGGAGTCCGGCAGCGCCCTCAAAACCCTCGACCAGTTCGCCGCGTTCCACCACGGATACGCCCCGGTGGTGGTGTTCCCGGATGCCACCGGCGCCTTCAACAACGACACCGAATGCGTCAACGGACCGCGCGGCAACGCCGCCGATCACCTCACCGAGGACGTTCGTCCGTACGTGATCTCCCACTTCGGTGTGAGTCCCGACCCGGCGCGCTGGGGCCTGACCGGCTGGTCGTCCGGCGGCACGTGCGCCTTGATGCTGGCGGTCAAACACCCCGAGTTGTTCAGCGCGTTCGTCGCCCTCGACGGTCAACTCGGCCCCAACAGCGGGACGAAAGACCAGACGATCGCACGGCTCTTCGGCGGCGATGCCGCGGCATGGGCGGCATTCGATCCCAGGACGATCATCGAAAAGCACGGACGCTACGACAACATGTCTGCCTGGCTGGGGGTTTCGGAGAAAACCCCGACGATCCACCGTGCCGCAGGTGAAACCCTGGATGATCCGGGCGCCATCGCCGACTGGGACCAGTACTCCGAGGACCACGCAGCCAACGCCAACAAGCTGTGTGTGCTGTTGAGCGCGCACCACGCGCAATGCTCGGTGGTCGGTTATCCGGGCTCGCACACGTTCGACGCGGCCGGTGTCGGGTTCGCCAACGCACTGCCCTGGCTGGCCGGGCAACTCGGCACCCCGAACGTCGAGAAAATCCCGCTGCCCGGCTAACGCCGAACCGGCTCGTTCACCCGGTACAACCGCCAATCCGGCTGGCCGTCACCATCGTTGGGAATCTCCAACTCCAGTGTGGCAACCTCGGCACCGGTGTCGTAGAGCGTCGGATACCGCACGTTGAGGGCGTCGGCCGTGCCGCGCCCGGTCGCCGGCACCGCCAGCAGATACTTGATGCCGTTGCCGGTCGGGTCATTCAGCAGCTCGGTGAAATCGGGATCCGAGGGGATCACGAAGACCCGGGGCCGGCTCGACGCGGCCAGCACCCCGAACCCGTAGACCGTGTCGGTGATCACCGAACTGTCCGGCAGGTCCAGGTTTTCCAGATAGGCCGCGATCTTTCGTTCGGTTCCGAACGTGCGGGCGATCTGGTGCTCGATCGCCTTACGGTCGGTGACGTTGTACGGGTCCGGTGTGAGCACCGCGCCGAGCCCGTATTCCTGTGGCGCGTAATCCGGTTGGGCCATACCGAACACCGTCACCGGGATACCGACCGCCACGGTCAGGGCCACCGCCACATACCGCGTCGCAGATCGTGGCGGCGACGGATCGGGAACCACGGCCGGTGCATATCTCCCGCGCCGGGTGGGCTTGGCGAGCACGCCGTCGGGTACCGCGAGCATCGCCAGACAGGCGGTCATCGGGATCGCCGTGATGAAGAACCGCAGGAACGGGAACGTCGACCCCGAGGCGTAGCTGTATGCCTGGAATGCCAGCACGGCACCGAACATGGTCAGCGGCACGACAAGTACCTGCCAATTCGGCCGGCCCCACCGCTGGATCGCCACCCACACTGCCAGCGGAACCAGCGTCGGCGCCAACAACATGATGCAGATCAGGGAGAATTCCAGCCCGTGGGCGAAATTCGGCGCACTCTTGCCGGATTGCTCGATGATCGCGGTATTGCCGTACTGCGAAGTGAATTGGGCGAATGCCTCGCCCGTGATCAACCAACCCGCTGCGGCCCAACCGAGGAAGGCCAGCACACCCGGCCCGCTCACGATCAGCATGTCCAAGATGGCACGCCGCAACCGAGGTGGCGGTTTGGCGCGCAGATACGTCGTCACCCCGACCAGCAGCCCCGCGGAGCCGACCGAGGCCAGCGCGTCATAACGGGTCAGGTAGGCCAGACCCATCGCGATGCCGCCGGCCGCGACGAGGTGATGCACGTCGTCGTCGACCATCCACATGATGATCCGGCGCACCGCCCATGACATGAAGAAGATGAACGGTGCCTCGCTCATCCCGTTCGAGCCGTAGAACACGATCATCGGGTTCAGCGCGAACAGCAGCGTGATGGTCACCGAATAGCCGCGTGGCAGACCACGATCGGTGCCCATGCTCAAGATCTGCACCACCGCACCCGCCATGAACGCCGACGACATGATGGTGCCGGCGAAGGCCCGGACCGCCATGTCGGGCCAGAGCGGGCTCAGCGCGACCGCCGGGATCTGCACCATCGCCGCCACCGGGGTGAAGATGAACCCCAAGGCCGCCAGATGCGGATCCCGGCTGAACAGCACCGACTGGGTGGCGACCACGCGCGACAACGTGTCGCCCATGATGAAGCCGTTGCGAATCTGCAGCCAGTACCCGACGGCGAGGTAGAGCACCAGGGTGGCGAAGAAGATGGTGAGCTTCAGCCGTCGGTCCGAGCCGCCGAGGACGGTGTTCGTCATGCGGCGGCCGGTTCCCCCGAGGCGTCCTCAGGACGCGCGGCCAATCCGTGAAATGTCTTCTCCCAGTACGACGGCTGCCGAATCATCTGGTAGACGCCCTTGGCCGCGGCGACACTCATCATCAGCCAGAACAACGGCACACTCAGAGCGGCCAACAGCAGATCGGACCGGTCGTCCTCCCGCAACGCCAGCATGTTCAGATACATGACGGTGACGTTGCCGATGATCATCGCGATCAAAGCCGGGAAGTAGATGAGTGCCGGGAACACCGAGGCCACCACCGCGGGCTGGCCGAGGAACCACAGCACGGTGATGAACCAGAACAGCAGATTGAGGACCGCGATGACCGGGGTGCCCGCCAGCACCAGGGTGAAGCGGATGAAGCTTCGTAAACCCAACGTGCGGTACAACTTCAGTGGCTCACGAATGTGCACCAGCCAGGTCTGCAGGTAGCCCTTGTACCAGCGCGACCGCTGACGCACCCAGTTGATCGGATCGCTGTTGGCTTCTTCCAAGGTGTAGGAATCGATCACCGCGGTGCGATATCCGTTGGACGCGATCCGCAGACCGAGATCGGCGTCTTCGGTGACGTTGAACGGATCCCACGCCCCGATTCTGCGAAGAATGTCACGGCGGAGATGATTCGAGGTGCCGCCCAAGGGTATCGGCGACGAACTGACCATCATGCCCGGCAGCAGGTAGCCGAACCACAGGGCGTACTCGGCGGTGAACCAGGCGGTGAGCAGATTCTGGTGGCCGTTGTGGTACACCAATTTCGCCTGCACGCAGGCCACCTCGTCGGGCAGGTCGCGAAATGCCGCCACCACCCGCCGCAGCTGCAGCGGCTCGGGCAGATCCTCCGCATCGAAAATCGTCACGATCTCGCCGGTGGCGAAGTGCAGACCGTAGTTGCACGCCTTGGGTTTGGTCCGCGGATCGGCGGGCGGCACCAGCAGGATCGTGATGACGTCCGATTCGCCGCACTCTTTCGCGGCCTCGATGGTCACGTCGTCGTCCGCCTCGAGCAGCAGCAGCACCTGCAGTCGGTCCCGTGGATAGTCCAGGGCATCCATGGCCGAGATGAGGTCGGCCACCACTTCCGGCTCGTTATATGCCGGCACCAAGATGGTGTACGGCGGTAGTTCTTCGTCGGGGATGGCCCTGGCCACCTCGTCGGGGATGACGATGGGACGCGACGCCAACCCGCGCTTGAAGATCAACACCCGGTCGCCGAGGGTCAACAGATAAGCCAGGGTGCACAACCCGATCAGCACGACTGTGGTGTCCAGCGGTCGCCAGATGCCCAGTGCCACGACGACGGCCAGCAGCCCCCACAGCACCGGCTTCTGCCAGCCCATCAACGGTTGGGATGCCGAATGCAGCGGCTCGTCCTCACGCAGACCGTTGATCGCACGGTCCAGGGCATACGCGCGCTGTTGCTCGGTCGCGGCTTCCGGATCGAAGGTCTGCTCGCCGGTCATCGTGCGGCTCCGGTGTTCTCGAACTGGGCGGTGACGAACGCCCGGCCGAATTCCAGCAGCAGCTCTTCGTCTTTGAACGACGGCCGGCTCTGGATGAGCACCGCGTTCCCGCGGAACAGCACGGTCAACAGATTGCGAAGGGTCGCGGCCAGGCCACGCTGCGGATCCGGGAAGGGCGCGTCGGGCCGATGGTTGTCCACCGCGAAGATGTCGATGATCTGTTCACGTTCTTTGTCGCCCCAGGCGAACCGCAGCAGATCCCAGGTGACCAACAATCGGTCGTCGACCGCCGATATCAGCTTCGCGGTCACCCCGTGGCCGAGGTCGACCAGGCGAGGGGCGCTGAGCCGGGCTGCGGTGGTGTCGTAGAGCACCTGGCCCGGATACGCATCGAAGGAGAACGGCAATTCACTGACGATGCTGTCCACCATGAGAGTGCGCGGTGCCGCGAGTTTGTCGAACCGCGGATCACCGATGTCAGCGGTCATCCGCTGACGCACGAGCCGCGCGTCGTCACCGTAGTAGCGGCTCACGCCGACCGCGGTGTGCTCGTCGGTGATGGACCAACCCGGCGGCGCCACCAGCGCCCGCCCCGGCACCAGATCGAACGGTGCGGCGCGGCTGATCTTGGTGGTGGTGGTCAAGGCGGGCAGGGGCATCAGCGCCAGCGCGACACCGACCGCGATCACCAGCGGCACCGCCGCCCAGATCTGGCGGGCGGCAAGAGGTTCGACGAGCCGGGCGAACAATCCTTTCGTCTCATGCCGGCGCCTGCTGTACCCGTACGCCGCCCCGAGGACCATGACGAGCGACAGCAGTGAGGGGATCATCTGATAGGCGAACACGGGCGCCTCGCGAGCCACCACGGCCATGACGCCGACGATCACCAGGCCGAGCACGAAGGTGGCGCCTGCCCCGAATATCGCCCTCCTGCGCGGGCGGCCCATGGCGATCGCGGCCGCGGCCGCGGCGATCACCAGCGTCGCGGCGGCCGCGGCGAACCTGCCACCGCCCAACACGATCACCACCACCTGATACGGCAGCGCCGATGACAAGCCGAACAACAGCCACACCCAACCGAACCGCGCCACCGGCCGTATCCCGAACAACACCAGGGCACTGCTGAGGATGAACACCCCCATCGCGAAGATGTCAAGGCGCAGCAGATAGAAGAAATCCGAGTATCTCTTGAGCAGCACTCCCTGGACCATGAGCGCCAGGCCGAGACCGATGATTCCGACGATCACATCGGTCTGCCGGTCGTGGATGGGCAATTCCGCCCGGCCGCGGTAGACAATTCCGAGAGCGGCCAGGGCGGCAGCAATCGGGACCGACCACATATAGCCGATCAGGCCGCCGGCCAACGTGGTCTGCCACAGGTTGACCAGGCTGTCCCAGAACGCCACGGCGGTGAGCACGACGATCAGCGCCCAGCGGGCCCCGAGCCGGACCCCGTGGCTGAGCGAAAACCACCACTCGGCCAGCCGGGACCACTCGTCGCGGACGCCCTGCGCCGTGGTCGTCGTCACGACTGGCCCCGGGACCGCCCACGCCACGCGACCAGTCCGGCACCGAGCGCCGCGAGCACCACCACTCCGGCACCGACCCACAGCCGAAGCGACTTCTGGTGTGGGGCTGACGTTTCCACCGGAGCTACCGCTGTGGACAGCGTGAAGGGGTCGCGTCCGGGCATCGCGATCGCGGCGTTGCCGGACAAGTCAGACCATCGCGCCGTGTCGGCGTCCAACCAGCCCAACAGCCGGTCCAGTTCTCCGGATGCACCGGTCGAGGTGGCGACCAGCACGGTCCGCCCTCCGGTGTACACCGTCTGCAGTGAGCCGAAGCCCACCGACGGATCGAGCGTCACAGTCGACGAATTGCCGGACCCGTCGACGTTTTCGACGGTGATCACACCGTCGGCGCTCATCGCGACCGGCAGGGTGATCCGATCGTCGTTCCAGCCGTCGGCGCTGATCAGCAGCGCGGGGTTGGGAGAGGCGACGGCCTCGGACACCGCACGCACCTCGGCGTCGAAGGGCCGCGAACTCAGGCGCTGCAGGCCGGTCAAGATCTGGATCGCGCGCCGCAGATTGACCAGGCCGGAATCGATCCCGACCTCGATCCGCGGCATCATCGCCTGGGGCAACGACTGGAAGCCTTGCGGAACAGGAGGTTTCGCCTCTTTGCTTTCCACCGGCGTCTCGCCGTCGATCGTCAGGGTGATCGGTTGGAACTCACCGCACCGGCCGGTGTTGCCGGCGGCTTCGATCGCGATGTCGACGTTGGTGTAACGCTGCAGGCGCGAATTCGGCACGTCAATCCACCGGTCGATCCGGCCACTGGCCTCGGCCGGCCAACGGTCGATGGTCTGACCGGCGATGCTCACCACCACCTGGCCCGCGATACTGGCGGGCAGCGGGGTGTACGAGCCCTGCAGATGAACCCGCACATCGTGGACCGCTCTGCCCAGCCGCGTCTGGTCCAGCGGAACTGTCACCCTGGGATTGACCAAGGCGGTGGAGTTCACCCCGGGCTGACCCAGCTGACGGATCGTGGTGTGGTCACCGGCAAGCGCGGGCGTGTTGGACAGCGGCCCCACCACGGCCTTTGACTCCACGGCAAGCTTCGAGATGTCGCTGGACAGCAGGCGCGCCTGGTTGGTCACCTCTCCGGGCGGTCCGGAGATCAGCAGGGCCGGAACGGCATTGGGCCCCTGCAGACTCAACCCGGATTCCGACCCCTCCCGCACGATGACCTGGCGTTCCAGGGGCTGCGGCGGGGCGACCGGGCCGTCGCCGACGGCGACGACCTCGACGGCCGGATGCTGGAACCCATACCGCGCCACCACGGCCGTGGCCACCCGGATGGCCGCGTCGGATTCGGACTGCGACGGATCCGGCGGAACGAATACCGTGAGCTTGTCCAGGACGGGCGGCAGGAAATCCGCGATCGCCGTCGGCGGCATCTCCACGCCGGTGAAGCGAACGCCACCGTTGATCAGCCGCAGCGGGTTGGTCGGGTCATACGTGCAGTAGCCGTCCGGCATCGTCAGGTAACTGGTCAACTGCACGGTCACCGCGTTGTCGACCACTCTCGCCCCGGCCAGCGGTATGACGATCGGCGCCTGTTCGGCAGGCAACGGTGTACGTGACAGGACCCGCTGATCCTGGGTCACCTCGAGAGTGCCGCCACGGGTGTTGACCGGAACCTGCACCGTGGCAGTCAACTCCGCCGGAGCCAGCCCCCGTGGCACCGGGATCGTCAGTGTTTGCGAACCCTGTATGCCGTAGAGCGCGATGTCGCCGTTGACGCCGAGCGTGCGCAAATCGAGAACAGGAGAACTGACCAGCGACGGTTGATCTTCTGGCGCGGCCACAGCAACACCGGGCAACGCGGTTCCAACGGCGACGATCGCGGCGGCGAACACCGGAAGTATTCGGGCGGTCATCTGTCGAAGACTAGGCCGCACCAGCGGCGGGCACCCGCCTTCGCCGAAAAATTCATGCGTATCGCCGGCCATAGACCTTCACTTTCTCGGTGACGATGGGGCGGACTCCCCCGTGGGTGAGTCCCCTGAGGGGAACTGGGCGGCGACGAGTCCGCGGCCGAATCTGGTCAGAAGCTCTTCGTCCTTGAACACCCCGGCACCGGCGTCGAGCACCGCGTTACCGCGGAACAGCAACGTGATCAACGTGCGAAGATTCGAGGCGATGCTGAGCGACGGACCCGGAAACGGTGCGTCGGCATCGTGGTTGTCCACGGCCAGGATCGTGACCCGCTGCGCCAATCGCGAATCGCCCCAGGCGAATTGCAGGGAATTCCAGGTGACCAGCAACTCGTCGTCGACCACGGACAGCAGCAGTCCGTCCACCCCGAAACCCAGGTCGACGTGACGCAACCTGCTCAACCGTACGCTGGTCAGACCGTAGAGCACGCGGGCCGGATACACCCCGAACGTGAACGGGCGCCCACTGACGATACTGTCCACCACCACCGTTCTGGGCCGGGACAGCTTGTCCCACCGCTGATTTCCGAAGTTGGCCCGCAGGTACTGACGAACCAGCACCGCGTTGTCACCGTAGAGACGATTGACGGGATAGTCCTCGCGGGCGGTCTCCGACCAGCCTCGCGGCGCGGTCAGCTCGGAGTCGAATGCCAGCGCGGTCGGGCTCGGCCGGCTGATGGGAGCGGTGGTGACCACAGTGGGCAACGGGCACAAGGACAAGGCCACCGCGGCCACCGTCACCAACGGCACACCGGCCCAGACCTGTTTTGCCGCAAGTGGTTCGAATTTGCGGTCGAGAAGGCGTTTCGGACTGCCCCGACGCGAGCGCAGATACATGGTGAGCCCCACCAGGCAGATCGCCGACAGGGCAGGCACCTGCTGGAAAGCCAACAGCGGCAGGCCGGGCGCAAGCTGGCTCATCGCGATCAGCACGGCGAACCCCACCACCCAGGCCCCGAGCGAGCCGATCACTCCTCGTCGGAACGTCCGACCGACGGCGATGCCGGTGCCCACAGCCGCGATGAGCAGTGTCGCCGCGCCGGCTGCGAACTTCCCGCCGCCGAGCAGCACCACCGTCAGGTAGTAGGGCAGGGAGAAGACCATCGCCGAGAGCAGCCACACCCAGAAGAACCGCGTCACCGGACGGAGACCGAAAAGAACTATGCAACAGCACAAGACGAACAGCCAGGCGGCAACCAGATCCAGCCGCAGCAGGTGGAAGTACAAGGCGTACCGGTCGAGCAGCGCGGCCTGGACCATCAGCGCAAAACCCAAACCGATGATGCCGACGATGATGTCGGTCTGCCGGTCATGAATCGGCAGCTCGGTCCGGTTGCGCCGGGCCACTCCCAACGCCACCAGGGTGGCGGCGACCGGCACCGTCCAGACATATCCGCCGATGCCGCCTTCGACGGTCGTGATGACCAGGCTTTTGAAGCTGTTGTGAAATGCGAACGCCGTCAGACCGATGATCAGGGCCCATCGGATGACCAGCCGGAAAGTCGGATGGACGTCGTAGTACCAGGTGAGGAATGCGGTCAGCCCGGAAGGCGACGACGACGTGGCAGTCATCGGATCTAGATACCCCGGGCCGCCGTTAACGTATCAGTTAATAATATGGTTCGATATCCGCCACCGGGAAGCGACCGAATACCACGCCACACCTGCGCCGACATGAGCGCGATGGTATTGGACGGCCCCCGGTGAGCAAACCCATAATTGGATTCAAAGCGCAAATTGCGCGCGGACTGACGAAGGTGGCAAATCAAGCCCACACGACGTCACGCCCACTTCCCGACGGCTTTCGACCCACCGGTCAGAATGGGCGAATCTCACACCGGCCGCCGCGACAATTTCGACACGCCCCCGTCAGCAGGCCACGCTGTTGTGCGATCTTCGCCGCCGTCGTCCTCACGCCAACGAAAGCCGCGCCACCATGTCCCCCGTCGGCTGCGGCGACCCGCCCTCGGGTTCCATGGTGAACGCCAGCGCGGTCGAATCTCCGAGACCGCGCACCATGGCGGTGATCGAAGGCGTCGAGGGTGTGCCGGCCCCCATCGTCCCCGCCGACTCCGGCCCCTGATCGGTCATCAGCCACATCTGATAGACCATCCCGGGCGGTGGCGGCGCCGCGTTGTTCATCACGACGACACCGCTCCGCTCGTCGCGCGAGTACACGAACGTCGCGGTGCCCCCGGCACTGAGCTGTGCAGTCGCCGTGCGGACATCGCCTGCCGCCATCACCTGCTCGGCGGTGGTCGGCGCACTCGCCGGGCGCAGGGCCAGCCCCGCACCGAAGCCCGCTGCGGCGATCAACACCGCGGCGGCGGCACTCGACAGCCCTGTGCGCCAACGCGATCGGCCGCGATGTCCTTCGCGGGAAACCGCCAGCGCACGTTCACGCAGGGACACCGGCGGGGGCACGGCGACCGTCGACGACGCCTTCGCCATCGTCTCGCGGACCACCCGCACCTCGCCGCGGAATGCCCGCGCGGTCTCAGCGCCGGCCGCGGCCAGCCGCCGTTCGATGTCGGTACGCTCGGCGTCGGAAACCGCGTCCAACGAGTACGCGGTCGCCAGATCCGGCAGCTCCGAATCTTCTGTCATGTCACCCCCAGACAGTCACGGAGCCTGCGCAGTCCGTCGCGCATCCGGGTTTTCACCGTGCCCAGGCTCGTCGACAGTCGTTCGGACACCTGCGGATACGTCAGACCGTCGTAGTAGGCGAGCTCGATCGCCTGGCGTTGCAGGTCGGTCAGTGACCCCAGACAGTCGGCCACCTGTCGCTGCTCGTCAGAGCGGATCGCCGAGTCGGCGACCACGTCGCTGTCAGGTTCGGTGCTCACCGCGGTGTAGTGGGCCTCGCGCCGACTGGAGGCCACCTCGGACCGGACCCGGTCCACCGCGCGGCGATGGGCCAGCGTCATGAGCCAGGACAGCGCTGACCCCTGCTGCGGGTCGTAGTCCGCCGCGCGCCGCCACACCTGGGCGTAGACCTCCTGCGTGGTCTCCTCGCTGTAGCCGGGATCGCGCAGGATACGCAGAATCAACCCGTACACCCGGGCACTGGTGGCGTCATACAGCCCGGCGAACGCCTCGGCGTCGCCGCGGGCAACCCGGCGCAGTTGGGCGTCGAGCACGTTGCTCACGTCCGGCATACCTGCCATCGATGGGTAGCCTAGCGCCGAGTCGACGGTGCTCATCGCCGGTCACCCGTAGGTGAACGAAAATGCCTGGAGCCCTTGGCTCAATCGGACTTCTATCTGGCCCCGATGCACAGCGCGGTCGCTGACGATCTGCCGCAGCGTGGGCGGCCCGCCGACTGGCACGGTCGTGGTCTCACCACCCCGCACCACGGTCACGGTGCCGGTGCCACCCACGACCAGATAGACGTTCTTGGCCTGGTAGTCGAGTTTGATGGCCGAATCCGCCCCTCGGGCGGTCGCGCCCTGGTAGTCCAGATGCCAAGGCCCGTGCAGGGCGAACGAGTCCGCGGGCAGGTTCGCGGGATAGTCGAACCTCGCGTCGCCCTCGTCGTATGCGCCGCCGCCGGCGTAGTTGATCTCCTTACCGACGCCCAGATAGGTCTCGGGGGTGAGGGCCGACGTCGGCGTGACGTCCGGCGCATTCACCGGCGCCGGTAAGGGGGCGCCCTTCGCGTCCACGAGCAACTCGCGGATCAGCCGTTCGGTCACGTCGTAGCCGCCCTCACCGAACTTCACGTGCCGTACGACACCGTTCGCATCGATCAGGTACTCGGCCGGCCAGTACCGGTTCTCGTAGTTCGTCCATGTGGAGTACGAATTGTCCAGGGCCACCGGGTAAGTGATGCCCAGGTCGGCCGCACCGGCGGCGACGTTGCCGGGCACCCGCTCGAACGCATACTCCGGTGTGTGCACGCCGATCACCGTCAGGCCGGAATCCTGGTAGCGGTCATACCAGTCGACGACGTGGGGAATCGCGCGTTGGCAGTTGATGCACGAGTAGGCCCAGAAGTCGATCAGTACCACTTTGCCGCGCAGGTCTTTCAGGGCCACTGGTGCTCCGCCGGGGGCGTTGAGCCATTGGGTGATTCCGGTGATCTCCGGCGCCGGCCCGCAGTTCTGGAGTTCCTCTGCGCCCTCGGCGCATTGCGACAACGCTCCGCTACCGGTCGGGCTCAACCGGTCCGCCACCTCACCGGCGGTCGCCACCCGGTCCTGCAGTCCACTGGTGTAATCCGGAATTGCCCGCTGCAGTTTCGCCGGCACGTCGGCGGCCAGCGCCACGGCGAACACCAGCATCACCACCCCACCGATCAACCGGATCTTGCGCTGTTGCCGACGGAATGCATTGACCCGCTCGACAACTCGGCGCCCGGCGAGCGCGAAGGCGAGGAGCGGCAGCGCGGCACCGATGGCGAACGACAGGGTCAGTGCGACGGTGTTCACGCCGATCGAACCGGTCGCGCCCGCGACGACGATCGCCGCGAGCACCGGTCCCGCGCACGGCACATAGAGCACACCGAGCGCCAACCCCAAGCCGAAACCGCCACTCCCAGAGCCGAACTGCTTCTGCGGAATCCGGCTGAACGGCTTCTCCAGCAGCAACTCGACGCGTGGGAAGATCAGGCCGAGACCGATCAGTGTCAGTCCTAGCAGGCCCGCCCAGCGGAGCGCGTCCTGAGGCAGGTGCAACAACTGCAGCAAGGCCGAGCCGGCCAGCGTCACGACACTGAAGCTCAGCACCAGCCCGGCGATCACGCGATAAGGACGGGAGGTGGTGACCAATGTCGGTTTCACCGCGACGATCGTCGCGCCGTCCGACTCGGTGACGCGAGCACTCTGCGCACCGGAGAAGAAGATGACGGGCAGTACCGGCAGGATGCACGGCGAGATGCCCGTGATGAGGCCGCCGAGAAATCCGATGAGCACCAGGGTGTACATGGCCGGTATTCGGCGCCGACGGACTATCGGATTGGTCAGGATCCGAACCCATCTGCGCCGACCCCCGCACCGAATACCCACTGACCGAGAAAGTGACGGCGGTCACCGTCAATCACCCATAGGGAGTCGGAAAATGTTGAACCTTCAGTACAAGACGGCCGCGGCCGCGGCAATGGCAGCCACGGCAATGTTCGCGTTGCCGTCCTGCTCGAATGACACCGCGCAGTCCGCACCCGGCACGCCAGAGGTCACCAGTGCGTCGGCCGCTCCCATGGCCGCCGACCCGGCGGCAGACCTGGTGGGGCCGGGCTGTAAGTCCTACGCGGAAAAGGTGCCGTCCGGTCCCGGTTCGGTGGTCGGGATGGCGCAGGATCCCGTCACCGTCGCCGCGTCGAACAACCCCATGCTGACGACGCTGACCGCCGCCATCTCCGGAAAGCTGAATCCGAACGTGAACCTGGTGGACACCCTCAACGGCGGTGAGTTCACCGTATTCGCTCCCACCGACGACGCGTTCGCCAAGATCGATCCGGCCACCATGGAGGTGCTCAAGACGGATTCGGCGATGCTGACAAAGATCCTGACCTACCACGTCGTGCCCGGTCAGGCCAGTCCCGCCAAGGTCGTCGGCACCCGGCCGACCGTGCAGGGCGCATCTGTGACGGTCACCGGTTCGGGTGACGCGCTGAAGGTCAACGACGCATCGGTGGTGTGCGGCGGCGTCCACACCGCCAACGCCACCGTCTATCTCATCGACACCGTGCTCATGCCGCCTAGCTGAGAGCACCGGGCAGTCGAAGTCGCGGGCGCCCCGTCATTTTCGACATGAGGGTCGTGGCGCGGCGCAGATGCCAACCCCCATGTCGAAAACGGCGCGAGCGCGGTTGTCGAGCAGACGCAAAGTGCCCCAAACCCGACGGGTTTGGGGCACTTTCTACTACTCGCGTTGAGAAAGAAGAAGCCTTCGCTACTTCGCCTTCTCGAGAACCTCGACCAGGCGCCACCGCTTGGAGGCGGACATCGGCCGGGTCTCCATCAGCGAGACGCGGTCGCCGATACCGGCGTCGCCGTTCTCGTCATGCGCCTTGACCTTCTTGGTGGTCCGGATGATCTTGCCGTAGAGCGGGTGGCTCTTACGATCTTCCAGCTCGACCACGATGGTCTTCTGCATCTTGTCGCTCACCACGTAGCCGATGGCGGTCTTGCGACGGCCACGGGTCTCTTCGGTGCGCGGAGTGTGCCGAGGACCGGGCTGGGTGCCCTTGTCGTTTGCCATCTTTAGCTTTCCTCACCTCCGGGCCCGGAAGCCAGACCCAACTCACGTTCACGCAGCACGGTGTACACCCGTGCAATCTCCTGGCGCACGGTGCGCAGCCGACGGTTGTTGGACAGCTGACCGGTAGCCATCTGGAAGCGCAGGTTGAACAGCTCTTCCTTCGACTCGCGCAGCTTGTCCGTCAACTCGGTGTCGGTCAGTTCGCGCAGTTCACCAGGCGTAGTTCCCACTGCCATCAGAACTGCTCCTCTCGAGTCACGATGCGTGCCTTGATCGGCAACTTGTGGATCGCGCGGGTCAGCGCGTCCCGGGCGATCTTCTCGTCCGGGTAGCTGAGCTCGAAGAGCACGCGACCGGGCTTGACGTTGGCAACCCACCACTCCGGCGAACCCTTACCGGAACCCATGCGGGTCTCGGCGGGCTTCTTGGTCAGCGGACGGTCCGGGAAGATGTTGATCCACACCTTGCCGCCACGCTTGATGTGCCGGTTGATGGCGATACGAGCGGACTCGATCTGCCGGTTGGTGATGTAGGCGTGCTCCAGTGCCTGGATGCCGTAGTCACCGAAGCTCACCGACGTGCCGCCGCTGGCAATGCCACGCTGACGCGGGTGATGCTGCTTGCGGTGCTTGACCTTACGGGGAATCAGCATGGTTTAGCTCTCCGTGCTCTCAGCGGCCGGCGCTGCCTCGACAGCAGCGGCCTGCGGAGTAGTGCCTGCAGCGGCGTCGTCTCCGCCCGTCGCAGCGCGGCCGGCTTCGGTGCTCGTCGCCGTGGTGCCCGAGGAACCGCTGCGACGCGGCCGGGTGCCCGACGGACGCTCACGACGCGGCCGATCGCTGGCCGGCGCGGCAGCGGCGAGCTCACGCTTGCCACCGACGATGTCGCCCTTGTAAATCCAGACCTTCACGCCGATCCGGCCGAAGGTGGTCTTGGCCTCGTACAGGCCGTAGTCGATGTCCGCGCGCAGCGTGTGCAGCGGAACGCGACCCTCGCGGTAGAACTCCGAGCGGCTCATCTCAGCACCGCCGAGGCGACCCGAGCACTGCACCCGGATGCCCTTGACGTTCGGCTGACGCATGGCCGACTGGATCGCCTTGCGCATCGCGCGGCGGAACGCCACACGGTTGCTCAGCTGCTCGGCAACACCCTGGGCGACGAGCTGAGCCTGCGACTCAGGGTTCTTCACCTCGAGGATGTTGAGCTGAACCTGCTTGCCGGTCAGCTTCTCCAGGTCGGCACGGATGCGGTCGGCCTCGGTGCCGCGGCGACCGATGACGATGCCGGGACGCGCGGTGTGGATGTCAACGCGAACCCGATCACGGGTGCGCTCGATCTCCACGTCGGCGATGCCGGCCCGCTCCAGACCCGTGGCCAGCAGACGCCGGATGGCGACGTCTTCCTTCACGTAGTCCTTGTACTGCTTGTCGGCGTACCACCGGGACTTCCACTCGGTCGTGATACCGAGCCGGAAGCCGTGGGGATTGATCTTCTGGCCCACTACTCCGAGCCTCCCTTCGTCTCGGCAGACTTCTTCGTGGCGGTCGCGGCCTTGCTGCCCTGCGCCCGACGGCTACGAGCGGAAGTAGATGCACCCGCGCCTCCGTTGCTCTTGGGCGGACGGCTTTCGACGATCACCGTGATGTGGCTGGTGCGCTTCCGAATCCGGAACGCACGCCCCTGGGCACGCGGACGGATGCGCTTGGCGGTCGGACCCTCATCGGCGTAGACGGTGGCGACCACCAGGGTCGTCGGGTCCAGGCCCTCGTTGTTCTGCGCGTTGGCGGCAGCGCTGGCGATCACCTTGGCGACCGGCTCGCTGGCAGCCTGCGGCGCCCACCGCAAGATGTCGAGGGCTTCCTCGACGCTCTTGCCGCGGACCAGATCGATGACGCGGCGGGCCTTGCTGGCCGAGACGCGCACGAAGCGCGCCTTCGCCTGTGCAGACGGATATTCAGTGACAGTGCTCATCGACGCTTGCTCTTCCGGTCGTCCTTGATGTGACCCTTGAAGGTGCGCGTCGGGGCGAACTCGCCGAGCTTGTGCCCGACCATTGCCTCGGTGACGAACACCGGGACATGCTTGCGGCCGTCATGCACCGCAAAGGTGTGCCCGATGAAGTCGGGGAGGATGGTCGACCGACGCGACCAGGTCTTGATGACCTGCTTGGTGTTCTTCTCGTTCTGAACGTCGACCTTCTTGAGCAGATGGTCGTCGACGAACGGACCCTTTTTGAGACTACGAGGCATCGCTGCTACTCCTTCCGCGGCCTAGCGCTTCTTGCCGGTGCGCCGGCGACGGACGATGAGCTTGTCGCTCGGCTTGTTGGGCTTGCGGGTGCGGCCCTCGGGCTTGCCCCACGGGCTGACCGGGTGACGGCCACCGGAGGTCTTGCCTTCACCACCACCGTGCGGGTGGTCAACCGGGTTCATCACGACACCACGGACAGTCGGGCGCTTGCCCTTCCACCGCATACGGCCGGCCTTGCCCCAGTTGATGTTCGCCTGCTCGGCGTTGCCCACCTCGCCGACGGTGGCGCGGCAGCGCACGTCGACGCGACGGATCTCACCCGAGGGCATACGCAGCGAGGCGTAGGTGCCTTCCTTACCGAGCAACTGGATGCTCACACCGGCCGAGCGGGCCAGCTTGGCACCGCCACCGGGCCGCAGCTCCACAGCGTGGATCACGGTGCCGGCGGGGATGTTGCGCAGCGGCAGGTTGTTGCCGGGCTTGATGTCGGCGTTGGCACCGGACTCGATCACGTCACCCTGCTTCAGCCCCTGCGGCGCGATGATGTAGCGCTTCTCGCCGTCGAGGAAGTGGAGCAGCGCGATGTTCGCGGTGCGGTTGGGGTCGTACTCGATGTGCGCGACCTTGGCGTTGACGCCGTCCTTGTCGTGGCGACGGAAGTCGATGACGCGGTAGGCGCGCTTGTGGCCACCACCCTTGTGCCGAGTGGTGATGCGGCCGTGGGCGTTACGACCACCCTTGCCGTGCAGCGGGCGAACCAGCGACTTCTCCGGAGTCGAACGAGTGATCTCGGCGAAATCGGAGACGCTGGCACCGCGACGACCCGGGGTCGTCGGCTTGTACTTGCGAATTCCCATATCAGTTAAATCCTCTTAGTTCCCGGCGGGTTAGGCCGGTGCTCCGAACAGGTCGATGGGCTTGCTGCCCTCGGCCAGGGTCACGATCGCGCGCTTGGTGTCCTTGCGCTTGCCGAAGCCCGAGCGGGTGCGCTTGCGCTTGCCCTGCCGGTTGGCGGTGTTCACCGAGCTCACCTTGACGTCGAAGATCTTCTCGATCGCGATCTTGATCTGCGTCTTGTTCGAGTCCGGGTGCACGATGAACGTGTACACGTTGTCCTCGATCAGCCCGTACGACTTCTCCGAGATGACCGGGGCCAGGATGATGTCGCGGGGGTCTGTAATTGTTGCCATCAGACCGACGCTCCTTCTTTGTGGTCTTTGGTGCCTGCCTCGATGTAGGCGTTCAGAGCCTCGACCGAGAACACCACGTCGTCAGCGTTGAGCACGTCGTAGGTGTTCAGCTGATCCGGCGAGATCACGTGCACACCAGGCAGGTTGCGGACGCTGCGGGCGCCGACCTCGTCGGTGCGGCCGATGACGACCAGGACCTTCTTGTTCTCCGTCAAGGTGGCCAGGAACGCCTTGGCGCTCTTGGTCGACGGGGTCTGGCCCTCGATCAGTTCGGTGATCGCGTGGATGCGCTCGTTGCGGGCCCGGTCCGAGAGCGCACCGCGCAGGGCGGCGGCGATCATCTTCTTCGGGGTCCGCTGGCTGTAGTCGCGCGGCTGCGGGCCGTGGACGATGCCACCACCGGTGAACTGCGGTGCGCGGGTCGAACCCTGACGCGCCCGGCCGGTGCCCTTCTGCCGGTACGGCTTCTTGCCGCCACCGGAGACCTCACCGCGGGTCTTCGTCGAGTGGGTGCCCTGGCGCTTGGCGGCCAACTGAGCGTTGACGACCTGGTGCATCAGAGCGATGTTGGGCTCGACGTCGAACAGCGCGGCGGGCAGCTCGACGGAACCGTCCGTCTTACCGGCCGGAGTCTTGACGTCAATTTTCAAAGTCATTACTTCTCGCCTCGCTTGATTGCGCTGCGGACAACCACCAGACCACCGTTGCGTCCGGGGATGGCGCCCTTGATCAACAGCACGCCGTTCTCGGCATCGACCTTGTGAACCTTGAGGTTCTGCGTGGTCACCCGGTCGTTGCCCATACGGCCCGACATCCGGGTGCCCTTGAACACGCGGCCCGGGGTGGCACAGCCACCGATGGAGCCGGGGCGGCGGTGCACTGCCTGGGCACCGTGCGCGGCGCCCTGGCCGCGGAAGCCGTGGCGCTTCATGGTGCCGGCGAAGCCCTTGCCCTTGCTGGTGCCGGTCACGTCGACGTATGCCCCGTCGGCGAAGATCTCGGCCGTCAGCTCCTGGCCGACCTCGTACTCGGCGGCGGCAGCCTCATCGAGCCGCAGCTCGGCGAGGTGGCGGCGCGGGTTCACACCGGCGGCGGCGTACTGGCCGGCGACGGGCTTGTTCACCTTGCGCGGGCTGATCTCGCCGTAGGCGAGCTGCACGGCGCTGTAGCCGTCGCGCTCGGTGGTGCGGATGCGGGTCACCACGTTGGGTCCGGCCTTGACGACCGTCACCGGGACGACTTTGTTGTTCTCGTCGAACACCTGCGTCATGCCCAGCTTGGTGCCCAGGATGCCTTTTCTTGCCATCTCTTCTGGTCTCCTACTGGATGTTGACGTCGACACTGGCCGGCAGATCGATACGCATGAGCGCGTCAACCGTCTTCGGCGTCGGGTCGAGGATGTCGATCAGTCGCTTGTGGGTGCGCATTTCGAAATGCTCCCGCGAGTCCTTGTACTTGTGCGGCGACCGAATGACGCAGTACACGTTCTTCTCGGTCGGCAGCGGCACGGGGCCCACCACGCTGGCACCGGTACGGGTGACCGTTTCGACGATCTTGCGCGCCGAGGCATCAATGGCCTCATGGTCGTAGGCCTTGAGCCTGATGCGGATCTTCTGTCCCGCCACGCTTCTCCTACCTCTACTTCGTTCATCGGCCGGCCGTACCGGGAACTCGATGAAAAAACCATCGAGCCCGTCGGGCCTGGTGCCCCGGCGCGGATGCGCCGAGTATTGCCGCCGCTGTTTACCTGTCTGTGGTCCACCGATCCCCGCGGTCGGGCGTGTCGCCCTCGCGCACACATTCTCGCCTGGATATTTCCGTGCGATCTGTGTTTGGAACCGGATGCGCCCGAGGGCGCCGGTCGTATGCCCGGCCAGGTGCGTACCCGGCGCAAGGCAACCCGAACAGTATGCCCCAGATCTGGGCGTGCTCCAAATCCAGGATCAAGCAGCTCGGGATGCCTCCCGCTCACCCTCGCCGAGATTGCACGCAGGGACAAATCCGGCGCCGATTTTGTCCCTGGCTTCAATCTCGTGCGACCACCAGCGCAGCGGCCCCGAGATCGGACCTTACTGATGAGTAAGGTAGGTCGCATGACGCAGCCCAGCGCCACATACCGTGCCTGGAAGAAGATGTCCGCGCTGCCCGGCGGCACGCGGCTGTTCTCCGCCGCCGCCGTCGCGCGCGTGCCCTATTTCGCCTCGATCGTGCCGCATGTGGTGCGCATGGAACCCGGGCTGGCCGAGGTGACGGTGCCCAAATGGTTCTTCATCTACAACCACCTGCACACCGTGCACGCCATCGCGTCGTGCAATGCCGCGGAGATGGCGATGGGCATGCTCATGGAGGCCACCGTGCCGACCACGCACCGCTGGATCCCGAAAGCAATGAACGTGCAATACCTGGCCAAGGCGACGACCTCGCTGCGGGCAACCGCGCAACTCACCCCGCCGGACTTCTCCGTCATCACCGAGGGCACCGACCTCGTGGTCCCGGTCAGCATCACCGACCGCGACGGCGTCGAAGTGGTGCACGCCGACATCACCACCTGGGTGACGCCGGTCTAGAGCACCGAGCGTGCACTCAGATCGCGGTTTTCGCCGAAACCACGATCTGAGTGCACCATCGGCGCTAGTCCAAGTACGTTCCGTGCCCCTCGCGCACAAGTGAGCCGTCGAACAACAACACCTCGTTGACCAGCCCGCCGTTTTGATTGCGGTAGTGGATCACCAACGCCGATTCGCCGCGATAGGTGGCGAGCACCTCGAAGTGAAGATCCGGCATGCCCGCCAGCGCCGTCGTCCAGTAGTGGCGCAGGGAGTCCTTGCCACGCACCACTCCCCCGATCTCGGGAAAGATGCGCGCGGCGACCGGAGAACTGAACACCACGTCGTCGTGGAAATGGGCGAGCACCGCCTCCACGTCGTGCGCGTTCCACGCGCTCACCCATTCCTCGGCGAAGGCCTGCGGATCCGGTGTCGCCATCGAGTTCACTTCTCCTTCAACCCCGCCCAGAACGGGCATTGATGTTCCGACGGGTAGTCAGTGTCCACGTGGCTGCCGTCGGCCTGCAACGACATTCGTCCGCTGCCCACCTCTGGCCAATCCGGTTGACCTTCGACTGCCGGGTTGCCGTTACGCACGAAGGCGGCCCAGTAGTCGATCATCTGGTCTGAAAGTTGTTGCTGCGCCGGATTCATGGGCGGCGCCCCGCCGACGTCGAACAGGTAGCGCAGCTCCAGGGAGTGACTGGCCCCGACCGGGAACGGCAGCGTGCGCATCACCTCCGGCGCCGGTGCGGTGCGATCGTTGAACTCGTAGGCGTACACCGGACCGTCGCCGGCGAGCCCGGTGGCGATCCGATCCGACACACACGCAAACGCGCCATCGGTGACTGCCGCCGAATATGCCTGCGCCGCACCACCGTAACGCTCGATCGGATAGTGCGATCCGACCGCCGCCGCGTCCGGCCCGAACGTCTCGACCAGCAGCCGGGGATAGTCGGCCGCGGTGTAACGCTGCCCCTGCCTGAGGTATCGCAACGCCACGAAGAGCGTGAACTCGTCACGAGTGGTGCCGATCAGCACCGGCACCCGCTCGGCCCGGCCGGTGGCGAAGGCCGTCAGCGGCGCGCTGGGGATCGATGCCGACGCGGTGACCGGACCGGTCAGCTGGTCCCTGCCGATGTTGTAGTACCAGACGGGCGTCTGCAGCCGCCCGACCGGAAGCGCGCGCAGGCAGGCGGCCGCCGCGGCGGGATCCGGGCACCCCACCGCGGCCGCATAGTCCTGTGACCGACGGGCCGCCACGGCGAGATCGGCCTGGGCCTGACACGGTGCGCTCATCAGGATCGCGGCGTGGAACAAGCCCACCGATCCCGGTGACACGAGATGGTCACACACCGACATTCCACCCGCGGATTCACCGGCGACCGTGACCTTTTCGGGGTCGCCGCCGAAATCGGCGATGTTGTCCCGCACCCAGCGCAACGCCGCCTGCTGATCGGCCAACCCGTAGTTGCCGACGTCACCGCCAGGCCCCAGCGCCGGGTGCGCCAGGAACCCCAGCGCGCCCAACCGGTAGTTGATCGTCACCACCACGATGTCACCGCGCGCGGCGAGCCGTCCCGCGTCGTAGATGTCGCCGCTGCCGCCGATGAACGCTCCGCCGTGGATCCACACCATCACGGGGCGCTTCTCCTCCGAAACCGGCGGCGTCCAGACGTTCAGGCTCAGGCAGTCCTCGGCCGTGTTGGCGCCGTGTTCCGGGTCGGAATCGGGATCCTGAATGCACCGCGGGCCGGGGCGGGTGGCGTCGCGCTCCCCCGGCCATCCCGGCGCTGGAGCCGGCGGGGCGAATCGCAACGGACCAACCGGTGCGGCCGCGTACGGGATGCCGGCGAACAGCCGATGACCGGATGCCACTGTGCCGCGCAAGGTTCCGGCCGCGATCCGCACGAGCGCCGGATCCTGACTCTGCGGGTGACTCGATGCCGGTCCGGCCGGAACCGATTGGCCGTCACCGCGCGCACACCCTGCCAGCAGCGTCGCCAGCAGTGCCAGCAACACGACGACGCCACGCCCCGACCGCATGGCTGCGAGCGTACGGGGCGGATCGCGGCGAATCAGCCCTCTTGAGTGGCACCGATCACATAGGGTAAGAATTGACACCCGTCAAGAACGCGACCGGAGGAGACCGCATGAGCGCGCCGACGATGGATGAAGCCGCGAAGGTGCTGGCCGACCCGACGGCATACGCCGACGACGCACGCCTGCACGCCGCGCTGACCCACCTGCGCGCGAACAACCCGGTGGCCTGGGTGGATCAGCGGCCCTACCGGCCGTTCTGGGCGATCACCAAACACGCCGACATCATGGCCATCGAGCGGGACAACGAACTGTTCATCAGCGAGCCACGGCCGCTGCTGGCCACCGCGGCCGCCGACGATCTGGCCAAACAACAGCTGGAAGCGGGAATGGGTCTGCGCACCCTGATCCACATGGACGATCCGCACCACCGCAAGGTTCGCGCCATCGGCGCAGATTGGTTCCGGCCCAAGGCAATGCGTGCACTGAAGGTCCGGGTCGACGAGCTGGCCAAACGCTACGTCGACCAGATGCGCGACATCGGACCGGAGTGCGACTTCGTCACCGAGATCGCCGTGCACTTCCCGCTGTACGTCATCATGTCGCTCCTGGGCCTGCCCGAGGAGGACTACTCCCGGATGCACATGCTGACCCAGGAGATGTTCGGTGGTGACGACGACGAGTACAAGCGCGAGGGCGGCTCACTGCAGGACCAGCTCTCGGTGCTCCTCGACTTCTTCGCCTACTTCTCCACCCTGACCGCGGCGCGCCGCGCCAATCCGACCGAGGACCTGGCTTCGGCCATCGCCAACGGGACCATCGACGGTGAGCCCCTGTCGGATGTCGACACCGCGTCCTACTACGTCATCGTCGCCAGTGCCGGCCACGACACCACCAAGGACGCCATCTCCGGCGGGCTGCACGCCCTCATCGAAAACCCGGACCAGCTGGCCACATTGCAGGCCAATCCCGAGTTGATGGGCACCGCGGTGGAGGAGATGATCCGGTGGACAACACCGGTCAAGGAGTTCATGCGGACCGCCACGGCGGACACCACGGTGCGCGGGGTACCGATCGCCAAGGGTGAATCCGTCTATCTGGCCTATGTTTCCGGCAACCGCGACGAAGACGTGTTCGACAACCCGCACCGCTTCGACGTCAGCCGGGACCCCAACAAGCACCTGGCCTTCGGGTACGGGGTGCACTTCTGCCTGGGGGCCGCGCTGGCCCGGATGGAGATGAACAGCTTGTTCACCGAGCTGCTGGGCCGGCTGGAGTCGATCGAATTGGCCGGAAAGCCCGAGCTTTCGGCGACGACGTTCGTCGGCGGGCTCAAGCACCTGCCGGTTCGCTACTCGCTGCGCTGAGCCTGCTGAGCCTTCTCGGCCGCTGTCGGCCGGCGGTGGGTGGCCAGGAAGCCATCCACCGCGGCCCGTACGCAGGAGGTGTAGTCGAATTCGGTCAGCGTGCTCAGCTTGCCCAGCACGATCGGCCCCAACAGAAGTGCAGCGGCCTGCGTCCGATCCACCTCACCCAGTTCGGCGACGGCCTCAGGGCTGTCGAAGATCGCGTCGAACGGCAACGCGTAGTGTTCGGCCACCTGCTCCCGCAGGGTCCGCACCTCGGGGCTGTCGTCGGACCGCCAGGGCAGCTTCTCCATGTCCCCGCCCAGCGCCAGCCATGACATTGCGGTGACGCTGATCGGCGCCTCGGCGATCGAATCGGCCTGCGCCTGCACCAGGGCAATCAGCCGATCGCGCAGTGGGCCGTCCTCGGGCGGCATGGGCGCCACCGGCAGAAGCGCGCGAAATGCCGCCGCCAACAAGTCGTTTCCACTGGGAAAGTGCCGATACAACGTGGCCCGGGCCACGTTCGCGGCGCGCGTGACCGCGTCGACCGTGACCGCGCTCGGCCCGCCGGACCGCAGCAACGATGTCGCCGCCTCCAGGAGCCGGGCCCGGGAACGGGCCGGGCGCGGATCACCGCTTTCGGCCGCCATGCGTCATCACCTCCAGAAACCAGACTTACCGTCTTGCTACGAGACTGATAGTCTCAAAACTTCCCCCGACGTAGGAGCCGTGCATGTCGACCACCCTCGTCGAGTCCGGTCAGGATATCGACCCCGCGATGGCCGAACTGTCGATCCGGCGACGCTACTGGCTGTTGACGGTGGCGTGCATGGACGTCTCGATCGTCATCGCCTCGATGGTGGCCCTCAATGCCGCGCTGCCCGATATCGCCCGCCAGACCACGGCGACCCAGGCCCAACTCACGTGGGTCATCGACGGGTACACCCTGGCCCTGGCCTGCCTGCTCCTCCCGGCCGGCGCCATCGGCGACCGCTACGGCCGGCGCGGCGCGCTGTTGATCGGCCTGACGGTCTTCACCCTGGCCTCGGCCGCACCCCTGGTCTGGGACAGCCCCGTACAACTGATCGTGGCCCGGGCCATCGCCGGCGCCGGTGCCGCCTTCATCATGCCCGCCACCCTGTCCCTGCTCACCGCCGCCTTTCCGAAGTCCGAGCGCAACAAGGCAATTGGAATCTGGGCCGGCGTGGTCGGATCGGGGGCAGTTTTCGGTTTCCTGATCACCGGCGGGCTGCTGCATCTCTGGCCGTGGCAGTCCATCTTCGCCACCTTCGCCATCGCCGCGGTGGCCCTGTTCGCGCTGACCTGCACGGTGCCCTCCTCGCGCGACGAGACGTCCGCGCCCTTGGACTGGATCGGCGCGGTGTTGATCGGCGCCGCAGTGGCGGTGTTCGTGCTCGGCGTGGTCGAGGCGCCGGTGCGGGGCTGGACGCATCCCGCGGTGTGGGGCTGCCTGACGGCCGGTGTCGCGCTCGGTGCGGCGTTCACCGTGGCACAACTCAGGCATCCACACCCGCTGCTGGATGTCCGGCTGTTCGCCAAACCCGATTTCGCCACCGGCGCCGTCGGCGTGACGTTTCTGTTCTTCGCCAACTTCGGCTACTTCTTCGTCAGCATGCAGTACATCCAGCTGGTCATGGGCTACAGTCCGATCCAGACCGCATTCGCCCTGTGCCCGTTGATGATTCCGGTGCTGGCACTGGGGGCCACCACCCACCTGTACCTACCTCGGCTGGGTCTGCGAACATGCGTGTGCGCCGGCCTGCTGGTGATCGCGGTCGGCCTGCTGTGCATGCGATTGCTGGAGGTGGACTCAGGCTATCTCGACTACAGCTGGCCGTTGTTCATCATGAGCACGGGTATCGGATTGTGCACCGCACCAACCACATCGGCCATCATGGGCGCCGTACCGGATGAGAAGCAGGGAGTGGCCTCGGCGGTCAACGACACCGGCCGTGAAGTGGGCGCCGCACTGGGCATCGCGGTGGCCGGCTCGATCCTGGCCGCGCACTACCAGAACCAGCTCGCCGGAGCCCTCGACAGACTGCCCGACCTGCCCGCTGCACTGCGTGAACCGATCCTGGGTTCACTCGCCGAGGCTCTGGCCGTGGCGGGCCAACTCGGTCCGCAGGGGCCGGCGGTCGCCGAATTGGCCAAGCAGGCATTCCTGGAAGCAACCAACTCCGCGCTGCTGGTGATGGCCATCGTGTTGGGGGTGGCCGCGGTGTTCGTCGGGGTCTGGGCGCCGGGCGCCGACGGACGTCAGGCCGCGTTCGTCCGTCGGCTCAGAACGCGAGGAACTCCGCCGCCCGATGACCGATCATGGCAATGGTCGCGTGCGGGCCGCGGCTGGTGATGCTCGGCATGATCGACCCGTCCACCACCCACAGGTTCTCGACCCCCAGCACTCGGCAGGTGGGGTCGAGCACCGCGGCGGGCCCGGCTCCCATCGGCGCCGTCCCGGCCAGGTGTTGCGACGTCGACCACTGCGGCTCACCGACTTCGGCTGTGTGACAGACCAGTTCGCGCGCCAGCTCGGCGCCACGACGCAGCGCCTCGACATCCTCTGGCACTGTGTCGTAGCGGTGTTCGATGACCGGGGCCACCATCGGATCGGCCGAGACCAACCGCACGCGGCCGCGCGAGTGCGGGCGCATCAGCGCCACCCCGAGGTGCGGAAGCTCCGCGGGATCGTGCCCGGGGCCATGCACCATCGCCGAGAACCCGGCCGTGTACGGACGCACCTCGATGCCATCGGCCGTGGTGAGCACGGCCTCCAACGGTGGCAGGTCATGGGTGGGCGTCCAGGAGACGGGAAGCACCCACTCGGGGTGATCCACGGTATGCGTGCCGACCGGCAGGTCGACCACCACCGGCACACCCAGCCGCTCCAGTTCGGCTGCGGGTCCGACACCGGACAGCAACAACAGGTGAGCCGATCCGATTGCCCCGGAACACAACACGATCCGATCCGCGGTCAGGATGGAGTTGTTGTCGCAGCGCACCCCGACCGCACGGTTGGCCTGGAACTGCACCCGGTGGGCCCTGGTATCGGTCAGCAGCTTGAGGTTCGGCCGGTCCAACGCCGGTTGCAGATAGGCACCACCGGGGCCAACCCTGGTGCCACCGTTGATGTTCAGCGGCACTGCGCCCACACCGGCGGGCAGGGCCGCACCGGCATCCGAACCGTTCAGGTCATCGATCCAGCCGAACCCGGCCCGCTTGGCGGCATCGACGAAAGACGCTGTGCACCCGTCGAATTCACGTACCCGGCGAACGGTGATCGGACCACTGCCCCCGTGGAGGGCATTGTCGAAATCGACGTCGGTCTCGATCGCCCGGAAATGCGTCAGTACCTCGTCCCAGGACCAGCCAGGGACGGCCCAGGTGTCGAAGTCCGTGGGCAACCCCCGCCCGAAGTAGCCGCCGTTGACCGCCCCGGAACCGCCGACCACCGCCCCCCGGATGATCTCGGTGTGCCGAGGTGGCCGCTCGGTCAGCACCGACGCGTAGTGCCGCACCACCGAACTCGCCGCGCCGATCGGCAGGCGCAGGCCATCGGTGATCTGCGCTGCCACCCGCGGGTCGCTCGGTGCCGGGCCGGCCTCGACGACGGTGACGTTACATTCAGGATCGGCGGAAAGGCGTTCGGCCAGAATTGATCCGGCGCTGCCCGCACCGACGATCAGGACGTCCCGCCCGCGCGGAGGACGCGTTAGCCTCTGCAATTGGTCTTAGCTCCGCAGCTGCGGCTTGAGCGCACCCAGCTGGCGTTCCCGCATCACACCCGTCCACAGGCCGAGGCCATAGGCGATATCGTCGAGGCGCTTGAGCAGGATATGGGTCAGCAGACCGACGGGTTTGGTGTCGTCGTCGGCGTTGCCGCGCCGGGTCGCCCAGTCGACCACCCCGTCGAGCACCGCCGCCACCAGCACCGCATGCCTGGCCCTGCGGAACAGCAGGGCAGCGATCAGTGCCACCGGCCAGTAGTGCCGGCAGATCGCCGAGCACAGCTGCAGGGCCGAGGACCAGAGCCCGCGCGCGGTCACCGCGGCGACCTCGGTGGGTTCGGTGTCGACCGTGGACAGGGATCGGGCGATGCGCCGGCCGGTGAAGATCGCGAGCACCACCGAGCCCAGGTATCCGACACACGACCCCATTGCCAGCAGCAGCCAGACCATCAAGGTCCAGCCGGAGATCACCACCGGCGCGGTCTTTCCCGGATGCCGGACCGTCAGCGGCGCGGCGGACGTGCCATAGAAGGCCTTGCGGTGGAACCACTCTCGCAGATCGGTCCGGTGGTCGTGCGCCACCAGGGCGATCGGCTCATACCGCAGCCGGGCCCCGGACTCGACCAGCCGCCAGCACAGGTCGACGTCCTCGCCGGACTGCATGGTCTCGTCGAACCCACCCACCGCGGTCAGCGCGGACCGCCGGCAGATGATGGCCGCACTCGGCACATAAGACACCGGGCCGTAGGGCACCACCGGCGCCTCGCGCACCCCGAGGTCCAACGATGACCGCACCGCCTCGTACCGGGCCACCGCATTGTCGGCGGTGTGCAGGCCCACGATGCGGGGCGCCACGAGGGCCACGGCCGGATCGCAGAAGTGGCCGAGCAACGCCTCCAGCCAGCCGCGACGAGGTACCACATCGGAGTCCAGGAAAGCCACGAAATCGGTCTCACACGCGGCCAGGCCGGTGTTGCGGGCCGCCGCCGGGCCGTTGCTGGTCAGGTGCCGCAGCACCTGTACATCGCAGTGCATACCGGCGAACTCGGACTGCGCCACCGGGACCGCCGAACCGTCGTCGACGACGATCACCTTCAGCCCGCGCAACGCTGCGATCAACCGGTGCAGCCCGGATACGTTGTCACGCACCGGGATAATGACCGTGACGTCCCGATGTGACGGTCCGCTGGGCGGACGGGGGTGGGCCACCGTGGCGTCGAGCAAAGTCCGTGCCAATTGCGCGCTCTGCGCGTCATGGACTTCCAGCCGTCCGCCGTTGAGCATGGTCTGCGCCGTCGGCGCGAGCCGCAGCAGGCGCGTGGGCGACCCGCCCAGCAAGGCCGCGCCGGCCCCGAGCACCTTGACCCGGCGATCCACCTGCACGGCAAAACCGTCGGGCAGCCTCGGTCCGGTCATATCAGCAATCCATTCCGGTCCGGCTGCCACCGCCTCATCCGACCCACGCAGCCCTCGACCATCTCAGCAAAAATACGCCCTCCCTCGGCCGCGGTCGCGGTTGTCGGGTCACCGAGTATCCCGACTTCACTGACCGCGGCGATCCCCCCACTGCGCATCGCCGGCATGAGCTCCGCCAGCGGGGCGGTGTTCCCCGGGATCACGTCGTCGAGGACGACGAGACCGGGTGAAATATGTAGCAATACAGACGTTTCGGTATGCCCCGCATGCGCGTCGGCGTCGGCGGCGGCGCACGGGACCCAGCCGGCGTCGCGACCTTCCTCGCGCAGCTGCGGCACCGCAGCCGCCAGCGCCTCCACGTTGCCCCCGTGGCCGTTGACGAAAACCAGCCGACCGGCCCAGCTCGACGCCGAGCGCCCGTACTCCACCAGCAACGATCGCAGCGCGACGGTGCCGATCGAGACCGTGCCGGGGAACCCCTCGTGTTCGCCGGAGGCGCCGTAACAGACCGGCGGTGCGACCACCCAGTCACCCGTGGATGCGGCATCGAGACGCTGGACAACCGCGTCGGCGACGGCGGCGGCGATCCGCGTGTCGGTGTCCAAGGGCAGGTGCGGGCCATGTTGCTCGGTTGAGCCGATGGGGACGATCAACATTGGCGACATGCTGCGTAGCTGCCTCGACGTTGAGTTCCCGAGCCCGCTGGGGAAAGCCACGTGCCGATCGTAGGCCGAATTCACTTACTGTGCGCCAATTGTTGGAGCACGAGCAGCAATTGATTTGCCTCCGGTTTCCGCGGACCGGCCGCGAGCATCACGTACGTCTCTCCTGCCACCCCCGTCACGCTGCACCTCAGGGTGACGGTAAGGCCACCTCAGGCGTCGGCGCGGGGAACGCCCAGGGTCCGCAGGAAGCCCTCCGGAACGAGGATGTCATCCGGCGTCAGATCATGGATCGAGGACTTGCCCAGCCCGCGCAGCACCGAGTCGATGCCACCGGACAGGATGTCCAGCACATTCTCGACGCCCGCCTGGCCGTTGGCAGCCAGGCCCCACAGGTAGGCGCGACCGATCATCACCGCCCGGGCCCCGAGCGCCACGGCCTTGACGACGTCGCTGCCCCGCCGGATGCCACCGTCCAGCAAAACCTCCACCTGGTCGCCGACCGCCTCGGCGATGGCCGGCAGGCAACGGATCGCCGCCGGGGTGCCGTCGAGGTTGTTGCCGCCGTGATTGGACACCGTGATCGCCGAAACACCCGCATCAACAGCACGTTTGGCGTCGTCGACGCGCACCATGCCCTTCAGCAGGAACGGCGCGTCACCCCACTGCTCACGCAGCCAGGCGATGTCCTCCCAGGTCGGCGGCGGGGTGCCCATCCACTGCCCGTACGCCTCGAAGAACGGCGGCCCTGGCTCGCCACGCCGGCCCTGGTTGGGTACCCGCAGATCCGGTGGCCGCAGGTGTTTGCCGAAGCTCCACAGCCAGCGCGGCTTGGTGATCACCTCCGGCGACATCTTGATCATCGTCTTGAGGTCCATCTTTTCCGGGATCTTGGGGCTGCCCCAGTCCCGGCCGTGGCTGAAGCTCCAGTCGGTGGTGGCGATCAGGCCCTTGGCTCCGGCATCCTTCGCGCGCTGCACACGCTCGGCGATCTCGTCGCGAGACCCGAGCCAGTAGATCTGGAAGAAGATCTTGTCGTTGACGGCGGTGACTTCCTCCATCGGCTTGCTGGCAAAGGAGGACAGGCCCATCGCGGTACCACGGGCTGCCGCGGCCCGGGCCACCGCCACCTCACCGTCGGGGTCGACCGCCTGCACACCGGTGGGCGAAATGATGACGGGCATCGAAATGTCTTGCCCCATCACGGTTGTCGCCATCTCACGCTTCTCGGTGGCACCCACCACGTGCGGTGCGAAGCCGAGCTCGGCGAACGCCTCCACGTTGTCGGAGACCGTCACGCCCTTCTCACTGGCAGAGATCAGCGACGAGTATGCGGACTTGGGGAGCCGCTTCTTGGCCCGTTGCTGGGCGATGGCGACGGTCTCGAACCAGGTATCACGAGCCATGGGTTACACCGGACTTTCGTTACAGATGCGGGCGGGCGGCTTGGTCAGCAGTTTGAGCGCCACCGGGCCCTGTTTGGTGCCACGCGAATGATCACCGCTGGGCTTGGGCTTGGTGCGTTCCTGTGCGAGCGCCGGTTCGCCCCAGCCCTCGACGCACTCGGGATCCGGGCCGTCCATCGGCAGACCGGTGAAGAACTTGGCCGCCATGCAGCCGCCGCGGCAGGCGTCGTAGTGCCCGCAGCCGCTGCAAGCGCCCGCCGACTGCGGCTCGCGCAGCTCACGGAACAGCGGCGAATTCTGCCAGACGTTCTGGAAGCCCGACCCGAATCCGGTGTCTTCCAAGATGTTTCCGGCCAGGAACTTGTCATGGATGGCGAACGGGCAGGCATACACGTCGCCCACCGGATCGATCAGGCACACCACCCGGCCGGCGCCGCACAGGTTCAACCCGGCCAGCGCGCCGGGCTCGCCGAGCCCCGACAGGTGGAAGAACGAGTCTCCGGTCAGCACCCGCTCGCCGTGGGAGACCAGCCAGTTGTAGAGCTGGCGCTGCTGGTCGGCCGTGGGGTGCAGTTCGTCCCAGACGTCGGCACCGCGGCCGGAGGGACGTAGCCGGGTGATCCGCAGCGTGGCACCGTAACGGTCGGCCAGCGCCTTGAACTCGTCGAGCTGGTCGACGTTGTGCCGCGTTACCACGACGGAGATCTTGGCGTCGGAAAAGCCTGCGGCAGCGAGGTTTTCCAGCGCGCGCACGGCCATGTCGAACGAACCCTTGCCGCGCACGGCATCGTTGACCTCGGCGTTGGCGCCGTCCAGCGAGATCTGCACGTCGACGTAGTCGCTGGCCGCCAGCTTCGCGGCGACCTCGGGCGTGATGCGCACACCGTTGGTGGAGAACTTGACCCCGACGTGATGCTCGGTCGCATAGTCGACGAGTTCCCAGAAGTCCGGGCGCACAGTCGGTTCGCCGCCACCGATGTTCACGTAGAACACCTGCATGCGTTCCAGCTCGTCGATGATGTCCTTGCACTGCCTCGTCGACAGCTCGCGCGGGTCGCGCTTGCCCGAGGAGGACAGGCAGTGCACGCAGGCCAGGTTGCAGGCGTAGGTGAGCTCCCAGGTGAGGCAGATCGGGGCGTCGAGCCCGCTCTCGAATTGATCGACGAGCCTGGGCACAGGGGCAACTGAAGTCATTGTGAGTTCCCGGGGATGAGCATCTTCGAGGACACCAGCACGCTCAGCGCATGCAGGTAGGGGCCTTGGTCGGAGTCCGAGATTCCGGCCGCGCGGCACGCGGACCGGGCGTCGGGGTGGTCAGCCAGAGAGTTGACCACCTCGACGACCGTCCGGTTCTTCAGAAACGACAGCTTGCGGGTTCCGAAGTGATACAGCAGGGCGCCGAACGGTTCTGGCCGCACCGCCACCTGATGGTGCAATCGCCAGCTGACATCCGGGTCGAAGACGACGCCAGTGCGCCCAGCCGTTTCGGCGACCTGTGTGGACACCGTCAGTAAACCCCGCACATACCGTCGATCGAGACCTCTTCGACGAGCGTCTCGGTGACGAGTTGGGTTTCGGTTTCCGTCTGCGGGTTCTGATCCATGAGTCGCACCTTTCTTTCGGCTGTTCCGGTAACTGTGGGTCTCGACATTTGTGACCTGAGTCGCAAGAATATGGCATCGAGTGCACAAATGGAAGGGCGGTTTCATGCGGCAGGCATCCGGACCCCGGGTCGGTCGGCGTCCGTCCACCACACAGGACCACATCACCGACGTCGCGCTGGCCCTGTTCGCCACCCGCGGCTTCGATGAGGTCAGCGTCGACGACGTGGCCAAAGCCGCCGGCATCGCGCGCCGCACGCTGTTCCGCTACTACGCCTCCAAGAACGCCATCCCCTGGGGCGACTTCGACGCTCACCTGCAACACCTACGTGAGCTGCTGGCCGCGCTCAGCACCGACACACCGCTGGCCGACGCACTGCGCGAGGCGCTGCTGTCCTTCAACACCTACGACGCACAGGAGATGGCCCAACACCGTCTTCGTATGCGCGTGATCCTGGAAACCGCTGGGCTACAGGCATATTCGATGACGATGTATGCCGGCTGGCGGGAGGTCATCGCCACCTTCGTGGCACAGCGGATCGGCGCCGACCCCGGTGACCTGATGCCGCAGACCGTGGGATGGCTGATGCTCGGAGTCGCGCTGTCGGCCTATGAGCACTGGCTCGCCGATGAGTCGGTGTCTCTGGCCCACGCCATCGGCCAGGCCTTCGAAGTGGCCAGGCCCGGCCTGGAGGCGCTCGGCGACCGCCGCTGAAAAAACTTTCCCAGGGGGTGTCGGAGATCGGCGTCCCGCGGCGACGATAAGGGTGTGAGCGCCGAAACAGACGCTCCGCGGAAGCTACTGGCGCTGTATGACGAGGCGCTACCGGCGGTGTACGGCTACTTCGTCCGCCGCTGTGGTGACCGCGGAACCGCCGAGGACCTGACGTCGGAGACGTTCCTGGCCGCCATGGACGCGGCCCGCAAACCATCCCCGCCGCAGCTCTCGGTGCCCTGGCTGATCGGGGTGGCCCGGCACAAACTCGCCGACCACTACCGGCGCCGACACGACCGGTTCAGCGTGCCGGTGGCCGAACTGCCCGAACCGGTCGACCCGGTCGACGACTGGGATGGCGAGCTGGATCGCATTGTCGCCGAGGCAGTCCTGGCTCGCTTACCCGAACACCACCGGACGGTGCTCGCCCTGCGGTACCTCGACGACTGCACTGTGGCTGAATGCGCCGAGTTGATCGGCCGCACCGTCCACGCCACCGAAGCCCTGCTGGTGCGGGCCCGACGCGCCTTCAGGTCTCAATACCCATTCCAGAACCCGGCGCAGGAGGGAGGGACGTCGTGAACAACAGCCACGATCCGCTGACCGTGCTGAGCGGTGCGGACCACCCGGTCTCCCCCGACCCGGCGTTCGCGGCCCGACTACGGGCGCGGCTGGAATCGGCCCTCACCCTTCCCGACCACACCGAAGGAGTCGACATGAGCGGAACCGACACTGCGATCGCCGAACTGAACGAATCGACCGACAGCCCGCCGGCCCCACGCTCGGCAGTGATCCCCTATCTGGCAGCCCACGACGCCCGAGCGGCCATCGCCTGGTACGTCGACGTGTTCGACGCCGAATCCGTTGGCGAACCCGTCGTGATGGAGGACGGCCGGATCGGGCACGCCGAGCTTGCGATCGCCGGTGGAGTTTTCTACCTGGCCGACGAGTTTCCCGAGCTGGGGTTGAAGGCGCCTCGCCCACAAGAGAATTCGGTGAGCCTGATGCTGCACGTGGCCAGCACCGACGACGTGCTGCAGCGGGCCCGGACCCACGGGGCCCAGGTGCAGCGCGAGCCGTATGAGAACTACGGCACCCGCGCCGCCACCATCGTCGACCCGTCCGGGCACCGCTGGATGCTCTCGGGGCCGGTGACCGGTACCAGTGCCCGCACCGAGGTGATCCAGCACGGCGACGTCGGTTACGTCTCGGTTTGGGCCCCGGATATCGAGCGTGCCGCCCGGTTCTACGGCCAGGTGCTGGGCTGGGCCTTCGATCCGGCCACGCGCCAGGTCACCAACACCGAGCAACACATCGGCATCTTCGACGCCGACGGCCCGCCCACGCTGTTCTGCTGCTACGCGGTGGCTGATCTGGACGAGGCACAGCGGGCGATCACCGCCGCCGGCGGCACCGTGGGCGAGCCGCAGGTGCGGGAGTTCGGCACGGTGCTCGACGCGACCGACCCGGCGGGTACCGCGTTCGCGGTGTTCCAGCCGGCCACCGCGGTCCCCCGACCTGAACTCAATGGGGCTGGGCCGGGCGAACTTTCGTACCTCACCTATGAGGTTCCCGATTCGGCGGCATTCAAGGAGTTCTACGGCCAGGTGCTGTCGTGGAGCTTCGAGCCGGGGCGCGTCGACGACGGCTGGGCTGTTCAGGGCAGCCAGCCCATGTCGGGTATGGCCGGCGGTGCGGCCCGGTCCACCGCTGTGCCGATGTGGACGGTCGCCGATATCGATGCCGCGGTCGACCGGGTCCGCGAGGCCGGTGGCACCGTGCTGCAGGAGCCGTCACGACAGCCCTACGGGTTGATGGCCGAGTGCACCGACGACCAGGGATCGCGGTTCTACCTCGGCCAGTTCTGAGCGGTACCTTCTCCCCGCGAGCTCTCCGCGAGCAGACAGAAACCCGTACCTTTTCACGCGAAAAGGTACGGGTTTGCGTCTGTTCGGCAGGAAGTGTTCGGCAGGAAGTGTTGGGCAGGAAGTGTTCGGCAGGAAGTGTTGGGCAGGAAAGTCAGCCCAAGACGTCGGAGATGGGGGCGCCGGCGGCGATCTTGCCGCGAGCCTTCATCACCTTTCCGGGCATGCCGCCGCCGACCACGCCGACCACCACGCCGTCGCGCTCGTAGAAGGCCAGGAACTTGCGGCCGTCGTCCTCCACCACGTGCACGACGTCGTCGGCCACGGGCTCGCCCAGGCACTGGATCTTGACGTCGTACTGATCGCTCCAGAAGTACGGCACCGAGACCACCGGCGAGGCTTCCTGGCCCAGCATGGCCGGCACCATGGCCCGCGCCTGATCGGCGACATTGCTCCAATGTTCAACGCGCACTTGGCCGCCCACGTGATCCCGCCAGGACGCCACATCGCCGATGGCCCACACGTTCGGGGCGCTGGAGCGGCCCAGGTCATCGCAGACCACGCCGTTGTCCAGCTCGATACCGCTGCCCTCGAGCCAGTCGACCGCGGGATGCGACCCGATGCCCACCACCACCAGATCGGCGTCGACCTCGGTTCCGTCGCCCAGCACCACCTGTTCGACCTTGTCGGTACCGCGGACCTCGGTGACGCCGACACCGCAGCGCACGTCGACCCCCTCGGCCTCGTGCAGCCGGGTCACCAACGCACCGATCTTCTCGCCCAGCACAGAAGCCAGCGGCGTCGGCTGGGGCTCCACCAGCACCACCTCGACACCGAGCTTGCGCAGGCTCGCAGCCACCTCGCAGCCGATGAAGCCGGCCCCGACCACGACGGCGCGCCGAGACTTTCCGGCATCCGCACGCAGGGCCATGCTCTCGTCGTAGGACCGCAACACGTGGATCCCGGCCAGGTCGCCGAAGGACCGGATGCGCTTGGGCACCAGCCCGGTGGCGATGATGAGCTCGTCGTAGGCCACCTCGGTGCCGTCGGCCAGCGTCAACTTCTTGGCGGCGGTGTCCACTGACCGCGCCGCCGATCCGAGCCTCAACGTGATGTTGTTCTCGGCGTAGAACTCGGCCGGCTTGAGCGTGACGTCGTCGGTCTCGGCGCGCAGCACTTCCTTGGACAGCGGCGGCCGGTCGTAGGGCAGATGGTCCTCGTCACTGACGATCGTGACGGGCCCGGTGAACTCCGAACGGCGCAGCTGTTCGGCCGTCCGGGCGGCAGCCAGACCACCGCCGACGATGACGATGCCCGCCGCGGATCCCGTTGATGTAGTCACGTGGGGTTTTTACACGATCGCGGTTGAGCGTTGTGCGCCACCCTGCGTTTGTGCAGGCCATCCGCTCACGTCACGTCCGCGTCAGGCAGCCTGCGGTCGATGAGGTTGGACAGCACCACGATGCTCTCGCTGCGCTCGATGCGGGCGGTGGTGCGGATCCGTTCCAGCGCTTCCTCGAGGTGACGCATGTCGCGAGCCAGTACGTGGAGGATGGCGTCGGCGGTGCCGGTCACCGTTGCCGCGCTCACCACCTCGGGAATGTCGATCCAGGCCGCGCGCAATTGGTCCGGGGCAATGGTGCCCTGGCAGAACACCTGCACGTACGCCTCGGTGCGCCAGCCGAGGACGTTACGGTCGACGACGGTGGTGAAGCCGCGGATCACCCCGTCGGCGACCATGCGATCGACCCGCCGTTTCACCGCGGGCGCCGACAGATTCACCCGTTGGCCGATCTCGGCGAATGTCGCCCTGGCGTGCTCGGCGAGTTCGGCCAGGATTCGTTCGTCTGTGTCATCCAGCCGCTCCACGACCACCTCCACGCAACGAATGTTCGTGATAGCGAGTTTGACGCAAGATATCCCTGCAGTACAAGCAACAAGATGCGATTGATTGCGTCAGAGGTCGCTCATATCGTCGATTCATGACGATTTCGGGTGAACTCGTGAACCCCGCCGTATCCGAAACCGCCCGCCCGGCCTCGCACCCACGCACCGCGACGCCCCGCCGCTACGCCATGACCCCGCCGCGGCACTTCACCGTCGAGTACGCGATCAATCCGTGGATGGATGTCACCGTCCCCGTGGACACCGCACTTGCGCTTGCCCAATGGGAGACGTTGCGGCAGGCCTATACCGATCTCGGCCACACCGTCGAACTCGTCACGCCCCGCCCCGGTCTGCCCGACATGGTCTACGCCGCCAACGCCGGCTTCCTGATCGGCGACACCGCGGTGGTGGCCCGCTTCGCGTTTCCGCAGCGCACCGGCGAAGCCGAGGCGTACGCCGAGTGGATGGCTTCGCACGGCTACCGGTCGAGGTACACCGAGCACGTCAACGAGGGCCAGGGCGATCTGCTTCTTGCCGGGTCGAATCTGTTGGCCGGATACGGATTTCGCACCGACCGACGTGCCCACGACGAGATTGCGAGCCTCACCGGCCTACCCGTCACGAGCCTCGAGCTCGTCGACCCGCGGTTCTATCACCTCGACACCGCCCTGACCGTGCTCGACGACTCGACGATCGCCTACTATCCACCGGCCTTCAGCGCCGCCGCGCGCCAAACGCTGCGCGAATTGTTCAGCGACACCATCGAAGTGGGTTCGGCCGACGCTTATGTGCTTGGCCTCAACGGGGTGTCGGACGGGCGGCACGTGGTGCTGCCCGCATCCGCCACCGGGTTGGCCAATCAACTGCGCCACGCCGGGTTCGAGCCGATCGGCGTCGATCTGTCCGAGCTTCTCAAAGGCGGCGGCTCGGTCAAATGCTGCACCTTGGAGCTGCATCCATGACCGCCCTCGACCACGTGCAGCCGGCCACCACGACCGCCTCGGCGATCGAACTCGACAACCGCCATGTCGCACACAACTATTCACCGCTGCCGGTGGTCGCGGTCGAGGCCGAGGGAGCCTGGATCACCGATGTGACCGGCCGCCGCTACCTGGATTGTCTGGCCGCGTATTCGGCGGTGAACTTCGGCCACCGCAACGCCGAGATCATGGCCGCCGCGCACGCCCAGCTCGACCGGCTCACCCTCGTCAGCCGCGCCTTCCACTCCGAGGCACTCGGCCCGTTCGCCGAGGCACTGGCCGGGCTGTGCGGCAAGGACGTGGTGTTGCCGATGAACACCGGTGCCGAGGCCGTGGAGAGCGGCATCAAGGTGGCCCGTAAGTGGGGCACCGACGTCAAAGGGGTGCCGGCCGGCGCTGCCAACATCGTCGTGGCACACAACAACTTCCACGGGCGAACCACGACGATCATCAGTTTTTCCGATGACGACACCGCGCGCCGCGGTTTCGGCCCGTACACCCCGGGGTTCCGCTCCGTGCCCTTCGGAGACCATCGGGCAACCGAAGATGCGATCGACACGAACACCGTGGCGGTGTTGATCGAACCCATCCAGGGCGAGGCCGGCGTCATCGTCCCACCCGGCGACTTCCTGCCCCGGGTCCGGGAGATCTGCACCAGGAGCAACGTGCTGATGATCGCCGACGAAATTCAGTCCGGGCTGGCCCGCACCGGCCGGACGTTCGCCTGTGACCACTGGGACGTGGCCCCCGACGTGTACCTGCTCGGCAAGGCCCTGGGCGGTGGCGTGGTCCCGCTGTCTGCCGTGGTCGCCGATCGCGACGTACTGGACGTGCTGCATCCCGGCGAGCACGGCTCCACCTTCGGCGGCAACCCGCTGGCCGCGACGATCGGCACCACTGTGGTGGGGATTCTGCGCCGTGGCGAGTTCCAGCGTCGCTCAGCCGAACTCGGCGAGCGGCTGCACGAGCGCCTGAGACAACTCGTCGGCCACGGTGTCGATGCCGTGCGCGGTATGGGACTGTGGGCCGGCGTGGACATCGATCCGGTTCTCGGCACCGGCAAGCAGTTCGGCCTGGCGCTGGCCGAACGCGGTGTGCTGGTCAAGGACACTCACGGCTCGACCTTGCGGTTCGCGCCGCCCCTGGTGGTGACCGCCGACGAGCTCGACTGGGCCGTTGACCAATTCGCCGACACCTTGGCCGAGGCGCGCCGATAATCGGTTGATCGGCGACAAGGAGGCACGATGGCGGCCCCAGCCAACAACCTGACCGGCCAGATGTTGCGGCGCAGACCGGCCATCGGTGCACCGGTGGCCCACGGCGCCTCCGACCGCCTGCGCCGAAGCATCGGCACGTTTCAGCTCACCTTGTTCGGTGTCGGGGCAACAGTCGGCACCGGCATCTTCATCGTGCTGCAGCAGGCCGTGCCCAAAGCCGGTCCCGCGGTTCTCGTCTCGTTCGTGGCTGCCGGTGTCGCCGCCGGGTTGTCGGCAATCTGTTATGCGGAAATGGCTGCCGCCGTGCCGGTTTCGGGATCCACCTACTCCTACGCCTACACCACGATGGGCGAGTTCATCGCGATGGGCGTCGCAGCCTGCCTGCTGCTCGAATACGGCGTATCGATGTCGGCGACGGCAGTCGGCTGGAGCGGTTACCTGAACAAGCTGTTGGAGAACGTCTTTGACCGGCGTCTCCCGCACGCGCTGTCGGCGGCGCCCTGGGGTGACGACCCGGGGATCATCAACCTGCCCGCGGCGGTGCTGATCGTGATGTGTGCGCTCCTGCTGATCCGGGGAGCCAGTGAATCCGCGGCGGTCAACACGGTCATGGTGATCCTCAAGCTGTGCGTGCTCGGTATGTTCGTCGCCGTCGCGTTCACCGCGTTCAGCACCGATCATTTCGCCGGGTTCTGGGACAAGGGGTTCACCGGCATCACCGCCGCGGCCGGCACCATCTTCTTCACCTTCATCGGACTGGACGCGGTGTCGACCGCAGGCGACGAGGTGAAGAATCCACAAAAGACCATGCCCCGGGCGATCCTCGCGGCTCTGGTGGTGGTCACCAGCGTCTACATCCTGGTGGCGTTCGCCGGCCTGGGCACCCAGTCCGCCGACGCGTTCGGCTCTGACGAGCAGGCCGAGGCCGGGATGTCGGTCATGCTCACCGACATTCTGCACGGCCAGACCTGGGCGAGCACGATTCTGGCTGCGGGCGCGGTCATCTCGATCTTCTCGGTCACCCTGGTGGTGATGTACGGCCAGACCCGCATCCTGTTCGCCATGGGCCGCGACGGCCTACTGCCGCCGCTGTTCGCCAAGGTCAACCCGCGCACCATGACCCCGGTCAACAACACGGTCGTCGTCGCAGTGGTCACCGGCGGCCTCGCCGGGTTCGTGCCGTTGGACTATCTGTGGGATCTGGTGTCCATCGGCACCCTGGTGGCATTCATCGTGGTCTCGGTCGGAGTGATCATCCTGCGGGTGCGGGAGCCAGAGCTGCCCCGGGCCTTCAAAGTGCCGGGATACCCGGTAACCCCAGTTCTTTCCGTGCTGGCCTGCCTGTTCGTGCTCTACGGCCTGCCATCCGTCACCTGGCTGTGGTTCGGGCTCTGGGTCGCGTCGGTGTTGACCTTCTACCTGTTGTGGAGCCGGCATCACAGTGCGCTCAACGACGGAGGTGACGGCAACGTCCCCGGCCCCGCGGCCGGTGCCGGTGCGGCCCGGCGGAACCTCAGTACTTGAGCACGCCGCGATCGACCGCGATCTGACTGCCCGACAACGTGGCCGACCCGTCACCGGCCAACCACGCCACCACATCGGCAACTTCCTCGGGCGCCATGAACGCCGCGAGTCCTTCGTTCTTGCCGTCGGTCACCTTGTGATACGGCATCGGCGCAAAACTGTGCAGGAAGCTCGGGAACTTGGCGAAGATCTCGGCCATCGCCTCCGGTTCGATCATCGGAGTGTCGATCGAGTAGGGATGGATCGAGTTGACCCGAATACCGTACTCGCCCACCTCCAGCGCCAGGGTGTTGGTCAACGCCACCAGGCCGTGCTTGGAGGCCGCGTAATGACCGTTGCCCGGAGTGGCTTTCACTCCCGCCGACGAGCTGACGATGATGATCGACCCGCCGTTGCCGGCGTCGATCATGGCCGGAACCGCCGCGCGGATGGTCCGCCAGGTGCCGTTGAGGTTGACGTCGATGACGGTGTCGAACTGTTCTGGGCTGAGCTCCCACAGCCGGCCCCAGCTGAGCACACCGGCATTGGCCACCACGATGTCGAGCCGGCCGAACTGCTCGACACCGTCGGCCACGACCTGCTGCTGGGCGGCCAGGTCCCGGATGTCGACCTCGCGCGCGAGTACCTTGCGGCCGGCGGCCTCCACCGCGGCGACCGTCTCGGCCAGTTCCTCCGATGTGGCGGCCGGGTAGGTGATGGTGTCATCGACCGGTCGGCATACGTCGATCGCGATGATGTCGGCGCCCTCGTTGGCCAGCCGCACCGCGTGGGCCCGCCCTTGACCGCGTGCAGCGCCGGTGACAAACGCCACCCGGCCTTCCAACGACGTTGCCTTACCTGCCGCCATGCCAGGGTCCTTTCTGGAGTCTGGGCACAGGCTAACACCAGAAGTAGAACGTGTTCCTGGACTGGGGCCAGTCAGTGGGACAACCCAAAATCTAGAGCTCGGCGATGATCTGCTGCCGCTTCGCGGTGTACTCGTCTTCGCTGATGGCGCCCGTCGCGCGCAAGGTTTCGAGCTCCTGGAGACGTTGCGCCGTCGAGGGTGCCGGCGGCACGAGCAACGGTGCGCCCGGTGCCGGGGACGGCGCCGCAGGCGCTGCAGGCGCCGCCTCGGCCGCCGCGCGCCGAACCACAGCCTGAACCTGTTGGCGCGCCGAAGGATTGGACCGCAGATCGATCATGTTGTTGATCCCGATGCCATGTGCCTTGAGGATCTGCAGTATCTCCATCAACGGGCCGGACTGACCGGTCAGGTCGTAGGTCTTGTTCTCCTCGGCGATGGCGAACGTCGCTGGCATCAGCCCACCGATCAAACCGCTTCTCTCCCAATCGATCCGGTACTCGTTGGTGGTCGGGTCGACGAGGGCGACCAACTTGCGGTTGGTGATCATCGGAAGCCGTGACACCGAGGCCAGTACTCGATCCTGGCTGGCGAACGGCGCGAGGCCGGGCCCGGAGATCTGCAGGTCCAATTTCACCAAAGGCTGTTCGTTGATGCGGGTTCCGGTCTCGTGGATACCGGTGACCTGGGCCAGTGCCAGCACGCCGACCTCTTCCAGCCGGCTGTTCTGCGCGACCGACCTCGACCCGGCGGCGGTGATCCCCAACGCGATCAGCACGTCGACCGCGGTGATCAACAGGCCCGTCCAGAACATCCACTTCATCATCGGATCACCGCCGGTGACGAAGTAGATGGTCAAGAAAATGGGGCCGACGATGCCACACATCAGCACGAAAGCCTGAATACGTACGTAACGCCAGAAAGTGGACATCGCGCGCTCCCGTCGTCGGCTGGGCGCCATCAGATTAACGCCCGCAACCGCCCAGGTCAGGAGTGAACGACGCCATCGGCCGCGACGGCCGTCGGCACCACCTGCTGCATCGGCGACGGACCCAGCAGCCCGTACAGCGGTCGGGTCCACCGGTACCCTCCGCTGCTGGAGCGGGCGTAGCTGGTGTGCACGGCGATTGCGGTGGCCGTCACCTCGTCGGCGTCCGGATCGTAATCGCAGACTGCGTCGCCGCGGTCGCACACGCTGATCGTGCGGTTGCCGATCGAGGCGGGCAGCGGGCCCGGGGCATGGGCCAGGATCGGCCAGTCCTGCGCCACACCTTTACCGGCTCCGCGTATCGCGGTCGCCGTGCCGAGGTTGAGCGTCGGATCGGTCGGCAACCGGTCGCCGTCGGCGACCAACAGGGCGGCCGCCAGATTCGGGCTACCGGCCAGAGCCGCCAGATTTCGGTGTACCACCATCGCACCCTGCGAATAGCCGGCCAGCACCACCTTGGTCGACGGGCACTGCTGGGTGAACGCCGCATACTGGTTGGCCAGCGCCGCCACCCCGGCGTCCACACTGCTCATGAAACCGCCCCAGCCCAGCAGGTCGCCGTCGGCGGGGACCGGCGCGGCGGGATAGACCACGGCCTCGGCAGTCATCGTCCGGCCGTCCTGCTGCACCCACCCGCCGAGGTCTCGCAGAGAGTTGTAGACCACCCGGCCCATGCCGGCATCGGCCGTCGGATCGTCACGCTCACCGGAACCGGCGACGCCGATCCAGTGGACATCCGGGCAACCGGGCGCCGCCTGTGCTGGGCTCGCGGCCAGCCCGACCGCCGACCCACCGAGCACGGCGGCCGCCGCCAACGCCCACATCTGTCGCAACATGTCGTCCCCAACCCGTGTAGCTCGTCTATGCAATAGAGATCGGCTCAGCTGTCACACGCGTTACACCGAACGAGAATCCAGGCCAACGCACGAAACGGCGCCCACCACATGGGAGGGATCAGAACGGGAGCCCGATCGCCCGGGTGATGCTCGGCAGCTTGGCGAACGGATCCTCGAAATGCGGCAGCTGCGGCGGCGGGATTTTCGTCCAATCGATCGGCGGGAGCTGCGGTGGTGGGATCTTCGTCCAATCAATCGGCGGCAGCTGCGGCGGGGGGACCTTCGTCCAGTCCACCGCAGGAAGGTTCGCACCGGCTGCAACGGCCGGGCCCAGCATCAACGCCGATAGCCCGTCCGCCGGAGGTACCGCCGGATTTCCCCAGGGATTCTGGCGGTTCTGGTTGTCCCACGCGATGAGGAAGTTGGCCAACACGTTCAGTGCCCCGTTGCCGACCCACCCCGTCGTCCCGGTCACGGCACTGATCAACGCGTCGATACCGGGCTGTGCGTTCGCCGCCGCAACGGCGGACTGCCAGGCGGGGTTCACCGGTCCGAGGCCGAAGTCGAGAGCCGGCCAGGCCGGTGCGGCGGCCGATGCTGGGGGCACGGCAGCAGGAGCCGCCGACACAGCCGGGACCGGCGGAGCCGGCGAAACGACCTTGGCCGGCGGCACGGTCGGGACGGCGAAGATGTCGGCCAGTCCCCCACCCGAATCGATCGCAGGTGTGGCCGCAGCGACGGGCTTCGGGGCGGAGGCCGACGGTGACGTCGGCAGAAGTGCTTCCAAGTTGGGTGCGACCGAGTGGGCGGCAACCGGTTTCGCCGGTGCCGGTGCCAGCGCTGGCGCTGGCGCCGGTGCCGCGGGCGACGACGCGGCGACGGCCGGGCCCGTGTTCTCGGCCGGCGCGGTCTCCGGCCGCTTTGTGGTCACCCCGATCAGAGCCGCTACCGCGACAACGGCGACTGTCGTCGAGATGCCCGCGACGATTCGCGACGGGGTCAGCTGACCGCGGATCTGTTCGGCGCGCGCCGTCACCGTCGGCGTCGGTTCGGTTACCTCGACGTCCACGTCATACCTCGGCTTTCGGCGGGAGCTCGTAGCCGTCAACTCTTTCGCCATCGGCTAATGGCGCACTATATCGAGTCCCCACGTGTCCAGGCCAGAAGTCCGTGGAATAGCAAACGGCGCCCACCCTTTCGGGTGAGCGCCGTTCGTCGTGCTAGGTCAGATCATCACTTGATGATCTTGGTAACCCGGCCGGCGCCGACGGTACGGCCGCCCTCGCGGATCGCGAAGCGCAGGCCCTCGTCCATGGCGACGGGCTGGATCAGCTTGACGGAGATGTCGGTGTTGTCACCGGGCATCACCATCTCGGTGCCCTCGGGCAGGGTCACCACGCCGGTCACGTCCGTGGTACGGAAGTAGAACTGCGGACGGTAGTTGTTGAAGAACGGCGTGTGGCGGCCACCCTCGTCCTTGGACAGGATGTAGACGCTGCCCTCGAACTCGGTGTGCGGGGTGGTGGTGCCGGGCTTGACCACAACCTGGCCACGCTCGACGTCCTCGCGCTTGATGCCACGAACCAGCAGACCGACGTTGTCGCCGGCCTGGCCCTGGTCGAGCAGCTTGCGGAACATTTCCACACCGGTGACGGTGGTCTTGGTCGTGGTCGGGCGGATGCCGACGATCTCGACCTCTTCGTTGACGTTGATCACGCCACGCTCGACGCGACCGGTCACCACGGTGCCACGACCGGTGATGGTGAAGACGTCCTCGACGGGCATCAGGAACGGCTTGTCGGTCTCACGAACCGGATCCGGGATCGACTCGTCGACGGCCTCCATGAGGTCCTCGACCGACTTGACCCACTTGGGGTCACCCTCGAGCGCCTTCAGCGCGGAGACCCGGATCACCGGGGCGTCCTCGTCGAAGTCCTGGGCGGCCAGCAGTTCGCGGACCTCCATCTCGACGAGCTCGAGGAGCTCCTCGTCGTCGACCATGTCCGACTTGTTCAGCGCCACGAGGATGTAGGGCACACCCACCTGACGGCCCAGCAGCACGTGCTCGCGGGTCTGCGGCATCGGGCCGTCGGTCGCGGCGACCACCAGGATCGCGCCGTCCATCTGGGCGGCACCGGTGATCATGTTCTTGATGTAGTCGGCGTGGCCGGGGGCGTCCACGTGTGCGTAGTGGCGCTTCTCGGTCTGGTACTCAACATGCGAGATGTTGATGGTGATACCGCGCTGACGCTCTTCAGGCGCGTTGTCGATCTGGTCGAATGCGCGCGACTCGTTCAAATCGGGGTACTTGTCGTGCAGAACCTTGGTGATTGCTGCGGTGAGCGTGGTCTTGCCGTGGTCAACGTGACCGATGGTCCCGATGTTGACGTGCGGCTTCGTCCGCTCGAACTTCGCCTTCGCCACTGTGGTGTCCTCCTGGACTGTGTTGGTGCTTGTACTTAAGCAGTGTTGATGTGTTCAGTTGTGATTCCGCTGAGGGGCGGGCCAGAGCTTACTGACCCGTCGCCTTCGCGATGATCTCCTTCGACACGTTCGCCGGAACCTCGGCGTACGAGTCGAACACCATGGAGTAGTTCGCCCGGCCCTGGGTCTTCGACCGAAGGTCGCCGACATAGCCGAACATCTCCGACAGCGGCACCTGTGCCTTGACGACACGCGCACCGCTGCGCTCCTCCATGGCCTGGATCTGACCACGGCGGGAGTTCAGGTCGCCGATCACGTCGCCCATGTAGTCCTCGGGCGTCGTGACCTCGACAGCCATGATGGGCTCCAGGATGACCGGCTGGGCCGCCTGAGCGGCCTTCTTCAGCACCTGCGAACCCGCCACCTTGAACGCCATTTCCGAGGAGTCGACCTCGTGGTAGGCGCCATCGAGCAGCGTCACCTTCAGGTTCACCAGCGGGTAGCCGGCGAGCACACCGTACTGCATCGCGTCCTGCGCACCGGCATCCACCGACGGGATGTACTCACGCGGGATGCGGCCACCGGTGACCTTGTTCTCGAACTCGTAGGTGGCACCGTCCTCGCCGACGAACGGCTCGAGGTCGATCAACACCTTCGCGAACTGGCCCGAGCCACCCGTCTGCTTCTTGTGGGTGAACTCGACCTTCTCCACCTTGCGGCGGATGGTCTCGCGGTAGGCCACCTGCGGCTTGCCGACGTTGGCCTCGACCTTGAACTCGCGACGCATACGGTCGACGAGGATGTCGAGGTGCAGCTCGCCCATGCCGCCGATGACGGTCTGGCCGGTCTCGGCGTCCAGGTGCACCTTGAAGGTGGGGTCCTCTTCGGCGAGCTTCTGGATCGCGGTGCCCAGCTTCTCCTGGTCACTCTTGGTCTTGGGCTCGATGGCCACCTCGATCACCGGATCCGGGAAGGTCATCGACTCGAGCACGACCTGCTGGTTCGGATCGCACAAGGTGTCGCCGGTGGTGGTGTCCTTCAGACCGATCACCGCGTAGATGTGACCAGCGGAGGCCGACTCGACGGGGTTCTCCTTGTTGGCGTGCATCTGGAACAGCTTGCCCAGCCGCTCCTTCTTGCCCTTGGTGGCGTTGATGACCTGCGCACCGGACTCGACCTTGCCCGAGTACACCCGGACGTAGGTGAGCTTGCCGAAGAAGGGGTGCACGGCGATCTTGAATGCCAGTGCGGCGAACGGCTCGTCGACCGACGGCTTGCGCAGGACCTCGTCGTCCTCCTTGCCGGGGACGTGACCCTTGACCGACTCGACGTCCAGCGGCGAGGGCAGGTAGTCGATGACGGCGTCCAGCATCGGCTGCACACCCTTGTTCTTGAACGCACTGCCGCACAGCACCGGGTACAGCTCGCTGTTCACGGTCAGCTTGCGGATGGCGCCCTTGATCTCATCGATGGTGAGCTCTTCGCCACCGAGGTACTTCTCCAGAAGTTCCTCGTCGGTCTCGGCGACGGTGTCCAGCAGCTCGCTGCGGTACTGCTCGGCCTTCTCGACCAGGTCGGCCGGGATCTCGACGGTCTCGTAGCTCTCACCGAGCTTCGTCTCGCCACGCCACACCTTGGCCTTCATCTCGACCAGGTCGACGATGCCCTCGAAGTCGTTCTCAGCACCGATCGGCAGCTGGATCACCAGCGGCTTGGCGCCGAGGCGGTCCTTGATGGTCTGCACGGTGAAGTAGAAGTCCGCACCGAGCTTGTCCATCTTGTTGACGAAGCAGATCCGCGGCACGTCGTACTTGTCGGCCTGACGCCACACCTGCTCGGACTGCGGCTCGACACCTTCCTTGCCGTCGAACACGGCGACGGCACCATCGAGCACGCGCAGGCTGCGCTCCACCTCGACGGTGAAGTCGACGTGCCCGGGGGTGTCGATGATGTTGATCTGGTTGCCGTTCCAGAAGCAGGTGACGGCGGCGGAGGTGATGGTGATACCACGCTCCTGCTCCTGCTCCATCCAGTCGGTCGTGGAGGCACCGTCGTGCGTCTCACCGATCTTGTAGTTGACGCCGGTGTAATAGAGGATGCGCTCTGTCGTCGTCGTCTTGCCGGCGTCGATGTGCGCCATGATGCCGATGTTGCGGACCTTGTTCAGGTCAGTCAGCACGTCCTGTGCCACGGAAGTCTTCCCAACTCTTTCGCTTGCTTGATTAGGTGTTCGATTACGCGCCCGCCTGCACCCGACGCTGGATGCCGGGCGCGGGTATCACCAGCGGTAGTGCGCGAAAGCCCGGTTCGCTTCGGCCATCTTGTGAGTGTCCTCACGACGCTTCACAGCGGCACCGAGGCCGTTGCTGGCATCCAGGATCTCGTTGGCGAGGCGCTCGACCATGGTCTTCTCGCGACGGGCCTTGGAGAAGCTCACCAGCCAGCGCAGGGCCAGCGTGGTGGAGCGATCGGGGCGCACCTCGACCGGCACCTGGTAGGTGGCACCACCAACGCGACGGCTACGCACCTCCAGGGCGGGCTTGACGTTGTCCAGCGCGCGCTTGAGGGTGACGACCGGGTCGGTACCGGTCTTGTCGCGGGCCTGCTCCAGCGCACCGTAGACAATGCGCTCGGCCAGCGACTTCTTGCCGTCCAGCAGAACCTTGTTGACCAGCTGGGTGACCAGCTGCGACCCGTAGACCGGATCGTTGACCAACGGACGCTTCGGCGCGGGTCCCTTGCGCGGCATCAGCTCTTCTCCTTCTTCGCGCCGTAACGGCTACGGGCCTGCTTGCGGTTCTTGACGCCCTGGGTGTCGAGCGACCCGCGGATGATCTTGTAGCGAACGCCGGGGAGGTCCTTCACACGACCGCCGCGCACCAGCACCATCGAGTGCTCCTGCAGGTTGTGGCCCTCACCGGGGATGTAAGCGGTGACCTCGACCGCGCTGGTCAGCTTCACGCGTGCGACCTTGCGAAGCGCCGAGTTCGGCTTCTTCGGGGTGGTGGTGTACACGCGGGTGCACACGCCGCGGCGCTGCGGGCTGCCCTTGAGAGCCGCCGTCTTCACCTTGGCGACCTTGTCGCGGCGACCCTTGCGGACCAGCTGGTTGATGGTTGGCATGTACCGGCTTTCTCTGTGTTGCTTCTTGCTGTTTAAGTCTCTGTACTGCAGTTATCCCCCGACCGCGTACCCCGCGTCCGGGCGTGTCGCACGTTCCTACACCGGCGGAATTCCGATGCGTGATAGACATGCAGAGTGGCCCGGCGTGCGGGCACGCTTGCGAAGCACTCAGCCGCGTGCGCCTTCCGGCCAGGCACGATCTACCACAATACCAGGGCTGGCCGTGCCGAACCAAACCCGCTCACGACGACCTATTCCCAGGTCAGACGCTACGACCCCGTTTGCCCCATACCGGAGGCCAACCGCCGAAGCATATCGGTGAACACCGCATCGGTGTCGATGTCATCCATCACACCCGTCATTTCCAGCAGCACGAAACCGTGCAGGGCCGACCAGAACTGCAGGGCGGCGTAGAACGCGTCCTCCCCCTGCAGCCCGTAGGAGGCCAGGACCTCGATCACCGGTCCGGCCGCGGCCCGGGTGGCTGCCGAGTATTCAGGGTCGTCGCCGCCGAACGGCATGCGGGTGAACGCCGAGTAGCGGCCCGGATGGTGGTGCGCATAGCTGCGGTAGGCACTGGCCATCACCGACACCGCATCATCGCGGGTCCGGCCGGCGCCGACGGTGTTCAACATTTCGATGATGTCGTCGATGACCCGCATGCGCACAGTCCGGCGCAGGTCGTCGAGGCTGTGCACGTGGTTGTAGAGCGACGGCCCCTTGGTGCCGAGCTGCCCGGCGAGCGCATTGATCGTCAGCGCATCCCAACCTTCACGGTCCAGAAACGTCAGTGCCGCGTTGACGATGGTCTCGCGGCTGAGCTTGGTGGTCCGCGCCGGCCGTACCTGGGCACGTTTGGTGCCAGCCGCCTGGGGCTCCGGCCGAGCTGACATGTGGGCACTGCCTTCGGGTCGAGGGGATCTTGGGGTTCACGTATACGGCCCCCGTGGGGTCGCCGTGAAACTCTAGCCCCTCAGGCAGGTCAGATCAGTTCACCCGGCCCTGACTGAGCCGGGCGAGTTTCTCAGTGATCTGACACAGATCGGGCAGCGTGGCCGGGTTCATCGTCTGGATCGACCAGGTGACGACGTCGTCGCCCTTGGCCACATAGATGCTGCACACGTTCGCGTCCGCGGCACGGAAACCCTTGTTCCCGTCGATCGTCAGCTCCGTCAGAGTCCGTCCGGCTCGCGTCTCCAACGTGCGCTCGGTGTCCATGTCACTACCCCGGTACCACCAGGTGGAGATGCCCATGCCCGCACCGAAGGTGCCCAGCATCGAGTTCTCCTGCCAGAAGCAGCCGGTGTCGCTGACCACGGCCTTGCTGAACATCGACGAGCCCACCGCCTCGACGATGTCGGCATCGGTGATGCCGTTGCAATCCGCGCCGTGAAAGCCCCCGCCGATGGATTCCGGCTCCGGGGGCGGCGCGGTGTCGGACCGACCACAGGCGGCCAGCGTCATCAGCCCGGCCGCCACGGCGGCCAGGCACAACGCAGTGCGGGAGCGGTGCGCCACGTCAGAGTTCCGATTGCAGGGTGGCCGAAAGCAGCTTCTTGGCGTCGCGGCACGGGTCGCCCTTGCCGACGCTGCCGGCGCCCCGGAACTGCACCCACCAGCTGATCACGCCTGATCCGGCGGCCGCGGTCGCCGAACAGGCCGCACCGGTGACGTCCCGCCGCGCCAGGAACGCCTGGTGCCGTTCCACCACGACATCGGTGATCTCGGCGTTGCGGCTGCGGGCCACCGCCCGCTCACGCGCCAAAGATCCCTCCTCGAACCACGCGAAGATGACGTCGAGCATCGCCAGCGATTCGGAATCCGGCCCGGCGCCGGGGTTCAGCTTGCGTGACAGCACGTACTGACACACCGCGCCGCTGTAGGGCCGGACGATGTTGTCGGCGGTGAGAATCTCCTGGATCGTGCTGTCGACCAACAGCCCACACCGGTCGTCGACGTATCCAAAGCTGCGGTCTGGATCGGCGGTGTCAGTCGACGCACGCTGAGCCGCCCCGTCGATGGTGTGCGCACACCCCGCGACGGTCACCACGGCCGTGACCGCCACGGCAGCAGCCCGAGCAACACACCGACGCATTGCTGACCACGGTACCCAGCACGGACACCGCCCGCGACTCGTCGGCGCCGCCCGCGTCAAACTGGGCAACACCTGCCGCGGTGCCGAGGCCGCCCCGTACTCTTCGTTGCAGCGGACTGTGCGTTGCAGCAGAGTCGCAGCGGATCGGAAGGGGATCTCACCGTGAATTGGACAGCTGTGGGACGGACGAAGCTCGTTGGGCTGGCCGTCGGTGTGCTCGCATTGCCGCTCGCCTCGACCGTCGGGGTGCCCAGCGCAGCAGCCAAGAACGGCGACACCCACATCACCGGCCAGGGCCTCGAACAAACGTTGGACTGCAACAACTCCACGCTGTTGGTGAACGGCACCGGTAACCGGATCAACGCGATGGGTACCTGCTGGGCCGTGACGGTGCAGGGGTCCTCCAACGTGGTGATCGCGGAGAACGTCATCAACGACATCACCGTGTACGGCTGGGATCAGACGGTTTTCTTCAAGAACGGTGACCCGGCGCTGATCGACCGCGGCCGTGAACTGGCGTTGGTCAACCAGATCAGCCGCGTACCCGCGTGAGGAAGCCTGAGGAAGAAAGTAGAGACAGACCCGTGATCGCCCGTTTTCGCCCCGCCCCGTTGATCCTCGGCGCCGGTGCCGCCGTTGCCGCGCTCACGCTTGCGGCGTGTGGCTCGGAAAGTTCGGACACCACCAGCCCGAGTGCCACCGCCGGATCCTCCGGCGTCAACGTGGAGGTCGGCAACACCATCAACTACATGTCGGTCGGCACCACGACGGAGATCGACTGCGCGGACGGCAAGTCGCTCACGGTCGGCGGCACCAACAACACGCTGACGGTCAAGGGCACCTGCGCCAACGTCAACGTCGGGGGATCCGACAACAAGATCACCTTCGAACGGATCGACAAGGGCCTGACCATCGTCGGGCTGAACAACACCATCAGCTACGCCGCCGGCGACCCCAAGGTCAACAACACCGGCAGCAACAACACCGTCAACAAGGGTTAGTCGCCGCGGGGTTGGTCGGCGCGAGCCCCGTGCCGACCGGCGCCGGCGGCGAACCGGCCCGCCCCGTGGGCGGCCTCATCCTGCACACCGAAGATGCTGGCGAACTCGAATTCCATTGCCGCCTCTTCGGTCTCGCCCCATTGGTGCAGTGCCGAGAGCCGGTCGGCCCGCAGACACTGCTGCGGTAACCGGGCCAGTTCGGCGGCCAGCTCCTCGGCATGGGCGCGAGCTTGCCCCTTGGGCACGACGCGGTTGGCCAGACCGATCGCCTGGGCCTCGGTCGCGTCGACGGCACGCCCGGTCAGAATCAGGTCCATCGCCCGGCTCTGCCCGATCAGGCGCGGCAACCGGACGGTGCCACCGTCGATCAACGGCACGCCCCACCGGCGGCAGAACACGCCCATCACGGCGTCCTCCTCGACCACCCGAAGGTCACACCACAGCGCCAGCTCCAGACCACCGGCCACGGCATGCCCGCTGATCGCGGCGATCACCGGCTTGGACAACACCATTCGACTCGGGCCCATCGGACCGGGCCCGGCGCGGTGCAGCTGGTTCATCTGCGGGGTGCCGAACGCCTTGAGATCGGCTCCGGCACAGAAGGTGCCGCCGGCACCGGTCAGTACCGCAACCGCAGCGTCGTCGTCGGCGTCGAACTGCTCGAACACGGCGAACAGGGCCGCGGCCGTGGGACCGTCGACCGCGTTGCGGGCATGTGGGCGGTCGATGACGACGGTGGTCACCGCACCGTTGCGTTCGACCCGGACTGCGTCGCTCACGTGGCCTCCAGGAGTTCGGTCTGGTCGCGTCGCGCGACGAGTTCGGCGGCGAAGTCGGTGTAGGCCTTGCGCAATTCGGCCCCCGGCCACCGGTCCGGCAGTAGCTCGTCGGGAAGCACCGGGTCCGCCAGCAGGTGACGCACGATGCCCGCCGCTGCGACGAACCGACCCGGGACGTCGGTCGCAGCCGAAATCTGTTGCAGCAATTGCTCGCCGGTGTGACGCCACCCCGGAAGGTCCCACAGCGCGCCGGCCAGCCCGGCTGGATCGGCGTCACGGGCCTGCAGCAGCCGGGTGCGGGAAACGATCTCCTGCGGCAACACCTGGTCGAGGTTGTCCGGGCGCATCCACACACCCTCCCGCAACTCACCGAACCGGTACTGCTGCAAGGCGTTGCGCAACGAGGCACGGGTACGGGCATCGGTGCCGATACTGGTGATCACCAGCATCGACCACTGCCCGTCATAATCCCGCAGCCGCGGATCGATCGCGTCGTCCTGCCGACGTTGCCGGGTCAACAGCCGGTCGGACAGCCGATAGCCGTCCTCGGAGCGCACCAGGTCACCGGCACTGACCATCCGGGTCAGCGCCACCCGCAGCGTGGACTCTTTGATGTCGAAATCGGCTGTCAGCCGGACCAGTTCGGCCGCGCTCGCCCACGCTGGATGCGCACCCAACAGCACGCTCAACACCACTGAGCGGGCCGTCATCCGTGTGAGCGCCGGCATGTCAGACCCCGGAAGACCGGCGTCCGAAGTCACCCATCGGCTCGTCGCGGTGACGCACCGCTTCGCGGAAGCCGTGCTGAACCGCATCGGCGACGAACGCGTGCCCCTCGGGAGTGTGCCGGGCGATGCCGTCGAACACGGTGCTGACCATCCGGCTGGTCGCCACCCCCTGTTGCAGCAGTGCGGTGTTGCACGCCAGCTTGGCCATGATGAGCTGGTTTACCGGCATGGCCGCGATGCGCTCGACGAGCCGCTCGGTGCGTTCATCGAGGTCTTCGGGTGCCGGTGCTTCGACGGCCAAACCCCACTCCGCCGCCTGTGCTCCGGTGAGGCAATCCCCGGTGAACAGAAGACGTTTGGCACGTTGATCGCCGAGCCGGTGGGCCCATAGTCCGGCGGCCGGAACACCCCACACCCGCATCGGCGGATAGCCGATCTTGGCGTCGGCCGCAGCGATCACCTGGTCGGCATGCAGTGCGATGTCGGTGCCACCGGCCACGCAGTAGCCGTGGATCTTGACCACGGTCGGCTTGTCGGCGTGCATCAGACTGGAGAAGCCACGCACGAATCGGCTCATCATCTGGTAGTCGACCATGGGGTCCCATGGCTGGTCCGGAAGATGGTTGATCGCTTGGGTTTTCCCGGCCAGCACGGTCCCGTCATACCGGGCTCCGCCGGCCTCACCGGTCCCGTCGGCGTAGGCGGACAGGTCGAATCCGGCGCAGAAACCCTCGCCCCGGCCGGACACCAGGATCACGTGGACATTGGGGTCCAGATCCGCCCGCTCCACCAGGGCCTGTAGCTCGAGCGGCGTGTCGGCGACGATCGAGTTGCCTTTTTCCGGACGGTTGAAGGTGATTCGTGCGACCCGGTCGGTGACCTCGTAGGTCATGGTCTTGAGATTGTCGACGTCCACTAGCTCCCCTTTGCCCCCACGTTCTCCCCGCGAGCAGACATAAAACCGCACTCTATTGGGTGATTTCGGGCGGGTTTGCGTCTGCTCGGCAGCGCAACTGTCACCCCTTGACCAACGCTCGCTCGAGGATCGGTGCCAAGTCCAGCCCGGTCGGCAGGGTGCCGAACGCCTGACCCCACTGCCCGCCGAGCCGGCTGGCCAGGAACGCCTCGGCCACCGCCGGATGGCCGTGCCGCACCAGCAGCGCGCCCTGCAGCGCCAGCGAGATGTCCTCGGCCACCTTGCGACCGCGGTACTGGATGGTCTCGAAGTCACCCAGGTCGGTCTGCAGTGTGGTGACGTGGCGGTCCAGCCGCGGATCTTGTCCAGCGGTCTGGGCGAGCTCGTCGAACAGCACCTCGACACTTTGCGGCCGGGTTGCCATGGCGCGCAAGGTATCCAGCGCACTGACGTTGCCCGAGCCTTCCCAGATACCCATCAGCGGCGCTTCGCGATACAACCGCGGCAGGCCAGAATCCTCGACGTAGCCGTTGCCGCCCAGGCATTCCATCGCCTCGGCCGCGTGTGGTGTGGCGCGTTTGCACACCCAGTACTTGCCGGCCGCCAGACCGATGCGGCGCAGCAGGGCCTCCCGCTCGTCACCACGGACGGCCTTGTCGGTGGCACCAGCCATCCGCATCGCGAGCATGGTCGCGGCCTCGGCCTCCACCGCCAGGTCGGCGAGCACGTTGCGCATCAACGGCTGGTCGATCAGGTAGGCGCCGAAGGCCTTTCGATGCTGGGCGTGGTGCACGGCGCGGGTCAGACCGCTGCGCATGCTGGTGGCGCTGCCCAACGTGCAGTCCAGGCGGGTGAGGTTGACCATCTCGATGATGGTCGGCACACCGCGGCCCTCCTCGCCGACCAGCCAGGCCGTGGCGCCGTCGTATTCGACCTCGCTGGAGGCGTTCGCGTGGTTGCCGAGCTTGTCCTTGAGCCGCTGCAGAAACATCCGGTTGCGGGTGCCGTCGGGCAGGATGCGCGGCAGGAAGAAACAGCTGAGTCCGCCGGGGGCCTGCGCGAGCACGAGGAAGATGTCACCCATCGGGGCCGAGGTGAACCATTTGTGCCCGGTGAGGCGGTAGGTGCCGTCGCCGTTGGGGGTGGCCTGGGTGGTGCCGGCGCGGACGTCGGAGCCCCCTTGCTTCTCGGTCATCGACATGCCCGCGGTGATTCCAGCCTTCGTCGTGGCGAGCTTGAGTTCCGGATCGTAGACCCGGCTGGTCAGCAGCGGCTCGTAGGTCGCGGCCAATTCCGGGTTGAACCGCAGCGCGGGCACCACGGCGTAGGTCATCGAGATCGGACAGACATGCCCGGGCTCGACGGTCCACACCGACATCTTGGCGGCGCGCACCACGTGCGCCCCTTCGCGCTCGTCGGCCCACGGGGCACCATGCAGGCCGTGGGTGACGGCCACATTCATCAGCTCGTGGTAGGCCGGGTCGTATTCCACCTCGTCGACCCGATGCCCGTAACGGTCATGGGTGTGCAGCACCGGCCGGTTGCGGTCGGCCAGCTCACCCCAGCGTTGGGCTTGCGCGCTGCCGTTGATGGCGCCCAGGTCGTGAACCTCGTCGACGCCCCACTGGCCGCCTTCGCGGATCAGGGCCTCGGAGAGCACGGGCGAGGTAGCCGGGTTGTAGTCCTCCAGTGGGGGGACCTGATTGGTGACGACGTGAGTATCGACCATGCACCCAGTGTTACAAATCTCCGACAACCGCACAATAGTTGTAATGCCACGGCTCAAGGAGTCGGCGCCTTTCGCGGCGGCGGCACGTTGTCGGCCCCGCGTACGCCGTTCAGCACCGACTGCCCCTGTTGATCGATGAGCCTGGTGAACAACTGCTGCGCATAACCGAACACCAGGCCCCAGGCCAGGATCTGGGCCGAGGTGTCCAGCGCATTCAAACCCGGCACGAACTGGCCCCGCATCAGCAGCAGCCCGAGGAACGCCGTCAACGCGCCCGTCGGCAACTTGAGCGCGGCCAGCGCCACGGGGATGCCATAGCGTTCCGACGAGCCGCGGACATGACTGATCGCGGCTGCCGCGGCAATCGCCGCGGCGACGAGACCGATCAGCTCGACCACGATGATGTCCGTGGGTTTGGCGGTATCTGCCACGACGTCGTCGATGTCGATTCCTTTGCCCGGCGCCCCGGCCCGAAGCGGGGTGAACGGTGCGGACTGGTTGGTCGGGCACACCACCATCTGCTCGGAGGCGTCCTGCGGCGCGAAACAGAGCGGCATCAACGTCGGGTTTCTCAGGCCGATCACCGCAAGCGCCACCACCAACATCGACAGCAGCACTGTGGTGCTGACGACGATGTTGCGGAAACTGCGCAACCGGATGTTCTCCCGTAATGCCGCCGAGCTGGCCGCCCGCACCGTCGCCACGATCTGGTCGCGCGCGGCGTCAACCTTCTCCAGCGCCGTTGCGCGGTCGGTGTTCACGTTGCGCACCAAGCGCTCGAATTCCTGCCGCCCCGGATCGCTCGAGCGGAGATGACGCTGCACGTGCCGGGTGAGCGAGGGCATTTGACCCAGCAGATAGTCCGCGGGTGCGAGGTTGAGCAATTGCGCCTCGGCGGCATCGAGGTTGCTCATCGCGCGTTCGAGCAGAGGACCGTTGCGCGACAGGCATATTCGCCTGCCCAACTCGGGTTTACGACCCGTCGCCGCGTCTCTGGCCGCGTTGAGGTGACATTTGATCGCCTTCGACAGCGCGGCATCGACGTCGCGTGAGCTGGTCTGGGCCAGGAAGTCGGTCAACGTCTCCAGTTCGTAGGCGCGGGTCAACGTGCCTTCCCGCCACGCCACCCACACCGGTCCCCCGACCGGCCGGACGGCATCGATGCGGGGCAACGGCTTCGGCGTCGCTCGCGGCGCCTCGGTGGTGATCACGATCTGCCTCCTCACCCGCTCGGCGATGCAGGTGAGCGTAAGTTCCACCGGTCTCGATCAGCACGCGTAGTGCACTACTCGATGCGGCCGGTCAGCGTGATGTGCCCGCCGGTTCCGGGCCGGGATCCTTCAGCAGGTCTTCCGCTACCTTGGGATCGGCCACCGAAGTCCGCATCCTCCGCGCTTCGTAACGATGGAGCGCAAACAGCACCACCCCCGCCAAAGCCCAGCCGAGCAGGATGTCGATCACGTAGTGCTCGGCGGTGTACACCAACGTGAAGGCCATGATCAGCGGATAGGCCACCAAAAACGGCCGCCAGCCCCGGTTGACCCGGTTCCACAGGAACACCGCGACCGCGGCGGTCAGGCCCGCGTGCAGTGACGGGATCGCCGCGACCAGGTTCACGCTGGCCTGGCCCTGATCGATCAGAGCCGTGGCGGTGTGCAGGTTCAGCTTGCCCCAGCCACGCGTGACGATCCGTTCGATCCAGTCGTGAGCGCCGTTCTGGCTGTCCTGCATGGCGCCCAGCAGACCGCCGTCGGCGGCCTCCCGCGCCGAGCGGAACATGCATCTGGGTCCGGACGGTCCGCCGTCGCCGTCGTCGGCGGTGCAGCGCGCCGCAGCCCACGGCGGTGCTGCCGGCAGCAGCGCGTAGATGGCTAGCGCCGCGAACGACAACCCGACGAACAACCGCACGAACCGCTTCCACTCCTCACGGTCACGCAGCCAGAGCACCCCGGCCACGACGTACGGGAGGATGAAGAACGACATGTAGACCGTGCTGATCACCACTTCCCACCAGGGCGGGTGCAGTTGCTTCAACCGCTCCTGCAACCACACCGTGGGCACGGTGCCGAAGAACAGCCAACGATCGGCATCGACCTGCCAGTGCCACAGCGTCGGCCGCCCCACCAGGGTGGCCGCGCCGCGGCTGAGGTCGTAAGCGGCCAGCACGACAGCGAACGGCAACCAATCCCGGATCACGTAGAGCATCCGGCGCCCCTGGCCGATGCTGGCGGCCAGCAGGCCGGTGGCGATGTAGAGCAGCAAAAGCTCGCGGTTGAACGCGAAGCCGTCGGTGACGGTGCGGTAGACGACGACCGCGGCCCACGTCAGAATCGCCGCATACCGCAGCATGCGCAGCCGGCGAGCACGCGTGTCGGTGCTCCATGGCGCTGACGCTTCGTCAGGGGCCTCGTCGGTTACCGAGTCGTCAACCGCGGTCACAGAGGTGACGTTAGTTCACCTAGACGTCACGACGCGGTTGAAAACGGTTCAGGTTCTCTAATGCGGTCAGCCGGCGTGCTCGCGCAGGAAGGCGATGTCGTCCTTGCGTCCGGCCTCGGCGGTCTCGCAGATCACCGGCGCGTCGGCCGCTTTGACCACCGCGGCCAGCAACTGCGGATCGATCTGGCCGGCACCGAAGTTGGCGTGCCGGTCGGCGCCGGAACCGGCCGCGTCGCGAGAATCATTGCAGTGCACCAGATCGATGCGCCCGGTGATGGCCTTGATCCGGTCCACCGCGTCGATCAGGGCCTCCCCCGCCGCCCAGGCGTGGCAGGTGTCCAGGCAGAAACCGATCCCCTTGTCCCCGATGCTGTCCCATAATCTGGCGATGGTGTCGAAATGCCGGGCCATGGCGTGGTCGCCGCCGGCGGTGTTCTCCAGGTACACCGGCACGTCGGTGTTCAGGTAGTCCAGCGCCTTGGCCCAGCGCTCGAACCCGGCCTCCATGTCGTTGTCATCGGCATGCCCACCGTGCACGATCACCGCCGTCGCCCCGATCTCGGCAGCCGCGCCACAGGTGTCCTGCAGAATCTTGCGCGACGGGATCCGGACCCGGTTGTTGGCCGAGGCCACGTTGATCAGGTACGGAGCATGCACGTACAACGGCACGGTCGACGCCTTGAGAGCTTCGGCGTCCTCACGGGGCTTGGGCTTCTTCCAGCTCTGCGGGTTGCCGAGGAAGAACTGGACGACGTCGGCCCCGTCGGCGGCAGCCGCGGCCAATGGGTCGGTGTTGTCTACATGCGAACCGATGAGCACCCCGCCAAGTCTAGAGAGGGCCTTTCGCGACATCACTTCCATCAGCTGTCGGTGGGTGGCCACACCACCGTTGACGGCGAACACCTCATCGATGAACACCCTCTGATAGTCATTGCACTTCCACCGCTGCGAAAGTTTCCGGCCGCGCAGCCTGGGGATAACTTGCCGACCAGACGCAGATGTCCCCGACACGCCGGGCGTGCGGGGACATCTGTGTCTGCTCGCGCAGCTACGCGCTAGCGGTAATCCGAGTATCCGTAATCGTCCAGCGGCACCGCAGCACCGGTGGCCTGGCCGAAGTCCGGGCTGTAGTACTGATCCTCATAGGACGGGATCGTGTACGCCGCAGCGCGGGCCTCTTCGGTCGGCTGCACCTGGATGTTGCGGTAACGGTTGATACCGGTACCGGCCGGGATCAGCTTGCCGATGATCACGTTTTCCTTCAGACCCTGCAGCTTGTCGCTGCGGCAGTTGATCGCCGCATCGGTCAGCACGCGGGTGGTCTCCTGGAACGACGCCGCCGACAGCCACGAATCCGTGGCCAGCGATGCCTTCGTGATACCCATCAGCACCGGACGTCCGGCCGCGGGCTCGCCGCCCTCGGCCACCACGCGACGGTTCTCCGACTCGAACTCGGCACGCTCGGTCAGCGAGCCGGGCAGGAACTCCGTCGAACCCGAGTCGATGATCGTGACGCGACGCAGCATCTGCCGGACGATGACCTCGATGTGCTTGTCGTGGATCGACACACCCTGGGCCCGGTAGACCTCCTGGACCTCCTTGACGAGGTGGATCTGCACCTCGCGCGGGCCCTGGACACGCAGCACCTCGTGCGGATCGGCGGAGCCTTCCATCAGCTGGTCACCGACCTCGACGTGGTCACCGTCGGACAACACGCCTTCGGAGCCGTCCTCGTGGGTGATCACGCGCAGGCGCTGACGCTTGGAGAGCTTGTCGTAGACAACTTCCTCGCCACCGTCGTCGGGAACGATGGTGATCTTGAAGAACTTGTCGCTCTCCTCCAGCCGGACCCGGCCCGCGACGTCGGCGATGGGCGCCTTGTTCCGCGGAATACGGGCCTCGAACAGCTCCTGCACACGCGGCAGACCACCGACGATGTCGGCGCCACCGGTAACACCACCCTGGTGGAAGGTACGCATGGTCAGCTGGGTACCGGGCTCACCGATGGACTGGGCGGCGACGATGCCGACGGCCTCGCCGATGTCGACCAGCTTGCCGGTGGCCATCGAGCGGCCGTAGCACTTGGCACACACGCCGGACGCCGAGGCGCAGGTCAGCACGGAGCGGACCTTCACCTGCGTGATGCCGGCCGCCAGCAGCGCGTCGATGGCCGGGTCGCCCAGGTCATGGCCGCGCTCGATGACAACGTTGCCCTTGTCATCGACGGCGTCGGTGGCCAGGGTGCGCGCGAACGCACTGGTCTCGACGTGGGCGTCGCGGATCAGCGAACCGTCCGGACCGCGCTCGGCCAGCGTGACGATGATGCCGCGCTCGGTCTCACAGTCGGTCTCGCGCACGATGACGTCCTGCGAGACGTCCACCAGACGACGGGTCAGGTAACCCGAGTCGGCGGTACGCAGCGCGGTGTCGGCCAGACCCTTACGGGCACCGTGGGTGTTGATGAAGTACTCCAACACCGTCAGGCCCTCACGGAACGAGGACTTGATCGGGCGCGGGATGAACTCACCCTTCGGGTTGGTCACCAGACCCTTCATGCCGGCCAGGGTGCGGGTCTGGGTGAGGTTACCCGTGGCGCCCGACTTCACGATCGTGATGATCGGGTTGTCGGCCGGGTAGTACTCCTCCAGCGCCTTACCCACCTCTTCGGTGGCGTCCTGCCAGATCTTGACCAGCGACTCGTTGCGCTCGTTGTGGTTCAGCGCGCCGCGCTGGTACTTGCGCTCGATCGCCTCGGCCTCAGCCTCGTGCCGCTCCAGGATCTCCTGCTTCTGCGGCGGCACCAGCACGTCGGCCATCGAGACCGTGACACCCGAACGGGTGGCCCAGTGGAAGCCGGCGTCCTTGAGCTTGTCGACGGTCTGCGCCACCACGATCATCGGGAAGCGCTCGGCCAGATCGTTGATGATCCGGGCCTGGACCTTCTTGTGCATCTGCTCGTTGACGAACGGATAGCCCTTGGGCAGCAGCTCGTTGAAGAGCACCCGGCCCAGCGTGGTCTCCGCGGTCCAGGCGTCCCCCGGCTTCCAGCCGTTCTCGAACAACTGCGCCTCGAGGTCGGCCGGCGGACGCGCATCGGTCAGCCGCACCTTGATCTTGGCGCGCACCGACAGCGCACCACGGTCGAGCGCCATGATGGCCTCGGCCGGGCTGCTGTAGACGCCCTGCTCGGCGGCATCCTTGGCGGCCGGCACGTACTCGCCTTTGTCCCCCTCGACGAGGGTGGTCAGGTAGTACAGACCGGTCACCATGTCCAGACGCGGCATGGCCAGCGGCTTGCCCGATGCCGGGGACAGGATGTTGTTCGACGACAGCATCAGGATGCGGGCCTCGGCCTGCGCCTCTGCCGACAGCGGCAGGTGCACGGCCATCTGGTCACCGTCGAAGTCGGCGTTGAACGCCTCACACACCAGCGGGTGCAGCTGGATGGCCTTGCCTTCCACCAGCTGCGGCTCGAAGGCCTGGATACCCAAGCGGTGCAGCGTAGGTGCACGGTTCAGCAGCACCGGGTGCTCGGCAATGACCTCTTCGAGGACATCCCACACCTGGGGACGCTGACGCTCCACCATGCGCTTGGCGCTCTTGATGTTCTGCGCGTGGTTCAGGTCGACCAGACGCTTCATCACGAACGGCTTGAACAGTTCCAGCGCCATCAGCTTGGGCAGACCACACTGGTGCAGCTTGAGCTGCGGACCGACCACGATGACCGAACGGCCCGAGTAGTCGACGCGCTTACCGAGCAGGTTCTGACGGAAGCGGCCCTGCTTACCCTTGAGCAGATCGGACAGCGACTTGAGCGGACGGTTGCCCGGCCCGGTGACCGGACGGCCACGACGGCCGTTGTCGAACAGCGCGTCGACCGACTCCTGAAGCATGCGCTTCTCGTTGTTGACGATGATCTCGGGCGCGCCCAGATCGATCAGTCGCTTGAGCCGGTTGTTGCGGTTGATCACGCGGCGGTACAGGTCGTTCAGGTCGGAGGTGGCGAAGCGGCCACCGTCGAGCTGAACCATCGGACGCAGCTCCGGCGGGATCACCGGAACGGCGTCGAGCACCATGCCCAGCGGCGAGTTGCCCGACTGCTGGAACGCGGCGACGACCTTCAGACGCTTGAGCGCACGCAGCTTCTTCTGGCCCTTGCCGCTGCGGATGGTCTCGCGCAGCGACTCGGCCTCGGCCTCGATGTCGAAGGTCTCGATGAGCTTCTTGATCGACTCCGCGCCCATGGCACCGGTGAAGTACTCGCCGTAGCGGTCCTGCAGCTCGCGGTAGAGCACCTCGTCGACGATCAGCTGCTTCGGGGCCAGCTTGGTGAAGGTCGTCCAGATCTCGTCGAGCCGGTCCAGTTCACGCTGGGCCCGGTCGCGGAGCTGACGCATCTCACGCTCGCCGCCGTCGCGCACCTTGCGGCGCACGTCGGACTTGGCACCCTCGGCCTCGAGCTCGGCCAGGTCGGCCTCGAGCTTCTGGGCCCGGGCCTCCAGGTCGGCGTCGCGCTGATCTTCGACGGCCTTGCGCTCGACGGCCATCTCGGCCTCGAGCGTGGACAGCTCGTTGTGGCGCATCTCGTCGTCGACCGAGGTGATCACGTAGGCCGCGAAGTAGATGATCTTTTCCAGATCCTTCGGGGCCAGGTCGAGCAGGTAGCCCAACCGCGACGGGACACCCTTGAAGTACCAGATGTGCGTGACGGGTGCGGCCAGCTCGATGTGGCCCATCCGCTCACGACGCACCTTGGCACGGGTCACCTCGACGCCGCAGCGCTCACAGATGATGCCCTTGAAGCGGACGCGCTTGTACTTGCCGCAGTAGCACTCCCAGTCGCGAGTCGGTCCGAAGATCTTCTCGCAGAACAGGCCGTCCTTCTCCGGCTTGAGCGTGCGGTAGTTGATGGTCTCCGGCTTCTTGACCTCGCCGAAGGACCAGTTACGGATGTCGTCCGCGGTGGCGAGGCCGATGCGGAGTTCATCGAAGAAGTTGACGTCTAGCACGTAACTCCCTTTCCCCTTGCGGGTGTTGAAACTTGACTAGGCCAGGTCTTCGACAGATGCGGATTCGTTGCGGGACAGGTTGATTCCGAGGTTGGCAGCGGCACGCTCCAAGTCCTCGTCGTCACCGTCACGCATCTCGATCGCAGCACCGTCAGAAGACAGGACCTCGACGTTGAGGCACAGCGACTGCAGCTCCTTGAGAAGCACCTTGAACGACTCGGGGATACCGGGTTCGGGGATGTTCTCGCCCTTGACGATGGCCTCGTACACCTTCACGCGGCCCACCGTGTCGTCGGACTTGATGGTCAGCAGCTCCTGCAGCGTGTAGGCCGCGCCGTAGGCCTGCATGGCCCAACATTCCATCTCACCGAACCGCTGACCACCGAACTGCGCCTTACCACCGAGCGGCTGCTGGGTGATCATCGAGTACGGGCCGGTGGAGCGGGCGTGGATCTTGTCGTCCACCAGGTGGTGCAGCTTGAGGATGTACATGTAGCCGACCGTCACCGGGTACGGGAACGGTTCGCCACTGCGGCCGTCGAACAGCGTCGCCTTGCCGTCGGCGTTCACCATGACGTCGCCGTCACGGTTGGGCAGCGTCGAGCCGAGCAGGCCGGCCAGCTCCCCTTCCTGGGCGCCGTCGAACACCGGGGTGCTGACGATGCTGTCGGCCGGGGCCGAGTACAGGTCCTCGGGCAGCTTGCCCGCCCAGTCCGGCGTCCCGGCGGCAACATCGATGTTCCAGCCGGCCTTGGCCACCCACCCGAGGTGAGTTTCCAGGATCTGGCCGATGTTCATACGACGCGGCACACCGTGGGTGTTCAGGATGATGTCCACCGGGGTGCCATCGGGCAGGAACGGCATGTCCTCGACGGGCAGGATCTTGCCGATGACGCCCTTGTTGCCGTGGCGTCCGGCGAGCTTGTCGCCGTCGGAGATCTTGCGCTTCTGGGCCACGTACACGCGGACCAGCTCGTTGACGCCGGCAGGCAGCTCGTCGTCATCCTCGCGGCTGAACACGCGGATGCCGATGACCTTGCCGGACTCACCGTGGGGCACCTTCAGCGAGGTGTCGCGAACCTCACGGGCCTTCTCACCGAAGATGGCACGCAGCAGGCGCTCTTCCGGGGTCAGCTCGGTCTCACCCTTCGGGGTGACCTTGCCGACCAGGATGTCGCCGTCGCGGACCTCGGCACCGATGCGGACGATGCCGCGCTCGTCGAGATCGGCCAGCACCTCGTCGGAGACGTTCGGGATGTCCCGGGTGATCTCCTCGGCGCCCAGCTTGGTGTCGCGGGCATCGATCTCGTGCTCTTCGATGTGGATCGAGGTGAGCACGTCCTCTTCAACCAGACGGTTGGACAGGATGATCGCGTCCTCGTAGTTGTGGCCTTCCCACGGCATGATCGCCACGAGCAGGTTCTTGCCCAGGGCCATCTCACCGTTCTCGGTGCACGGACCGTCGGCGACGACCTGGCCGGCCTCGACCCGCTGCCCGGCGTCCACGATCGGACGCTGGTTGGCGCAGGTGCCATGGTTCGACCGGGCGAACTTGCGCATCCGGTAGGTGTGCCGGGAGCCGTCGTCGGCCATCACGGTGATGTAGTCGGCGCTGACCTCTTCGACCACGCCGGCCTTCTCCGAGACGATGACGTCGCCGGCGTCGATCGCGGCGCGCAGCTCCATGCCGGTACCGACCAGCGGGGCCTCGCTGCGCACCAGCGGAACCGCCTGGCGCTGCATGTTGGCACCCATCAGGGCACGGTTGGCGTCGTCGTGCTCGAGGAACGGGATCATCGCCGTCGCGACCGACACCATCTGGCGCGGTGAGACGTCCATGTAGTCGACCTGGTCGGCCGCCACGAACTCGACCTCGCCGCCCTTCTTGCGGACCATGACGCGGTCTTCGGTGAAGCGCCCGTCGGCGTCGGTCGGCGAGTTGGCCTGCGCCACGACGTGGCGGTCCTCCTCGTCGGCGGTCAGGTAGTCGACCTGGTCAGTAACGACCCCGTCCACAACCTTCCGATACGGCGTCTCGATGAAGCCGAACGGGTTGACCCGGGCGTACACCGACAGCGAGCCGATCAGACCGATGTTCGGACCCTCAGGGGTCTCGATCGGGCACATGCGGCCGTAGTGGCTGGGGTGGACGTCGCGGACCTCAAGGCCGGCACGCTCACGGGACAGACCGCCCGGGCCCAGCGCCGACAGACGACGCTTGTGGGTCAGACCCGACAGCGGGTTGTTCTGGTCCATGAACTGCGACAGCTGGCTGGTGCCGAAGAACTCCTTGATCGCCGCCACGACGGGACGGATGTTGATCAGGGTCTGCGGCGTGATCGCCTCGACGTCCTGGGTGGTCATGCGCTCACGCACGACGCGCTCCATGCGGGACAGGCCCACGCGGATCTGGTTCTGGATCAGCTCGCCGACGGTACGCAGACGACGGTTACCGAAGTGGTCGATGTCGTCGACTTCGACCGGGACCTCGACGCCGCCCGGGACGGTCATCGTGGTCTGGCCCTCGTGCAGGCGCACCAGGTACTCGATGGTGGCGACGACGTCTTCCTCGGTCAGGGTGGTGGAAGTGAACGACTGGGCACCGTCCTTCCCGTGCAGGCCCAGCTTCTTGTTGACCTTGTAGCGGCCGACGCGGGCCAGGTCGTAGCGCTTCTCCTTGAAGAACAGGTTCTCCAGCAGGGTCTGCGCGGACTCCTTGGTCGGCGGCTCGCCCGGACGCAGCTTGCGGTAGATGTCCAGCAGCGCCTCGTCGGGACCGGCGGTGCTGTCCTTCTCGAGGGTGCCCATCATGATCTCGGAGAAGCCGAAGCGCTCGGTGATCTGCTCGTTGGTCCAGCCCAGCGCCTTGAGCAGCACGGTGACCGGCTGACGACGCTTGCGGTCGATGCGCACGCCGACGGTGTCGCGCTTGTCGACGTCGAACTCCAGCCACGCACCGCGGCCGGGGATCACCTTGACGCTGTGCAGCGTCTTCTCGGTGGACTTGTCGATGCTCTCGTCGAAGTACACACCGGGAGAGCGCACGAGCTGGCTCACCACGACACGCTCGGTGCCGTTGATGATGAAGGTGCCCTTCTCGGTCATCATCGGGAAGTCACCCATGAAGACCGTCTGGCTCTTGATCTCACCGGTGTTGTTGTTGATGAACTCGGCCGTGACGAACAGCGGGGCCGCGTACGTCATGTCCTTGTCTTTGCACTCGTCGACCGGAGCCTTGACCTCGTCGAAGCGCGGGTCGGAGAAGCTCAGCGACATCGAGCCCGAGAAATCCTCGATCGGGGAGAGCTCTTCGAGCACCTCTTCGAGCCCGCCCTTGGGGTCGGTCTCACCGCGATCGACGGCCTTCTGCCGCCATTCGTCCGAACCCACGAGCCAGTCGAAAGAATCGGTCTGAACGTCCAGAAGCCCCGGAACCTCAAGCGGTTCACGGAGCTTGGCAAATGAAACTCGGTTCGGTGCTCCTGGGACGGAGTTATTGGTGTTAGCGTTCGCTGTGCTCTGGCTAGAGACTGCCAAGATGCATCCTTCCAGCACCTCATGCGACTGTCCGGAGCGCTTCCGAAAATCCGGTTGCCGGTCCGTTAGGCCGCGATTCTGCGTCGGTTCGGCTGGCTACTTCCTGCTTCAGCCTGTCCGAAACCCATACGCACGGCACTAAGGACTAGGTGCTGAGCAATGCTCAGGCTAGAACTACGATGTGCAGGTCAGGTGAGATGGGCAGGATGCAGCCAGCGCAACGTCCAACGATAGCGCACGTCCGCCAGTTATTCAACGAGCATTCCTCGACCACCACACATCCACTGCATGAAACGGATCACTCGGCGCTGGCTGGCGTCCCTCAACCCTTCACGCATTCTGCCCAACAGATTGGCCTGTCCGGGGCCTTCCGTCAAGGGGTGACGCGCGGTTTCATGCGGCGAAATGTTGTCTGAACTGCAGTTCCCGCGCCGACCGACTGCCTACCGCCGCCCCGTGGGCTCCGGCCGCAGGTCAGCTCCTGCTCCACGACACAAATCAGGCCGGGCCCGCGGGCCCGGCCTGATTGACGAAACTCAGCTCTGCTGCGTCTGCTGCGGTACTTCGATGGCGCCGGTCGGGGCGTCGTCCTCGACCACGCGGTGGTGGCGCGTCGTCGGCTCGTCACCGAACTCGTGCACCGCGTACTTGTGGGTGCCGTCGAGGTCGTCGAGGATCGCGGCCTGGGCAGCCGGCGGCAGGGTGTGCAGGATCTCGCGCACCCGGGCCTGACGGCGGGCCACGCCCTGGCGCTCGGGCATACCCGGGGTGGCGGTCAGCTGCGGCGGCACGCCCTCGATCTCCTCGACACCACCGTCATGCTGGCCACGGTCGAGCATGGCCTGCTCGGCGGCCGCGGTGGCCTCGTCCTTCTCCTCCGACATACCGATCGGGCCGATGCGGCGGCCGTTGAGGAACTGCTTGACGACGGGCTCCTCGCTGGTCAGCAGCACCTCACGCGGGCCGAACATGACCAGCTGCTTGCGGAACAGCATGCCGATGTTGTCGGGCACGGTGCGGGCGATGTTGATGTTGTGCGTCACGATCAGCACCGTGGCGTCGATCTGGGCGTTGATGTCGATCAGCAGCTGGCTCAGGTAGGCGGTACGCACCGGATCCAGACCGGAGTCCGGCTCGTCACAGAGGATGATCTGCGGATCGAGCACCAGGGCGCGGGCCAGGCCGGCACGCTTGCGCATACCACCGGAGATCTCGCCGGGGAACTTGTGACCGTCGTTGGGCATACCGACGAGCTCGAGCTTCTCCATCACGATGTTGCGGATTTCGCTCTCGCTCTTCTTCGTGTGCTCACGCAACGGGAAGGCGGTGTTGTCGTAGATGTTCATCGAGCCGAACAACGCGCCGTCCTGGAACAGCACACCGAACAGCGTGCGGATCTCGTAGAGCTCCTTGGCCGAGCACTGCAGGATGTCGGTGCCGTCGATGACGATCGAGCCGCGCTCGGGGCGCAGCAAGCCGATCAGGGACTTCAGGAACACCGACTTACCGGTACCCGACGGGCCCAGCAGCACACTGACTTCGCCGGCGGGAATCGACATCGTGACGTCTTCCCAGATCTTTGACGATCCGAAAGATTTACTCAGTCCCGTCACATCGATTTGGACGCCCATCAAAGATCCTTCCGCCTACGGCTCACCCCGCCACCTGCTGCGGCCTGTGGCTTGAGTCACCATAGCGCACGGCGTACCACCCACACGTGCTTGTCCCTATATACCCCGTGCACTTTCAGTCCAATCCGGCGTGAACAGCAAAGAACCCCCGAATCCGAGGGGATTCGGGGGTTCTCGCAGTCCAGTGGTGAACTACTTGACGGTGACGCTGGCGCCGGCGGCCTCGAGCTTGGCCTTGGCGTCCTCGGCAGCCTCCTTGGAGACCTTCTCCAGCAGCGGCTTGGGAGCGCCGTCGACCAGATCCTTGGCTTCCTTCAGGCCCAGGCCGGAGACGATCTCGCGGACGACCTTGATGACACCGATCTTCTTGTCGCCGGCACCCTCGAGGATGACGTCGAATTCCGACTGCTCCTCGGCGGCCTCGGCGGCACCGCCGGCGTGGGCACCCGGGGCAGCGGCAACGGCGACCGGAGCGGCCGCGGTGACCTCGAAGACCTCTTCGAACTGCTTCACGAACTCAGAGAGCTCCAGCAGGGTCATTTCCTTGAAAGCGTCGAGCAGTTCGTCGGTGGACAGCTTGGCCATGGTGATGGTCCTTCCTGATTTTTCTTACAGATGTGTGGGTGGATTGTGCGGTTAAGCGGCTTCTTCGCCGGCCTTCTTCTCCTGCAGCGCCGCGGCGAGGCGGGCCACCTGAGAAGCGGGAGCGTTGAACAGGCCTGCGGCCTTGGACAGGTTGCCCTTCATGGCACCTGCCAGCTTGGCGAGCAGCACCTCGCGGGATTCGAGATCGGCGATCTTCTCGACCTCGGCGACGGACAGCGCCTTGCCGTCCATGTAGCCGCCCTTGATGACGAGCGCCTTGTGGTCCTTGGCGAACTTCTTGATCGCCTTGGCGGCGTCAACGGGCTCACCCTGGACGAACGCGATCGCCGTGGGACCGGCGAACAGCTCGTCGAGACCTTCAATGCCGGCTTCGGACGCAGCGCGCTTCACCAGAGTGTTCTTGGCGACGGTGTACGTGGCGGAGTCGCCGAGGGAACGACGCAGCTCAGCCAGGTTCGCCACAGTCAGCCCGCGGTACTCGGTGACGACGGTGGCCGTCGACGCCTTGAACTGCTCGGCAATGTCGGCAACCGCCGTGGCCTTTTCAGCCTTGGCCATGCATGCCTCCTTGTGGTGGGTATCGGGCGTCCCGCCTCGAACCGCCAACCGGGTGCCGGCCCGGAAATGACGAACGCCCCGACGCAGACAGGTCGGGGCGCACAGATACCCAGCACGAAACTGGTCTAGCCTCGTCCTCCTGCGTGGGCCGCCCGGATATCCAGGACCTTCAACCAATTCGCGCAAGCGCTCACTGGTGACCGACGGTCTTCGGTGGAACTCGACCAGAGTAGCCGAACACCTACCGATCAGCCAAAACGCGTCACCCCTCGGCGTCAGCGTGCGCCCGCGACCACCAGCAATACAAACGCCGTCGCCAGCAGTCCGACTCGCACCCAGTGCAGACGGTCCCAGCGACGCACCCACTCGTGGAAATGCGCCACGTCGGTGTCACTGTCCCTGTCACCCCAGGAGCCGGCAGCGACGCGGTTGTTGATCGGCACCAGCGTGGTGAGTGTGATCACGACGATCAGACCCATCAGCACGATCGCGGTGATGAGCAACGGGGCCGGGTTCCAGACCGCCGCGGCGATCATGAGCCCCACCGCGCCCAGGTACCAGAACGGCATCACCGTCCCGAGGATCCGGCCTCCGCTGCCGCGAGCCTGCCGGTAAGCGGTGTCAGGCAACCGCTGCAGGATCGGGTTGGTGAACGCGGCCACGCCGAACTCGACGCCGACGAGTGGGCCGAGGACGACGACGGCGAGTATTTGTAGCGCTTCTTCCATACATCGACAGTGGTCGCTAAGCTGACAAAAAACAAGGTACTGACAAATTAGTCAGTAAGGAGAGCGATGGCGGTTTCGAAGAAGGAGATCGGCGAGTGTCCGATCGACGCGACGCTGTCGGTCATCGACGGCCGGTGGAAGGGCACGATCCTGTGGCGGTTGACCGACGGGCCGATGCGCACCGCCGAGTTGCGCCGCAGCATCCCCGACATCACCGAGCGCATGCTGATCCGGCATCTGCACGATCTCGTCGACGCCGGGATCATCGACCGTCATGACGCGGGGACGGTGCCACCCTGCGTGCACTACTCGATCTCCGACTACGGGATGACACTGGCGCCGGTCCTGCAGGCGCTGTGCGACTGGGGCCGCACCCACATGCAGAAGCAGCGCGATCAGCCGCGGGCCAGGGCCGCCGCACCCACCAGGCCGGCATCGCCGCCGAGCTCGGCGGCCACCCGGCGCAGCCCACGCAGGAAGTCCAGCCCGGCGTAGTGCGCCAGCGCTTTTCGTAGCGGATCGAATAGCAGGGCCCCGGACTTGACCACTCCCCCACCGATCACCACGAGGTCCAGGTCGCACACCGCGGCCACCGACGCGATCATCGCCGCGACCGCCCGCGCACCGCGATCAAAGGCCTTGAGCGCCAACTGATCTCCAAGGCCGGCTGCATCGCCCAGCGCCTTCGCATCGGTACCGGTCCACCCCTGTCGCCGGGCCCACCGCACCATGCTGGGGCCCGATGCAACGGTCTCAACGCAGCCGTGCCCACCGCACGTACACGGCTCACCGCCGTCGGGGTCGACGACGACGTGGCCGACGTGCCCCGCGTTGCCGGTGCGGCCGTCATACGGCATCCCGTCGAGGACCAAACCCCCACCGATCCCGGTCGACACCACCATGCCGAGCAGGAATTGTGCGCCCCGGCCCGCACCACGCCATTGCTCCCCCAGCGCCATACACAGCCCGTCCCCGCCGAGCCGCACCGGCAACCGCGTCACGGCTGCCACCCGCTCGACAATCGGAAAGTCCTGCCACTGCGGGATGTTGATCGGGCTGATGGTGCCGTTGAGCAGGTGGATCGGTCCGGCCGAGGCGACGCCGACGCCGGTGACCGCGCCACCGGCAATCCGCGAGGTCTCGGCGAGCAACGTCTCGACCACACCCCACACCGTTTCCGCGTCCCCGTCGGGCGTCGGCAGTTGCGACCGATGGACCAGTTCACCGTCCGGGTCGACCAGGCCGGCCGCGATCTTGGTGCCGCCGATGTCGAGGGCCGCTGTGAGTGTCATGCAGGGTCACCTTCAGTGCTTGTGCGTGTTGTCGGGCTGGCGTGGATCACCGGGATGTTCGTAGCCGGGGGCCAGTTGCACCAGTGCCGCACATTGCGCGTCGAGCCATTGCCGAAACGCCTGCCGGCGCACGGCGGCACGCAGGTGCGAGGAAATCTGGTCACGGACCGCGTCCAGCGCCAGCGCGACGGGCGCAGTGTGCCAGCCGTTCGGCCCGCGCCCCGCGATAGCGAAGCGCAGTGGATTCCGGGCGTGATACGCCGCCACCTGCGACTCCGAAACCCGCACTGCCGCAGTCACTTCAGTGAAGACCGCACGGGCCAGGGGGTCCGCCAGCACCGCCGCGGCGACGCTGCCGATCTGCAACCGGGCGGACGTGTCGGGCAGCACCGCCTCCAGCGCCGGGGCACCATCGGCAGTCAGGCCGCGCACTGCCGCCTCCTCGGCCACCACCCGTTCGGCGGTCACCAGCTGTGTGAGCCAGCGGCGCAGTTGACGCCCCTCGCTGGTGCCCGCCCGCGGCAGCGCTGCCGCCCGGTTACCGGCCCGCACCGCGGTTTCCCGATCGTCGATCTCCTTGACCCACACCGGCTTTCCAGCCACCTGGGCCGCCCACGCCGTGTTCATCGCACCGTCACCGTGACCGCCGACGAATAGACCAGCCGTCCGGCACATCCCACCCGGACCAGTGCCCACCATTGCCCCGGCTCCAGCCACGGTGGCGGTGCGACGTCGAACACGATCTCGGCGGTACCGGCCGCGGGGATCTCCGTGCCCACCGCGGCCGGTCCGATCCATTCCCAGGTGCCCCACGGGCTGATCACATGGGCCTCGGCGGACAGGCTGCTGTGCGCGTCGGTGCCGACGGTGACCGACAGCTGCGCGGTCTCGCCGGCCTGGACGTCGACCGGTTGCGGCTCGGAGACGAGGGTGAGCACGTGGTGGCCCGGTTCGCCGACGGTGACGATGCAGACGTCCTCGACCACCTGGCGCCAGGACTGCGGCAAGGCCTCCGCACCGCTGCCGGTCACCGAGAGTTCGGCGCGCAGCGGGTACAGCCCTGGTTCGACAGTGGCCGGGACGCGCAGCAGCACATCGGTTTCCAGATGCTCACCGGGCGGCAGCAGGTAGGGCAGTTCGGTGGGCTGCACCGCCCATCCTGCCGGCGCGTGTAGCCGGATCTGGCCGTGCAGGGCGGCGTCGGTGCAGTCGCTGGCCGCCGTCAGTCGCAGCGTCACATCGGTGCCGGCTTGCGCGGTGACGCCGTCAGGATGCAGGTAGGCGACGGCCGGCAGGCCACCCAACGGGGCGGGGCCGCGGTTGTGCAACCAGTACCGGGCGTAGAGCGGCTGCGCCGTCTCGGCTTCGGGAGCCAGCTGCTGGTGCTCGCGCCGCAGCACCTGCGGCAGGTTCAATTCCGTCGATATCGTGGCGATCTGGTAGCCGTGCAGGCTCAACCGGTCAGGCTGGTCGGGCACAGGCTCTTCCAGCAGGTTCAGGTTCACCGCGGTGGACACGGTGCGCAGTCCGGAGCGCAGGGTCACTTCGGTGGCCTTGCCGGTGATCTCGATCAACCGGGCAGTTACCCCCGCGGCCGGGTCGGCGCTGCGCGCACTGCCCGACGCCAGCGGATTACCGGTGGCTTTGAGCGCACCGAGTTGCACGACGCCGGCCGGCTCGATCTCCAGCAGTGAGCCCCAGGGCGGCAGCCCGCCGACCTCCTCGGATTGCACGACCACCGGCTGCAGCGGCCGGCTGAATTCCGCGGCGCTCGATGCCACTCCGACCGTGCGCCAATCCCCGATACCGGTGACCAGGGCGTAGTCGAATGTGTGTGTCCAATGCTGCAATTGGAAGTTGGAGCCGTCCGGCGCAGTGCGCCGCGGCGGGTCGATCCACGTGCCCGACGGCCAGCCCGTACAGGACCGCATGAGCGACGTGTGCAGTGTGCCGTCGGGCTCGACGGCGAAGCTCGGCACTCCGCGGTTGAGCAGGGCGACCGTGCGGTCGTCGAACGATTCGACCGCCGACGGCGCCTGCTGGGTGACGGCGATCTCTGCGTCGGCCAACTCGTCCACGGCCGCGTCGAGGTCGCCGGCCAGGATCAGCACCGGCAACGCGCGCACACCGCGCAGATCAGCACCGGGCACCCAGTGGTCGGTCAGGGCCGCCGCGGCGGGCACCCACACTCGCGCTGAGCCGGTCTCCTCGAGCTGCCGTTTGACCTCATCGGCGTAGGACACATCGGCTTCTGCGAGAACTGCGGCAGTGAACGGGTTTTCGTCCGGACCGCCGAGCGAGAAGCGGGCATCGGGCAGGTTCGAGTCCACGCTGAGGTCACCGTAGCGGGGTTTGTCGGCGGCACTGCACGTCGCGGTCACCCCGGCCCGCACCAGGGCCACCATCAGGTTCCGCGGGTCCACTCCCTCGGCGTCGGGGGCGATCACCTCTGCCACTGATACGGCGCGGACATCCGAGCCGATGCGTATCCGCACGGCCGAGGACAGTCCGAACCAGCCGTAGGCCGGATTGTCCAGCGTCCAGGGATGCTGTGCCGCGTCGACGGCAGTGTCGGCGCCGTGTGCGTGCATCAACCCGAACCCGCGCCCGATCACCGCGTCGCCGACCTCACTGACCGGCAGCGCCCCGGGCACCGGGCACGGCCAGCGCAGGCGTACCAGTCGGTCGGCTCCGGTGAACTCGTCGATCGTGGTGCGGCAGTCGACCCGGTCCACGCCGTCCCAGAGCGTGAGGATCTGGGTGTAGCGCAACAGATCTCCGATCCGGCCACGCACGATCACCCGTTGCCCCAGTGCACTGCGGTAGCACTGCACGGACTCGGCCGGGAAGGCCGACGAGCATTGCACGCCCCCGGTGGGCAACAGGTGCCAGGGGCCCTCGCCGGCCTCCGGGTGGGCCGGATACTCCTCGTACACGGCCAGTTCGTTGCCGACGCCACCGTCGGAGATGAGTTCTGTTCCGTCGTCGGCGAGCGAGCACACCCCGCCGCCGCGGGCCGCGTCGACGCGTAACCGGTAGCGCTCGTTGGCGATCAGATCGCCCGCCATCGGCTGCCAGCCGTGCGCCGTCCCGGCGGCGAACCGGTAGGACCGCCACCCCAGTGAGGGAACATCACGGGCCAACCAGCTCACCGTCGCCCCATCATGCTCGACCAGAACGGGCACCTCATCGCCGTCGCTGTCGAGGAGCTTGCCGGGGAAGGGTTGCTCCAGGTGCACGGTGACGATGTCGGACCGGTTGTGCGCCAGCGTGTTCCACACCACCACGGAACCGTCGACCACTTCGGAGAGCAGGCGCAGTGAATTGTCGCGCGCCGTGACGCCCAATTCCCAGGCGTCCCGCCAGCCCGTCAGCAGGTCGAGATACACCTGATCGGACTCCGAGCCGGTGATGGCGTCGTGGTGGGCGCCGTAGGCCAGTTGCACCCAGGCCTTGGCCAGTGCCGCCTGCGGATAGTCGGCGCCGCCGAGCAGCCCGGCGAACACGGCGAATTTCTCCGCGTCGAGCACCGCGTCCTCGGCGGCCCGGTTGGCCTGCTTGGTGTCGATGTAGGAGACGTCTTTGCCGGTGTAGATCGGGTTCATGTCGCGGGTCTGCGGCGAGGGCGTGATGCCCCGGCACGCGGCCTCCTCCCGCACCGCCGCGAAGAACTCCGATGGCAGCGCACACACGAACTTGGGCCAGGCGTATCGCGCGTTCCAGTCCCGGTGGATCTGGGTGACCCACTTGTTGGGCGGCGTGTAGTCGGTGCCGACGGGCAACAACACGTTGCGGGTCAACGCAACTCGTTTGAGTTTGGCGAACAGCGCGTACGTGGACCCCTCCGCGTCGGCCAGACAGGCGGCGGAGTCCATCCACCATCCGGCCGAGTAGTGCGCGGGCATGTAGTGGGTCAACAATCCGCGGCCCGACGGGGCAATCCACTCGAACTCGCTGGCGAACTGCATCCGCTCGGGGTCACCGTCATGTTGCATCGGCCCCCACTGATGATGTGGCCCGCGCGCCCAAGAACTGGAGGTCAGCCCGGCGTCGGCGGCCATCCCGGGAAACTGCGGATCATGCCCGAACACGTCGAGTTGCCACGCGGTGGCCGGCTTGGCACCCAGTACATCGCGCTGAAAACCCATGCCGTGCACGAAGTTCCGGATGGCAGTCTCGGGACTGGTGAGGTTGGTGTTGGGCTCGTTGTAGGTGCCGCCCATGATCTCGACGCGCCCCTCGGCGATGAACCGGCGAAGGTCGGCCCGGTCCTCCGGGCGGGCGTCCCAGTAGGGCTTGAGGTAGTCCACCTCGGCGAGCACGAACTTGTATTCCGGTTCGCGACGGGCCATTTCCAGGTGGGCGTGGACCAGGTCGAATCCGTTGGTCTGCCGGCACTGGCCGGGCGGGTCTTCGGTCCATACGCTCGTGTAGGCGGCCTGGGTGTTCCACCAGACCGGGTCGTAGTGGAAGTGGCTGATCATGTACATGGTCCAGCCGGGCTCGGCGACGGTGAATTCGAAGTCGGTCGTGTTCACCCGGGCCTGCCGGACCTGCCCCGGCACGCCGCGTTCGACATCGACCGGGACCTCGACGATGCCTTCCCCGGGCGCCGCGACCGCCTCTCCGGACAGTCCGTCGCCGCTGATCCGCACCGGCGTCGGCGCCGTGCAACCCGCGTAGCGCACCCGGACCAGCTGCCGAGGCGCGTCGTCGGGCCCGGCAAACAGCTCCGTCGTCTCCACTGACGTGACGTGCATCGGAAAACCCTACGGCTTGGCGGACACCGGGATGTCGACAACCAACGCCCGGTGATCCGAGATCGCCAGACGCGGTGCGGTGCAGTCCCCGGCGGTCAGGCTCGGATCGTCGGTGAGGATGTGGTCGAGTTGCGTCGTGGGCTCATCGGCCGGGAATGTCGGTGCGCTGCCGAGCGGATGCCAGCGGGCCGGCCGGCCCGGTCCCATGTTGAGGTCCCCCATGAGCAGGCGCGGACCAGGGAAACCCCGCAGATCCCGCACCAGGTGGCGCAGTTGCACCCGGTTCCAGTTCGGGACGAACGACAGGTGGGTGTTGGCTACCGTCATCGGGCCCAGCGGGGTGTCGACACGGGCAACCACTGCCGCCCGCGGTTCCTCGTGGATGATCCGGAACTGCTGGATTCCCGAGACGTACATCGGGAATCGGAACGGAATGCGCGGCAGCCGTACCACCTGCCAGTTCTCCACCGGATACCGCGACAGCAGGGCGATACCGTAGGCGGCGGTTCCGGGCTGTTCGCTGCCGGTGGCGGCCATCCAGGTGGCACCGGGTGTTCCGGAGATCGCGGCGACGAACCGGTGGTTCACGGCGTTCATCGCCTCGGCCGCCACGGCGGTCAGGTCGGCCTTTCCCGAACGGGGCTGATCACAGTCGACTTCCTGCAACGCCAGGATGTCGGCGTCGAGTTCGGCCACCGCGTCGGCCAATCGGCTCAGGTCGACGTCGCCGTCGTGAACGCTTCGTCCGTGCAGAATGTTGAAAGTTGCCAGCCGCATGGGTACTCCATACCCACAACTGCATCCGACCACCATGACGATGCCCGAGACCCCGGGATGGCACCGTGCTCGACCGCAACGATGACCTGCGTGACGCGCTCAAACGCGCGGCCTCGGCATTCAAGACGCACGGACCCGACTTCGCGCTGGCCGGTAGCTATGCGTTGTGGGCTTACGGCGCACCCGAGCCGGTGCACGACGTCGATTTCGTCGTGTCCGAAACCGACGCCGAGGCCGCCGAGGTGACGCTCCGCAAGGCCGGATTTCAGATCGTGCACGTGCCTGAAGATTGGTTGTTCAAGGCCTATCCCGACGACGACGTCCTCGTCGACGTGCTCTACCAACTCAACGGGAAGTCGGTGGGCCCCGAACTGCTCGGTTCGGCCGAGGTGCTCGACGTGCTGGCGATCCGGATGCCGGTGTTGCCACCGACGGTGGTGGTGTCGGAGAAACTCCGGTCGCTCAATGAGCACCATTGCGATTTCGCGGCGCTGCTGCCGGCCGCCCGCGCGGTGCGCGAACAGGTGGACTGGGATGCGGTGCGGATCGCGACGGCCGACAACGATTTCGCCGCAGCGTTCCTGATGCTCATCGACCGGCTCGGCATCACCTGATTTCTCCCGCCGAACAGACGCAAACCCGCACAACTTCGGCGGAATTTGTACGGGTTTACGTCTGCTCGCGAGGGGACGCGCGGTGCAACCGGGTCGCGACGGTGCGCACCGCCTCGATCACCTCGGGCGGTTCGAGCACCTCGAAGTCGTGCCCCACGGTGGCGAAGTACAACACCATACGTTCGGGGTCGTCGGCTCCGGCGGTGACGATGCAGGCATCGGGTCCGTCGGGTTCGACCGTGACCGACGCCGGAGGAAACTGTTGTGACACAACGTCATGGGGCGCAAAGTAGCGCACCCGAGCGACGTAGCGGTAGGGCGAGGAACTGATCGCCCGCCGTACGTAGTCGGCCGCGTCCGGGGCTTCGCGCGGAGTAAAGATACTGCCGCGGGCTGTCACCGACGACATCCGGTCCAGCCGCAGGGTGCGCCAGTCCACGCGGTCGCGGTCATGGGCCATCAGGTACCACCGCCGCCCGGTGGTCACCAGTTGGTAGGGCTCCAGTCGGCGCTGCGTCTGATTACCCCGGATGTCGGTGTAGTCGAGGCTGACGTGTTCATGGTCGCGGCAGGCCCGGGCCAGCGTCATCAGCACATCCGGTTCCACCGGCCGGTCCGACGAGTTGGGCGCCAAGGTCACGGTGGCGTCGTGCACCGCAGCGACCTGCGAGCGCAATCGGGCCGGCATGACCTGGTCGAGTTTGGACAGGGCCCGCAGGGCGGATTCCCCGACGCCCGCGACGCTGCCGCCGGCGGCCAGCCGCAGACAGACGGCCATGGCAACGGCTTCGTCGGAGTCGAGCAGCAGCGGCGGCAGTGCCGCTCCCGCACCCAGTTGGTAGCCGCCGCCGTGGCCCTTGCTGGCGTGCACCGGATAGCCCAGCTCACGCAATCGCTCGATATCCCGACGGACGCTGCGGGTGGTGACGCCGAGACGTTCGGCCAATTCCTGACTTGTCCAGGCCCGACGCGATTGCAACAGCCCGAGAAGGTGCAGCACGCGGCCGGTGGTTTCCGACATGGCCACAGTGTCGCGCACTTTTAGGACCGAAACTGTCCTATAGGCGTGAGACGGTATCCGTATGTGGACCAACCTGCTGGCCGAGCAACTGGACTTCCACTGGACGCATCAACTCCGCGGCCGCCTGGACGGCCTGACCGACGAGGAGTATTTCTGGCAACCGGTACCGAACTGCTGGACGGTGCATCCCGACGGCGCCATCGATTTCCGTTATCCGGCGCCGCAACCGGAACCGTTCACCACCATCGCCTGGCGGCTGGCGCATGTGATCGTCGGCGTGTTCGCGATGCGCAACCACTCCCATTTCGGCGGCCCGCCCGCCGATTACGGGTCATGGCCGTACGCCACCGACGCGACCACCGCGCTGACCCAACTCGATGACACCTATCGACATTGGATCGACGGGGTCCGCGGGCTCGACGAGGATGACCTGAACCGTCCGTGCGGGCCGGCCGAGGGGCCCTACGGCAACGAACCGATGGCCACGCTGATTCTGCACATCAACCGCGAAGTCATCCATCACGGTGCAGAAATCGCCTGCATCCGTGACCTTTACGCACACACCAACACCACCGAGGAGAACTGAACATGCCAGGAATGCCGCCACCCGCCGCCGACGAGCGCCACACGCTGATCGAGTTCCTCGCCTTCCAGCAGAACGCCTTTTTCGCCGTGGCCCACGGGCTGACCGACGAGCAGGCCCGGTCCACCCCGTCGGTCAGCGCGCTGTCGGTCGGCGGCCTGATCAAACACGTCACCGCCGTGCAGAAGAGCTGGGCCGCCCGGGTCGAACACGGACCGCAGTTCCCGCCGGCCGATCCCCGGCCGTTCGAGGAACAGGCAGCCGAGTACGCCGACATGCACGTGATGCGCGAGGACGAGACCCTGGCCGGCCTGCTTGAGGCGTTCAAGGCCCAGAACGCCGAGACGCTGCGGGCTTTCGCCGAGCGCGATCTCGACACCGCCGTCCCGGTCCCCCACGATGTGCCATGGTTTCCCCAAGACGTCGACTCCTGGTCGGTGCGGTGGGTGGCCATGCATCTGATCGAGGAACTCAGCCGGCACGCCGGGCATGCCGACATCATCCGCGAATCCGTCGACCGCGCAACGATGTACGAGCTGTTGGCGGCCGAGGAGCAGTGGCCGGAGACCGAATGGATCAAGCGCTGGCGGCCGGCTTCTACCTAACTGGCGGCACCGCCGCCTGCCTAACGGCCCAACACCAGCCGCAGCGCATGGTCCACCACAACCTCCAGATCGTCACCGAGGTTGCCGGTCAACCATTGCTGGGCCAGCTCGGCCATCGCCCCGGTGTACATGGCCGCGCCCACCTGCGCGGCCACCGGGTCGGAGTTCGGGCTGAGCCGGCCACCTTCGGACAACACGGCCTCGCGCAGCAGGTCCTGGGTGGCGGCCCGGCGTGAGGCCAGCACGGGGTTGGCCCGGGCGTCGGTGAACAGCACCCGTCCCCGGCGTGAGTCGGCCGAGCTGAAACCCAGCACGGCGGCGATCCCGGCGCGGGTCCGGGCCCGTACGGAGTCGCCAGCCCCGACCATCGCGGCCTCGACGTCGGTGGCCAGGTCCGCGCTGACCTCGTCGTAGACCGCGCCCAAGAGGTCGTCGGTGTCGGCGAAGCTCTCGTAGAAATACCGGGTGTTCAGCCCGCATTCGCGGCAGACCGAGCGCACCGAGAGCGCGGCCTCGCCGCCGTCGCCGAACAGCCGAAACGCCGCGTCGATCAGCAGCGCACGGCGTTCGGCACGGCGGTCGGTCAGCGGCACGCCGGCCCATCGCGTCGGGCTGGACGCTTCTGGCATTGCCACAGCTTAAGTCTGGTCACACCTGTACCCAAAATGTATTCTGGCTACAGACGTAACCAGAAAGGGGCGCGCGGTGGACATGCCACACCAGATCCTCGAGCAGATGCTGCAGCGGAAGTTCGACAAGGACGTTCGTCAGCACTACTTCCGAGGCATGGAGTTCGCCGGGCCGGCCGGCGATCCCGGTTGGTTCGGCCCCGGCAGCGCGGTCTGGCATGTGCATTCCCACACCGAGGCGCTCATCTTCGGCCTGCAGTGCGCGGCGTACATGGAACGGCTCGATCCCTCCATCTACTGGATGGGCATGCACCATTCGCGATTGGTCAAGCGCGATCCCGAGACCGGTATCGCCGTACCGCAGATCGACCCGCAGGGTGCGGCGGTACGCCTCGGCCACTCCATCGCGTTCTTCATCGGCACCGCCTACGGCAACACCGAGACCGCCGAACGAGTCTCCAAGACGGTCCGCTCCATGCACCACACCATCAAGGGCACCCGTCCCGACGGCGCGGCCTACGACGCCGACGATCCGGACTGGCTGCGCTGGAACTACGCCACCGTGGTGTGGGGGCTGGCCACCGCGCACGAGATCTATCATCCGAACCCGTTGCGCGGCAAGAAACTTGACCGCTATTACGGTGAGTTCATCCGGGTGGGCCACGCCCTGGGCGGCACCGACCTGCCGGCCACCAAGGCCGAGACACTGGAGTGCCTGGAGTCCTACCTACCCAAGCTGGCGCTCACCCACGGCGCGGCGATGGCCACCGGACCCAATCTGCCGATGCCGCAGAGCGCAGTGGACTGGGCCATCCGCGACACCATGCCGAAGTGGGCCAAGCAGCTGATCGGGCACACCGATCCGAACCCGATCGAGCGGGCGGCGCGGCGCGCGCTCGTGTGGTCGATCATCAATGGTCTGCACACCGCGGCCGGCGCCACGCTCGAGTTCCGGCAGGCGCAGAAGCGCGTCGCACATGGCACCACCGTGCCCCACACCGAGCCGACCTACGTGCGCGGCAGCGACCCGGTTCTCAGCCGTGAAGAGATCGAACACGACTTTGCATCGGTGTGACGCACGGCACAGATATTTTTCGCGCGACCGCGGGCTTTGAGACACTGCAGCTATGAGCACTACGCCGCCGAAAACCAAGCACCGTGAGGTCGCCAGGTTGAGCCGGGTGCCCTTGCCGGTGGAGGCCGCCCGCATCGGTGCCACGGGTTGGCAGATCACCCGGACCGGGGCCCGCGTCGCCGCCAACATGTTCGGCCGCGGATCCCTGCAGCAGAAGATCATCAAGCAGGTGCCGCAGACCTTCTCCGACCTGGGCCCCACCTACGTCAAGTTCGGCCAGATCATCGCCTCCAGCCCCGGCGCCTTCGGTGAACCGCTGAGCCGTGAATTCCGCGGCCTGCTCGACCGGGTGCCCCCGGCGAATGCGGAAGCTGTACACCAGCTTTTCAAAGAGGAGCTCGGCGACGAGCCCTCGAACCTGTTCAAGAGCTTCGACGAGAAGCCCTTCGCGTCGGCCTCGATCGCGCAGGTGCACTACGCCACGTTGCACAGCGGCGAAGAGGTCGTGGTCAAGATCCAGCGCCCGGGTATCCGCCGCCGGGTCGCTGCGGACCTGCAGATCCTCAAGCGCGGCGCCCAACTGGTCGAGTTGGCCAAGCTGGGCCGGCGGCTCTCGGCCCAGGACGTGGTCGCCGATTTCGCCGACAACCTGGCCGAGGAGCTGGACTTCCGGCTGGAGGCCCAGTCGATGGACGCGTGGGTGTCGCACATGCACGCCTCACCGCTGGGCGAGAACATCCGGGTGCCGCAGGTGTACTGGGATCTGACCAGCCAGCGCGTGCTGACCATGGAGCGGGTCACCGGGGTACGTATCGACGATGTCGCCGCGATCCGCAAGAAGGGCTTTGACGGCACCGAGCTGGTGAAGGCCCTGTTGTTCAGCGTGTTCGAGGGCGGCCTCAAGCACGGCCTGTTCCACGGCGACCTGCACGCGGGCAATTTGTACGTCGACGACGACGGCAAGGTCGTGTTCTTCGACTTCGGCATCATGGGCCGCATCGACCCGCGCACGCGCTGGCTGCTGCGGGAGCTGGTGTACGCCCTGCTGGTCAAGAAGGACCATGCCGCGGCAGGCAAGATCGTGGTGCTGATGGGGGCCGTGGGGACGGTGAAACCCGAGGGGCAAGCCGCCAAGGATCTGGAGGCGTTTGCCACTCCCCTGACCATGAAGTCGCTGGGCGATATGTCGTACGCCGAAATCGGCAAGCAGCTCTCCGCGCTGGCCGACGCCTACGACGTCAAGCTGCCCCGCGAGCTGGTGCTGATCGGTAAGCAGTTCCTCTATGTCGAGCGCTACATGAAGCTGTTGGCACCGAAGTGGCAGATGATGAACGATCCTCAGCTCACCGGCTACTTCGCGAACTTCATGGTGGACATCAGCCGGGATCACAAGGATTCAGCCGACGAGCGCTTGCGCGAGGAGAATTCAGCCCAGGGGATCGAGGACTGAGTGGCCGGCATGAAGGTGCGCAGCGGCTACGCCAAGTCGGGCGCCAATCCCGGCGATGTCGATCTCTACTACGAGGACATGGGCGACCCCAACGATCCGGCCGTGCTGCTGATCATGGGCCTGGGTGCGCAGATGTTGTTGTGGCGCACCGGGTTCTGCGAAATGCTGGTCAATCAGGGGTTGCGGGTCATCCGGTACGACAACCGTGACGTGGGCCTGTCCACCAAGCTGTCCGGCAAGCGCGTCGACACCCCGCTGGCGCTGCGGATGGCCCGGTCGTTCCTCGGCCTGCGCAGCCCGGCGGTCTACACGCTCGAAGACGTCGCCGACGATGCCGCTGCGCTGCTCGATCACCTCGGCGTCGACGACGCGCACATCGTGGGCGGTTCGATGGGCGGGATGATCGCCCAGGTGTTCGCCGCCCGGCACGCCCAGCGCACCAGGTCGCTGGCGGTGATCTTCTCCAGCAACAACCAGCCGTTGTTGCCTCCGCCGGGCGTGCGGCAACTGCTGTCGATCATCACCGGACCGCCCGCGGGCTCGTCGCGGGAAGCCATCATCGACAACTCTGTTCGGATCAGCCGGCTCAACGGCAGCCCGGCCTATCCCACCCCGGAAGAAGAGATCCGCGCCCAGGCCGCCGAACTGTACGACCGGGCCTACTACCCGGCCGGGATCGCCCGGCATTTCGATGCCATCCTCGGCAGCGGCAGCCTGCGCCACCACGACAAGTTGATCACCGCCCCCACCGTGGTGATCCACGGTCGCGCGGATCGGCTGATGCGTCCGCACGGCGGACGTGCGGTGGCCCGGGCGATCGCCGGCGCCCGCCTGGTGCTGATCGACGGGATGGGACACGAGCTGCCCGAACCGGTGTGGGACGAGGTTGTCGGGGAGCTCAAGACAAACTTCGCCAACGCCGGCTAGGTTTTCGCGTACGCAACGTTAATTGGGCCCTCGATGATTTGCTGGGCACAAAACGCTCGGTAGCTGGCCGATGTCGCTCTACAGTGGCTGCAGCAGTCTGGGGGGGCGGCTAGGTCAAGACGTGGCTTGGTGCGGCTCCGCCCGGTCGGTTTCTGCCCCCCCAAGAGGTGCCTCTGTGGCCAAACATCCGGTCAAGCTCAAGCCCCATTTCGACGACGTACAGGCTCATTACGACCTGTCCGACGATTTCTTCGCCCTGTTCCTGGATCCGACGCGGACCTACAGCTGCGCGTACTTCGAACGTGACGACATGACGCTCGAAGAAGCCCAGCTCGCCAAGATCGACCTGGCGCTGGGCAAACTGGGGTTGCAGCCCGGGATGACCCTGCTCGACGTGGGATGCGGCTGGGGCGGGACGATGATGCGCGCGCTCGAGCGCTATGACGTCAACGTCGTCGGGCTGACGCTCAGCCGCAACCAGGCCGACCACGTGCAGCAGCGCTTCGACAACTCCGGCAGCACGCGCAGCAAGCGGGTACTGCTGGCGGGTTGGGAAGAGTTCGACGAGCCGGTGGACCGGATCGTCTCGATCGGGGCATTCGAGCATTTCGGGCCCGACCGCTATGACGATTTCTTCCGTTTCGCCTACCGCGTGTTGCCCGACGACGGGGTGATGCTGCTGCACACCATCACCGCGATGCACCCGCGCTACGCGAAGGAGCGGGGCATCCCGCTGACCTTCGAACTGGCGAAGTTCATCAAGTTCATCCTCACCGAGATCTTCCCGGGCGGTCGGTTGCCTTCGGTCGAGATGGTCGAGGAGCACGCCGGCCGGGCCTCGTTCACGTTGACGCGCCGGCAGCCGCTGCAGCCGCATTACGCGCGCACCCTCGACATCTGGGCGGCGAACCTGGAGGCTCACCACGACGAGGCGGTCGAGATTCAGTCTCAAGAGGTCTATGACCGCTACATGCGGTATCTCACTGGTTGCGCAAACCTCTTCCGGGTCGGATACACCGACGTCAACCAGTTCACCCTGCAGAAGTAACCGTGTCGTCGGGCTTCGCTACCGCAGCAGTCTGCGGTGAATTTCGGCGGGAACCGCTGGCCAGCCCATTGACCGCGTCAGCCACCGAATTTGCCGACGCGACACTTTGACACTTGTCAGGCCGCGCTGATAGTCACCTGTTGTAGGCTGACGACTCGGCGGGGAGAACTCTAACGCTTGGAGCAATTCGAATATGTCGAAGTTGACACCCAAATATGAAGAACTGCAGTCGATCTACGACATTTCAAACGAATTCTACGAACTGTTCCTGGGTCCCACAATGGGCTACACGTGCGGCTATTACGAACGTGAGGACATGACGGGCGCCGAGGCGCAGATCGCCAAGTTCGACCTGGCACTGGGCAAGCTCGGCCTGGAGCCCGGCATGACCCTGCTGGACATCGGCTGCGGCTGGGGCGCCTGCATGGCCCGGGCGATCGAGAAATACGACGTCAACGTCATCGGTCTGACCCTCAGCGGCGAGCAGCGGGAATACGCCATCGAAAAGCTCTCCCAGGTGCCCACCAACCGCAATATCGAGGTGCGGCTGCAGGGCTGGGAGGAGTTCACCGACAAAGTCGACCGCATCGTGTCGATCGGTGCCTTCGAGCATTTCGGATTCGAGCGGTATCCGGCGTTTTTCGAGACCGCCTACAACGCGCTGCCCGACGACGGCGTCATGCTGCTGCACAACATCACCGGATTCGACCTCCGTCAGGGCCAGAAGCTGGGCCTGCACATGACGTTCGAAGACGCTCGGTTCGCCCGGTTCATCATGACCGAGATCTTCCCCGGCGGCCGGTTGCCCTCGGTCGAGATGGAGAAAGAAAAGGCGCTCGAAGCCGGCTTCAAGCTCACGCAGCTGCAGGAGATCGGCCCGCATTACGTCCGGACGCTCAAGTACTGGGCCGACGCCCTCGAGGCGCACAAGGACGAGGCGATCGCGATTCAGAGCCAGGAAATCTACGACCGCTACGACAAGTACCTAAACGGCTGCCAGAAGTACTTCGCTTCGGGCCACATCAGCGTGCACCAGTTCACGCTGCAGAAGTAGTCGCCGAAACTTTTCTCGGCACGCTGTCGGATCTCGCCGACGCCGCTCGTCGGTTGGGTAGAGAGTGGAACAGACGGTTCTGCTCACTGCCCACCGGAGGACGACGATGCTGTACTTCGCTTTATTGATCAGCCCGGACGTGGAGCTCACCGCGGAGCAGCGGGCTGAGGGAATGGCCGCCTTCGAGGCATTTCACGCCAAGGCCCGGTCGGCGATACGGGCCGGTGACGCGCTGGACAAGGCCGCTGCCGCCACGCGGATCAGCGGCGGGCCCGACGCGCCCGTGGTCACCGACGGTCCGTTCGCCGAGGGCGCCGAGGTGGCTTGCGGCTACTACGTCTTCGAGGCCGACAACCTCGACGAGGTGCTGGCTCTGGCGCGGGACATCCCGGTCGCCCAATTCGGCGCGGTCGAGGTGTGGCCCATCGTCCACTGGCAGGCACCCGAGCAGCCGCTCGGAAACGATTGGCTGGCACTGCTGCTGGAACCGCCGGAGCTGGTGAACACTCCCGGCACCGACGAATGGAACGCCCAGGCGGCCCAGCACGTCGAACTCGCCAAGACCATCGGCGATCAGACGCTGGCCGGTGCGCCGTTGCATCCGCCGTCGACGGCGACCACCGTGCGCGTACGTGAGGGCAAGGTGATGATCACCGACGGCCCGTATGCCGAAGGCGCCGAAGTGGCCAACGGCTTCTATGTGTTGCGGGCCGCCGATCGTGACGAAGCGGTCAAGCTGGCGTCGATGATTCCGGCGTCGGCCGTCGAGGTTCGGCGGTTGTCGGGGCTGGCCGGTCTGTAATCGCCGATGACCCGACTGGACGGCATCTTTCGGCGCGAGTGGGGTCCGGCGGTAGCCGTCATCGCTCGTTGGTCGGACGATCTCACGGTGGCCGAGGATGCCGTCCAAGAGGCCTGCGCACAGGCCATCCGGGTATGGCCGGACCAGGGAGTCCCGACCAATCCCGGGGCGTGGCTGACCACCGTGGCGCGTAATCGGGCGCTGGACCGGCTGCGACGTGAATCTGCGCGCGCCGGAAAGGAATTCGCCGCCGCGTACGAACGGGTCGGGACGTCAGAGGAGATCGAGTTGCATCCCGTGCGCGACGACGAACTGCGGATGATGTTCACCTGCGCGCATCCGGCATTGGACCGCAGCTCGCAACTGGCGCTCACCCTCCGGCTGATCTCCGGGCTGACCGTCACCGAGATAGCTCGTGCCCTGTTACAGAGCGAAGCGGCCGTCGGTCAGCGAATCACCCGTGCCAAGAACAAGATTCGACAAGCCAACATCCCGTTGCGGGTTCCGCCGCCAGAGCTGCTGGGTGAGCGCACCCCGCATGTCCTCGGCTGTGTGTATTCGGTGTTCACCGAGGGCTACTGGTCGACGGGCGGTCCATCGGCGATCCGCGATGAACTGTGCGACGAAGGTGTACGGCTCGCACATGAACTGTGCGATCTGATGCCGGACAACCGCGACGCACATGCGCTCGCCGCCCTTGTGCTGCTGCATGATTCGCGTCGGAGGACCCGGGTCGACGCCACCGGCGCCCTGGTGCCGCTCGATGAGCAGGACCGTGACCGTTGGGACCGTGGCCGTATCGCGCGGGGTCTGGAACAGCTGCGGCTCGCAGAAGGCGCACCCGGAACATATCTTCCGCAAGCGGTGATCGCGGCCCTGCACGCGACGGCGCCGGCCTGGCCGCACACCGACTGGGCCACAATCTGCCTGGCCTATGATCGTCTGCTCGCCCTGACCGACTCGCCGGTGGTCCGCGCAAATCGCGCGCTGGCCATCGGGTTTCGTGACGGGTTCGATGCCGGTCTGGCTGCGCTCGACGAGGCCGGCACGGACCCGCGGTTGGCCAGGACGAACACGGTGGCCTCCATCCGCGCCGATCTTCTCCGGCGAGCCGGCCGACGCGTTGAGGCGCAGCGGTGGTACCGGATCGCGCTGGAGGCCGAGAACGTGTCCGCACCCGCGGCGGCATTCCTGCGCCGTCGCCTCGCGGAGTGCGTCGGCTGTTGATGCCCAACAGACACAAACCTGCCCCTTTTCAACCGAAAAGGGGCAGGTTTGTGTCTGCTCGCGCAGGAAAAACTAGGCCGCGGTGCCGAATGGTCGGCTCCGCAAGCTACGCCTCGGTGAAGTTCCGGGTCACCGCCGGGTCAACCGGGATACCCGGACCGGTGGTGGTGGAGACGGTCACCTTCTTGAGGTAACGACCCTTCGAGGACGACGGCTTGGCCCGCAGCACCTCGTCGAGCGCGGCGCCGTAGTTCTCGGCCAGCTTGGCCTCGTCGAAGGACGCCTTGCCGATCACGAAGTGCAGGTTGGCCTGCTTGTCGACACGGAAGTTGATCTTGCCGCCCTTGATGTCGGCCACAGCCTTGGTGACATCGGGGGTGACGGTGCCGGTCTTGGGGTTCGGCATCAGACCGCGCGGGCCCAGCACGCGGGCGATCCGACCGACCTTGGCCATCTGATCCGGGGTGGCGATGGCGGCGTCGAAGTCCAGGAACCCGCCCTGGATCTTCTCGATGAGGTCGTCGCTGCCGACCACGTCGGCACCGGCGGCCAGCGCCTGCTCGGCCTTCTCACCGACGGCGAACACGGCGACGCGGGCGGTCTTACCGGTGCCGTGGGGCAGGTTGACGGTGCCGCGGACCATCTGGTCAGCCTTGCGGGGGTCAACGCCGAGGCGGATGGCGACCTCGACGGTGGCGTCCTGCTTCTTGGAGGAGGTCTCCTTGGCCAACTTCGCCGCCTCAAGCGGGGTGTAAAGCTTGGTCCGGTCGACCTTCTCCGCGGCTTCGCGGTATGCCTTGCTGTTCTTGCTCATTGAATCTCCTTGACAGAAGTTGTGGTTGGCGGGCCGAAGCTGGCCCTCCCACACGTGCCTTATTCGACCGTGATACCCATGGACCGGGCGGTGCCGGCGATGATCTTCGACGCAGCGTCGACATCGTTGGCGTTGAGATCGGCCTTCTTGGTCTCGGCGATCTCGCGCACCTGGTCCCAGGTCACCTTGGCGACCTTGGTCTTGTGCGGCTCGCCCGAACCCTTCTGCACACCGGCTGCCTTGAGCAGCAGCTTGGCGGCGGGCGGGGTCTTCAGTGCGAACGTGAAGCTGCGGTCCTCGTAGACGGTGATCTCCACGGGGATGACGTTTCCGCGCTGCGACTCGGTCGCGGCGTTGTACGCCTTGCAGAACTCCATGATGTTGACGCCGTGCTGGCCAAGTGCAGGACCGACCGGCGGGGCGGGGTTGGCCTGCCCGGCCTGGATCTGCAGCTTGATGAGCCCGGCGACCTTCTTCTTCGGGGCCATGCTTGTGGTGTTCCTTACTTGCTCATCCGTGGGCGCCGAAACGCCCGGTTACTAGCCGCTGTGGCGACTAAATCTTGGAGACCTGGTTGAAGGTCAATTCGACAGGTGTCTCGCGACCGAAGATGGACACCAGCACCTTGAGCTTCTGCTGCTCGGCGTTGACCTCGCTGATGGAGGCAGGCAGCGTCGCGAACGGGCCGTCCATGACGGTGACGGACTCGCCGACCTCGAAGTCGACCAGGATCTCCGGCCGTTCGAGCGTGGCTTCGGTGCTGGCACCGGCCGCGGCGGCGGCAGCGCTGGACTTGGCGGGCTTCTTGGCCGCACCTTGGGGGAGCAGGAACTTCACCACGTCGTCCAGCGACAGCGGCGACGGACGTGAGGTGGCGCCGACGAAACCGGTGACGCCCGGGGTGTTGCGCACCGCGCCCCACGACTCGTCGTTGAGTTCCATGCGCACCAGGATGTAGCCCGGCAGCACCTTGCGGTTGACCTGCTTGCGCTGGCCGTTCTTGATCTCGGTGACCTCTTCGGTGGGCACCTCGACCTGGAAGATGTAGTCGCCGACGTCCAGGTTCTGCACGCGGGTCTCGAGGTTGGCCTTCACCTTGTTCTCGTAGCCGGCGTAGGAGTGGATGACGTACCAGTCGCCGGGCTTGAGGCGCAGTTCCTTCTTGAGGGCGACTGCCGGATCCTCGTCTTCCTCGGCGGCAGGCGCCGCGTCGGCGGCTTCTTCGGCCGGGGCCTCGTCGGTCTCGTCGGCCGCGCCGGCGGCCTCCTGGTCTTCGGTCAGATCGTCGGTCTGCGACTCGACGCCGTCGACGTCAACGATCTCGTCGGCAACGGTCTCGTCGCCGTCGAACGTGGTCACGTTGTCAGTCCTCTCTCAAATTCCAGATCAGGTGCCGAACACCAGCGACACCAGCTTCGCCAGGCCGAAGTCGGCGCCGGCGATCAGCGCCACCATGAACGCCAGGAAGACCAGCACCACGGTGGTGTAGCTGACCATCTGCTTGCGGTTGGGCCAGATCACCTTGCGGAGCTCGGCCACGACCTGTCGCAGGTAGGTGACAACGAACATGATCGGGTTACGCGACGGCCCGGTCTTCTTGGCCTTCGCGGTCTTCTTGGCCTTACCGGAGTCGGCCTTGGCATCGCTCGACGCTGTGTCGTCCTCGACGGCCTCATCGCTGTCGGTCTCGGCGACCGCACCGCGTCGGCTCCGCTTGCCGGTCGGGCGCAGCGGCCGGGTCACCACGGCGGTCTGACCGTGGCTGGTGCCGGTTGCCTCGGTGCCGGTGCCGGCGTCGGTTCCAGTGTCGTCTGCGGAGCCGGCACCTTCGCGCTCGTCGCTCACCGCATGCCTTTCATCCTGGGTTGTGTGTCACCTTCCAGTGTCCACACGCTGTCGAGTATTCAGTTTGAAGCAGGGGCGACAGGACTTGAACCTGCAACCTGCGGTTTTGGAGACCGCTGCTCTGCCAGTTGAGCTACGCCCCTCTGTCGGTGACATGCTGGCGCTGTCGTCACCGTACTGCGCCGAGGCTTACACAATTCGCGCGCGGCCCGCTCGACTGGTCAAGCCGACGGACAGCGCGCTGAAATGGGAAAAACCCCGAGAGCCGAGTGTACCCCGGCGTGGGTGTCATCTACTAATCGTGCGCGCGGCTGACACCCCTGCGGCAATCACTCGCCGGCGGCCTTGCGCACCACCTTGCCGGTCTCCGGATCCCACTTGACCTGGATCGAATCGTCGCCTTCATGGCCCATCATCGTGGTGAAGGCTTCGAGGACCACTTCCCCGTCGTCGTTCGTGCAGACGTTGTGGGTGACGACGATGTCGGCACCGAACCGCTCGTCGACGGACTGGATCGTCATGACCGCGTGCAGCTGATCGCCGGCCTTGAGCGGCTTGCGGTACAGGAACTTCTGGTCGACCTGGACGATCTGCATGGTCTCCATGCCGACGTCCACGTTCTGGAAGAAGTGTTCCTGCACCAGCAGCGCCAGCGTGGAGGCGAAGGTCAGCGGGGCGACCAGCGCGTCATGGCCGAGTTCGGCGGCGGCCGCCTCGTCGTGGCTGGCCGGGTCCATGGCCTTGACGGCCTTGGCGTACTGACGGATCTGCTCTCGGCCGATCAGGAAGGGGTGCGGATATTTCCAGACCATTCCCCGGATGTCGGTTTTGAGCGCCATGGCGCCGGACCTCCCTAAGCCAGTTTGGCGGTTGCGACGGCGCGGCCGAAGATCTTCTTTCCTCCGGCGGTGGCCGAGATGGCGATGGTCACCAGCTTGTCGTCGGGGTCGACGGACTTGACCCGACCGTTGAACACGATCTCGGCGCCGACGCCGTCGTTGGGCACCGGCACCACCGCGGTGAACCGGACGTTGTATTCGGTGACCGCGGCCGGGTCGCCGACCCAGGAGGTGACGTAGCCGCCGCCGAGGCCCATGGTGAGCATGCCGTGGGCGATCGCGGTGTCCAGACCGACCTGCTTGGCGATCTCGTCGTCCCAGTGGATCGGGTTCAGGTCACCGGATACACCGGCGTAGTTGACCAGGTCGCCGCGGGTCAGAGGAATGACCTTCTCCGGAAGCGTGTCACCGACCTTGACCGAGCTGAACTCACGCAGAGCCATCAGAAAAACCCTCTTCTCCGTCACCCGAACGACCCGCCAGGGTCGTGTAGGACTCCTGGACCAAATCACCGTTGTCGTTGGTGATGATGTTCTTCGTCACGATGATGTCGGTGCCGTGCGCCTTGCGAACGGAATGCACGGACACGTCGCAGTACAGTTTGTCGCCGGCCTTGATCGGCTTGACGAACTTCAGTTCCTGATCGACCTGGACGATCTGGGCGTCCTGGATGGCGATGTTCGCATGCTCGAAGAACGCCGACTGCGCCTGGTATCCGAAAATGCAGATGAAAGTCAGCGGCGCGGGTAGCCGGTCGTGTCCGATCTCGGCTGCAGCGGCCTCGTCGTGAAAAAAGGCATCGTCGTTCTTGACTGCGATGGCGTGTTCGCGAATCTTCTCGCGACCCACCTCGTAGTGCTCGGGATACCGGTACTGCATCCCGACGATGCTTGTCGACAGACCCACGAGCCCAGGGCTACCGCGACTCTTTGTGCGGCTGATGGGTACCGCAGTTGGGGCAGAACTTCTTGATCTCGAGCCGGTCGGGATCGTTGCGGCGATTCTTCTTGGTGATGTAGTTGCGGTGCTTGCACACCTCGCACGCCAAAGTGATCTTCGGCCGTACGTCGGTACTCGACGCCACGTCAGTTCTCCCTGCTCAAAATCACGCTCTGCTTTTGATGTTCCAGTAGCGGTGGGGGGACTCGATCCCCCGACCTCACGATTATGAGTCGTGCGCTCTAACCAGCTGAGCTACACCGCCCCGATGATGCGAGTCGGCGCACCGCCTGCTCGTCCACCGAGCCCCCTAACGGAATCGAACCGTTGACCTTTTCCTTACCATGGAAACGCTCTGCCGACTGAGCTAAGGGGGCCTGTTGCGCGTCCGTACCCGCGCAGCCTTAAAGAGGGTACAGCCTCCCCGGCGGCCGCACCAAACCGCAGGTCAGCACGGCCGTCGGGGAGTTATTTCGCCTGGTCGTTAGTCCAGGAGCCAATCGTTGGGGGCGAACAGCTCGCAGTGCATCCGCTCTGCGACGACACCGCGGTCGCCCAGTTGGGTGCGCACCGCCTCGACGAAACCGGGTCCGCCGCACAGGTAGTACGCGGCGTCGGCAGGCAGCTCGATGCCGTCGAGCTTGAGCAGCCCGGCGTGCACACCGGCGGCGCCACCGGTGACGCCGTCCTCGTACCAGAGGTCGAGGCTCGCGTTGGGCAGCGCGTCGATCAACTCGTGCTGACGCTCCCGCAGCGGATGGGCGGTGTCGCTGCGGTCGGCGTGCAGCACCCGCACATGGGTGTCGGGCGCCTCGGCGGCCACGTACTCCAGGATGCCGACCATCGGGGTGATCCCGATACCGGCCGACACCAGCACCAGCGGCCCGTCGGGCAGACCGCCGGTGTAGAGGTCACCGAACGGCACCGTGACGTCGAGCAGGTCGCCGACGCACAGGTTGGCCCTGATCCAGCTCGACACCTCGCCGGCGGGTTGGGTCTCGACGGCGTCGACCGGCTTGACCGCGAACGTCAGGTCGGTCGATCCGGCGACGTTCACCAGGCTGTACTGGCGCAGCTGACGGGCCCCGTCGGGCAGGGTCACCCCGACCGAGACATATTGTCCGGCCACGAAATTGACGGGCTCCTCGGAACGGACGGTGACCAACACCGCGCCGGAGGGGTCGTCGACCCGGGACACGACACGCAGCCGCCGGTAGACGTCACCGGGTTCGACGCCGGCCGCGGCGTACAGGTCACGCTCCAGGGCGATCAGGGTGTCGGCCATGATCCAGTACACGCGGTCCCAGGCCTCGGCCACCTCGGGCGTGACGGTGTCGGCGCCGAGCACTTCCACGATCGCGGCGAACAGGTTGTCGTGCACGATCGGGTACTGGTCGGCGGTGATGCCCAGCGACGCGTGCTTGTGCCCGATGCGCGACAGCAGCGCCGAGGGGTGCGGCAGGTCCGGGTTGACCAGGTGGGTGGCGAACGTGGCGATCGAGGCGGCCAGGGCACGCTGCTGGGCGCCCTGAGCCTGGTTGCCGCGGTTGAACAGGTTGCGCAGCAACTCGGGGTGGTTGGCGAACAGCCTGCGGTAGAACTCCGAGGTGATCTCGTCGATGTGCGCGCCGATGAGAGGCAGTGTCGCAGAGACGATTTCGGCGTGCTTCGGCTCGAGTTCGTCGCGTACCGCAGACGGCTCAGGGCTGGTGACGGTCATCGGAGATTCCCTTCGGTTGTGAGTTGTAAAACAATCGGTAGGCGGTTGTCCGCCGTGAGGTCGGTGACGGTGTAGCGGTCGAGTTCGCGATAGAACGCCTCCTTCGCGTCGGCCAGCACCCGGCGCAGCCGGCAGGCCGCGATCAGCGGGCAGGGCGAATCCCCGCCGCAGTCGATGACCTCGCGGTCGCCTTCGAGCTCACGCACCAGCCGGCCGATCGAGGCGGTGCGTCCGGCGTCGGTGAGCACCAGTCCCCCGACCCGGCCGCGGCGGGCGTGCACCATGCCGAGTTCGGAGAGCTTGGCCACGGCCTTGGCGACGTGGTGCTCGGACGCGTCGGCGCCGGCGGCGATGGTCCGGGTGGTGATGCGCCGGTCCTGGGATTCGCCGGCGGACAGCAGCATCATGGTGCGCAGTCCGAGGTCGGTGAACCGGGTGAGGTGCATGGCTTTGACGCTAGTAATTCCGCATTTTTGAGGCGAGTTTTTTCCGTGTGGGCTTAAACACGCGATGACGTGCGCTTTTTGGACCTGCGAGGATGCTGAGTGCCGGGCTGTCCGACGGTCCGCGGCGCCGCTGTCGCGCCGCCAAATACGCTGGGCGCATGTCCCAGCCCAAGGTTGACGATCGCTTGTATTTCCGCCAGTTGTTGTCGGGCCGCGACTACGCGGCCGACGACGTGATCGCCCAGCAGATGCGCAACTTCTCCTACCTGATCGGAGACCGCGAGACCGGCGATGCCGTCGTGGTCGATCCGGCGTATGCGGCCAACGATCTGGTGGACGTGCTCGAGGCCGACGACATGCGTCTGTCGGGCGTGCTGGTCACCCACCACCACCCCGATCACGTCGGCGGCACGATGATGGGCTTCACCCTGGCCGGCCTGGCCGAACTCCTGGAGCGCCAGAGCGTGCCGGTACACGTGAACACTCACGAGGCCGAGTGGGTCTCGCGGGTCACCGGGATCGCACCGAGCGAACTGACCGCGCACGCACACGGCGACAAGGTCGCGATCGGCTCGGTCGAGATCGAGCTGCTGCACACCCCGGGGCACACCCCGGGCAGCCAGTGCTTCCTGCTCGACGGCCGCCTGGTCGCCGGCGACACCCTGTTCCTCGACGGCTGCGGTCGCACCGACTTTCCTGGCGGCAACGTCGACGACATGTTCCGCAGCCTGCAGGCGCTGGCCCAGCTGCCCGGCGATCCGACCGTCTTTCCCGGGCACTGGTACTCGGCCGAGCCGAGCGCTCCCCTCGATGAGGTCAAGCGCAGCAACTACGTGTACCGGGCGTCGAACCTCGACCAGTGGCGCATGTTGATGGGCGGTTGATGAACCGCTCCAGATGACACACATGCGGAATCCACTGAATTTACCGATTCCGAACGGGGCTATTCCACGTTGCGACGGCCCTACTGCCACGGATTTCGTTGCCTAACCTGTTGCATTGGGAACGATCGGCCGCTGCGGGCGATTCGAGTAGTGCGATACTCAGGACATCCGCCTGCGAACCCGGCAAACTGTGAGTCAGCACATTTTTGACAGTTTTGCCGGGGGTCGCCGTGAAGAACATCGTGCTGTGCTTCGACCACACAGATGAACAACCCGGGCTCCGTGACGCGTCGAATACCGAAATGCTGTTTCGGTTGCTGGACGGCACCGAACAGCTGACCTGGTATCACAGCGGCACGGCGATGCGCCCCGGCAGACGCCTGACGCAGGGCTTTCGCGGTGACTCCGTGAGCGCGGCCCGCGCCGCCATCGTCGAGGCCTACCGGTTCCTCGGCGAGGCCTGGGATCCCGGGGATCACATCTTTGTTTTCGGCGGGGGCGACGGCGGACACCGCGCCGGGGAGCTGGCCACCCTGCTCGGCACGGTCGGCCTGCTGCCGGCACACTCCGATGACGTCCTGGACTACGCGTTGGCCACCTATGTCCTGCCGCGCACCGCCCGCACCCCGCAGGACTGGCGCCAGATCCGGGTGCTGGCTGCGCAACTGTTCGGCGATCGCGATCCGGCCGTGCCGGTGCGGTTCGTCGGCCTGTGGAACGCAACCGCAACGCCCGGTACGAAACAGCACATGGGTCCGTTACCCACCGTGGAAGCCGGGCGGCATGCGGTGGGGGTGGACGGCGGGCGCCGCACGATCCGGTACTTCGAGAGCCTCGACGAGGTGTGGTTCCGGGGCACGCGGTGCGACGTGACCGGGGGCAACGACGCCTGCTGGCCGCTGGCCGACATCGCGCTGGACTGGGTCCTCGACGGCGCGATCGCCGCCGGTCTGCAGGTACTCGAACGTGGGTCGTGCCCCACCGATCTCGACGCATTGGCCGGAACCGCGCCGGTGATCGGCCGGTGCCGGCCGCCGCTGGACGCCAAGGTGCACGCCAGCGTCGAGGTGTACCTGCGGTCGCATCCGCATTATTGGCGGCGGTTGCCCGCGCGTATCGAATGGGCCGATGCCGAGTGGCTGGCCCGCGGCGAACGGTTGGTGCACACGCCGGTCACTTCGACCGTCGCCCGCGATGTGCTCACCGCCGTCGCGTCGTGATTTCGGTAGGAGTTTGCTGAACCGGACCGCTGCCCACGCCGAAAGTCCGTGATATACCCACTTGGTGGGGATCATCGATGCGGTCACGGAGCGGGGGCGGGAGTTGGCCAGTTTCGAACCGGGTGCGTGGACGGCACTCGCGGCGTGGGTGGCGATCGTCGTCGTCGTCATCGCACTCATCTACGCGTGGCGACAGTATCTGAAAGCCCGGGAGCGACGGGCCGAGCTGACACAGCCGAATGTGTCGATGTTCATGGAACCCAGCAGCACCGACTGGCATCTGGTGGAGTTGGTGGTGCGCAATTTCGGGCAACGCCCGGCCTACGGTTTGCGGTTCGAGTTCGCGAATCCGCCGACGGTCGGCAAGTACGAAAGCTCTTATGACGACAACTATGTCGACATCGTGCCGCTGAACCTGCCCGCCGAGATCCCGTATCTGGCGCCGGGCCAGGAGTGGCGCATCGTGTGGGATTCGGCGCTGGATCGCAAGGAACTCGGTGAGGCCATCGCATCCCGGTTCGACGGTGCCGTCACCTATTACGACGAGCCACCCACAGCGGGCAAACCCAGCGGCCGCAAGCTGCGCAACACCGCGGTGCTGGACTGGGCGACGCTGCCGCCGGTGGACCGCATGGAGTTGTTGACCACGCATGACCGGGCCCGGCGCGAAAAGCAGAAGCTGGAGTTGTTGCGCGGAGTGCTCACCTATTTCCAGTACGCCGCCAAGGAGACCGACGAGCAGAAGCTGCGCTCGGAGATCAACCGCATCAACGCGATGGGCGCCGAGCTGCGCTCACGCTGGCGTGATCGGTACGAAGCCACCCATGACGACGATGACGACGACGATTACGACGACGATCCCGAGACCGATCTGATCAAGCCGGCAACCTCCGGCAGCCGTCATCGGGCCTGAGCAGACTCGCTACCATCGTGCGATGAGTCCCCTGGTGAGCTACGAGCTCAACGACGCCGTCGCCACGATCACGATGGACGACGGCAAAGTCAACGCCCTGTCTCCTGCCATGCAAACCGAGCTCAGCGGTGCGCTGGACCAGGCAGCCCAGGCGGCCGCCGGCGGCGAGGTGAAAGCCGTTGTGTTGGCCGGTAATTCAAAGGTGTTCAGCGGCGGGTTCGACTTGAGCGTGTTCGCGGCCGGCGACGCGGCGGCCACCCTGGGCATGCTCGCCGGCGGGTTCGAACTGTCGGTGCGCTGCCTGACCTTCCCGGTGCCGGTGATCATGGCCGCGACCGGACACTGCATCGCGATGGGCTCGTTTCTGATGTTGTCCGGCGACCACCGGGTCGGCGCGTCGACTGCGCGGTGCCAGGCCAACGAGGTGAAGATCGGGATGACGCTGCCGATCGCCGCGATCGAGATCATGCGGATGCGGTTGACACCGGCCGCTTTTCAGCGGGGCATCTCGATGGCCGCGACGTTCAGCGGTGACGACGCGGTCGCGGGTGGCTGGCTCGACGAGATCGTCGAGGCCGACGCGGTGCTCGAGCGGGCCCAGCAGGTGGCCGCCGATGCCGCCGCGACGTTGAACGCCGGCGCCCATGTGGCCAGCAAGCTCAAGGCCCGCGCCGGAGCATTGACCGCGATCCGGGCCGGGATCGACGGGCTGGCAACCGAATTCGCGGGCTAGACCGCCCTGACCCCCGCTCGCGGGGGTCGCACTTTTCACTCCAGCCCCACCGCCCGGGCCATCCGCTCGCGTATGAAGCGTGGTGGAGATTTTCCGGCCATTTTTCCGCCACCACGCTACATACGCGAAGCCCAGGCCTTGGCAAGCCGACCGAGCACGTTGGCCGCACCATCCCGGCTGGTGACTCGAATGACGATCCAATCCATCTCGATCATCTCGTCGATCCGGGCGATGTCCTTGCGGAGTTGCTCCGGATCGGTGTGATGACGGCCTTCGTATTCCAGCGCGATCTTCACTTCCGGCCACGCCAGGTCGACCTCGCCGATCAGTGCGTTGTATTCGTTGCAGACGGGGTACTGCGATTCCGGGCGAGGATAGCCCGCGCGAATGACCAAGAGCCGCAACCAGGTTTCCTGCGGCGACTCTGCCCGCGGGTCCACCAGTGCGATGCTGGCGCGCGCCCGCTTGATGCCTTTGCGTCCCGCGTGGCGCTCGGCGGCCAGTTCGATGTCGGCCACCTTCATCCGGGTGGCCCGGGCCAGGGCGTCGATCGCAGGAACCGCGATGTCCTCGGGCAACTTGCAGGCCAGATCGATCGCGGTGCGCTCAGGTGTGGTGAGGCGGATGTCGCCGATCGAACAGATCTCGTCGTCGGCGATCGCGTCGGCCCATGTGACGATCCCCCGGACCGGCCTCCGATTGTTGGTGTCGATGACGTAGGCGGGCAGGCTCGCGTCGATCCATCGCGCTCCGTGCAAGGCCGATGCGGAGTATCCGGCCAGGATTCCGTGGCCGCGGGATCGCAACCAGCAGGCCCGCGCCCGCAGAAGTGCGGTCGGTTTGGTGCCCTTGGCGACGTAGATGTCGTGATGGATGGCCACGAAGCGGGTTCGTAGTTCATGTCGGGTCAGAGTGCCCGCGGCCAGCGCTTCGCTTCCGATGAATGGATCCCCCATGTGCGGAGTGTGCCGGGGCCTACCGACAGCTTCACACGACGAATCTTTGATCAATATATGTATGTGCTATGCATATATAGTGCCCCGCTACAACGACCTCGATGAACTGCTGGTCCGTGTCCACATCCTCCGGCAGCGGCCGGGGTGGCGGCGCCGGCTCATCGACGCGTCGGGCAGCGTGCCGTCCCTGTCGACGCTGCGGGTGTTGCGCGCCGTGGAGCAGCGGGAAAAGGCCGGGCTCAGCGCCTCGATCGGCGAGGTGGCCGAGTACATGGCCGTCGAGCACTCGACCGCCAGCCGTACCGTCGCCAATGTGGTGAGTGCCGGTCTGCTCACCAAATCGATGGACCCTGACGATCAACGCCGCTGCGTGTTGACGCTGACCGAGGAAGGCCGCCAGGCACTGGCCCAGGTCACCGAACGACGCCAACAGATGGTCGCCGAGACGGTGGCCGACTGGCCCGAGGACGAGGTCGACAAACTGGTCGACCTGTTGCAGCAGCTGGTCACCGATTTCGAGCGGGGTGTGTGCTCGTGACGGCCCAGACCACTGCCCGTCTGCAACCTCGCGGAGCCCTGCGGCTGATGTTCGACCCGGTTTTCGGAGCCTTGTTCTGGGGCAAGATGTTCTCGGTCGTCGCGGTCTGGACGCATGGCATCGTGGCGGCGATCGTGATCTTCGACGCGACGGGCTCGGCGGTGATGGTCGGGCTGGTCGGCGTCGCGCAGTTCCTCCCCCAACTCATCCTCAGCCCGACCAGCGGCAAGTGGGCGGATATCGGTGACCCGGCCCGCCAGATCCTGTGGGGCCGCGTGCTGTGCATCATCGGTTCGGGCTCGACGGCCGTGTGGCTGGCCGCGGCACCCGACCTGCAGGGCACTGCCGCGGCGATTCCGGTGCTCGTCGGCTCGACCCTCGTCGGCTTCGGTTTCGTCATCGGCGGTCCGGCCATGCAGTCGGTGGTGCCCAGCCTGATCCGCGACGGTGAACTGCCGACGGCCATGGCGCTCAACAGCATTCCGATGACCATCGGCCGCATCCTGGGCCCGGCCATCGGCGCCTTCCTGGCCGCCCGCCTGGGTGCGGCGCCGGGCTTCGCGATCAGCGCGGGCCTGCACCTGGTCTTCGCGATCTTCCTGCTGCTGGTCACCTTCCCGGTCCGGCCCGACCGCAGTCCCGACGGCGATTACCGGGTGCGCGCGGCCCTGGCCCATGTGTGGCGCGACCGCCCGCTACTGCTGGCGCTGCTCGCCGTGACGACGGTCGGGTTCGCCTCCGACCCGTCGATCACGCTCACCCCGTCGATGGCCGAAGACCTCGGCGGCGGCGCACATCTGGTCGGTGCGCTGTCGGCGGCGTTCGGCATCGGCGCGGCGCTCGGCATGGTGGTGCTGGCCGCCATGCGTGGTCGGTTGCCCGCCGCCCAGGTGTCGACGATCGGGCTGTGGCTGTTGGTCGCCGGTAGCGGACTGCTGGCGCTGGGCACCGTCACGGCGGTGGCGCTGGGCGGGTTCGCGATCGCGGGGCTCGGGTTCGGCTGGGCCATGACGGGGTTGAGCACGGTGGTTCAGGAACGTGCGCCCGAGCAGCTGCGGGGCCGGATCATGGCGCTGTGGCTCGTCGGGTTCCTCGGATCGCGACCGTTTGCCGCGGCCCTGCTCGGCGGTGCGGCCGACCTGTTCAACGTGCGGGTGGCCTTCGTCATCGCCGGCGCGATCACCCTCGCCGTCGCGCTGGCCGCCCGGCCCAGGGCACTGTCGGGGCCAAACGCCGCACCCCGCTAAGCCGGTCTCCTATCGTGTCTGTCGATGGCAATGCACCTGCACCGGGCCGAGCGCACCGATCTGCTCGCCGACGGGCTGGCAGATCTGCTGAGCCGATCCCCCGCTGACCCGTTCGCCCAGGAGCTGGTGCTGGTGCCCGCCAAGGGCGTCGAGCGCTGGCTGAGTCAGCGGTTGAGCAACCGGCTGGGCGTGTGCGCGGCCGTCGAGTTCCGCAACCCCCGCTCGCTGATCGCCGAGCTGACCGGCACCGACGAAGAGGATCCCTGGTCGGCCGACGCCATGGCCTGGCCGCTTCTCGCGGTGATCGACGAGAACCTCGACCAGCCGTGGCTGCAGGCGGTGGCCACGCACCTGGGCCATTTCGAGATGGGTGACGAGCATGAGCTTCGCCAGGGCCGACGCTACGCGGTGGCCCGACGGTTGGCGGGGTTGTTCGCCTCCTACGCGCGGCAACGCCCGCAACTGCTTGTCGATTGGGACGGCCTGCCCGCCGACCTGGCGTGGCAGGCCCCGCTGTGGCGGGCACTACTGGAGCGCGTCGACGCCGAGCCGCCGCACGAGAGGCACGCGAAAACCCTTGCCCGCCTGACCGAATCACCCAGCGATCTGCCCGAGCGGTTGTCGCTGTTCGGCCACACCCGCCTGCCGGTCACCGAGATCGAACTGCTCACCGCGCTGGCCACCCACCACGACCTGCACCTGTGGCTGCCGCATCCCAGCGACGTGCTGTGGCAGTCCCTGAGCGCACACACCGGCCCGCTGCCCCGCCGCCAGGACACCAGCCACCGCGACGTGCAGCATCCGCTGTTGGCCACCCTCGGCCGTGACCTACGGGAGCTGCAGCGGACCCTCCCAGTCCCCGACAGTGACGAATACCTCAGCAGCACAAGCCATCCCGATACCCTGCTGGGCTGGCTGCAGTCCGATATCGCCGCCAACGCCGTCCGCCCGGCCGGACGCATCCATCGGCGCGACGACCGCTCGGTGCAGGTACACAGCTGCCACGGCCCGGCGCGGCAGATCGAGGTGCTGCGCGAGGTGCTGCTGGGCCTGCTCGCCGACGATCCGACGCTGGAGCCCCGCGACATCCTGGTGATGTGCCCCGACATCGAGACCTATGCCCCGTTGATCACGGCCGGGTTCGGGCTGGGTGATGTCATCAGAGGTGCGCACCCGGCGCACAAGCTGCGGGTGCGGCTGGCCGATCGCGCGCTGGTGCAGACGAATCCGCTGCTGTCGGTGGCCGCATCGGTGCTGACGCTGGCCGGTGGGCGGGCCACCGCGAGTGAGGTGCTCAACCTCGCGGAGTCCGCGCCGGTGCGGGCCCGGTTCACCTTCACCGACGACGATCTGGAAGCCGTCACCGCGTGGGTGCGGGAAGCCAACATCCGGTGGGGTTTCGACCAGGAGCACCGCCGCCCGTACGGGGTCGAATTCCTGCACAACACCTGGCGTTTCGGCCTCGACCGGGTATTGGCGGGGGTGGCGATGTCCGACGACTCGCACGCGTGGTTGGGCACCACGCTGCCGCTGGACGACGTCAGCAGCAACCGCGTCGAGCTGGCCGGCCGGTTCGCCGATTTCGTCGACAAACTGGCGCACACCGTCGGTCAGCTCAGCGGCGTACGTCCCCTGCACGAGTGGTTGACGGCACTGAGCACCGGGATCGAGGCGTTGGCGTATTCGGACGAGGAGTGGCCCGCCGCCCAGGTGCAACGCGAGTTCGCCGAGATCGAAGAGGCCGTCGGCGCGGCGGCAACCCCCATGCGGCTCAGTGATGTTCGGGCACTGCTGGATCGGCATCTGGCCGGCCGACCGACGCGGGCCAACTTCCGCACCGGCACGCTGACAGTGTGCACCATGGTGCCGATGCGCTCGGTGCCGCACCGCGTGGTGTGTCTGGTGGGGCTGGACGACGGCGTCTTCCCGCGGTTGGGTGCGGTCGACGGTGACGACGCGCTGGCCCGCGATCCACGCACCGGCGAGCGCGACATCCGCTCGGAGGACCGCCAGTTGCTGCTCGACGCCATCGGTGCGGCCACGCAGACGCTCGTCGTCACCTACACCGGCGCCAACGAATACTCCGGGCAGGCCCGTCCGCCCGCGGTGCCCCTGGCCGAGCTGATCGACACCCTCAAGATCACCGCCGAGCAACCGGTGGACGTCGTCACCACACACCCCTTGCAGCCCTTCGACATTCGAAACGTCACCCTTGGCGCCCTGCTGCCGGAAGGGCCGTTCACGTTCGACCCCACCGCGCTCACCGCGGCGCAGGCCAGCGCCGGGCGGCGCGCCGACCGGCCGGCGTTCTTCGCCGAGCCCTTACCGCCACCCGTAGCCGGAGACGTCGCGCTCGAGGATCTCGTCACCTTCTTCAAGGATCCGGTGAAGGGCTTCTTCCGTGCCCTGGACTACACGTTGCCGTGGGATGTCGACGGCGTCTCGGACGTCATGCCGGTGGACATCGATGCCTTGGAGGAGTGGACGGTCGGCGACCGCATGCTCAGCGACATCCTGCGCGGCATGACCCCGGCCGACGCCCAACAGGCCGAGTGGCGCCGCGGCACGCTGCCACCGGGGCAGTTGGGTTGGCGGCGGGCGATCGCCCTGCGCGATCGATGTGCCTTGCTGGCCACCGAGGCGCTGCGCTTCCAGACCCACGATCCGCACGCCCATGACGTCGACATCGACCTCGGTAGCGGGCGCCGGCTGACCGGCACCGTCTCCCCGGTGTTCGACGACCGGCTTGTATCGGTCACCTATTCCAAGCTCGACGGCAAACACCTGCTGCAGTCGTGGATCCCGTTGTTGGCGTTGGCCGCCGGATATCCGGATCGCGACTGGTCGGCGGTGTGCATCGGCCGGCCGCGCCGCGGTGACACCCCGCGGGTCACCGGGCTGGGGCCCCCGGACAATCCGGTGGAGCTGCTGGCGGATCTGGTGGCGATCTACGATGCGGGCCGTCGCGAACCGCTGCCGCTGCCCGTCAAGACCTCCTATGCGTGGGCGGCAGCACGCCATGCCGGTGACGATCCGGAGCGTGAAGCCGGATACCGCTGGCGCACCGGCAGATTCCCCGGTGAGGACGAGGCACCGGCGCACGTGCGGGCCTGGGGTCGTGGTGCGCCGTTGAGCCGGCTGGTCGGGTTGGGGGAATATTCCGAGCGGTTGTGGCTGCCGGTCCTTCGCGCCGAAAGGCACGTCCAGTGAAGGTTTTCGATCTGCTCGGCCCGCTGCCGCAGCCCAACAGCACCACCGTGCTGGAGGCCAGCGCGGGCACCGGCAAGACGTTCGCGCTGGCCGGGTTGGTGACGCGGCTGGTGGCCGAAGGCGCAGCGACCCTGGACCAGATGCTGCTCATCACGTTCGGCCGGGCGGCCAGCCAGGAGCTGCGGGAGCGGGTCCGAGCACAGATCGTCGCGGCACTGGTGGCGTTGGCCGACCCGACCCGCGCCGACAACGACCTGTTGCAGTACCTGGTCGCCGAGGATCAGCAGGCCCGCAGTCAGCGGTTGCGTGACGCCCTGGCCGGTTTCGACGCCGCAACGATCGCGACCACGCATCAGTTCTGCCAGATCGTGCTGAAATCCCTTGGCGTGGCCGGGGACAGCGATTCGGGGGTGACGCTGGTCGAGAGCCTGGACGAGTTGGTCTGCGAGATCGTCGACGATCTGTATCTGGCGCACTTCGGTGCCCAGCGGGACTCGCCGGAGCTGGGGTATGCCGAGGCGCTGCGGCTGGCCCGCGTGGTGGTGGCCAATCCGGCGACCGAACTGCGGCCCGCCGATCCCGAACCGGAGTCCCCGGCGGCGATCCGGTTGGGATTCGCCCGGGCGGTGTGCGCGGAGTTGGAGATTCGCAAGCGTCGCCGCGGCGTGCTGGGCTATGACGATCTGCTGACCCGGTTGGCCGACGCGCTCGAACCCGAAGGCTCGGCGGCCCGGGTCCGGATGGCACAGCGTTGGCCGATCGTGATGGTCGACGAGTTCCAGGACACCGACCCGGTGCAGTGGCAGGTGATCGAGCGGGCGTTCTCGGGACGGTCCACCCTCATCCTGATCGGTGATCCCAAACAGGCGATCTATGCGTTCCGCGGCGGGGATATCGACACCTACCTGCGGGCGGCGGCCACCGCCGGGGACAAGCAGACCCTGGGCACCAACTGGCGCAGTGACAGCGCGCTCGTCGACCGGCTGCAGGGGGTGCTGCGTGGCGCCGAGCTCGGCGGTCCCGACATCGTGGTGCACGATGTGCAGGCGCACCATCAGGGTCACCGGCTGGCCGGAGCTCCACACAACGACCCGTTCCGGGTGCGGGTGGTCCCGCGGAAACGCAAGGACGCCAAGGTGATTCCGATCGCCCAGCTACGCAACCACATCGGCAAGGACCTGGCCGCCGACATCGGCGCCCTGCTGGCCAGTGGGGCAACCTTCGCCGGTGAGAAACTTCAGGCCCGTGACATCGCGGTGATCGTCGAGACCCACAAGGATGCCCGGGCCTGCCACGCCGCGCTGCTCGACGCCGGCATCCCGGCGGTCTACACCGGCGATTCGGACGTCTTCAACTCCGAGGCCGCCGAGGACTGGCTGTATCTGTTGGAAGCCTTCGACCAGCCGCACCGTCCCGGGCTGGTCCGGGCCGCCGCGGCCACGATGTTCTTCGGCGAGACGGCCGAAACCCTTGCCGCCGGCGGGGATGCGCTCACCGACCGGGTCGCCGAGACGCTACGCACCTGGGCCGGGCATGCCCGGGAACGCGGGGTGGCGGCGATCTTCGAGGCGGCGCAGCTGGCCGGCATGCGCAAGCGGGTGCTGTCCTGGCAGGGCGGTGAGCGGTTGATGACCGATCTGGCCCACATGACCCAACTGCTCGGCGACACCGCGCACCGCGAGGGATTCGGGCTGCCCGCGCTGCGGGACTGGTTGCGCACCCAACGTTCCGAGGGCGGCGCGGCCGCCGAGCGTAACCGGCGTCTGGACAGTGACGCGGCCGCGGTGCAGATCATGACGGTGTGGGTGAGCAAGGGCCTGCAGTTCCCGATCGTGTATCTGCCGTTTGCGTTCAATCGCTATGTGCCCGAACCAGATCTGGTGCTGTTCCATGACGAGGGGATGCGCTGCCTTCAGGTCGGGGGTCCGGACCCGGCCGTGACGCGGGCCGGGCGCGCCGAGGCGGCCGCCGACGACAGCCGGTTGACGTATGTGGCGATGACGCGGGCCCAGTCTCAGGTGGTGGCGTGGTGGGCGCCGTCGAACGACGAACCGAACGGCGGGCTGTCGCGGCTGCTGCGCGGGCGTGCCCCCGGCCAGTCCGCGGTGCCCGATCGGTGTGCCCCGGCCAAGATCTCCGACGACGACGCGCTGGCCCGGCTGCGGGCTTGGGAGGCCGCGGGCGGTCCGGTGCTGGAGGAATCGGTGATCGACGCGGTGCCGCCCATCCCGCGCCCGGGAATTCCAGATGATCTGGCGGCCCGGCACTTTCACCGGTCCATCGACACCGCGTGGCGGCGCACGTCGTACTCGGGTCTGCTGCGTGCAGCCGAGGAGGACGGCACCTCCGGGGTGTCCAGTGAGCCCGAGGTCGCCGAACTCGACGACGAGTCCACCGACCTCGCCGTCGTCGCCCCGGCACAGGGCGCCGACGTGCCGTCGCCGATGGCGGCGCTGCCGACCGGTGCGGCGTTCGGCTCGCTCGTACACGCCGTGTTGGAGACCGCCGATCCGCTGGCCGCCGATCTGCAAACCGAACTACGGGCCGAGGTGGAAAGACATGCGGCGCGTTGGCCGGTCGAGGTCGGCACCGACGAGTTGGCTGCCGCGCTGCTGCCCATGCACGACACCCCGTTGGGCCCGTTGGCGCCGGGCATGACGTTGCGTCAGATCGGCTTACGAGACCGATTGTGCGAAGTGGATTTCGAGTTCCCGATGGCCGGCGGCGACCTGCGCGGCGGCGAGTTCGCGCGACTGGCCGACGTGGGGGCGCTGCTCGACGAGCACCTGCCGGCCACGGATCCGATGGCGGTGTATGCCGAGCGGTTGTCGACCGGGCTTCTGGGCCGCCAGCCGTTGCGCGGGTATCTGTCCGGGTCGGTGGATGTGGTGCTGCGGATCGGGCAACGGTTCGTCGTCGTCGACTACAAGACCAACTGGCTCGGCACCGGGGACACGTCGCTCACCGCGGCCGATTATGGGTGTGAGCGCCTGGTCGAGGCCATGCTGCATTCGGACTACCCGCTGCAAGCCTTGTTGTACAGCGTTGTGCTGCACCGGTTCCTGAGCTGGCGGTTGCCCGGCTACGATCCGGCGACGCATCTGGGCGGAGTCATGTACCTGTTCGTCCGGGGCATGTGTGGGCCGCAGACACCCGTCATAGACGGACACCCGGCCGGGGTGTTCAGCTGGGAACCACCGGCCGCGTTGGTCATCGCCCTCTCGGACCTGCTGGACAAGGGGGCGCGGTGATGTTGGAGGCCTTCGCCGAGATCCTGGAACCCGCCGATGTGCAGGTGGCCCAACGGTTGAGCACCCTCGCCGAGGAAACGGACCCTCGGGTCGAGCTGGCTCTGGCGCTGGCGGTGCGGGCGCTGCGTGGGGGTTCGGTGTGTGTGGATCTGCGCGCGGTCGCGGCCCAGACGCAGCTACCGGAGTTGCCGTGGCCGCCGGTCGAGGAGTGGCTGGCCGCGGTGGCGGCGAGTCCGCTGCTGGGAACGCCGCCGGTGCTGCGGTTGTTCGGCGATCTGCTGTACCTCGACCGGTACTGGTTGGAGGAGCAGCAGGTGTGCGACGACGTGTTGGCGTTGATCGGCACACGGCCCGACGGTTCGGTTCCGGATGTGGCACGGCTGTTCCCGGATGGCTTCGAGGAGCAGCGGGCCGCGGCCAACGTGGCGCTCTCGCAAGGGTTGACGGTGTTGACCGGCGGGCCGGGCACCGGCAAGACCACCACGGTGGCGCGGCTCTTGGCCCTGTTGGCCGAGCAGGCCGCGTTGGCCGGGCGCCCGTCGTTGCGGATCGCGCTGGCCGCGCCGACCGGTAAGGCCGCGGCCCGGCTGCAGGAGGCCGTGCAGCTGGAGGTGAACCGACTCGACGCGGTGGACCGTGGGCGCATCGAGGGTCTGCAGGCCACCACATTGCACCGGCTGTTGGGCCCGCGCCCGGACACGTCGTCCCGGTTTCGTCATCACCGGGCCAATCGGTTGCCGCACGATGTGATCGTGGTCGACGAGACGTCGATGGTGTCGTTGACGATGATGGCCCGGCTGTTGGAGGCGGTGCGGCCGCAGACTCGTCTGCTACTGGTCGGTGATCCCGATCAGCTGGCCTCGGTGGAGGCCGGGGCGGTGTTGGCCGATCTGGTCGACGGGCTGGGCTCGCGCGGTGTGGCGGCGCTGCAGACCTCGCACCGGTTCGGTGAGTCGATCGGGGCGCTGGCGTCGGCGATCCGGGCCGGCGACGCTGCGGGTGCGGTGGCGGTGCTGGCCGCCGGCGGTGAGCATGTCGAGTGGGTGCAGACCGATCCGCTCGAGCGGTTGCGGGAAGTGCTTGTGCCGCAGGCCCTTGCGTTGCGTCAGGCGGCGATCCTCGGTGACGGGCGGGTTGCCCTGGAGATTCTCGACGAGCACCGGTTGTTGTGTGCGCATCGGCACGGGCCCTACGGCGTCACGCACTGGAACCGGCAGGTGCAGCGGTGGCTGGCCGAGGCGACCGGGGAGCCGACGTGGGCGCAGTGGTACGTCGGCCGGCCGATCCTGGTGACCGCCAACGACTATGGGCTCAAGCTCTACAACGGCGACACCGGCGTCACCGTCGCCACGCCGGACGGCCTTCGGGCCATCGTGGGTGGGACTGTGGGCGGATCCACTTCATTTGCCACCGGCCGGCTGACCGAGGTGGAGACCATGCACGCCATGACCATCCACAAGTCCCAGGGCAGCCAGGCCGATGAGGTCACCGTGCTGTTGCCGTCCGAGGACTCTCGGTTGTTGACGCGAGAGTTGTTCTACACCGCGGTCACCCGGGCCAAAACCCGGGTGCGCGTGGTGGGGTCCGAGGCGGAAATCCGTGCGGCGATCGCCCGGCAGGCCGTCCGTGCGACGGGCCTGCGCAAGCGGTTGAAGCCTTAAACCGCCCGGCCGGCGAAAAACGCGCCGGAGACAAGGCCGATGACGATGGCAAGCGTGGGCAAGCCCATGGCCACGGCCGTCACAACGCCGGCGACCGCGCCGATGCCGAGCATCAGCAAAAGCACACCTACAACTGCACTGAACATTGCGCATCGCCCTTTCTATGACAGCGATCACAATGTACATCTTCCGTGGGCTGAATCACACATAGATGAGACACCGGTTGGTTAACAATTTTTCCGCAAAATGTATAGCTGAGCTTGCTATATGCCTCTATCAGCGCAACCGAGCGAACCTGGTCAGAACGCTATCCGGCGCCCGAGACGTTCAAGGCGACGATCACCAGAGTGGTCATGGCCGCGAAGCTCAGCATCGAGACGGCGAAGGCCCGTCCCCACCGGCGCCTGGGGGCGACGAACGGCAACACAAACGTCCAAATCAGCCCCAGCGGTAGGTAGGCGATGATGCCGAACACGATCCCGTAGCCGTGCGGATCGGAGGCCGGGTCCGTCGAGAACGCCGAACTCAACATCACGAAGACGATCAACGCCCACAGCGCCGCGGCCCCGCCGCCGATCACCCCGGCCACGCAGCGGATGACCACCGTGGTGGCGTCGTGCCGGCTGTCAGGCGGCCGAACGTAGGCCTGGGGTCCGTACCGGTCGACCCACTCGTGTGGGTACTCCTCGGGCGGCATCTCCCCCACGGCAATCTCCCGGTTCGGTGTTGCCATCAGGATATGGGCGCGTCAAACGGCGATCGTGACGGACCGTCCGGCCAACGGTTCGTACACCGCGAATTGAAAGAGGAAATCGAGGATCGGGTCTACCAGTCCGTCCCACGGCGTCGCCTGCACCGAGTCGGTCGAGGTGAACGGCAACACCACGGCGGTGGCCGTACCGGACGGGGTCGGGATGTCGATGCGCTGTTGCGGTGCGCCGTAGACGCCGTCGTGGGTGCCGTCGTACATGTCGTTGATCCACCCGGCGGAGATCGTCTTGACCGCGTCGATGTTCTGCGGCTGCGAGAAGCCGGCGATCACATACTCGGCGAATTGCAGGATCGGGTTGGCGCCCTGCAATCCGTCGATGTGACGGCCACCGACCAGCATGACGCCGTTGAACTGTCCGGGCCGGGCCGCCTCCAGTTCGTCCCCGACGGTGCCGTCGAGGTTCCACACGTAGCGCTCGGACGAAATCACCAGCACCGGACGGTAATTGGCGCCGCTGAGCTTGGCCAGTGCCTCGGGCATGTCCGTGTTGGTGTCCACGGCGTCCAGTAGCACCACCCCGGCCAGGTCGTCGATGGCGCCGTTGTCGACCATGCGGCCGGCAGCGCCGGTGACCAACATCCCGCCCAGGGAGTGGCCGACCAGGACGACCTTCGACGGCAGCGCGACGGGGTGCCCGGCCGCGGCACTGGCACTCGCGGTGAGTTCGGGACGATCGCCGGCGAACAGGTCGGCCACCGACTGCTGCATCGGCTCGCCGCCGATCCATTGGGCGTCGGGGTCGAACAGGTTCGACGACAGGGTGGGGGCGACCACGATGCTGTTGGTCTCCTCGGCCAGATAGGCCGCGGTGTAGCTGTACATCGGGCCCGTCGCCATGAATCCGTGCTGCAGGTAGATGACGCCGGTCGCCGAGTCCGGGTCTTCGGGGAAGTACCAGTCGGCGCGCACCTCGCGGTTGGAGCCCGGCATGGTCAACGTCGAGGAGCGCACCGTGACGGTGCTGCCCGGCGGGAGCACCGGCGGACCCGAGAACACCTGCAGCGCCGCGCCGACGACGTTGAACACCAACGAGCCGACGATATTGACGATCGGCACCGAAGGCGCCGTCGCGGCGGCACTGGGGGTGGCGGCCACCATCCGGGCGATCGGTCGCGGGGCCGGAGTATCGGCCGCCCGGGTGGTGATGTCGGTGACGTCAGTGACATCGCTGACCAGAGCGCGGCTTCGCGTGATGACGCGGTCGACGAGCGCGCTCGCCTCCGCGACCGGCGTGGTCTCGGCCGCGTCGGCAATCTGGGGTGCTGCCTTCTCGATGGGACGCTCGGTCACGGTGGCCGCCGGTACGGAAACTTCGGGGGTGTCACCCCGCGGCGTGATCTTGGTGCGTGGGAGTGACTGGCGGGCCGTGACTTTCGTCGTCCGGTCGGCGATGTCGTGGACCAGTTCTCGCACCTGCTCCGGTGGCGTCAGGATGTCCGTCACCGCCTCGGGCAGCAGCCGACGCGGACGCTGACGCACCGGCGCACGGTCGGCCGTGGCGGTCGGTGCCGTCGTCGAGGTGTCGGCATCGCTCTTGACGCGGCGCGGCTTTTCTTTGCGGGGTGCGACGCGGGCGGACTTGTCACGTCCGCTCGAGGGTTTGTCGGAGTCGTTGGCGGACTGGCTCGTCGACTTGCCGGCACCGGGCTCGGCATGAGCCATCGGGGCCGCGACGACCATCAGCCCCATCCAGAGCGCGATCACCAACACGCCCCACCCTGCCGCCAACACTGCAATCCGCCCCGGTTTGATCACGCCGGCACGCTAACCGGCGTCGACCGTCCTCCGCAGGAAAATAAACAAATTCGTTGAAATGTTTCATTAATGCAGTCGGTCCGACCCGTCCGGCATACTGAAACCCCAGCACGCCGCCGAAGCAGGACAGCCAATTGTCAGCACCAGAACGCCGCCGACGTGGGCGGCCGGTGGGCGGCGGCAATACCGCCGAGCAGGCTCGCGAGATGCTGATGGACGCCGCCGAGCACCTGTTCGTCACCCGCGGCTACCGGGCCTCGACCATGGAGGTCATCGCCCACGAGGCCGGCTATTCCCGCGCCGCGATCTACCGTCAATTCGCCAACCGCGACGAGCTCATCGCGGCCATGGTGCAGCGCACCACCCAGCGGCACATGTCCTCGATCCTGCCCCGCCTACCCGAGGGGGCCGGGCCGATCGAGCTGTTGGTCGAGAGCCTGGTCATCGTCGCGACCGAGCTGGTCTCCGATCCGCTGCTCAACACGATGGCCGAGCAGACTGCCGACGGCACGATCGCGTCGTTGATCGCCAAGGACTCGGACCTGACCGAGCTGGTGACCGCCACCATCGAGGCCATCTTCGCCGACGACGCCACCCGGTTCCGGCCCGGCGTGCACCCCAACGATCTGGCTCAGTTCATCATCGCGACGTCGTTGAGTTTCCTGGTGAAGGCCGTGCCGGTCGGCAACGATGCCGCCGTTGCGCGGCGCTACATCGAGACGTTCGTCCTGCCGGCCATCGTGACGCAGCCGCCGCCGCCGCGCCGGGTGTTCTGAGCGGCGCTCAGTTCAGCGCGCTGCCCTTGACCCACTGCGCCCAGGGCACCGACCAGTCGCCGTTGTTGGTCGGCTTGAGCGGGTCGCCGCCGGTGTTGCGGATCTCGACGATGTCGCCGGGCACCGAGAAGTTGTAGAACCACTCGGCGTTCTCACCACTGAGGTTCAGGCAGCCGTGGCTCACGTTCTCTTTGCCCTGCGCCCAGATCGTCGAGTTGAGCTGGTGCAGATAGATGCCGTCGATGCTGATGCGGGTGGCCCACGGGATCGTGGTCTTGTAGCCGAGCCGGGAGTTCACCGGCAGCCCGTAGGTCGAGGAGTCCATGACCACCGGATTGGCCTTGTCCATCACGGTGTAGATGCCGCGCGGAGTCCAGAAGCTCATCGTGGTGCCACCGACGGTCTCGGTGCCGCCCATGCCCATCGAGGTCGGCATGGTGCGCACCAGCTTGCCGTTCTCGTAGACCCGCACCTGCTTGTCCTTGTCGTCGGCGACCGTCACGTGGGAGGCACCGATGGTGAACGACACCTTCTCGTCCTGCGCGCCGTAGAGGTCGTCACCGAGCTTGGCGCCGTAGATCGCGGCGTCGACGGTCACCTTGGTGCCCGGCGCGTAGTACCGCTCCGGGCGCCAGTGCGCGGTCTGGTCGTCGATCCAGTTCCACGAGCCGACGGCCTTCGGCTCGGTGATCACCTTCATCCGGCGTTCGGCGGCGGCCTTGTCGGTGACCGGCTCGTCGAAGCGGGCCACGATCACCATCCCGACGCCGTAGGTGGCGCCGTCCTGCAGCGGGGCGTACGACGTCCCGTTGAGGTAGACGCGGGCCTGGTAGCCCGGGGTGACGGTGGTGAAACTCGTGGTCTTGCGCGTCGGCATGCCGCCGGGGCCACGGCCCTCGATCGTCATCGTGTACGTGCGGCCGTAGCCGAGTTCCGTCGTCGGCTTCCAGGTCTTGGCGTCGGGGGTGAGGATGCCCGGGATCTCCTTGCCGGCGTCGTTGACCATCGTGACGCGGACGACGGTGCCGGTGTCGGCAGTGACCATGACGCGCGCCAGCGGGTCGACTTCGGCGTTCGGCTTGGGCGTGATGGTCAGCTTGGCCGGTTCGGTCGGTGAGGGTTGCGGGGCGCCCTGGGGCGCGGCCGCCAACGTCTGGCAGTGCTCGGCGCAGTCCGGCAGGGCCGAGACGACGACACCACCTGATACGGCCAGCACGGCAAGTGCAACCGCCAGGTAGGCACGACGAACAGACGTCAATGTCACTCCAATGTGGTTCGGCGAGGGCCGGATTGAATCGGGTCGTGATCGAAAACCGATCGGTGACCCAATGGTAGCCGGACCGTCCGGGCATCGGTGCGACGCCTCGGGACTGTGGGCGAGTCGTGATGCGCGTGCGGCACGCCGGCGCCGGGAAGGAGACCGACAGGCGATCTGGAAATGCAGTATCACTGGCGATACCACCCGGCGCGGATCACTGGCCGGGTCCCGCTCGATTACGGGTTTGTCCCCGCACGCCCATACCATCGCTAGTCGAGATGACCGATAACGCCCTCGCCGCCACCCCGCACGCTGCCCGGATCGCCGCCGAGGCGGCCCGTCGCCGGACCTTCGCCGTCATCAGCCACCCGGATGCCGGTAAGTCCACGCTGACCGAGGCGCTGGCGCTGCATGCGCGGGTGATCAACGAGGCCGGCGCGATCCACGGCAAGGCGGGCCGCAAGTCGACGGTGTCGGACTGGATGGAGATGGAGAAGGCCCGCGGCATCTCGATCACCTCGACCGCGCTGCAGTTCCCGTACCGCGAGTGCGTCATCAACCTGCTCGACACCCCCGGCCACGCCGACTTCTCCGAGGACACCTACCGGGTGCTGACGGCCGTGGACGCCGCGGTGATGCTCATCGACGCCGCCAAAGGCCTTGAACCGCAGACCCTAAAACTGTTCCAGGTCTGTAAGCACCGCGGCATCCCCATCATCACGGTGATCAACAAGTGGGACCGCCCGGGCCGGCACGCCCTGGAGTTGATGGACGAGATCCACGAGCGGATCGGGCTGCGCACCACTCCCCTGACCTGGCCGGTGGGTATCGCCGGAGATTTCAAGGGTGTGATGGACCGCCGGGAAAACAAGTTCATCCGGTTCACCCGCACCGCGGGCGGCGCCACTGCCGCCCCCGAGGAGCACATCGCCGCGGCCGACGCGCATGCCGCCGCCGGGGAGGACTGGGACACCGCGGTCGAGGAATCCGAACTGCTCTCGGCCGACGGGTCGGACTACGACCGCGCGACGTTCCTGTCCGGGGAATCCTCCCCGGTGCTGTTCACCTCCGCGGCGCTGAACTTCGGGGTCAACCAGCTGCTCGATGTGCTCGTGGAGTTGGCGCCGGCCCCCAGCGGCTCGCTCGACGTCGACGGAAATCGCCGTGCGGTGGACTCCCCGTTCAGCGCGTTCGTGTTCAAGGTGCAGGCCGGCATGGACACCTCCCATCGGGATCGCATCGCCTACGCCCGGGTGGTCTCGGGCACGTTCGAGCGCGGCGACGTCCTCACCCATGCCGCCACCGGCAAGCCGTTCGTCACCAAGTACGCGCAGTCGGTGTTCGGCCAGCAGCGCTCGACGCTCGACGACGCCTGGCCCGGTGATGTGATCGGGTTGGCCAACGCCGCGGTGCTGCGCCCGGGTGACACCCTCTACCGCGACGTGCCGGTGGTGTACCCGCCGATCCCGAGCTTCTCCCCCGAACACTTCGCGGTCGCCCGGGGCACCGACCCCAGCAAGCACAAGCAGTTCCGCAAGGGCATCGAGCAGCTCGATCAGGAAGGTGTCGTGCAGGTGCTGCGCTCGGACAAGCGCGGTGACCAGGCGCCGGTGTTCGCCGCCGTCGGGCCGATGCAGTTCGAGGTGGCCGCCCACCGAATGGCCACCGAACTCAGTGCCCCGATCTCGCTGGAGAACCTGCCGTATCAGGTGGCCCGGATCGTCGAACCCGAGGACGCCGAGTTCGTCAACCGTCAGGTCTCGTGTGAAGTGCTGACCCGCACCGACGGGGTCATGCTCGTGGTGTTCTCCACGCCGTGGCGGCTCGAAGGGTTCCAGCGCGACAACCCCGACATCAAGCTGCGGTCGTTGGTGGCCGCGGAAGGTTAGCCGGCCCTGACTCGACGATCGCACCCCGATGTTTCTCGGGGCGAGACCAGCCTGACGATATCCTCACCGAATATGGCCGGCTCAAAACTTGAACAGCGCGTCGATCAGGCCGCCGAGATGGCCTTCGAAGCCCAGCGATATGTCAGTGCCATCGACGTCTTGCTGCGGTTGGGTTGGTTGACGCCGTCGCACGTCGAACGATGGCGTCAAGGCAGCATCGACTCCTTGGACGACGCTATCCAGACCAACCCGACCAAGGTCGCCGCCGCGCTGGCGGCCCTGCAACGGTGGGCACAGGAGCGCAACCTCAAGCCCTCCGAGACCGACTACGTCAGCCAGACACGTGACCGCCGGGTGCTGCGATTCAGCGGCGACGGCGATGACGCGACCGAACGCATCTACCGAACACACTGGGTGTCACCGGATCTCGATGAGCGCGCAGTCAAGCGGCAGAGTAAACCACCCGAACTCCTGGCGATCATGCCGATCAAGGACTGGACTTGTACCTCCTGCGAGGGAACCGGTGATTACCTGTTCATGGAGGACGCGGGACCGGTGTGCCTGGACTGCGCGGACTTCGGGCATCTGGAGTTCCTGCCGGCCGGCGATGCCGCGCTGACGCGCCGCGCAAAGAAGGCGAGTGGACTGTCGGCGGTGGTGGTGCGGTGGAGCCGGTCGCGCAAACGCTATGAGCGCCAAGGAATCCTGGCCGAAGTGGAGGCGATCCAACGCGCCGAACAGGAGTGCCTGTCCGACGCCGACGCCCGCGCCCGCCGCCGGGAACGCGACGCAGTCCGCCGAGCCGACGAGGATCTGCGCTTCCAAGCCGAGTTGGCCGCCGCCATCCTCGTCCAGTTCCCGCACTGCCCGGCCGACCGAGCTGAGAGGATCGCCCGGCACGCGGCAATACGCGGCAGCGGACGCGTCGGGCGTAGTGCTGCCGGGCGGGCGCTCGATCCGGATGCCGTGCACCTGGCCGTCGCGGCATCGATTCGTCACGAGGACACCGACTATGACGAGTTGCTGATGTCCGGTGTCGACCGACAATCGGCTCGGGATCGGGTGTACGACCGCATCGAGACGGTTCTCGATTCCTGGCGCTCGGGATCCAGCCGGCACCAATAGCGCCACGTCGCGATGCAAATGGGCCAGGCCGTCTCACTCAAGCTTCGATGGGTGTCCCGGGCAATCGGCTGGGCCTGTTTATACAGGTCATCCGGCAAGTCCACGGTGGTGCGCATAGTGCAAAGGAGCGGCCCGGGCCAGTTATAGGGTGGCCCCATGGCGGACGCGTTCGACCCAGTGCAAGCAGTGGCGGAAATCCTGACCGAGCACGGGCCGCTCTCCGAAGACGACCTCATGCAGCGGCTGCGGGAACGTGGCCGGGTCAACCTCGAATTCGACGATCTGCTCGACGAAATCGGTGATCCGATAGACCGATTGCTCGACGAGACCTGGGTGTGGCTACCCACGCTGCTGCACGGTCGGGTGTTCACCCACCGGCTCACCGCCGACGAGGCGGCCCACGATCTCTTGGCCACGACACCCGACCTCGACCCGGTGATCGCACTCAGCAGCGACGAGCAGTTCGGTGGATTCGTCGACGGCTCACCGGCCCAGATAGTTCTACGTTCGGTCGACGCCGAACTGCTCGAACAACGTCAGATCCCCCTTGAGGTGGTGGATCCGCGCGGGGCCCTGCTGCTGCCGTCGGGAACGCTGGCGACGTTGCAGGTTTCCGAGGGCGACCTGGTCGGGGTGCGGTGGACCGGACGAGGCCTGGCAGTGGAGCGCGTCGACGCCACCGGTCAGGCCGAGGTCGGCGCTCGGTTGGCGGCGCTGCTCGATGACCACCCGATCGACTTCGAGACCGCGGTGCAGACATTGTGCGCCGAGGATCCGCAGCTGTTCACCGAGGCTGTGCCGCCGCTGAGTCAGATCGCTGCCGATCACGGCCTGGCCCGCTTCGGTGCCCTGTTGGCGCCGCCGGGTTTTGATTTCCCCGCGTGGCAGTTCGAGCGAGGCTACGAGTTGTTCCGGGACCGTTACGAACTCGATCCCGGCGTCGACGCAGTGGCGGTCTATACGCTGACCAAACTTCACGATCAATTGCGCAGGACGATCGAGACCGCGGGCGCCGAGGGCAGCACGCATACCATCGAAGAACTACTGGAAGATACCGAAGAATCGGCTGATTCCCGCTCGTTCCTCGCCATTGCCAGTGACTTTGGTGAGGTGCTCGCTGACCCGGAGCTCGCCGAGATTCTCGCGGACGCGGCAACCCACACCGGGCGCGCCGGCGCGGCCGCGTTGGGTCTGCTTGCCGAAGCGTTGGAGTCGAAACTGTCGCGGCCGGCCCGGGTGGGTTGCCGGTGGCTGCAGGCCGTCGCCTTGGAGCGCACAGGCGCCGTCGAGCAAGCCGAACAGCAGCTGCTGCAGGCCGAGTCGCTCGACACCACCTGGGAGCCAGTGCTGTTCAACCTGGCCCGGTTTGCTTCCGACCGTGGTGATGTCGAGCGGGCGTTGTCGCTGCTGCGACGCGCCGGTGCCGAGCCGGACGATCCGATGGTCCTCCTGTTGGAGCGGCATCGGGCGCAGCCGCGCAGTGATCTGGGCCGTAACGACGTGTGCTGGTGTGGCTCCGGCCGCAAGTACAAGAAGTGTCACCTGGGCCGGGAGCAGTTACCGCTGGCCGAGCGGGTCGATTGGTTGTACGCCAAGGCTGTCCAACATCTCATGTCGAGCGACTGGGATCTCCTATTGGAATCGGTCAGGTCGGAACGCGGATACTACGCCGAGGACGACGACGAATTATTCGACGCGATAACCGATCCCCTCGTCATCGACGCCGTGTTGTTCGAGGGTGGCGCATTCGGCGAGTTCGTCGACCAGCGTGGGCCGCTGTTGCCCGACGACGAGCGGCTGCTGGCCGAGCAGTGGCTCTTGGTGCAGCGTTCGGTGTTCGAGGTCGAGCAGGTGCAGCGTGGGCGCGGTATCACCGTGCGCGACTTACGGACCGGTGACATCCACGACGTACAGGAGGCGGCCGGCAGCCGTCAGCTCAAAGCGGGTCAAATGATCTGTGCGCGTGTGGTTCCTGCGGGCGACACCATGCAGATCTTCGGTGGTATCGAGCCGGTGGCGCTGCACGAGCGTGCGTCACTGATCGAGCTGCTCGATACCGAACCCGATGCGATCGAACTCGTCGCGTTTCTGACGCAACGGTTCGCTCCGCCGACACTGACCAACACCGAGGGCGATTCCCTCGTCGCGTGTGAGGCGACGCTGCGCGTCGCGGACCCGGCCGATCTTTCGGCGTCACTCGACACCACGTTTGACCGGGTCGCCGACGAAGATCCGCCCCGGTGGCTCGAGCGTGTCGTCACCCACGGCATGCCGCGGATTCGCGCCATGATTGACCTCGACGGCGACGCCCTGCACATCGCCACCAACAGTGAACAACGCATGGACCGCGTGCTGGCCACGCTGAAGCAACTGGCACCGACGTTGGTCATCGTCGAAGAGTCCCGGGTACCCATGGGCGATCTCCGCGAGGCATCCGCTGTGGCCCAAGCACTTTCGGCACGCGGTGCGCAGCTCGACCCGATGAGCCCGGAAGTCGCCGCGGTGCTCAACGAGGCCATCCTCGCCCACGAGGCACAGTGGCTCGACGAACCGATTCCGGCGCTCGACGGCCACACCCCGCGCCAAGCCGCCGACGACCCGACTCGACGCGGCGACCTCATCAAACTGCTCGACTCGTTCCCGGCCGTGCCGGGCGGGATGGATGCCGACCGTCTGCGTAAGGCACTGGGTCTGGCGTAGTTATCCCGCCAACGCCTCGGTGGCCGGTCCGAGATCGAGGAACACCGTCTCACCGTTCGCGTCGTCGAGCCCGTCGTTGTCGGTGATGACGTACAGGTTCTCGTTGCCGGCGATCGCGACGCCCTCGACCTTCTCCTGCACATAGCCGTTGGTGGCTTGCAGGTCCGGTACCAGGTTGCGGGCCAACGTCTTCGGCAGCACGCTGGGCTTGTCCACGCCCGTCGCGCCCGCACCGCCTGGAATCGCCACCCGGTACAGCGCCTTCACCCGCGCGTCGGGCCCGTTGAGTTTGTCGCGTTCCAGGACCAGCAAGTCGCCGTTGTGGAGGCTGATTTCGGACAGCCCGATCCAGTCATCCTTGGCGGTGGTGGCGTCCAGCTGGTAGCCGAACCACTCCCACGCGTCCCGTTCTGGTGTGTAACGTCCGAGCCGGGCCATGCCCTTGGGGTCGGTCTTGAGTTCACGTTGCAGCACCACCCAGACGGTGTCCCCATCGACAGCAACTCCTTCCAGGCCGTTGCTGCCTAGTTGCGCCGCAATGTCTTTGGGCAGCGAAACCCGCTTCTCGATCTTGCCGTCGGCGGCCACGTAGACGATCTGGTTGCCGGGGCCGTCGTCGCCTTCCACCGCCAGCACGAATCCACCGTCGGGCCGGGCGGAGAGGCCTTCGGTGTCGAGGGTGACGGGCGTGCCGTTCTCCGTGATCGGTAAGGCGGTGTCGATCAGGGCCGGCTTCTGCGCCACGTCCACACCGAGAATGCGCGCCGGGCCGTAGGCGTTGTCGGTCGCGGTGTAGAGCCGGTTGGGGTTCTGCGGATCGGGCGACAACGCGCCGAGCGCACCCCATCCGATCGGTGCGCCGTCGAGGTCTGCGGACACGATCGACGGGAAGCTCGGTTTCCCTGCGGTCGCGAAGGTTTTGCCGTAGCCGTAGAGGTTCACCGAAGCCCGCACGTGCGCCTCGGCGTCGTCGGACTCGGAGGAGATGGCCAGCAGGTTGCGCGACGGGATCGGCAGGACACCTTCCGGGCCGGGCGTGGTGGGCAGGATCTGCCGGAACACCGGCGCGGTCGGATCGCTGACGTCGTAGACCGCGACGAAGTTACTGCGTTCGGAGGCGATCAGCGCGGTCGGCTTGCCGCCGAGCTCGGTGATGGCCAGCCCTTCGGGCTCGGGACCCTTTACCTCGGCGCGGCTTTCGATGTGCAGGCCGGTGCGCACCGCAAGCTGTTCGAGGGAGTTGCCGGAATCCCACACCACCTTGCCGGTCGCGGCGTCGAAGATCGTCCAGCCGCGGGTGCCGCCCTTCCAGTCGCCCTCGTTGGCGGTGGCGACGTGGTCATCACCGATCCAGCCGATGGCATCGGGTTCACGCGGGGTGTCGTTGATCGAACCGGTTTGATCGATCGCGTCGTCCTCTTTGGTGTCGATCCCTTCGACCGACTGGCTTCCGGCGGTGAAGATCTTCTGCACCGCCCCGCTGCGGCCGTCGATGACGGCGACGCCGTTGTTCTCCTGCAGCGTCACCGCGACCTGACCGCGGGAGTTGATGCTGACGTACTCCGGTTCGAGGTCTTCCGGGGTGTCCAGCCCGGCGGCACGGGCGGCCTCGACGTCGAAGTCGACTTTGCGGGCCGTCCAGGCGTTCGGCGCGCCACGGAGATCGATCAGCTGCACGAAACCCGTTGGCGGCTGCGGCAGGTCACCTTCCTCCTTGCCGGGCGGGGTGAACTCCTCGTTGCGCTGGTTCTCCATGGCGATCGCGGCGAAGGTGCCGTCGAGGCTGATGGCGATCGAGTCGGGCTGCCCGCCCAGGTCGATGCTGTGCACGCGGGTGCGGTCATCGATCCGGACGATGTCGACGCGTCCAGACGGATGGGCGAAGTCACCGCCGGTGGTGTCCACCACGACCAGGACGACGTTGCCGACGGCGGCCACCGAGGTGGGCTGATCGTCTTTGTGTCCCAGCTCGGCGAGTGAAAGCGTTCCAGTACCAACCGGTTTGGCGGGATCGTGGATGTCGACGAAGCCGATACGCTTAGCCGCGGCATCGGTGTAGATGAGGGTGTTGCCGTCGGGGGTGACGGTGGAGATCTCGGCGACGGTCTCCCGGTCCACCGGGTCGTCGGCCGGCTTGTTGAAATACACCGGGTAGGTGGCGGTGCGGTGGTAGCGATCGGCCTCGGGCAGGTTCCAGTCGATCGGCGAGGTCGCCTTCGGTGCCTCCTGCGGCTTCGCGTCCTCGGTGGAGCAGCCGGCCAGAATCATTGCCGCCGCCGTGGTCACCGCTGCGGCTCGTGCCGTTCTCATCCGTCGCCCTCTTCAGTTGTGCCGATGCGTCGAGGCGAGCTTGGCGTGCACGGATGTCCGGGCGGGCAGCTTTGGGTGAACGGTGCGCAACGGGTGGGTTTCAGAGTGGGCATGCGGTCGGGCGCCGGCCTCTCACCCGCTGAAACCCTTCAGCAAGGTAGCGATCTCACCGAGTTCGCAGTCCTGGACCGCGTCGCCGTTCATCAGACGCTCGGCCCGATCGACGTCGAAGTCCGCGGTGAGTTCAATGCCGTTGATATGCAGGAATGTCCACGCCGACGCCCAGGCGGTGCGTTTGTTCCCGTCGACGAGGGCACGATTGCGGGCCAGGGACTGCAACAGTGCGGCTGCCTTTTCCCACACCTCCGGATAGGCGTCGACGCCAAAGACCGTCGCCCGAGGCCGCGCGACAGCGGCATCGAGCAGACCGTAATCACGCACCTTCAGTTCCCCGCCGAAGGCGATCGATCCCGCGGTGAGGACATCGTCGCGGTCGAGATACTCGATCACGCCAGCCGTCTGTTGAGTTCGGCTGACTTCTCGGCCACGAGCCGCGCCGCCTCGGCCACCCTGCGCTTGTGCATGCTGGCCCGATCCATGACTGCCGCGTGGGCGAACTTCTTCAACGACACGTCATCGACGCGGGCAGCGGCGCGAATCTGCTCCATTTCCGCGTCGTCGAACTCGATGTTGAGCGAAGGCATGCCTCCACGATACCGGTATCGGTACCGAAACCGGTACCAATTTCACGGCGGTCACCGCGCCGGTCGACAGGTCAGCGCTTGACGTCGTTGGCCAGCACCTCGGTGACCACGCCGAGCGTTTCGTAGGTCGATCTGGCGCGTGCATCCCGGGTGACGAGGACGGCATCGTGCTCACGAGCCGCCACGGCCACCAGTCCGTCGTAGGTAGCGACGCCGGCGATGCCGCGACGGGCGAACTCGCGGTGGGCGGCTCGCGCGGCACGTACACCGAGCGAAAACGATTCAGGGAAGTTCTCGTCGATCAGTGTCACCGCGTCTGCTGGGTCGATGCGGGCATCGCCCGGTAAGCGTGTGAGCACGGAATAGGTTTCGGCCAGGGCATGCCCACTCAGCCCCAGCGTGCGCCCCTTGGCCCAGCCGGCCACCATGGCGTGTTGCGGATGCGAGGTGACGAGCAGGGCTACCGCGACGCTGGTGTCGACCGCAGTGACGGGCACCGGCACTGCGGTCAGCGTCGTCCCGAATCGATGAGGGCGAACATCATCTCGTCAGTGACGACCGTGTCGGCCACGGCGACCAGGCGCCCGTCCTCGCCCCGCTCGAGTCGTGCCGTCCTCCCGCCCGGGACGATCTGCAATCCACCCCCGTAGGCCGAGATGTCGACCTTTGTCCCCGGGGTCAGACCCAACGCATCGCGAAGTTGTTTGGGCAGCACAACTCGACCTCCGGAATCGATGATGGCCTCCATGGGATCACGCTACCAGCGCACTCCCATTTGTTCGCCAGGCTTGCCGCGATGCGGATCCAGGGCATCCCCGCAAATACCGCAACGCAACGCTTACCGTGTAAAGACGGATTGGCCGACCACATGACGACGGCCTTGGGGTACGACCGAGAGGATGTCGAGTTGGCCGCCGGAGTACCAGTAGACCCCGTCACTTCTGCCGCGCCGACGCTGCGGGAACTGACCGTCCGCGGGATCCTGCTCGGCGGCGTGATCACGCTGGTGTTCACCGCCGCCAACGTCTACCTCGGTCTCAAGGTCGGGCTCACGTTCGCCACCGCCATCCCGGCCGCGGTGATCTCGATGGCGATCCTGCGCAACTTCGCCAACCACTCCGTCGTGGAGAACAACATCGTGCAGACGGTGGCCTCGGCGGCGGGCACGCTCTCGGCGATCATCTTCGTGTTGCCCGGGCTGATCATGATCGGCTGGTGGACCGGGTTCCCGTACTGGATCACCGTGGCGGTGTGTGCCGTCGGCGGCATCCTCGGCGTGATGTACTCCATCCCGCTGCGCCGCGCCCTGGTGACCGGATCGGATCTGCCCTATCCCGAAGGCGTGGCCGCCGCCGAGGTGCTCAAGGTCGGTGACAGCACCGGCGGCGCCGAGGACAACCGCGTCGGGCTACGGGTCATCGCGTTCGGCGCGCTGGTGTCGGCCGGGTTCGCGCTGCTGGCCAACGTCAAGGTGTTGGCCAATTCGGTTGCGGCGTATTTCCGTGTCGGAGCAGGCGGGTCGATGTTCGGCGCCAGTTTGTCGTTGGCGTTGATCGGCGTGGGGCATCTGGTCGGCATGAGTGTCGGCATCGCGATGCTCGTCGGGCTGGTGATCTCCTTCGGTGTGCTGCTGCCGGTCCGGACCATCGGGGCGTTCGGGGGCGACGAATCCGTGGCCGACGTGATCGACGGCGTTTTCGTCCACGAGGTGCGCTTCATCGGGGCCGGGGCGATCGCGGTGGCCGCAGTCTGGACGCTGTTGAAGATCTTGCGCCCCATCGTCAAAGGCATCACCGACGCGCTGGCCTCGGCCCGCAACCGCCGTGAGGGTCAGCTGGTCGACCTGACCGAACGCGACATTCCCTTCCCCGTCGTCGCGGCCGTCGTGGTGGCGATGCTGCTGCCGATCGGTGTGCTGCTGTGGCAGTTCAGCCGCGGCACCGCGTTACATGGCAGCTCGGCCGGGATCATCGCGGCCAGCGTGATCTTCATCTTCCTCGTCGGCCTGGTGATCGCGGCGGTGTGCGGCTACATGGCGGGTCTGATCGGCTCGTCGAACAGTCCGATTTCCGGCGTGGGCATTCTGACCGTGCTCATCGCCGCGGTGCTGATCAAGGTGGTCTTCGGTCGCGCCGATGACGAGCAGGCCCTGGCGCTCGTCGCCTTCACGTTGTTCGCCTCGGCCATCACGTTCGGCGTCGCCACGATCTCCAACGACAACCTGCAAGACCTCAAGACCGGTCAGCTCGTCGGCGCCACGCCGTGGAAACAGCAGGTGGCCTTGGTGATCGGGGTGCTGTTCGGCGCGGCGATCATCCCGCCGGTGCTGGATCTGATGCAGCAGGCGTTCGGCTTCCTGGGTGCGCCCGGTGCCACCGACCACGCGTTGGCCGCCCCGCAGGCGGCGCTTATCTCCTCACTGGCCAAGGGCGTGTTCGGCGGGTCGTTGGACTGGTCGCTGATCGGGTTGGGGGCGCTGATCGGCGTCGGGATCGTGATCGTCGACGAGATCCTCACCCGCACATCGCGTTTCACCCTGCCCCCGCTGGCCGTCGGGATGGGCATGTACCTGCCGATGAGCCTGACGTTGATCATCCCGCTGGGCTCGCTGTTGGGCTACTTCTACAACCGTTGGGCTGGCCGCAGCGGCTCCGAGGCCGGTGTGGAACGCAAAAAGCGGCTCGGGGTGCTGCTGGCCACCGGCCTGATCGTCGGCGAGAGCCTCTACGGCGTCATCTTCGCCGGGTTCGTCGCCGGCACCGGCAGCGACGATCCGTTCGCGATCTTCCACAACGACGGCAACCTGGCCGAGGTTCTTGGCGTGGTGGGTTTTGCGGCGGTGCTGCTGTGGCTGTACGGCCGCATTCGACGGGTCGCCGGGCGGGCCGCCGTAGACCCCGCGGAATAGTCGGTCGTGAACCGGGTGATCAAGGCCGCGGATTCCGGTCAATATCGAGCAGTAGATCGCGGCGTTGATGCATGGTTCACCGGGGTACGACCGTGATGGCGCACTGCGGTCCGTTGGCCGCGGACAACTGCGAATCCGCCGTTACCAGTGCGCAGTCCAGGTTTTCCGCAAGAGCCACATACATTGCGGCGTGAGCCGTCACGGCGGCGCGAAGTTCCCACACCCGTTCCAGAAGCGGGGCCGCGGCATAGCGAATCAGCCCGACTCTTTTCCAGACATCCAGCGCGCGACTGGCTTGCCCCGGCGTGAGCAGACCCGCCGCAGCGTGTCGACGCAATACGCTGACCACTTCCACGTCCACCAGGTGCGGCGCATGGATTGACTCACCGGCAAGGAGGCGGCGCGCCTGGCCATCGTTCAACAGCGCCGACACGGCCACCGACGCATCAAGAACGATCATCTGCGCTCGGAATCCAGTTCTTTGACAATCGTTTCAGTTGAGACGTTCAGATCGGGCAAAGTGGCCAGCAAGGCGGCATTGTCGACTCGCTGGGACGCAGCGTCGAGTTCACGGATCGCCACGGCAGTCACTGACGTACCCGCTGCGCGTGCCATCCGTTCGAGCCGCTCCATGACGTCGTCTGGAACATTGCGGAGATGCAGCGTGCGCATAGCGCAAAGATACCCATCTGCTTTCTTCTTGCTAGCACTTTGCTAGCAGCGGAGCGAGGTCACGTCAGACCCCGCCGTTATGCTCAAGTTGCTTCCCCGGGTTGCCGTCGCACAGTTCTGATCGAACGGCACACACCGCCAACCACCAGCCGCACCGGATGCGGCGTCATCGGTGTTTGACGATTCGCACGACAGGAGGACCGCTATGACCGACTCCACCATTGCGGGCTATGACATCATCGGCGATGTTCATCGCTGCGCCACCCAGCTGGAATCCTTGCTCGGCCAGTTGGGCTACGAGAGTTCGGGCAGCACAAGCGAATACCGCCACCCCGAACGTCAGGCCATCTTCGTCGGTGACCTGATCGATCGTGGTGACGAGCAACTGCGGGTGCTGCAGGTCGTCAAGGACATGGTGGAGGCGGGCAGCGCGCAGATCGTGATGCGGTGGTGGAACAGCGAGGCCCGCACCCTGCGCGATCTTGCCTTGATCGAAGGCAGTTTCACCACCGCGGCCGGTGAGCCCTATCCCCCACTGCCCGAGCTTGAGCTCTCGCACGGCGACCAGGCCTACGTCTACCCGCCGGGGGTGCCGGTGTTCTACGGCCACTACTGGCGGCAGGGGCCGCCCAAACATCGACACGACTGGACCGAATACACCGCGTGCGTCGATTTCAGCGCGGTCAAGGGCGGGGCGTTGACGGCCTACCGGTGGTCAGGCGAAAAGCAGATCCGCCCCGACCACTACGCCTCGGTGTCGTCGCGGCCACCGACGAGCGCGGCTATCCGTCCCTGCGGATAAGGCAGGTCGATGTCGTTCTCGTCGTAGGCGCGCACGATCTCGCCGCGCAGTTTGCGTTGCACCGACCATTGCGCGTTGGGCCGTGTCTTCACCGTCATTCGCAAGGTGACCAGGTCCGGCGAGAGATCCTGCACACCAAGCATTTCCGGCTTGCCCAGGACCTTGTCGGCCATGTCCGGATCGGCGATGACCTCGCTGGCGGCATCGACAGCTACCTTTTCGGCGCGGTCAAGGTCGGCGGTCAGAGCTACCGGAACTTCGACCCGGGCGACGGCGTAGTCCTGGCTCATGTTGCCCACGCGGGCGATCTCGCCGTTGCGGACGTACCAGAGGGTGCCGTCGATGTCGCGGATCGTGGTGATCCGCAGCCCGACGCTCTGAACCTCGCCGATCACGTCGCCGACGTCGACGTTGTCCCCCACGCCGTACTGGTCCTCCAGCAACATGAACACGCCGGTGACGAAGTCGCGCACCAGGTTCTGGGCGCCGAAGCCGATGGCCAGACCGACCACACCGGCCGAGGCGATGAACGGGGCGATGTTGACGCTGAGCGCGCTGAGGATGGCCAGCACCATCCAGATCAGCAGGACGATCGAGACGGTCGATTTGAGGACCGAGCCGATGGTCTGCGCGCGTTGTTGGCGACGTTCGGCGGCTTGGAGGCCGCTGGTCGTGGCCGAGGCGCGGTCACGCAGGTAGCGCAGCAGCGGGGGCTTTCGGGCCTGCCCCTCCACTTCGCCGCTACGGGCCTTGGCGCGCCTGCCGGTGGTCGCGCGGTCGATCATGCGGTGCAGCACGTACCGCACGATCAACGCGACGACGATGTACGCCACGACCCGGATGGGAACCTCGATGAGCCAATGGCGATTGGTATCCGTCCATTCGAAAGCCAAGTTGGATACATCCATGCACTCGACCGTACGGGGTGACCGGTACCCGAGTCGAGCCTGCTCAGAGGCCTAAAGCGCTGGCCTGCGCATCGTTTTGCGAATGGTGAATTCGGGTAACAACACCTGGACTCAGCTGCTTGTGCGCCGGCGGAACAATTCGGCGGGCCGTCCCCGGCCGCGTGCTGAGAAGTCTCCGGTGGCCTCCAGTTGGTCCTGCATCGTGCGCCGGAAGGTGTCGCGCTGCAATTCGTGGCCGGCGACGGCTTCGTGGATCAGGCGTAGGTCGCGCAGGGTGAAAGTGTCGCCCAGCAGGCGGTCCGGGTCCGGCGCCGTCGCATAGTGGGTGCGAACGTCGGTGACGGCAAGCTCGATGATGTCGGGGTGGTCGTAGATCAACCGTCCGGGCGCCGTCACCGGCATCAAGCGGGTGGTGGTCGCGAAGCGCGTCGCCAGGCGTTCGGCAGGGACGACGGCGAGGTGCGCGACGGACAGTACCCGGCCCCGATCGTCGCGATCGAGGGCGTCGAACACGTGCAGTTGACGTGGGTGCAGGCCGCGGATGTTGACCTTGTCGGCCAGTGACCGCTTGACCGCGTCGGCGAGCACCTCTCCCTCGTGCAGGAACGTCCCCGGCAACGCCCACCCGCTGGCCTGAAGCCGACGGACCTGCAGCACCACCAGCGCGCCGTCGGGGTCGACCGTCAGCACCGCGGTATCGACGGCCACCGACGGGCGCGGGTAATCCTCCAGCCGGCGGTGTCTGGTGTCCCGGTACGGATTCTTGTCCATGTCAGTGCCTCAGCGTACAGTCTGATTTCAATTAGCGCAGACTTGCGCAAAAGAAGGAGGATCCCGATGGCATCACTGCATGACCGCATCGAGGGCGTACTTCTGGGCACCGCCGCCGGTGACGCGCTGGGCGCGCCCTATGAGTTCGAGCCGGCACGCGGGCCGGAACTGCCGGTGGAGATGGCCGGTGGCGGACCGTGGGCACCGGGCGAGTGGACCGATGACACCGCGATGGCGATCGCCATCGCCGAAGTCGCCGCGACCGGGGCGGATCTGCGCGACGCTTCCGCCCAGGATGCGATCATGGCGCGGTGGCATGAATGGTCGTTGAGCGCAAAGGATGTGGGGATCCAGACGCGGTCGGTGTTACGTACCGCAGCGCGTGACGGAGCCCCGTCTGCCGCGGGGGCTCGCGCCGCGTCGCACGCGCTGCACGAGCAGACCGGCCGCACCGCCGGCAACGGGTCGCTGATGCGCACCGCGCCGGTGGCGCTGGCCTACCTCGACGACGAGGACGCCATGGTCGAGGCCGCCCGGGCGATCAGCGAGCTCACCCACTTCGATCCCGACGCCGCCGACGCGACCGTGTTGTGGTGCTGCGCGATTCGACATGCGGTGTTGACGACCGAACTCGACGCTCGAATCGGCTTGGGCCATCTGGACTCTGACCGCCGTTCGGCGTGGTCACAGCGATTGGACGAGGCTGAGGCGGCCCGACCGGCGGACTTCGCGAACAACGGATGGGTGGTCGCGGCGTTGCAGGCGGCGTGGTCGGCGATCGTCATGACGGCCGGCGAGGGGCGTGGTCCGGGGCATCTGCGGCGCGGGCTCGACGCGGCGGTGCGGTGCGGCAATGACACCGATACCGTGGCCGCGATCGCCGGCGGGCTGCTCGGCGCGGCGTATGGGGCGTCGGCCGTGCCGTTGCAGTGGCGGGCGCTGCTGCACGGGTGGCCGGGGATGCGGGCGCGCGGGCTGGTCGGGTTGGCGGCTGCCGTGCACGCCAAAGAGCCGGTGTCTGATCCGGACTATTCGTGGTCGGCCGCAGATATTCTCACGGTTCATCCCCATGACGAGCAGGTGCTGCTCGGCAGTGCGAGTGCACTGCGACGGTTACCGGCCGAGGTGTCGGCGGTGGTGTCCCTGTGCCGGATGCCCGACGGCCACGTGCCCGACGGCATGCCCCATGTCGAGGTGCGGCTGATCGACAAGGTCGACTTCGACGAGAATCCGCATCTGGATCATGTGCTGATGGATGCGGTGAACATGGTGGAAGAGCTTCGCGCGCAGGGGCATACCGTGCTGTTGCACTGCGTGGAGTCCTACAGCCGCACGCCCACGGTGGCCGCGCTCTATGGTGCGCGGCGGCAGGGTATCGGGACCGAGGAAGCATTGCGTGATGTGCTGACGGTGCTGCCGGATGCGAACCCGAACCCGGTGTTCCGGGAGGCGTTGCGGCGGTTGGGGTGAGACGGCCGCACTTGAACTGCCGTAGCCGAGCCGCCGTCACCGTACCCTCGGATCACCGGGTGTGATATCCGTGGGCTCAACGGACTTGTCGGTGCCCTCGTTCATACTGTCCGGCTCGCTGGAGATTCCACGTCGAGCGAGAGGACACTTCCCGATGACGCTGCGAATCGCCACGTTGAACATCCGACACGGTGGCCGGAAATTCGGTGACGCACTCACCGCACGACTGCTCGGCTATGACGCCGACGTTCTGGTGGTGACCGAGTTCCGGGACAACGACACCGGCGCCCGGCTCATCTCGCAGTTGGAGGACGCCGGCTATGAGACCACGCACCCCAAGGTGTCGCCGACGCAGAACACGGTGCTCATCGCCTCCCGCACGCCTATTGACCGGGCGTCGACGTTCACCAGGGATCTGCCGGCTCACCATTTGTGGTGCGCCGAGTTCGCCGGCGTCATCGTCTGCGGTGTCTACCTGCCGCAGGCCCACGCGAAACTTCCCTACTGGGAGGCATTGATCGACCGGGCCCGCCGCAGCGGCGTCGATCTGCTCATCGGCGACTTCAACACGGGCAACAACGATCTCGACAAAGAACCCAAGGGCACAAGGTTCATCGGACCGGAGATGCCCGGCCGTTTGATCGCATCGGGCTACACCGACGTGTGGCGGTCCTTGCATCCGGACGCCCGCGAATACTCGTGGTTCAGCCGGCCCGGAGGCAATGGGTTTCGTCTCGACTACGTATATGCCACACCGGAGTTCGCTCAGCAGGTGAGTGCGTGCGAATACGACCACGCGCCACGGCTTGCCGGGGAGACGGATCACTCGGGATTGGTCGTGACGTTGACTGAGGGGTAGTGCGCTTTACCGCCATTCGTTGTCACACACTGTGCAACGCCACTTCTGTTCAGTGGGACAGCATCCGCCGGCGTGCAACCACGGTCCCCACGCCTCGATGTTGGCGGGCATGCCGTACTGGATCATCTGGGTACGCTGCCCACCACAGCGTGGGCACTCAGGATGCTGGGCGAACTTGAAGTCGATGAAGGAGCGAAAGTTTCCGTCGCGCATCCGGTCTCGGCAGCGTAGGCAGAGGATCGCCGGCCAGTCGCGCGCAGCTGATCGGATCGCCGCCCGGAATGGACCGCGCACGCGGGAACTGCCCGGCGTCCTGATCGGCGATGCCGGGTCGGGACGCGGCAGCGGATCAGCGGTATGAACGTGTATCCGATCGCGGGCCTCGAGTCCGGTCAGGTCGATCTCCGTGCCACAGCCTTGGCAGTCGCCGGTGAAGCGCAACAGATTACGGGCGGCAGCGACGGACGAATGGCCCCAGCGATAGTAGGGGTCGCCGTATACCGGACTCTCGTGCAGCGTCAGGATCATTCGTTCAGCAGCATCATCGTCGAGGCGCCAGTTGGCGAACGGTTCGTCCCCAAGATCGAGCATCATCGCCAGCGTGGTCAGGTCCACAAGCTCGGCGTTGGACGGATCGAGCATCGCTCCGCCCAGGCCGCCGTCATGGTCGATGCGAGCGAGCACCGTCAACACCGAGACCGGGTCGGTGCCCAGCACCACGATGGCGTAGTCACCGGGACGGGTCTCCCCGAAGGCGTACCGCCACGGTTGGTACGCCGATTTCGGCTCCAACAGCGTGATGACACCGGCCTTCCAGTCGGATGCTTCGAGGATGTGAAGACGGTGGTGGATCGTTTGCGACATACGTCAATTATCCCAGGTGGGTATGACATTTCACCGTGGACGATCTTCGCTGGGCAACGGGCCGCGGGCGTTCGCTGGGCGAGCGGAGATACCTGATCCCAAGACATCACATGCGTCACAACAGCACCGGAAACCATCAAGACAGTCGATATCGGAATGCGATATCACGGGTGATACCACGGTCGCCCTGAAGGATGGCCAGCACTCATCCCCAGACTTCACCGCCCGGTCCGAGCCGGGTCGGCCAGCGTCGACGTGCATCGAGTCGTCGGCCAATCCTGAACTCAAGAATCACCGCGGCGGAGGTCGCTGACCGTTTCCGCGAAGCCAGGTTTACAGGTCATCGACACTGATGTAGCCGTCCTGGATGGCCCGAGCGAGCAGTGCGGCCTTGCTCCGTGCCGGGCGTCCCGCCCGCTCGTACTTCTCACGGATCCGTTGCACGTAGGTCCGCACGGTGCTGTCGGCGAGATACAACGTCTCCCCTACCGCGGCCTTGGTGTCCGCCTTCAGCCACGCGATCAAGATCTCCTGCTCGCGCGATGAAAGGTCGACGCGCACACCCCGCTCGGCTGACGGATTGACGGCGTGCGTCGGCAATGGCTTCAGCGCGGGCATCCGCCCCGCAACCTCGCAGGCGCAACGGGTCTCGGTGGGGAACGTCTCCATCTGGATGGTCATCGGACACTCTCCGTGTGTTGGTCGGAATGCCCGCGTGCGCGAGCCGACCAGAATGACAGAGGCCACCGACAAGTCGACTACAGCGAGCAGCCACGGCGTCGGGTGCCGCCGAAGCCGAGGCGCGTTGGCTGTTCGATCGAGACCAGCGCCTGAGGTTTTCGAAGGCATAGCCGGGCTCAGAATGCGATATCACCGGCGATACCAGGTGCCATGCCACCACCGAGACGCCGCGCCGTGGTAACAAAGTCGTGTGCCCGAGGCCATCGATCCCCTGCTGCTGGGCCAGCGCGTGGTGGCGATCCTGGAAACCGGCGTGCGGGTGGCGACGTACAAACTGGCCACTCTCATGGCGCTGATCGACCACTGCATCGAGAACCTGCCGGAGCATCCGTCGGATCCACTGCCGGTGCACATCCCCGATCTTGCCCACCGGGTGTTGGAGCTGTATTGGCGCCAGGTGCGCCCGTTCGAGGGGCACGACCTTCGGCAGTCCACCGGTGAACGCGAGCGAATCCCTCGCGCCGTCAGGGCATTACGGTCGGCCGCGGCCGGCAAGTCACTGAGTGTCGCGATGACGACGGCGCCGCAGGTCTATCAGGCGTCCATCGATGAGATCGGCCTGTGCCTGGCGCAACAACCGTTGTACCGGCTGCAGCGGCTGCCGGGCGCCGACACCAATGAGCCGTTTCTCTACGACGACAGCTTCCTGCACTCCAACGTCTCCGCCGCACGCTGCGCGCTCACGGGGACGCGATCGAGTTGATGCCCGGGGTGGCGGCCGGCCTGGCGCGCCTCGCCGGTCTGCTCAAGCCGGCGCTGGAGATCATGTGGGTCGATGATGTGCGGCGGATGAACAAGTTCCTCAGCGCCGAGGTGCCCGACGTCGCGGGCCATTTGTTCGGCCGCGACCGCACCGCGCTGGCCGCCGTGCGGGAGCCGTTCAAGGAGGCCTTCACGCCGCACTGCTTCTACTGCAAGGCGCATCTGCCGGCGGACAACCCGATCGACCATGTGCTGCCCTGGTCTCTGGTCGGTATTGACGGCCTGGCCAACCTGGTGCTGGCGTGCACGCGGTGCAATACCGACAAGCGGCACGCGCTGCCGGCGGTCGAGATCGTCACGGAGGTGCTGGGGCGCGATCAGGCAGTACTGGGTCAGATCGCCGACGAGATCCGTTGGCCCACTGAGTACAACCGGGTGGTCGCGGCAGCGCGTGGAATCTATGCCAGCCAACCGCCGGGGATTGCGACGTGGTCGGGGTACAGGTCGAGTGTGCGGCTGGATGTCGCGTTCGTGCCGGAGTGGACCCGGGGAACGACGGCCCTCTAGCGGTGTTCTCGGTGCACCTACGCAGCTCCCCCGTCACGCGCTTGCTGAATCTGGTTCTTGATCTCTCGATACGCCTGCACCCGAGCCATCACCGCATCCACCGCCGAATCCTGGTGCGTGGCTTCAGGGGTGGCCTCGATGCCGTAGAGCATCGCGCTGAGCTTCGCGTGTAGCTCGGCGCGATGCTCGGCAACCCGTGCGTCCTCCCGTTCGGTCCGTAGCGACTTGTCGATCAGTTGTGCTTCCTTGGCGCACTTGCCGATGAGCTCGACCCGTTCCGTCGCCGCCAGTTCCAGGTTGGCCGCGGTTTTCTTGGCCTCCGCGAGGATCTTGCGATCGTCGGCGCTGGGTTTGTCCAGTGCCGACAGCTTTTCGATGACGCCCCGCAGCGCGTACGCCTTCTCGAAGTTGTCGGGGATCCCTTTGATGTCGGCACTGAAGTCGACGTCGCCCAACCAGCCGGCGCGGGCGGCTTCGGATGCAGCCACCTGCTTGACGGCGCTGAGCGCGGACTCGACCAGCGCGGCGTTCTGCTTGCCGAGCGTGTCGATGCGCCGTTGCTTTTCCTGGCGGATCCGTTCTTCACGTTGACGTTTGGTGTCCGCGGCGCGTTTCACTTGCTCGGCACGCGCCCGCTTCTCCGCCTCATAACTGCGTTGCTCCAGGGCGACGACAATCTTGTAGCCGCCCCAGCTCACCAGAACGATCACCGTGATGACACCGAGGGCGATCCAGACCGGTTTCGGCACCAACGCGATGAGCACGATGACGAAGAAGACCAGCCCGCCCACACCCGAAGAACCTTTATTGCTGCTCATGATTTACCTCCACAGACGCGTTTATGCGGTGCCGTCCTGTTGATTTGGTTGGGCCAGAACGGCTCCCGTGGACGCAAGGTCAGTGCTCACGGGAGCCGCTTGGTGTCACGCCGGTCACTACAGCCCGGCTGCGGTGGCTCCGTAGGCTGCCTGCGCCGGGGTGTACCCCTCGTACTCGAGTTGGTTGATGAGTCCACTACGCGAGAATCCGGAATAGTCCAGGTAGGCCTTGGCAGCCTTCGCGGCTTGTGCATTCCAGTCCACGGTGATGCTGTCGACTGCGAAGGTCGCGTCTGCGGTTGAGAAACCCTCGTATTCCAATTGCTTGATGAGCCCCTGGCGTGAAAAGGCCGTGTAGTCGAGGTAGTCCTTGGCGGTCCGTACCGCATTGCGCTGACTGGCCGTCGAGGCGGGTTCCAACGGGATCATGGGTCCGGAAAGAGCGTGGGTATGCGGCAGCCGTGTGCTTCGATGCTGGTGGCGGCGCCGGTCAGCTGTACCGACGGGGCCGCCACGTCGAGTCCGCCGGCGATGGCGCTGACCGCCCACAGTGCGGCGCCACTGACGGCCAACAGGAGGCCGACGGCGACGCGGCGATTCTTCTTTGTCTTGACTCGCGCGGTGGTGGCGGCCTGCACCTGGTAAGTGATCATCGTGTGCTCCATTCATTGTTCGTGGTCGCTCGCACACGCGAGCCGAACAGAATGACAGAGCCCACCGACAAGTACGTTTTCGACGACGCGACATGTTGATTCGCCTCCAAGCCGTAGCGCACCGCCCGACTCGGGTACGTCACGGCGCGACGATCCGTTCCAGGAGAGCCGGGCGATCCTGCACCACCACGACATCCGGAAACTGAGCCAGCAACGCGCAGACAAATGCCGAGCGCATGACCTTCAAATCGTTGAGCAGCTCGATATGGCTCAGACTTCCGTTGCTGCCCAACCGTTCCCACGCCACGACGATCATCCAGGCCGGCACCAGCTGAGGGCCGGATGCATGGGCCCTGGAGCGCTCGGTCTCCACCCACACCCCCGCACGGTCGACCGACGTCACCCAGTTGGTGCGCTTGTTACTCAACGTCTGGATGACATCACTGCGGTCGACCACTTCGGTGATACGCGCCAACAGGTCGTCGTCGAGCTCCACCGCACTGTTGCGACCACCTTCAGCTTCACGCGCCATTCGTCCTCGTCTCCGATCGTTCGGTCCACTCGCAACCGGTACCGGCTGCGAGGCTCGATCGAGCCGGACAGAATGACAGAGGCCACCGACAAACCTCGGCGGTGTGGTGCTTGCGGCCAGTTGCGCCCCTCGCCAAGATGGCTCTGTGACCGCTCTCGCCGACGCCGTTCTCCCCCTGATCCGAACCCGGACTGACCTGCACCGGTGGAATGTCGCCAACGCACATGGCGCACAGATGCATGAGGCCGTCGCGATCCTGCGGCAAGCCGCGAAAGACGGCGATCCCGCCGACGTGTTCGCGGTGACCCAACGCGCGATCGCCTCTGCGTTGAAGGTCATCATGCGGGCCGATGACTCCAGCGGAATCATCGGCGACGCCTGTCGGGACCTTCTGGCACTACACCCAGTTTTGGCTGTCCGGGTACGCCCTGCGGCAACAGAACTCGTCGACTGGATGATGCAGTTCCAGTTCGACAACGAATGCGACTTCTTCACCATCGATCCCGTCGCCTATGCGCCTGCGCTCGGCAGCGAGGGCATGGCCCTCTACCGGGTCAAGCTCAAGGAACGCGAGACAACTCTGGGCCCGCGGCCGCCTGAAGATCAACGATGGTCGTCGCCGCATTCCATCGAGTGGTTCAGCCTCGACTGGAATGCGCGGCGTCTGGCTGTGCTCGATCGGGATGTCGACGCCATCATCCGGACCCACGCCCGAGACCGACGTGTCGCCGCGTGGTTTCAGGAAACCGCAGTGGCGCTCATGGAAATCGGGGAGGTCGATACCGCCATCGGCTGGGCACAGCAGGCTACGGAGTTTGATGACGGTCATCAGTCTCGGTGGGCCGCTGACTACTGGTGTGAACTCCTTGCCGAGCATCGGCCCGCTGAACGGCTGGATGCGCGGGTCAGGATATTCCGCCGCTGGCCGTCGTCGACTACGGCGGGCGCTCTTTACCGGGACGCGCCCGACGCCTGGCCGGACTACCAGAATGAGGTGATGGAGCGACTCACCGCCCACCCGCGCGACGCGGTGTTGTTCGCCCAAAATTCTCTCAAAGATGTTGAGCTGGCGTGGAATCTGGCCCACGGCCTGGGCCTGAACGACGCCCGCACCTGGAGTGACCTCGTGAAGGTGTACGAGAAGCGCGATCCCCTTGCCGTGCTGCCCGTCTACACCGAGCTTGTCGAGAGCGAGCTGGGTGCAGCCGACGCGAAGAACTACCGCACCGCCGCGCGCCGGCTGAAGAAGATGCGCACGCTGGCGGCCGGGTCGAGTGAATCCCCGGCGGTCGACGAGTTCATCGCCAACCTGCGCGACAGATACCGGCGGCGTCCGCGGCTGCAACAGGAGTTCGACCGAGCTGGGCTGCCGTGACATCGTCGCACCGGGATTTTATTGGGCGGCAGCGATATCGGTCTGACCAAAGTCATTGCCTTTGAACAACAATGGCTGGCCACTGATCTTGGCGAGGGCGTAGGAGAAACAATCGCCGTAATTCAGTCCCGCGCGGTGACGGCCCTTGCCGTATCGCCGGTAAGCGACGCGGGCCGCCTCGGCTTGGTCGGCGTCGACTGCGACAAGTTCCACCGATGCTCGGTGCAGCCACAAGTCCAACTCGCGGCCGCCGGCTTCACCGAAGCGGCTCTCGATCACGATGGCAGCCTCCAAGTATGACGCGGTGGACATCATCCGTACCGGATCGTCCGCCACGCATGCCTCCAAATGCTCGGCACCTGATTCATCGGTCAGCATGGCCACCAGGGCTGAGGTGTCGATCACCATCAGGATGGCAGCCCACGGTCGTCATAGCCCAGTACTTCCTCCGCAGAGCGGTCATCGAGGACCGGAAGTGCTGCGCACCTGCTGCGGATGGCGGCGAGTTCGTCGCGCAACGGGACCGCGCCGAGGCGTCCGGTGTGCCGCGCCAGTCGTTCACGCAGCGCCACCACAACCGCCTCGGTCAGCGTCTCCCCGGTCCGTGCGGCGAGTTCCCGGGCGAGCCGATCAGCCTCGGGGTCTTTGATGCTGAGAGCCATATCTGGATTATAGACAGCTATCAGGATTCTAGACACAGGGTCCTATCGGCGGCTCACCGAACTCGGACTACCAACGGCGCTAAGCCCGAACGTCTCGGTCTGACCGCGCAACCTCAGACCTGACGTAGCTGCAGGACATCTACGTGATGTGCACCTTGCGCATGCCGGGATGCCGGGGCAAGGACCTTCGGCGCTGGTTCGACGACAAGGTGTTGCCCACCTTTGCCCGCCGGATGTTGCCTTTTGATCTGGTCGCCGCCCGCATCCTGGCCGCTTCCCGTGTGCCGGAGCACGCTCCCTATGACGCTTCGAACCACTCGGTGTCCGCTGGGTCGGACCCGTGGACCGATCGCGACGCGATCCACACAGCCACTCCGTTGATGAGGCCCTGTGTAGCCAGTTTGAGGCCCACCTCAGGCGCGGCCCGTCACCACCTCCTTCTTGATAACTCTCGCCCCGCGGTTTGCACGCCGCCCGATCAGATTCGGGTTCTCAGTGTCTCCCGTCGCGGGTATCTGTTCACCTAGACTGCGCGAGCAAAAGCAGAGGGGATGCAGATGGCAAGCGATCTTGAACCGACGAGACCGACGCCTGTCGACGACGCTTCCGACGAAATCGCTGCGGTTGTTCCTCAGGATGGCGAGGTCGCCGTTTCCGTCCAGCCGGAGGGACTACTGGTTACGGGTGATCCGTCGGAGATTGAGGCCTACGTCGACCGCATCCGCAAAGTCTCGGGCCATGCCATCGATGTGATCGGCGTGGACAAGGCTTCCGTCGGTAACGCCGCCGGTCTCGCAGCTGGGGCGGCAGCGTTTCTCGGCCAGTCCGCGAAGTTCGTCCAGCTGCATCCCGAGAGCGTCAAGGCAATCCAGAAGGGCGACCTGATCCCTGGAACAGACGGCTTTTACCGGATGATGACCCGCGGTGCGGACAAGAAGTTCGTCAGCCAGCTGCAGTGGAAGCAGGCCAACCTCACGCCGACGCGGATGATGTCGCTGCAGATGGTGGCGGTGCAGATGGCATTGAAGACCGCGATCGCCGAAGTCGAGGCCTCCGTCGAACGCGTCGAAGGCAAGGTTGAGGAAGTGCTACGCCTCGCCCACGCCAACCGGTCCGGTGATGTTCTCGGCGACCGGGTCACCATCGATCGGATGGCGAGCTACCTCGATCGGCACGGGTCCTTTTCCGACGCCGACTGGGATTCGATCGCCGGGATCGGGCCGGCGCTCAATCGCACCGTCGAGCAACTGCGTCATCATGCCGACCGGACGTTGCGCAGCTTCGATGCGTCCAAGCCCATTCAGGAGCGGGCGGATTTCATCGTCAAGGCGGTAGAGAGCAATCAGCTCGGTGAAACGCTGAGTCTGTTGGTGGTGTCCCAGGAGTCACTGTTCAAGTGGCAGCGGTTGCGGCTGGCCCGGGTCGAAGCCACTCAGCCCGAGCACGTGCAGCAGGTTCTCGACGACGCGCGCGATCTGCTTGCCCGGCAGCTCGTCGAGGACGATGCACTGTTCCAACGGGCCCGCGAGATCCTGGAGGCGGTCGCCAAGACCGAAGCGATCGACGGCTTCCGTTTCTGGTCGGTGCAAGGCCTGCAGCGCGGCCTGCCGACACTGCGCGAAGACCTCGACCGGTTCGGCAAAGCTCGGCGTGCACATCTACAAGATTGGCAAGAGTTCAGTGCGCCGAGCCCTCGGGACGCCGCCAACGCGGCGGTGGAACGCGTGACCGAAACCGCCACTGCCGCTCTTGGAGTCGCCAGTGACACCGCGACTTTGGCGCTCGGCGCCGCGAGCGAAGGCATCGACAAGATCGGCGGATTCCTGGGGAGAGCGCGGGAGAAGAGCAAGGTATGGCGGCGGGAAAAGTCGGACGAGTCGGGCGAGTCAACCTAGACAGCGGCCTCTCTGCAAGCCGTTGGGATCGGCGGCTGTCAGTTGTGTTGTCCCTCATGAGAACGGCGGATTGATATGGTCGATGACCACACCCGACACGACATCCTCGAGGCGCTCAAGTCGTGGGATCGAGCTGCAGCGGCAACGAAGCTCGCCAAGTCTGAGCAACTGCGCAACCAGTTCGCCGAACGGTTTCCCAGAACCGCCTGGGAGGAACTCTCCCTGGCGGATTACGCGCTCGGACAAAACAATCAGGATGTCGTTTCCTACTGGATGGAGTTCAAGGACGGTCTGATCCCGAGTATGAAGGGCGGCTCGGCGTTCAAGCACCTGATCTACCGGACCACCACGGGCTCATGGTATTTCCCGAAAGAGTACGAGTCAGTCGAGCAGGCATGGGAAGCCGTTCGGGCCGGGTTCGTGCAGATGCTGCATTTCGCCGCCGAAGGCCGGTTCGATGATGCCGACGATGTCAAGGCTCTCTACGCCGCCCCGGCCCTGCGGGCCAAGCTGCTGTGCATGTACTGCCCGACGGACCTCATCACGGTGTCATCGAAGGACCACATCGACCACTACCTGCGGGCATTGGGCGAGAAGCCTACCTCCTCGGTGCTCCGAGCCAACCGACAGCTGCTCAATACGCTGCGGTCCATCCCGGAACTCGCTGACTTGTCCAATCAGGAACTCGGAATCTTCCTGTACCACTGGCACAATCCGCGCCCTTCACAGCGAGTGGTGAAGATCGCGCCCGGCGAACAGGGAAAGTACTGGCAGGACTGCGTCGACAATGGCTTCATCTGCGTCGGCTGGGATGACGTCGGCGATCTCGCACAGTTCAGCACCAAGGACGAGTTCCGTGACGTTTTCCGGGAGCACTACCCGTACAACGGCGTCGAGCAGCAAGTCAGCCGGAAAGCCAACGAACTCTGGACGCTGAGGGAACTTCAGTCCGGCGACACCGTCATCGCCAACCGCGGCACGGAGTACCTGCTCGGCGTCGGGACCGTTAACGACATCGGCTACGTGTGGCATCCCGAGCGCGCGGAATACAAGCACACCGTCGGCATCGACTGGGACACCGCGGCGGCCGGGCCCATTGAGCAGGTAGACGCGTGGAGGGTGACGACCGTCTCGAAGGTGTCGGCCGAGTTGCAACGAAAACTCCTGGGAAGGGGGCCGGCCCCCAAACCCGTTGAGGACGATGCGAAGCTGCTCGAACTGGAAGCTGCGCTGCGTCGGCGCGGTCAGGTGATTCTGTACGGACCCCCTGGAACCGGAAAGACCCATATTGCTCGTCGGGCCGCGGCCTGGTTGCTGGATGGCGGAAGCGCGAACGCACAGGCCAACGGACTGCTCGCCGACACCGATGCGCTCACCCGCCGCGAACGAGACTTGGCTGAGCCGACCGGTCCCGGCAAGGCTGCCCGACTGACCCGTATCACCTTCCATCCGTCCTATGCCTACGAGGACTTCGTCGAAGGCTTCCGCCCTCAGCGGTCCGACGACGGCGCCATGCAGCTCGTCTTGACCGACGGTATCTTCAAACGAGTCTGTGCAACTGCCCACGACGATCCCACCAACAGCTACATCGTTTTGATCGACGAGATCAACCGCGGCAACATCCCGAAGATTTTCGGGGAACTGATCACTCTCATCGAGAAGGACAAACGGGGCCTGACAGTTCAACTGCCGCAAAGCAATGACAGCTTCTCTGTACCCCCGAATGTACTCATCATCGGCACCATGAACACCGCTGACCGCAGCATTCACCTGCTCGATACCGCACTGCGCAGACGCTTTCAGTTCATCGAATTGCTTCCAGACCTCGAACTTCTCGAAGGGGCTTCGGTGGGCGCCCTGGCACTCGATGCGTTCCTGGGCGGCCTCAACGAGGAGATCCGCAAACGCTTTGGTCGCGAGAAGCAAATCGGCCATGCGTTGTTCTACCAGAATGGTGAAATCGTCGACTCCCCAGAGGACTTCGCCGCCATCATCCGCTATGAACTGATTCCACTCCTCCAGGAGTACTTTTACGAGGACTACCAAGCCCTGGGCCACCTTCTGGGCGGAGTGATCGATACCCAGGCCCAGCAGATCGCTGAGCTCGCCAACGATCCGGAAGGGTTGTGCGTCGATCTGGCGAACAAATACGGCAGCGCCTCCGCGTGACGATGCGCCGTACCGTCGAGCTCGCCGAATACCAAAAAGAATGTGTGCCCGCGGACAAGCCCACCCTGGCCGATCTGAAACTGGCCGAAAAGCTTGCTGCCGGAGGCGCCGTCGATGCGCGGTTGGATGTGCGCTGGCTGGCCGATGGGAACGTAGAAATCAACGCGACCTCCTGGGTCGGTGCGGTGCGATTCAGCGCTTTGGAGATCCGTGTTGTCCCCAAGTTGGTCGGTGGGTCGTTACGCGTCCTGCGGATGGTCGAGTACGCCAACGGGATACGGCTGCTGTCACACCTTCCATCCGATCAGCGTCTGCCCGCCGACGGCACCGACCTGTTTCAGTTGATCGTCATGGCCTTGGTCCAGGAAACCAGAGAGCTGATCCGAGACGGGCTCATCCGTGACTATCGGCGCACCGATGATTCCCTCACGGTACTGCGTGGCCGTCTACGGATGCGCGATCAGTTCCTGCGCCGGTACGGCAGCCTGCACAGGTTGGAGTGCCAATATGACGAGTACGACGGCGACATACCGGAGAATCAGCTACTTGCGGCGGCATTTTCCGCAGCAGCCACGCGCGTGGCCGACGACAAGCTCAGGACCGACACCCGCGGGCTCGCCGCAGTTCTGGCCGCAACATGCGAGCCCCCCACACTTGACCCCGAGTGGTACACGCGCCGAATTCACTATGACCGCCGCAATTCCCGGTACCGACCCGCTCATAAGCTCGCCATCATGGTGTTGGAAGGACTGGCTCTCGATGACCTGCACAACAGCGGCAACAAAGGTGTCACCGCCTTCATGCTCGACATGAACGCGATCTTCGAACGCTTCGTCACCCGCCTCGTCTCAGAAGCGCTGGCCGGGACAACCCTGGGGGTGAGTGCTCAGCAGAGCTACGGCGCCGTCGTCGTCGACGAGAGCACCGGGCGCACCTACAGCACCATCCGACCCGACCTCGTCATCGTCGACACCGAGTCAGGGCGCAAGGTCCCCGTCGATATCAAGTACAAGCTGTACGAGGACAAGCGATTCGGCACCGGCGACATCTATCAGCTCTTCACCTACGCCTACGCTCTCGGCGAGTCCGATTCGACGCGCAACGCCGGTGTCCTCTACGCCTCGACAACTTCCGTGACCGGGCCCGCACTGCGCATCAAGCCTCAAGCGGGAGTATCAGGGGCACACATTCGCGGCGCCGGTCTCGACGTCGGCGGCATCGTGGACAGGTTGGATGGCCTTCTTCCCGAGTCGGTATTGCGCACGGTGCGAGACATCGTTCACGACGTCATTGGACTGGTGGGTATCAACTGGCAAGCCAGCGGGTCGGGCTGCGGGAGTCAATCGTAGCTAACGCCGCACCGCGGTCCTACTGCGCGGGTCCGTGATGACGCGATCCGGTTGCGGATTCCAACGCAAGCTGTTCGAGTTCAGCGATAGATTGGCCGCGGTCGTTGCGCCAAGAGATACGACCATTGTTTGTACCGCCGACAAGCAACCCCCCAGCAGCAGAAGGGCTGGCGAAGAGGTGGTCGCGCAGAAAGACCAACTCCTGACCTTCATGCTTAATAATTCCTTCCGCCCGGAGGCTATCCCGCTGATTCCCAAGGCTGGGCGGCGCCGATGGACGGAGTGCAGATCGGCCTTTAGATCCTGCGAGCACCAACAGGCCTTCAGAAGTCTGGTAACCCTTTGCGTCACAACCGGATTCTTTGAAGAACAGCTCTTCTGAAGCCTCTGCGGAGTCAGATGATCCTCCCGTAGAGCTGGCGACTGACGGTTTGATGGCCTCCAGAACCGGGGCGCCGAGAGTCGCGAGCAACACCGCGATGGTTTCAATGAACTCTTGACAGTCCGCTTCTAGCGGTTCCGGTGTGAAGGGATTGGAGGCTCTGTTCCCGTTCACCAACGTGTAGCGTCCGGCCGCCTTTCCCCGGTTCAGCGACAGCCATTCCAGATAGGCCACATGCGTCGAGGTCCATTCGTTGGTCAGCGACACCGCCACCATCGCCCTGGTCCAGAAGTCCTTGGAGGTGGTGTGCTGCTGAAGCCGGACTCCCACGTTTCCCGATTGACCGACGTAGCATTGCGGTGTCTCGTCCTCGTTCGAGCCGAATAGGTAGTACACACCGACCTGTGTGGATTCCGAACGCTCCAAGAACTGAGCCAAAAGCGAGCGTGGTACGTCAAACACGCGCACGGTACGTGTGGTCAGACTCGCAACCCGGATACCCGCTGGATCGCCCGATGGCAGATAGATCTGGATTGTCTGCGCTCGCGCCATGTGAAACCCTCAGTCCTTCAATATCGGTCCGGCCGGTTCCGGTCCGGAGCCAGTGCAAGCGTCCCTGACAAGCCGGACCAGGTAGCGGACCTCGGTCACTGACGGCTGCAGCTCGTACGCGTGGTGGTGCACGGCACGGCTCAGTCCGTTCCATGCAGTTTTGGCCTGCTCCCCCAGCTCGTTTCCGTGAAGTGCTCCCAGGGCGACGAGCTTCGAACTCGTGGTTGGCGGCCTGTCGGTCTCGGCTTGGGTCGCCCAGGGAGCACTCATCTCGTCCAGCCAGTCCTCAAACGCACATCGTGCAAGAAGTGCCGCGGTCCTCGGACCGCGGACACCAAGCCTCACAGTGCCATCAAGCACCTGCTCGGCATACGACAGCAGCTCCACACGGTCGGTCATGACGCCAGTTTCGCCAAGTCGCCAACCGCCAGCCGGGTCGAGTTCACCGCATCCTTGTAGTCAGCCACACCTTTGTGTGCGCCGCTGGCGGCGACCCACAGCGCCTCACGTCGGGCCGCTCCGCCGGACAGCCACTTATCCACCGCAGCTTTGTCGTCCGGGTTTACCGCCAAGGCAAGCCGGGCCTTCGTCAATGTTGCTGATTCCCAGGCCTCTTCGACCTCGACATGTGGCACACCACGCGCCAGCTGGCGCGCGCAGAAGACATCCCATGCAGTGAACTCCAGGGCATCGCGGCAGAGGACCGGAACCGCGGCCTTCTTGACCGCATCGGGTACGGCCTCGTCGGCAGCGATCGCGTATGCGTCTTTCAGCATCCTGGTCGCCGGCCGGCTCGCTTCTGACACTGCGACAACGGAATTCGCACCGCGATTCACCTCGACGATGTGTGCCTCTACCCGCGATCGCCGGATGGCTGCGGGCAAACGGTCATCGTGCGTGAAGACGATGACCTGCCTGTTGGCCGCCAACTGGGTCAGCACCTGCAAGAAGCCATCAATCTTTGACGGGTCCATCGCTTGGATAGGGTCGTCGAGCACCATGAAACGAAACGGGCTGGCGGGCGACGTCGCGCGAGGAATGAAGACGGCCAATGCCAAAGCTTGGAGCTCACCCTGGCTCATCACGCCGAAGGCTTCGGTATCCGACCCGTCCACATCCGCCTTGAGCACAACGCGGCGGGTGGTTTTCTGCCCCGCAAGCTCAATCCCACCTAGCTCGACGTTACTTTCCTGCCGCAGCGTCGCCCAAATCTGTCGGGCTTGCTCGGCAAGCGGTTCGATGCGCTGGCTACGCAGCTGAGCGGCGTTGTCCAGCAACCATTTCACTGCCTCAGACGCCACTTCCAATGCGGACGCAACCGCCTCGGCTCGCTCCGCCTTGCCCAGCCATTCCGCGAGTTCTACGGCCACCGGGCTCCAGGCGTCTTCCCGTGCCGTAATCATCTCAGTCGCCTGCTGCCGCAGCGCTGCATACGCGTCGCGCAATACGGGCAGCTTCTGCTGAACATGATCGGCCAGCGCATGCGCACCGTCAGCAGGCAGCGCCACGAAGGCTTGGTATGCGGCCAGGGCTGTAGGCAGATGTGACAGCGACGCATCCGACTCCGGCGGTGACTGAACGTTATTCACCAGGTCGACGAGCGCTGAACGCGCCTGCTTGGTAGCGCCCCGTGAGGATGACAACGCCTGCGCTGACTGCTGAGTCTGCTCGAGTGCGGACCGTGCGGCCGCTGCCCATTCTGCGGTCAGATCACCGCCGCCGCAGACGGGACACTTCTGGTCGCCATGGTTGGCATGAAACTCAAGGCTGACCTCCAGCAGTTGGGCACGGTCGGCAGTCAGCACGTCAGCTCGGCCGAGCTCTTCTTGCTCTGAATCGGCAGCCGATCGCAGCACCTGGCAGGCAAGATCGACGTCTTGTTCTTCAGGAACAGTCAGGCTCTGGGCGCAGCTCCATGCCGGCGGCACGGTTGATGCCGTGCCACCGCTGATCAACGGTCGGAGCACATCAAAATCAGGACGACGCTTCTTCAGCTGCGCCAATGCTTTTGCCGCACGTGGGTCGTCATGCGCCTCCAACTTGGGGCGAAGAGCATCTCGCGCAGTTTTCTGAGCGGCCGACGGCTGCTTCAGCTGCTTGAGTTCTCTTTCGAGGCGGGCCGTGGCGTCAGTCAGCTGCTCCAGGCCGAGCAGCTTATGCAGTTGGTCGTAGAAGTCGCTCGGACGACCTTCGAGGATTCCACCCAACTCGTCATAGCTGAGTAGGGGTCGGTACATCTCCAGCGCGCCGGCCCACCCGAGCGCGGCGGTGTCTTCGCGCTTCTTTCCGTCCCGCTGCACCCAGACTTTGAGGTCGTCAACATCGACATTGCCAGCTGGCCAGTCCACGCCGATTACCGTTGCGCCCGATCCTTCTTCAGCCAGTTTCACGCGGATCTGGGCGGGTTCACCAGCGTGAAGGTTCCGCCAGTTCTGCGACCACACCGCGGTCTTGTTTTTCCAGCGCGAATTCGTGCCGGTCAACGCGAGCTCCAGCCCCTCAGCGAGGGTCGATTTACCCGATCCGTTCCGGCCCGCCACCACGATCAGTCCTGGGCCGGGTCGGAAGGGAAGAGTGACGGCCGGCCCTATTCCACGGAAGCCTTGCACGGTGATGGAGTGCAGGTAGGCGCCTACCGGTTCGCCGTCCTGACTTGCCTCCGCGGTCAGCGACTGCACTAACTCAACCGGCGTGGCTTCGTCACTGAGCACTTCGCTGAGTTCATCCGGGCTTTCCATCGCGGCGAGCACCACGAGTTTGGCCTGCTCACTCAGCTTTTCGTCAGCATCCGCCAACGACAACACGAAATTTTTCAAGCGGTCGTCAGCCATGTCCCCCACTTTCGTTCTCGCACATTCCGCCTGTGTCGTTGCCGTTGATTCGCGTTACATATCGCGGATGGGATGTTATCCGCCACCTCCGTGAATTGACCAAGAATGCGAGCAAGCCACAGACATCGCGCGATTACCTACCGTCGATGGCACGCCGCCCGCCATCAGCGAATGCCTCAAACCCGTCCTGGAACAGCGGAATACGAAATCGCCTAGGGCGTGTCTGCTTAATGTGAGCGGTGTTGTGCCTGATGCTGTTTAGGTGCTACGGACAGATGTGATTTCGGAC